>NZ_JBIUUU010000022.1:0-189621 GCF_044742595.1 Streptomyces sp. NPDC087859 | reverse complement strand
CTTTCCGGGTGGGGGGGCGGGGGCGGGTGGAGCGCTCCCGCCAAAACGCCCCCCCGGGGGGGCCACCCGGCGGGGGGGGGTCGTCTGGGACCCCCCCCCCCCCCCCCCCCGGCACGCCCCCGGTTCACCGTCCGCTACGGCAGTGTGAAGCCCAGTGACTCGGCCGCCTCCGCCGGCGTCGGCTGTGCCCATCGCTCCGCCATCGCCTGGCCCGAGGACAGCGACCGCAGCTCCGCCCGGTCGAGGTAGAGCAGGCCGTCGAGGTGGTCGGTCTCGTGCTGCACGATCCGCGCCGGCCACCCGGAGAACACCTCGTCCACGGCGTGCCCGTGCTCGTCCTCGCCCGTCAGCCGCACCTCGGCGTGGCGCGCCACGACCGCCTGCCAGCCCGGCACGCTCAGACAGCCCTCGAAGAACCCGGCACGCGCGGTGCCGACCGCCTCGTACGACGGATTGACCAGCACCCGGAACGGCTGCGGCACCCGTCCGCGCGCCACCCTGATCTCGTCCGGCACCGGCGCCGGGTCCTCGATCACCGCGATCCGCAGGGGCACGCCGACCTGCGGAGCCGCCAGGCCCACACCCGGCGCCGCGTGCATGGTGATCCGCAGCGCCTCGACGAACCGGGCCAGCAGCGCGGAGTCCAGCTGCCCCTCGAACCGCTCGGTCCCGCGCCGCAGGACCGGATCACCGGCCGCCACGATCGGCAGCGGGCCGTCGCCCGCCAGGAGTTCCTCGACCAGCCCGGCAAGGGGCGCGTGATGACGGGGAGTTGCCATCGCGCCAGGATGCCATGCCCTCCAGCCCACCTTTGTGTGACGCAGGTCACTTCAGCCCCCGGGAACTCGAAGGCCTCCTCCCCCGACTACTGGACCGGTACAGCCGAGAAACGTCCCCTGCCCCAGAAAAGAACCGCCGATGACCTCCGCTCTCACGAGGACCACGGACGAGGCCCCGAAAGCCGCCGATCCGACGCCGTCACGCAGCAGTTGGGCACCGCTCCGCCCCCTGCTGCTGCGCCTGCACTTCTACGCCGGACTGCTCGTCGCGCCGTTCCTTCTGGTGGCCGCCTGCACCGGACTCCTCTACGCCGCTTCCTTCCAGGCCGAGAAGATCGTCTACGCCGACGAGTTGACCGTCTCCGCGGTCGGCGACACCAAGCTGCCCATCTCCGAGCAGGTCACCGCCGCCCGCGAGGCCCACCCCGAGGGCACCGTCGCGGCCGTCCGCCCCTCCCCGCAGGACGACGCGACGACCCGGGTCCTGCTGTCCGGAGTCAAGGGCGTCGACGCCGACCACACCCTCGCCGTCTTCGTCGACCCGTACACCGCCGAGGTCCAAGGCGCCCTCGAACAGTACGGCTCCACCGGCGCACTGCCCCTGCGCACCTGGATCTCCGAGCTCCACCGCAATCTGCACCTCGGCGAGACCGGCCGCCTCTACAGCGAGTTCGCGGCGAGCTGGCTGTGGGTGATCGCGAGCGCCGGCCTGGTCATGTGGTTCACCCGCCGCCGGGCCCAGCGCAAGCTGCGCGGGACCAGCGGGCGGCGCCGCACCCTCGGCCTGCACGGCGGCGTCGGCGCCTGGGCCGCCGCCGGGTTCCTCTTCCTGTCGGTGACCGGTCTGACCTGGTCCACCTACGCCGGCGCCAACATCGACGTACTGCGCTCCTCGCTGCACCAGGCCACCCCGTCGATCTCCGCGAGCACGGGTGGCGACCACTCCGGGCACGGCGCGTCCACCGCGGCCGGGGACGCCGAGCACGGCGTCGGCCTCGACAAGATCCTGGCGGCGGCGCGGTCCGAGGGACTCGGCGATCCGGTCGAGATCGTCCCGCCCGCCGATGCCTCGTCGACGTACGTGGTGAAGCAGGTGGGGCGCAGCTACCCGACGAAGCAGGACGCGGTGGCCGTCGACCCGACCTCCGGCGAGGTCACCGACGTGCTGCGGTTCGCCGACTACCCGGTCCTGGCCAAGCTGACCCGCTGGGGCATCGACCTGCACACGGGTGTCCTGTTCGGCCTGGTCAACCAGATCGCCCTGATGCTGCTCGCGCTCTCCCTGATCCTGTTGATCGTGTGGGGCTACCGGATGTGGTGGCAGCGCGGGCGGGGCTCCGCCTTCGGCCGTCCGATCCCGCGCGGGGCGTGGCAGAAGGTGCCCCCGCTGATCCTGCTGCCGTGCGTGGCGGGCATCGCGGTCCTCGGGTACTACGTCCCGCTCCTCGGTATTCCGCTGGCCGGGTTCCTCGTCGTCGACATCGTCCTCGGGGAGATCAGCCACCGGCGGGGGAGGCGCGCCGGCGCGGCGGCCTGACCGTACGGCAGCACAGGGGCCCGGTTCCGTGGCGGAACCGGGCCCCTGCTGTCGTGCTCAGAGCGTGTCGAAGTCACCCGCGAGCGCGGAGGCGAGGCGGATGTGCGGCCCGGCCTCCGCGTGCCGCCCCTGCCGCTCCAAAGTGCGGCCCAGCATCAGACGGGCGTACTGCTCCACCGGGTCGCGCTCCACGATGGTGCGCAACTCGTCCTCCGCGCGGCGCAGTTGGGCCGAGTGGTAGTAGGAGCGGGCCAGCAGCAGCCGGGGTCCGGTCTGCTCCGGAACCTCCTCGACCAGCCCGTCCAGAACGCGTGCCGCGGCGGCGTAGTCCCTGGCGTCGAAGAACATCCGCGCGCGCTCCCAGCGCTCCGCCGGTGTTCCGTGGTCGTAGTACGTCGTCTCCACTTCGACCTCCTTCGGGGCCGTCAACGGAGAGAGTTGGTTCAATTTTCCACTACTTGTCGAGGGTCGCGAGCTCGGCGTCGGCCCGGTCGGTGATGAGGGTCAGCACGCGTCCGGAGACGGCGAGGTCCTCCGTCGGGATGCCGTCGTAGATCCGGGCCGTGATGGGCGCGGTCTCGGCGGACGTCCTCTCGTACAGCTCCCGTCCGGCGTCCGTGATCCGCACCTGTGACGGCTCCCGCGGAGCCACCAGCTTCGCGGCGATCAGCTCGTCGACCACGGCGTGGGCCTCCGTGGCGCCGATCTTCAGTGAACCGACGACACTGTCGACGAGCCGGCTCCGCTCGACGGGTCCGTCGGCGACGGCCACGACCCGCAGGGTGACGGACTGCTGGAACGTCACGCCGTGGCGGGTCAGCACCCGCTCCAGGACGCCGCGGGCGGCGTAGTGGGCCAGGGCTATGACGCGGGGGTTGAGCAGGGGAGTGGTGGTGGTCATGACTGCTCCTTGTCGGGCTCGCCGGTGACGGCGAGTGGATCCAGAGGTGCGTCGAGCAGGGTCACGAGGTCGTGCTTGAAGTCCCGGGTGCGCTCGCTGTCCAGGCCGCCGAACGGTGTCAACAACTGCTCCAGGAGGCCCTGGACGACCTTGATGGCCTGCCGGGTCGTGTCGCGGCCCTGCTCGGTGAGGGCCAGTTGCACGGCGCGGGGGTCGCGGGGGTCACGGGTGCGCTCCAGGAGGCCCGCGGACTCCAGGGAGCGCGCCAGCTTGGACACGTACAGCGGCTCCAGTCCCACATGGTCGGCGAGGCGCCGCTGACTGGGGCGCTCACCGGCGCGCTGCATGCCGTACAGGGACGCCACCAGCGAGTACTGCGCGTGGGTGAGTCCCAGCGGAGCCATTGCGCGGTCCACCGCGGTCCGCCACTTCATCGACAGTCGCCACACCAGGAATCCGGGTGTCGCCTTTTCGGAACCCTCGCTCATGACAAATACAGTACATGGCTACTATGTACATGGCTACTATTTTTCGAACGGGCCCGGACGGCCCGGACGACGGACTGACGGGACGCCTCTCGCGGGGCTAGGTTGGGCGCCATGAGCAATCTTGATCGCGAGTCGGTTCCCGCCCTGTGCGGCGGCCGCGGCTTCGTGGTGGCGGAGCCCGTTCGCGAACTCCTCAGCCCGCGAACCGTCAAGCTCGGCGAGTCCACCGAGGTCCGCCGGCTGCTGCCCAACCTGGGGCGCCGCATGGTCGGCGCCTGGTGCTTCGTCGACCACTACGGCCCCGACGACATCGCCGACGAGCCCGGTATGCAGGTGCCGCCCCACCCGCACATGGGCCTGCAGACGGTGAGCTGGCTGCACCAGGGCGAGGTGCTGCACCGCGACTCGACCGGCAGCCTCCAGACGATCCGCCCGCGCGAGCTGGGCCTGATGACCTCCGGGCGGGCCATCAGCCACTCCGAGGAGAGCCCCAAGTCGCACGCCCGCTACCTGCACGGCGCCCAGCTGTGGGTGGCCCTCCCCGACAGTGACCGCCACACCGACCCGCGCTTCGAGCACCACGCCGAACTGCCGGTCGTCACGGCACCCGGCCTCTCGGCCACCCTGATCCTCGGCGCCCTCGACGGCGCGACCTCGCCCGGAACGACGTACACCCCCATCGTCGGCGCCGACCTGACCCTCGCCCGCGGCGCGGACGTACGCCTCCCGCTGGAACCGGACTTCGAGTACGCCGTCCTGTCCATGTCCGGCGAGGCGCGGGTGGACGGCGTTCCGGTCCTGCCCGGCTCCATGCTCTACCTCGGCTGCGGCCGCACCGAACTGCCGTTGCGCGCCGAGTCGGAGGCGTCCCTGATGCTCCTGGGCGGTGAGCCGTTCGAGGAAGAGCTCATCATGTTCTGGAACTTCATCGGCCGCACCCAGCAGGAGATCGAACAGGCCCGTGCGGACTGGACGGCCGGTTCACGCTTCGGCGAGGTCAAGGGCTACGACGGTGCTCCCCTGCCCGCTCCCGCACTGCCGCCGGTGCCGCTGAAGCCGCGCGGACGGGTGCGCTGAGCCGCGGATCCCGCGCCGGTCACAGGGTGAGGAGCACCTTCGTGGCGCGGCGCTCGTCCATGGCCCGGTAGCCCTCGGCGGCCTCTTCGAGGGGCAGGGTGAGGTCGAAGACCTTGCCGGGGTCGATCCTGCGGTCCCAGATGAGCTGGATCTGGTCGGGCAGGAACCGGCGTACCGGGGCGGGGCCGCCCTCCAGGTGGATGCCGGCGAGGAAGAGGTCGAAGCCGCGGATGGCGACGTCGTAGTTGACGCCGACGAAGCCCATGTGGCCGCCGGGGCGGGTGGCGCCGATCGCCTGCATCGTCGACTCCTGGGTGCCGACGGCCTCGACCACCGAGTGCGCGCCGAGCCCGCCGGTGAGCTCCTTGATCTTCGCGACGCCCTCGTCACCGCGTTCCTCGACGATGTCGGTCGCGCCGTAGAAGCGGGCCAGCTCCTGGCGCTCGGAGTGGCGGGACATCGCGATGAATTGAGACTCGGCACGCCACAGAGAAAAGGACACCGACATGGCACTGATCCTGGTGACCGGAGCATCCAGCGGGCTCGGGCGCGACACGGCGGACGCGCTGGCCGACGACGGCCACGACGTGGTCGTCCATGTGCGCAACCCGTCCCGTCTCACCGGCCCGGACGACGCGGCCCGGTGGCGCGGCGTCATCACCGGGGACCTCGCCCAGCCGGACGAGATCCCCGGCGTCGCCCGGCAGGCCGCCGCATTCGGCCGCTTCGACGCCGTCATCCACAACGCCGGCACCATGCACGTTCCGGACGCGGTCACCGTCAACACCGTCGCGCCGTACGTGCTCACGGCGTTGATGGACAAGCCGGCCCGGCTCATCTACCTCAGCAGCTCGATGCACCGGACCGGCTCCACCGAGCTGCGAGAGCTGTCCACCGCGAGCGCCGCCTACGACGACACCAAGCTGTGGGTCACCACCCTCGCGCTCGCCCTCGCCTCCCGCTGGGACGGCACCACCAGCCATGCGGTCGACCCCGGTTGGGTCCCCACTCGCATGGGCGGCGCGGGCGCCCCGGACGACCTCACCGCCGGCCACCGGACACAGACATGGCTCGCCACCCACCCCGACGTGACCCCGCGGACCGGCGGCTACTGGTACCACCGGCGGCCGCAGTCACCCCACCCCGCAGCCCAGGACGCGGAGTTCCAGGCCCGCCTGCTCCAAGCGCTGGAGAGCCGCACGGGCGTCCGCCTCGACTGAGCGTGACACCCACAGGGACAGACAGGAGGACACGCCGGGTCGGCGTCGCGTGACCGGCGGCTACCAGGTCACGGGCAGCTCGTAGACCCCGTACACCACCCCGTCGTCCTTGAACGGGATCTTGTCCAGTTCGACCGCCCGCCGCAGGGTCGGGACGCGGCGCAGGAGGGTGCTGTAGACGACCTGGAGTTCCAGGCGGGCCAGCGGCTGGCCCAGGCACTGGTGGATGCCGAAGCCGAAGGCCATGTGGCGGCGGGCGTCGCGGGTGACGTCGAGGCGGGCGGGGTCCGGGAAGCGGTCGGGCTCCCAGTTGCCGGTGGCGCCGGGGATGATGACGCCCTCTCCGGCGCGGAGGGTCTCGCCGCCGATCTCGAGGTCCTCCAGGACCACGCGGCGCTGGCCGTTGTGGACCACCGTCAAGTAGCGCAGCATCTCCTCGACGGCACCCGCGACGACCTTGGGATCGTCGGTGTCGCGGACGAGCGCCAGCTGGTCGGGGTGTTCCAGGAGGGCCAGGACACCGAGCGCGATCATGTTGGCGGTGGTCTCATGGCCCGCGCCGAGCAGCAAGAGGCCCAGCATCGCGGCGTCGAGGCGGCCGAGGTCGCCGTCCCTCATCCGGGCGGCCAGGTCGGAGAGCATGTCGTCGCCCGGGGTGGCGAGCTTCGCCTGGAGCTGCTCGTCCAGGTACTGGAGCAGCTCCCCGCTCGCGGCCCTCGATTCCTCCACGGAGGCGTCCCGGCGGACGCCCACCTGGCTCCTGCTCTGGAAGAACTCGTGGTCGTCGTACGGAACTCCGAGCAGTTCGCAGATCACCAGCGACGGGAGCGGCAGTGCCAGCGCCTCCACCAGGTCGGCGGGGTTCGGGCCGGCCAGCATCGTGTCGATGAACCGGTCGGTCATGCGCTGCACGGCCGGGCGCATGGCCTCGATGCGCTTGACGGTGAAGGGGCCGGTGACCATGCGACGTATGCGCGCGTGATCGGGGTCGTCCATGTTGAGGAAGGACGGCGGCATCTGGGAGTAGGCCTCCTGGAAGGCCGCGCTGAAGTGGGGGAATCCCGGCCGCCGGGGATCGACGCTGAGCCGCGCGTCGCCGTACAGCGCCCGCTGGTCCTCGTAGCGCGTGACGAGCCAGGGGGTGCTGCCGTCCCACAGCCGGACGCGGGCGACGGGCCGCTCGCTCCGCAGCCGCAGCATCTCCGGGGGCGGGGCGAAGGGGCAGTCGGCCGCACGCGCCATCGGGAAGTCGGGAACGGTGTCGGTCATCTCACTCCTCGGGGTGGGGGGAAGGGAGTGGGCGTCATGGAAGTCCGCGAAGCTGACAACTCCCGGTCATCGGGCTGACAGGAGCCGGATCTGGCCGGATCACGCGGGCGGAGGGCAGTGATCTCGCCATGTGTCCTGTGGGAGATGCGAATGAGCGCGATCCTGCTCTCGCGTCGACGGTTCCCGGGTGGCCCCGGGGCGCGGGCCACCCGAATGGCGGCTCCCGCTTGACGGGCGGACGATGGAGTGGTGGGGCTCGACCCCCGCCGGTGCCGCGTGCGGTGGCCGGGGGACGGAGACTGCCCGAGCGAGCGATCTGAAGGGAGCGTCGACATGCTGGAGATGAAGATCCTCGACAAGCCGGACGAGCGGCGGGACTTCCCCCGAGGGCATCTGGAAGCCGTCCATCTGACGGGCCTCGACTTCGCTGTCGGGACGTTCGAACCGGGCTGGCGCTGGTCCGAGTCCGTGGCGCCCCTCGCGGGGACCAGCAGCTGCGAGGTCCACCACAACGGCTATGTGGTCCAGGGCAGGATGCACATCCGCATGGACGACGGCGACGAGGGCGAGTTGGGTCCCGGCGATGTCTTCGTGGTCTCGGCCGGGCACGACGCCTGGGTGGTGGGCGACGAGCAGTGCGTCGTCTACGACTTCGCGGGCGGCATGGCCAAGGACTACGCCAAGAAGAGCGACGGCTGACCTTCGGGACCCCTGCCGGCGAGCGTACGGGCAGGTGAAGGCCTGCCTCGCGGCCTATCGCGCCGCGCTGTGCCCGGAGGTGAGCGCGGCGCGCAGTTCCGCCAGGTGCGCGGTGTCCGCCGGCAGGCTCAGCCCGGTGAGGAGTTTCAGAGCGGCAGACGGGTCGAGGTCACCGTAGACGTCGCGGTGACTGCCCAGCAGGCCCTCGAAGAGCGCCGCGTGCAGTGCCTGGAGGCGAGCGGCGATGCCGTACGCGCTCTCCTTCACCGCCCAGGGGACCGGGCCCGAGCACTCCAGGACGCGGCGGGCCCGGCGGAGCAGCGCCTCCGGGCTGTCGGTCCGCAGGCGGCCGGCGTCGCGCCCGAGCACTTCGGCGAAGGCGGCCTCGCAGGTGTCGCGGTCCTCGAACCAGTCGGCCCACAGCGAGTAGGTCACGGCGTCGGCCGCCTCTGGGGCCTCCAGGCGCCGCCGGTAGCCGTCCCAGAGGATGTCGGACGGCAGCGGGCCGCCCGGGCCTCGGTCGGCGAACCGGATCTCGCAGGTCACCCAGTAGTCGTCGAGGAGATCCAGCAGCCCGAACGCCAGCCCCAACTGCCCTGCCACATCCAGACGTTCGTCGGTGAAGGCCTGTCCCGCCCAGGAGTGGGCGATTTCGTTGGCGGTGAGCTGCCTCCCGGGAGTGTCGCCGTCGTTCCACGCGTCGTCGCCGACCTGCGTGACACCGGCCTCCGCCAGCCAGCGTCGGGCGTCCTGTCCGGCCTGCGTGTCCATCCGCACAGTATGGAGGCTCAGATCGGCAGGAGCCGCCCCACCAGCGTGCCCAGCTGCTTGGCGTTGCGGCACTCGTGCATCTCGACGAGCTCGGCGTACTCCGGCGCGGCCGAGTCGCCGGTACCCCACTGCGCGTGCTGCTCGGGGTTCAACCAGTAGACGCGCCGGGCCCGTTCGGAGATCTGCCGGACGGCCGCGAGGTTGGGGTCGCTCATGTTCGTCCGGGCGTCCCCGAGGACGAACACGGTCGTGCGCGGGCCGACCGCGTCGCCGTAGCGCTCCGCGAACTCGCCCAGCGCCATGCCGTAGTCACTGCTGCCGTGATAGCCCGTGAGCGCCGCCTCCGACCGGATCCGGGCGCCGAGCCCCGCCGCGTCGGCCGCGCCGTGCTCCAGCAGCCCCGTCACCTCGTCGATCCGGTTGACGAAGGCGAACACCCGCACCTTGCTGAACTGGTCGTGCAGGGCCTGCACCAGCAGCATCGTGAAGTCGGAGAAGCCGGAGACCGAGCCCGACACATCGCACAGCAGCACCAGTTCGGGCCGCGCCGGGCGGCGTCTGCGCAGGACCGGCTTCATCGGCACCCCGCCGGTCGACAGCGAACCGCGCAGGGTCCGCCGCAGATCGATCGTGCCCCGGGCCGCCCGGCGCCGACGGGCCGCCAGCCGTGTGGCCAGCTTCCGCGCCAGCGGCTGAACCGTCCTGCGCAGCTCGGCCAGTTGGGCCTTACCGGCGAACAGGAAGTCGACCCGGTCGGCCGTGGGCCGCACCGCACGCCGGGCGATCTCGTCCCGATCACGCCGCTCCGCCACCCGACGCCGTGCCTCCGTAGCCACCAACGCGCGGAAGGACTCGATACGCCGCCGGATCTCGTCGTCGAGCAGCCGGTCGGCGAACCCCGAACTCCCGCCCTGCGCACGGACATCCGCGCGGACGCGGGCGAGCAGCGTCTGCGGGCGGACCCGTTCGAGGGCCTGGTACGACGACCAGCCGTCCGAGGCGGGGGAGGAGCCGTATCCGCCGAAGCCGTCGACGGCTTCGACCGCCAACCGGGCCATCATGGCCTCGTCGCCCGCGGCGAGGGCGGCCGCCAGCCGGTCACGCAGACCGTCGCGGCTCGTGGCGCCGGTCTCGGGCGCGCCGACGCCCCGCGGGAAGTAGAGGTCGAAGACCGGGTCGAACACCGGCCGTTGGGCCGTGCCGTGCAGCAGCGTCGCCGCCAGCCCCTCGCGCAGCAGCTCCCGGTCCGCGAGGCCGAGCGCCGCCATCGCCTGGGCGGCGTCCACCGTCTCGCCGGTGCCGACGCGGATGCCGTGGGCGCGCAGGGCGGCGACGAGCGACGTGAGCCGCTCGGCGACCGGTGTGCTCACAGCGCGTCCAGATCGAGCTTCGCCGCCGCCTTGAGGACGTCGTCCTGATGCTTGAGGAGGACGCCCAGGGTGTCGCGTACGACGCTCTCGTCGAGCGTGTCGGCGCCGAGCGCGAGGAGGGTGTGCGCCCAGTCGATGGTCTCCGCGACCGACGGCACCTTGCGCAGGTCCATCGCCCGCAGCGCACCCACCACCCGGACCACCGACTCGGCCAGCGCCGCGTCGAGCCCCGGCACCTTCAGCCGTACGATCCGGCGCTCCAGCTCCTCCTCGGGGAAGCCGATGTGGAGGAACAGGCAGCGGCGGCGCAGCGCTTCGGACAGCTCGCGGCTCGCGTTGGAGGTGAGGACGACGAAGGGGCGGCGGGTGGCGGTGATCGTGCCCAGCTCCGGCACCGTGACCTGGAAGTCGCTCAGCACCTCCAGGAGCAGGCCCTCGACCTCGACGTCCGCCTTGTCGGTCTCGTCGATCAGCAGGACCTTCGGTTCGTCGCCGCGGATCGCCGTCAGCAGCGGGCGGGTGAGGAGGAACTCCTCGCTGAAGATGTCCGTGCGGGTCTCGTCCCACGTCTCGTCGCGGCCCGCGCTGATCCGCAGCAGCTGCTTGGCGTGGTTCCACTCGTACAGCGCCCGGGACTCGTCGACGCCCTCGTAGCACTGCAGCCGTATCAGCTCCGCCCCCGCCACCTGGGCGACGGCCTTGGCGAGCTCCGTCTTGCCGACCCCGGCGGGGCCCTCCACCAGGAGTGGCTTGCCGAGCCGGTCGGCCAGGAAGACGGTCGTGGCGACCGAGGGCGAGGCGAGATAGCCGGTCTCGGCGAGGCGCGCGGAGACGTCGTCGACGGAAGTGAACAACGGGGGCCTCCAGGTCGGCGGCGTGAGCAGTCCAGGGCAGTCCACCTATCTAAGCGCTTGTTCAGCGCTCGTGTCACCCCGGATCCGGGGTCGGCCGGGCTCTCGCGGCGTGACGGTGTGCACATCGGCGTCGAGGCGCAAGCCCGGACCGCCGACGACCGACGACAGGTGAGGGGCGGCTGCCGAAGCAGCCGCCCCTCACCCCGTACGTCCTTCTCAGGCGGCCAGTCCCACCGCTTCCGTCGCCGGTGTGCGCAGCACCTTGCGGGCCGTCGCCAGACTCGTCCCCAGCGTCACCACCACGGCGACCGACACCACCGCGAGCCAGATGCCGAAGGCCTGACCCGGCAGCACCGAGTCGGTGCGCACCACGGTGAAGGGAACGATCCCCGCCAGTGCGGCGACCGTGCCGAAGAGGACTCCGGTGACCGTCAGGACCAGCGTCTCGGCCCCGACCACACCGAGCACCTGGTTCGGCGTCGCCCCCGCCAGCCGCTGCTGGCCGAACTCCCGGACGCGGTAAGTGGTCGCCGCGTACAGCGAGTTGACCAGCATCACGCAGACGAAGACCACGATGATCCCGACGACCGTGTAGTTCAGCGTCTCCAGGTTCTTCGCGTCCACCGTCTTCACCAGCCCCGAGGCCTCGATGGCGTCGCTCTCCACCGCCTGCATGGTGAGCGTGGCCGTGGCCATCGCCGTGAACAGGATCAGCGACATCAGGATCCCGGCGAGGTGCCCGGCCCGCTCCCGCAGATTGCGCACGGCCAGCCAGCCCGCCGCACCCGACAGGTGCAGCCGGTCCAGGACTCCCTCGAGGAGCCGCGGTGCCGTCATCGCGAGCCCCACCGACAGCAGGATCGCCCCGTACGCCGGCGGTGCCATCAGCGCCTCGTCCGTGCCGGAGAAGGCGAAGGTGGAGGTGGCCGACAGGGCGCCGACCACGAGAGCGGCGCAGGTGAGGAACGTCCGCGCCCGGCCGTGCCGTCGGCGCTGTCCCTTCGTCACCCGGCGTACCGCGAGGAACGCGGCGCCCCCGGCGGCGAGCAGTGTGATGCCGACTCCCGACATCAACGCGATCGGACCGAAGGCGTGGTCGACCGAGGCCGCCACCTGACCGTTGTCCTGGAACACGTCCAGCAGCGCCTGGCCGCCGAGCATCGCCGGGCCGATGGCCAGCGCGGCACCCACCAGGGCGACGGCCACCGCCTCACCGACCACCATCCGCTTGATCTGCGCCGGCGTCGCTCCCGAGCAGCGCAGCAGCTCCACCTCGGCCGCCCGCTGGCGCACGTTGACCGTGAGCGTGGAGGCCACCGCGAAGAAAACCAGCACAGAGCCGTACCCCCCGACCACGCTCGCCGCGGTCGTCAGCGTCTCCGCGCTCACCGAGTCGACGCCGCTTTGCGCCGCCGTATCGTGCATCGAGTTGAACGTCATGATGATCGCCGCGCCGAGGAAGGCGGACAGCAGCGTCGCGAGGAACCGTCCCGGGCGTTGCCGGATCGACCGCATGGCCAGTACGAACATGGCTCACACCCCCGCCGTCACGTCGTCGCCCAGGTGCGCGAGGCGCTCGGCCACCGCGTCCGCGGTCGGCGCGGTCAGCCCGCCGGCCAGCCGTCCGTCGGCGAGGAACAGCACCGAGTCGGCGTACGAGGCGGCGACCGGGTCGTGCGTCACCATCACCACGGTCCGCCCATGCACCCGCACCGCCTCCTGGAGCAGCCGCAGCACATCCCGCGCGCTGCGCGTGTCCAGGGCACCCGTCGGCTCGTCCGCGAAGATCACCCGGGGCTCCGCGACCAGCGCCCGGGCGATCGCGACCCGCTGCCGCTGACCGCCGGACAACTGGTCGGGACGGTGCCCGAGCCGGTCGCCGAGACCGACCTGGGTCAGGATCTCCCGGGCCCGCTTCCGGTCGACGCGCCGCCCGGCCAGCTTGAGCGGCAGCACCGTGTTCTGCGCGACGGTCAGCGTCTCCAGCAGGTTGTACTGCTGGAACACGAACCCGATCCGGCCCCGCCGGAACTTCGTCAGCTCGGCCTCGCCGCCGCCCGTCAGCTCGGTGCCGTCCACGACGACGATGCCGCTGTCGGGCCGGTCCAGCCCCGCCGCGCACTGCAACAGCGTCGACTTGCCGGAACCCGACGGGCCCATCACCGCGGTGAAGGTGCCCCGGCCCAGGCTGAGCGTGACGCCGTCCAGAGCGGTGACGGCGCTGTCGTCGCTGCCATAGGTCCTGGTGACCTTGACCAGCCGCAGCGCCTCGTCGGCGGGTCCCGTGTCGTGCGTGCGTCGCGAGCCTGTGCGAAACATCGTCATCACCTCTCGGTCCGGCACTCCGTGTGCCCTGACAGAGAAATTACGGAGATGTCGCGGGGACCACACTGGGCCCAGAACCCGTATCGGGGGGTGTACCCAGCGACACCCCGTACGGGTCACCCCAACGAGCCGACCCCCTGGCCCGCCGGTGCAATGGAGTCGTGACCGCGCCCCCGGACGACTGCCTCGCGCGCAACGAGTGGATCTGCGGCGAGTATCTGAGCACCCGCCGGCAGATCCTCCTCGACGCGGTCGCGCAGCACCTGGAACTCACCGCGGTCTCGGTGCTCATCGGCCTCGTCATCGCCCTGCCGCTCGCCGTGCTGGCGCGCCGCTGGGGCTGGGCGGCCGGTCCCGTCCTCGGCGCCACGACGATCCTCTACACGATCCCGTCCCTGGCGATGTTCTCCCTGCTCCTGCCCGTGTACGGACTCTCCGCCGGCCTGGTCGTGGCCGGCCTCGTCCTCTACTCGCTCACCCTGCTCGTACGGAACATCCTCGCCGGGCTGCGGGCCGTCCCCGAGGAGACCCGGCAGGCCGCCCGCGGCATGGGCTACGGCCCGGTCCGCCTCCTCCTCACCGTCGAACTACCGCTCGCCCTGCCCGCCGCGATGGCCGGCCTGCGCATCGCCGTGGTCTCCGCGGTGTCGCTGGTGACGGTGGGCGCGATCGTGGGCTTCGGCGGACTGGGGAACCTCATCTACGCCGGCATGAACACCTACTTCAAGGCACAGGTCCTCACCGCCTCCGTCCTGTGCGTCGTGATCGCCGTCGCGGCCGATGTGCTGCTCCTGGGCGTGCAGTGGCTGATCACCCCGTGGACGAGGGCGGCCCGCGGATGACCACCCTGACCGACGCCTGGGACTGGCTCACCGACTCAGCCCACTGGGCGGGCGACGACGGCATCTGGCACCGGCTGCTGCAACACCTCGTCCTCACCGTCGTCTGCCTGGTCATCAGCTGTCTCATCGCCCTCCCGGTGGCCCTCGTCCTCGGCCACCTCGGCAAGGGCGGCGCCCTGGCGGTCAACATCTCCAACATCGGCCGCGCGGTCCCCACGTTCGCCGTGCTGGTCCTTCTGCTGCTGACCCCCGTCGGGGACTGGGGGGAGGGCCCGACGGTCGTCGCCCTGGTGCTGTTCGCCCTCCCGCCCCTGCTCACCAACGCATACGTCGGAATGCGCGAGGTGGACCGCAGTGTCGTCCGGGCGGCCCGGGGGATGGGCATGACGGGGCGCCAGATGCTGTTGCAGGTGGAACTGCCCCTGGCGCTGCCCATGGTGCTGACCGGCGTGCGCATCGCCGCCGTCCAGCTCGTCGCGACGGCCACGATCGCCGCGCTGGCGGGCGGGGGAGGGCTGGGCCGGATCATCACGGCGGGCTTCAACCTCGCCAGTACGCCGCAGGTGGTGGCCGGAGCGGTGCTCGTCGCGGCGTTCGCGCTGATCGTGGAGGGCGTCTTCGAGATCGCCGAGCGACTGGCGCCCCGCTGGTCGAGGGGGACGCGATGAGGCGACGCGCGGCGACGGCCCTCGTCCTCCTGCTGACCGGCTGCTCCACGGGCCCCTCCCTGGAGACCAAGGGCGCGGTCACCGCCGCTCCCGGCGACAGCCACCAACTGACCGTCGGCTCCGCCGGGTTCACCGAGAGCGACCTCCTCGCCCAGATGTACGCGCTGCTGCTGGACCGGGCCGGGTACAAGACGTCGCTGCTCACCGTCGCCAACCGCGAACTGTACGAACCGGCCCTGGAATCCGGCCAGATCGACGTCGTACCCGAGTACGCGGCCACCTTCGCCGACTGGCTCAACGCCAAGACCAACGGCGCCGACGCGGCCCCGGTCGGCTCACCCGACCTCGACGCCACGATGACGGCCCTGCGCCGACTGGCCGCACCGCGCGGACTCACGGTCCTGGACGCGGGCAGGGCCGTCGACCAGAACGCCTTCGCCGTGAGCGCCGCCTACGCCCGGCAGCACGATCTGAAGACCCTGAGCGAGCTCGGCGCCTCGGGTCTGGAGGTGCGGCTCGCCGCCGGTGACGAGTGTGTCCAACGGCCCTACTGCGAACCGGGGTTGAAGAAGACCTACGGCATCGACATCACCGGCGTCGACCCCAAGGGCGTCGGCACCACCCAGGCCAAGAAGGCTGTGCAGAGCGGCCGGGACCAGATGGTGCTGACCACCACGACCGACGCCACCCTCACGGAATTCGGTCTGGTCCTCCTCGCCGACGACAAACACCTCCAGAACGCCGACTACGTCGTCCCCGTCGTCAACCGCTCCCGCGCCGGCAGCGAGGGGGTCACCAAGGCACTCGGCAAGCTGAACGACGTCCTGACGACGGCCGACCTGGCCTCCATGAACCAACAGGTGGACAGCTGGCGGCGGTTGGCGAAGGACGTGGCCAGGACATATCTGGAGGACAAGGGGCTGCTGAAGTGAGATGTCAGTGGGGCGCCGTACATTGCGGCCATGGGTGTCTATCTGGTCAGTGTCGACGCACGGGATTGGCGCGGTGACCACGAGGGTGGTTACGGCGAGATCGCCTCGGGGCTCGACGAGGAGTTGAGCAGGCGTGGTCTGCCGCCGTACCCGTTCGTTCCGCAGGAGAGCCACGCCCTTGAGTTCGGGGAGAAGCTGAGCCCTTCCATGGACGGATTCGTCGAGCTGTGCCGTGCGCATCTGACGCGCGACGAGGAGGAGACGCTCTGCGGCTGGTCGGTACTGGTGCCGGTGTCCCTGGACGAGGAGATACCGCTGCCGGTCGGCTCCGCCTACACGGACACGACCGTGGTCGCGGGAGCACCCCAGGTGCTGGCACTCGCCCAACGGCTGGCGTCGGCGATCGGACTGCCTCCCATGCTGCCCGTCATGAGCGGCAATCTCGGCCTGACCTCCTGGTTCCTGGACGGATCGGCGAAGGAGACGGTGGCCGCCCGTCCCGGACCATGGGGCCAGGACCTGGACGCCTCCTTCTACGTGGCGCTGTACCTCCGCGCCGCCCAGCACTCCCTGCGCCGCGGCTGCCCGATCGTCTACAGCTGACGTGACGGCTCCGTGACGACGGTGACCGTACTGGTGCGGTGGGGAGGCTTCCCGGGGCCCGGCCGAGCGGGTACACCCGGTTCATGGGGGACAACAACGGGGGAGACCGCCATCCGTGGTGGCGGGGAATGCGTGAATCGGTCGACGGGGCGGACACCGAGCTGTGGCCCGGGGGACTCGTCGACGTGGTGCCGGCCGGCTTCGACCGTGCCTACCTTGAGTTCGGTGATCTGTATCCCGAGCAGCAGCTCCAGCTGCAACTGCTCTACGGGGCCTCGCAGCGCGCCTTCGAACACCGGACGAGGGTGTCGGCGCGCGTGACCGTGGTGCGGGTGCTCGGCAACGCGCTGACGGACCCGCGGCTCGGTGACCAGAAGCCCAACGAACATCTGGCGGAGTACCTCGACCAGGAGATCGCCGACCTGAGGGGCCGGCTGGCGCAGGACAGCGCGACGGCCGTCAGCCGGGGCCTCAACATCGGCCTCGGTCTGGGCTCCGCCCTCAGCCTGCTGCTGCTCGCCGCACCGCTGCTGTGGGGCGTGGGTCTGCTCGGGGCGATGGGCGTGACGCTCAACTGCACCAACCGCTGGAGCCTGCTGGGTGCCGTCGTGTGCGGAGGGGTCGGCGCGTTCGGCGCGGTGCTCAGCGTCCTCGTACGGCTGCGGGGCAGCGCCGACCAGCTCGCGCGCCGGCAGACCAACGGGCGCGAGGGCGTGGTCGTCCCCGGCCAGATGGCCCGCAGCATGCGCCACGAGGGCCTCTACCGGGTCTTCGTCGGCTGGGTCCTGGCGCTGGCCGTCTACTTCCTGTTCAGCGGAGGCATCGTGCCGGTCTTCCAGCCGCCCGCCACGGCGGCCGAGATCTGCCCGGCCCCGGGCAGCTCCGGCTCCGCCGTCAAGGGCACCGACTTCTGGGGCTTCTGGTGCGCCATCGGCTTCGTGGCGGGCTTCAACGAACGCTGGGCCTTCGGCATCCTGGGCCGCGACGCGACCCGCCGACCGGGCAAGGGCTCGTGAGCTACGCGTCCAGCTCGTAGTCGAACCACACCCGGTGCGTGCCGTCCTCGTCGACCGTCATGCCGCCGGACCCGGTGATCCCGCTCAGTGCGCCCGTGCTGCTGCCCGGGACCACGACGAAGAACTCGTTCTGCCGGCCCGTGCCCAGGGTCGTCGCGGAGTGCGCGAAATTGAACGCGCCCGCCCGCCCGTTCAGCGAGCCCTCGAAGGACTCCATCGCCACATACGTGCCGACCCCGGACGCCTGGTCGTACGCGGCGGTGAACAGGGTCGCCGACCGCCCGGCGACCTCCCCCTCGTACTCCTTCTCCATGGTGGCGACCCCGACGGGCACGGCCGTCTCGATCGCCGGGGCCGGTACCGAGGCAGGCGTGAAGTCCGCGACTTTGAAGGTTCCCGAAGCTCTCATCCCGCGAGCGTAGAGCGCCCCACTGACAACAGCGCACGGTCCGCGCCCCTGCGGAGGCCCGCAGGGCCCTTCAGGGGCGCGGGGAACTGCGCGACCAGCCACAACGAACCCGCAGACGACGGACAACCAGCACGGCGCACCCACCAGCACGGCGCACCCACCATCACGGCGCACCCGGCGGAGCGCCTACGCGTCGGCCACCGAGTCGAACCGCACCTGATCCCGCGCCACCCCGAGCGCGTCCGCGTCCACCGACCTCCGCAGCGCCTCGTGCAGCTTCGCCGGAGTCAGCACCCCAAGGAAACGCGCCCCGTCCAGTACCGCGACCCACCCCGCGTCGTGCTGGAGCATCACGCCGAACGCCTGCTTCAGCGGCGCGCCCACCGGCACCCAGGCGTTCATCCGGTGCGCGCGGTCGCCCACCGTGCCGCCCGCCCCGAGGTCGTCGACGCCGACCCAGCCGTGCAGTTCGCCCTGGTCGTCCAGGACGACGGCCCAGCGCGCCCCCTCCGCTCCCAGCCGAGCCGCCGCGGTCCCGGCCGGTTCGTCCGGGCGGGCCAGCGGCGGCTGTTCCAGGTCGGCGGCCTCGATGTCGGTGACCGAGAGCCGCTTCAGCCCACGGTCCGCGCCCACGAACTCGGCCACGTACGGCGTCGCCGGCGCCCCGAGAACCGTCCCGGGCGTGTCGAACTGCTCGATCCGGCCCTGCCCGTACACGGCGATCCGGTCGCCGAGGCGCACCGCCTCCTCGATGTCGTGCGTGACCAGCAGTACCGTCTTGCGCACCGCGGCCTGCATCCGCAGGAACTCGTCCTGCAACTGCTCCCGCACCACCGGGTCGACCGCGCCGAACGGTTCGTCCATCAGCAGCACCGGCGGATCGGCGGCCAGCGCCCGCGCCACGCCGACCCGCTGCCGCTGTCCGCCGGACAACTGGTCGGGATAGCGCGGTCCGTAGCGCTTCGGGTCCAGGCCCACCAGATCGAGGAGCTCTGCGGCGCGCGCCCGCGCCTTCGCTCTTTTCCAGCCGATCAGCGCCGGCACGGTCGCCGTGTTGTCGAGGACCGTGCGGTGCGGGAAGAGCCCGACCTGCTGGATGACGTACCCGATCCGGCGCCGCAGCCGTACCGGGTCGACAGCGGCGATGTCGTCGCCGTTCACGAGGATCCGTCCCGAGGTCGGTTCGATCAGCCGGTTGACCATCATCATGGTGGTCGTCTTGCCGCAGCCGGACGGGCCCACGAGCGTGACGAGTTCACCCTCGGACACCTCGAAACTCAGGTCGTCCACGGCCGTCGTACCGTCCGGATACCGCTTGCTGACCTGCTCGAACCGGATCATGCACTCACGCTAACGGCGCGCGTCGCACACCGCCTTCCCGTGAGGTCCCACCGGCTGGCGTGGTCCGGGAAGTGGATGTTCACCTCGGCCGAGGCCCGCGCCGATCTGCCCGCGCGGCCCGGCGGGTGTCACACCGACGGCCCGCCACGGCTGGCCCGGACTCCCACCGCGTCCGACACTCGAGGTTCCCTCCGGTGAACCGGCGACCGAGGAGGCCGATGAGCACGCAGGACTCCGAGCGTCCGCCCCTCCCGGGCGGACCCGGCGCCCATGCCGCGGCGACCGTCTCCCGGCACCGGCGCGGGTCCCGCCCACCCGGCTCCGGCCGCTCGTGACGCAGCCCCTGCGCGCCCGGCGCGCACAGCAGCCGAGGCAGTCAACGGGCCCGGCGCGCCCGCAGCCACGGCGCCGCACTCCTGATGGTGACCGCGGGGGCACTTCTGGGCCGGCTCCTGCCCCGCTGGGAACGGCACCGGCCCGCGGACGGCCTGGGCTTCGACGCGTCCACGGCCCGGGCGACTCTCGCCGCGGTCGCCGGAGGCATGATCACGCTCGTCGGCTTCGTCGTCACGGCCATCGCCCTCGTCGTCCAGACCGTCACCGGCGTCTCGAATCCGCAGGCTGTACGACGACTGCGGGCCCTGCTCGACCGGTTGGCGGCCGCCGCACCCGCCGACCGGAGGGAACCCGTCGTCGAGCGCCGCGATGCCCTGGACCGGTTGACCTTCGGCATGCCGACCGATCCCGTGCTGAGCCGGGTGGCGGCCCGGGCGGACCGGCAGGGGCTCGGCGGAGCGGCCGCCGGGGAGACTCTCGATGACTGACCTTTCTTCTCACCCTGCGCATGATCGGGAGGCGGCATGGCGTGGACCGAGCGACTGGAACGATTGCGTACCGGCGCCGAACGACGCTTTCCCGTCATCACCGACCTGACGGGCCGACTGCTGTCCGGGAATCTGCTGGACGCCGGAACCAGGCTGGCCGCACAGGCGTTCCTCGCCGCCGTGCCGCTGCTGCTCGCCATCGCCGCGTTCACCCCGCAGAGCGTGCGCGACCAGCTCGGCGAGTCATTGCGCGCCATGTTCGGTCTGACGGGCCGGTCCGGCCGGGAACTGGATCAGCTCCTCGGCGGCACCACCGACCCGGGCTTCCGTGAGACCGGTGGTGCCATCGGCGTGGCGGTGGCGTTGATCTCCGCGACCAGCTTCAGCCGTGCCATGGCCCGGGTCTGCGAGCGCGCGTGGCGACTGCCGAGGGCCCGCACCCGTATCGCCGCGTGGCGCTGGGTGGCGTGGCTGCTCGCGATGACGCTCGTGGTCCTCATACAGGGCCCGGTCCGCGACGGTTTCGGCGTCGGCCTCTGGCTCGGCACGCCGCTGCTGTTCCTGATGGGTACGGGCGTATGGCTCTGGACGCAGCGTCTGCTGCTGGCCGCCCGGGTGCCCTGGCTGGCGCTGCTGCCCGGCGCCGTCCTGGCCGCGGCCGCGACGACCGCGCTCGGGCTGACCGCCCGGCTCTACATGCCCACCGCGCTGAACCGGGCCCTCGGCACGTACGGCTCCCTGGGGCTGGTCCTGGTCATGCTGTCCTGGTTGATCGTCCTGTGCGCCGCGATCACCTTCGCGGTGACCATCGGCGCGGTACTGGCCGAGTCACCGCCTCTCGACCGGTACCTGACGGCGGGGGACTCCGGCGGGTCCGACGCGCGCACGGAGCCCGGGCGGACCGGCCGGTGAGGTTCCCGCGACGACCGGGCGCTCAGCCCACCAGTACGACCTCCAGGGTGCGCGGACCGTGCACGCCCTCGACCCGGTCCAGCTCGATGTCACTGGTCGCCGAAGGACCGGAGATCCAGGTCGACGGGCGGGTCGGGTCGAGGCGTTCGAGAGCCTGGGGCACGGAGGAGACGACCTGCTCCGGGACCCGTACGACACAGATGTGGTGGTCGGGGACGAGGGTGATGCGGCGGCGGCCCTGGTCGGGGGAGCCGTCCAGCACGATCGTGCCGGTCTCGGCGACGGCCACCGCGCACGCCGTGACGACACTGTCGATCCGGTCCAGTTCGTGAGGGGTGCTCTCGATCCGGTCCGGCACTTGCTCCGCCGGGGTCTCGGCGAGCCAGGACGGTTCGAGACCCGGCGGCACGAGCACCGTCCTCGCGCCCCGCGCGGCCAGCATCCCGGCGATCGTCACGGCCAGTTCGTCGGCGCTGCAACGGTGCACGATCGCACGGTAGTCGGCGAGGTTCTCGGCCAGCAGATCGACGGTCTGCGTGACGCTCCGGTCACCGTGCTCGCGCAGATAGCCCCGCGAGACTGCCTGGTCGTACGGCGTGTCGTCCTGCGGCACATCCGCCAGCGCGCGCCGCACCCGGCCCAGGATCCGTTCCCTGCTGCTCACTTCGTACCGCCCTTTCCACCGTTCGTCCGCTGCCACCAGTCCCGGAACGGCTCGGCCGGCAGCGGCGGCAGATCCCGGGTGCCGCTCCACGCCTTGCCGGGACCCGGCAGCTTGCGCGGGTGGAGGCGGCGGGTACGGGAGGCCAGGCGCTGGCCGGTGCGCAGGGCGCCGGGGTGGGCGAAGGCCCAGCGGGCCGCCCGCATGGCCGCCCGCTCGGCGGCATGTCCCTTGGCCGGCTTGAGCACGACCTTGTTGCCCTCGCGGACGACCGGGCCGCCCTCCACGATCCGTTCCCGCAGATGCACGAGCACCTCGGGGATGTCGATGGCGACCGGGCACACCTCGTAGCAGGCCCCGCACAGCGAGGACGCGTACGGCAGCGAGGCGTCGATCTCGCTCTGTGTGCCCCTCAGCTGAGGGCTGAGGATGGCGCCGATCGGGCCCGGGTAGACCGAGCCGTAGGCGTGCCCGCCGGCCCGCTCGTAGACCGGGCAGACGTTCAGGCACGCCGAGCAGCGGATGCAGCGCAGCGCCTGGCGGCCGACCTCGTCGGCGAGGGTGTCGGTGCGGCCGTTGTCGATCAGGACCAGGTGGAAGGCGCGCGGACCGTCCTCGTCCGACGTGCCGGTCCACATCGAGGTGTACGGGTTCATGCGCTCGGCCGTCGACGAACGGGGGAGTGTCTGCAGGAAGACCTCCAGGTCCTGCCAGGTCGGCAGGATCTTCTCGATGCCGACGACCGAGATCAGCGTCTCGGGCAGGGTCAGACACATCCGTCCGTTGCCCTCGGACTCCACGACCACCAGCGTGCCGGTCTCGGCGATCATGAAGTTGGCGCCGGAGACACCGACCTTGGCACGCAGGAACTTCTCGCGGAGGTGGAGGCGGGCGGCTTCGGCGAGTTCGGCGGGCGTGTCGGTGAGGCCCTCGGGCGCCGGACGCCCCCACTCGCTCATCTCGCGCGTGAAGATGTCCCGGATCTCGCCCCGGTTGCGGTGGATCGCCGGAACGAGGATGTGCGAGGGCCGGTCCTTGCCCAACTGCACGATGAGCTCGGCGAGATCGGTCTCGTAGGCGCGGATCCCCTCCTCCTCCAGGGCCTCGTTGAGCCCGATCTCCTGCGTGGCCATCGACTTGACCTTGACCACCTCCGACTCCCCGGTCTCCTTGACCAGCCGGGTCACGATCCGGTTGGCCTCGTCGGCGTCGGCGGCCCAGTGGACGATGCCGCCCGCGGCCGTCACCGACTCCTCCAACTGCACGAGGTACCGGTCGAGATGACGGAGCGTATGGTCCTTGATGCGCTTGCCCGCCTCGCGCAGCTCCGCCCAGTCGGAGACCTCCGCGACGGCCTTCTCGCGCTTGCCGCGGATGGTGTGCGTGGCGTGCCGCAGATTGCCGCGCAGGGTCTGGTTGCCGACGGCCTCGTGCGCGGCCACGGGGAAGGCCGGCATCCCTACGAACGTTCCGCTCATGCCGCCGACTCCTCCTCTGTGCCCGCCAGGATCTCCGCGATGTGCACCGGCCGCATGTCCGTGCTCAGCCGGGCCATGGTGCCGCCGATGTGCATCAGACAGGAGTTGTCGGCCGCGCACAGCACGTCGGCGCCGGTCGACTCGGCGTTGCGCACCTTGTCGGCGCCCATCGCCGCCGAGACATCGGCGTTCTTCAGTGCGAAGGTGCCGCCGAACCCACAGCACTCGTCCGCACCCGGCAGCTCCACCAGCTCCAGACCCTTCACGGCCTGGAGCAGCCGCCGGGGCCGGTCGCCCAGCCCCAGGCTGCGCAGCCCGTGGCAGGTCGGGTGGTAGGTCACCTTGTGCGGGTAGTAGGCGCCGACGTCCGTGACCCCGAGGACGTCCACCAGGAACTCCGTGAGCTCGTACGTCTTCGGGACCACGGGGGCCAGCGTGGTCGCGAGGCCGTCCCCGCGCCCCTCGGCCCGGGCCCGCTCACCCATCCGCGGATACAACTCGCGCACCATCGCCCCGCACGATCCGGACGGCGTCACGATCGCCTCGTACTCCCCGAAGACATCGGAGAAATGCCGGGCCATCGGCTCCGCCTCATGGCGGTAGCCGGTGTTGTAGTGCGCCTGTCCGCAGCAGGTCTGGGCCATCGGGAAGTCGACCTCGACGCCCAGCCTGGTCAGCAGTTTCACCACGGCGCGCCCGGTGTCCGGATAGAGCGTGTCGTTGACACAGGTCAGGAACAGGGCGACACGCATCGCGGCTCCTTGGGGTTGATCATCGGATGAGTGAAGCGTAGTGCGGCTGGGGGGTTCGGGGGAGACCCCCGCTCACCGGTCGGCGAGCCGGGCTTCCGCCTTGCGCCACGGTGCGGTGTCCCCCTGGGGCTCGTACCGGGTCAATGGCTGCGTACGGGTGAGCAGCCGCCGTCCCTCCGCGAGGTCCCCGACGAGCCTGTGGGCCCGGGCCTGGACCAGGACGTTCCCGAGGGCCGCCGCCTCCGTCGGGCCCGCGACCACCGGCAGCCCGCAGGCGTCGGCGGTCAGCTGGCACAGCAGCGCGTTGCGGGTACCGCCGCCCACGACGTGCACGACGTCGACCGGATGCCCGGCGAGCCGCTGTGCGTCGGCGATCGCCCTGCGGTGGGCGAGGGCCAGCGAGTCGAGGATGCAGCGCGTGATCTCGGCGGGGGAGGCGGGCACTGGCTGCCCCGAGGCGCGGCACGCCTCGGCGATCCGCTCCGGCATCCGCCCCGGCGCCAGGAACGCCGCGTCCCCCGCGTCCACGACCGACCGCAGCGCCGGCACCTTCGCCGCGTCGAGGAGCAGCGCCCCCAACTCCGGCTCGCCCCAGGCCCGTACGCACTCCTGGAGCAGCCACAGCCCCATGATGTTCCGCAGATACCGGACCGTGCCGTCCAGCCCCAGCTCGTTGGTGAAGTTGGCGGCCCGGCTCTCCTCGGTCAGTACGGGCGCGTCCAGTTCGAGGCCCGCCAGCGACCAGGTGCCGGTGCAGATGTAGGCGAACCGCTCGCCCCCGGCCGGTACGGCGGCCACCGCGGACGCGGTGTCGTGCGAACCGACAGCCGTCACCGGCACGGGCCCGGTGAGCCCGGTCTCCTCCAGCACCTCGGGCCGCAGCACACCGGCCGGATCGCCGGGCTGCCGCAGCGGCGCGAAGAGGTCCAGGTCGATCCCGAGCCGTGCGGCGATGTCGTACGACCACGCGCGCGTCCGGGGATCGATCAGCTGGGTCGTCGAGGCGTTGGTGAGCTCGGTGCCCTGCTCGCCGGTCAGCCAGTACGTGAGGAGGTCCGGGATGAGCAACAGCCGCTCGGCCTGCGTCAGTTGAGCCGACGAGCGGGCCGCCGTGAGCTGGTACAGCGTGTTGAAGGGCGCGTACTGCAACCCGGTGGCCGCGTACAACTCCTCGGCCGGCACGGTCGCCCAGACCTTCTCGGCGACGCCGTCGGTCCGGGAGTCCCGGTAGTGCACGGGGTTGCCGAGCAGCGCCCCGTCCGTGTCGAGGAGCCCGTAGTCCACGGCCCAGCTGTCGATACCGACGGAGTCGACCTGCCCCGCCGTCCGGAGTCCGTCCAGGACACCGCCGTACAGCGAGAGAATGTCCCAGCGCAGCCCTTCCGGGGTGCGCACGGGCCGGTTCGGGAAGCGGTGCGCCTCGGCCAGCTCCAGGCTGTCCGGCCCGACGCGGCCGACCATGACACGTCCGCTGGACGCGCCGAGGTCGACCGCGGCGTACGACTTCACGCCCGTCACCGCAGGAAGGCGGCCGCGACGCCGGCGTCGACCGGGATGTGCAGACCGGTGGTGTGGGTCAACTCCCCGCCGGTGAGGGCGAAGACGGCGTTGGCGACATGCTCGGGCAGCACCTCGCGCTTGAGGATGGTCCGCTGCGCGTAGAACTCGCCCAGCTTCTCCTCCTCCACGCCGTACACGGCGGCGCGCTGCGCACCCCAGCCGGCGGCGAAGATCCCGGAACCACGCACCACACCGTCCGGGTTGATCCCGTTGACCCGGATGCCGTGCTCGCCCAGCTCGGCGGCGAGGAGCCGCACCTGGTGGGCCTGGTCGGCCTTGGTGGCGGAGTAGGCGATGTTGTTGGGGCCGGCGAAGACGGCGTTCTTGGAGGCGATGTAGACGATGTCGCCGCCCAGCTCCTGCGCGATCATCACCCGGGCGGCCTCGCGCGAGACGAGGAACGAACCCCGGGCCATGATGTCGTGCTGGAGGTCCCAGTCCTTGGCCGACGTCTCCAGGAGCGGCTTGGAGATGGAGATCCCGGCGTTGTTGACGACGAGATCCACCCCGCCGAAGGCGAGCGCGGCGGCCTTGAAGGCCTCGGCGATCTGCTCCTCGGAGGTCACGTCCACGGTCACGGCGACGGCCTTGTCGGGGCCACCGAGCTCCTCGGCGACCGCGGCGGCGTTGTCACCGTTGAGGTCGGCGATGACCACACAGGCGCCTTCGGAGACGAGCCGATGCGCGATCGCCTTGCCGATCCCGCTGCCCGCACCCGTCACCAGCGCGACCCGCGTCGCGAGCGGCTTGGGCTTCGGCATCCGCTGAAGCTTGGCCTCCTCCAGCGCCCAGTACTCGATACGGAACTTCTCGGACTCCTCGATGGGCGCGTACGTAGAAACGGCCTCCGCGCCGCGCATCACGTTGATGGCGTTGACGTAGAACTCTCCGGCCACCCGCGCGGTCTGCTTGTCCTTGCCGAAGGAGAACATGCCCACGCCCGGGATCAGCACGATCGCCGGGTCCGCGCCGCGCATCGCGGGGGAGTCGGGCAGGGCGTTCCGCTCGTAATAGGCGGCGTACTCCTCGCGGTAGGTGGCGTGCAGCTCCTTCAGCCGGGCGACGGCCTCGTCCAGCGGCGCGGCCGGCGGCAGGTCGAGCACGAGCGGCGCCACCTTGGTCCGCAGGAAGTGGTCCGGGCAGGACGTTCCGAGCGCGGCGAGCCGGGGGTGCTCGGCGGAGGCCAGGAAGTCGAGCACCACGTCGGAGTCGGTGAAGTGCCCGACCTGCGGCTTGTCCTGAGAGGCGAGGGCACGCACATACGGCGCCAGGGCGGCGGCCCGCTCGCGCCGCGCCGAAGCCTCCAGCGCGCCGTAGCCCTCGATCACCGGACCGAAGGGCTCGGCCTTGCCACGCTCCTCCAGGAACGCCTCAGCGGTCCGGATGATGTGCAGCGAGTTCCGCTCGCACTCCTCGGAGGTGTCCCCCCAGGCGGTGATCCCGTGCCCGCCGAGAATGCACCCGATCGCCTGCGGATTGGCCTCCTTGACCGCGGCGATGTCCAGCCCGAGCTGGAACCCGGGCCGGCGCCACGGCACCCACACCACGGTGTCCCCGAAACACTCGGCGGTCAGCTTCTCCCCGTCGGCGGCACAGGCGAGCGCGATCCCGGAGTCGGGATGCAGATGATCGACATGCGCGGCCTCCACGAGTCCGTGCATGGCGGTGTCGATGGACGGAGCCGCCCCGCCCTTGCCGTGCAGGCAGTAGTCGAACGCGGCGACCATCTCGTCCTCGCGCTCGACGCCGGGATACACATCCACCAGCGCCCGCATCCGGTCCAGCCGCAGCACGGCCAGCCCGCCCTCGGTCAGCGTCCCGAGGTCCCCACCGGATCCCTTGACCCACATCAGCTCCACATCACCCCCGGTGACGGGATCGGTGTCGGTGCCCTTCGCGGACGCGTTGCCCCCGGCGTAGTTGGTGTTGCGGGGATCAGCACCGAGCCGGTGGGACCGGGCCAGCAGGGCGGCAGCTTCGGGATGGGTTGCCATGACTTTCAGTCCTTCTGAAGAAAGGGGAAGTGGAGACACCTAGGGGCGCGGGGAACTGCGCGACCAGCCACACCCGGCCCGCACCCCGCAGACGACAGAACCCGCCAGACGCTTACGCGCCCCAACCGGCCTGCTCCCCACCGACACGCTCAGCAACGATCTTCTCGGCCCACCCGGACCGGGCGTACGCGGCGATGGGATCCGCGTCCAACCCCATCTCCTCACGCACCTCACGCAGCAGCGGACGCACGTCCGTGTTGTACGCGTCCATCACCACGGCATTCGCACCGAGGACATCACCAGAGGCCTGCGCATCGGCCAGAGCGACGCGGTCGACCAGCAGCGCCTTGGCCGTTGCTTCCTGCACATTCATCACCGAACGGATGATCGCCGGAATCTTCGCCTCGATGTTGTGGCACTGATCGAGCATGAACGCCACGTCCGGCGTGAACCCGCCGCCACGGATCACCTCGTACATGATCCGGAACAGCTGGAACGGATCAGCCGCACCCACCATGAGGTCGTCATCCGCGTAGAACCGGGAATTGAAGTCGAACGCGCCGAGCTTCCCCTCCCTGAGCAGCGTCGCGACGATGAACTCGATGTTGGTCCCGGGAGCGTGGTGCCCGGTGTCGACCACGACCTGCGCCTGGGGCCCCAGCTTCAGGCAGTGGGCGTACGCCGTCCCCCAGTCCGGCACGTCGGTGGTGTAGAAGGCCGGCTCGAAGAACTTGTACTCCAGCAGCATCCGCTGCCCGTCCCCGAGCCGCTCGTACACCTCGGCGAGGCCCTCGGCCAGCCGGTCCTGGCGGGCCCGGATGTCGTCCTGCCCGGGATAGTTCGTACCGTCGGCGAACCACAGCTTCAGATCGGCGGAGCCGGTGGCGTCCATGATGTCGACGCACTCCAGCAGGTGATCCACCGCCTTGCGCCGCACCGCGGCCTCGGGGTGGCAGATGCTGCCGAGCTTGTAGTCGTCGTCCTGGAAGGTGTTGGAGTTGATCGCGCCGAGCTGCACGCCGCGGTCCTCCGCGTGCTTGGCCAGCGCCGCGTAGTCGTCGACCTTGTCCCACGGAATGTGCAGGGCGACGGTGGGTGCGACGCCCGTGAGGGCGTGCACCTGGGCGGCGTCGTCCAGCTTCTCCTGCGGCGTACGCGGAACACCCTGTTGTGCGAACACCTTGAAGCGGGTTCCCGAGTTCCCGTACGCCCACGACGGCGTCTCGACTGCCTGTGTCTTGAGCGCGGCCTTCACCGCGGCGAGCTCGGTCACTTCGGGGCTCCTGTGACGTCGGGTCGGAGCGTTCTTGAAAGGTTCCAAGAAACGTTCCGAGAGAGCTTCTGTATGAAACGATTCAAGAGGGGAAGTTATGAGCCGCCCGCAGAGGTGTCAACCCCTGCGACCAAGGCTGTTGCTCGTGACCCGGCTGTGACCTATGGGCATCGAAAGTTTTTCGACACGAACCCATTGACGTGACATGCACTGCATGCCTAACGTCCCGGCAACCAAGTTGAAACCTTTCACGACGCCGTGAGGCAGGGCCCGGGCGTCGTCGAGGAGCCCCTCATGACCCACCCGTCCGACGCGGGTCCCGCCCCGGTGCTGGCGCTCAAGGACATCTCGAAGTCCTTCGGCGCCGTGCGCGCCCTGCGGGATGTGTCCCTGGAGCTGTTCCCCGGCGAAGTGCACGCACTCGCCGGCGAGAACGGCGCGGGCAAGTCGACCCTCATCAAGACCCTCGCGGGGGTGCACCGACCGGACGCCGGTCAGGTGCTGCTCGACGGCGCGCCCGTCGTCTTCCACGGCCCCGGCGACGCCCGCGACGCCGGCATCGCCGTGATCTACCAGGAGCCCACCCTCTTCCCCGACCTCTCGATCGCCGAGAACATCTTCATGGGCCGCCAGCCCCGGCGCGCTCTCGGCCGCATCGACCACAAGGCCACCCACGCGGCGACAGCCGCCCTCATGCAGCGGCTCGGCGTCGAACTCGACCCCGACCGCCCCGCGCGCGGCCTGTCCATCGCGGACCAGCAGATCGTGGAGATCGCCAAGGCGCTCTCCTTCGACGCCCGCGTCCTGATCATGGACGAACCGACCGCGGCCCTGACCGGCAGCGAGGTCGCCCGGCTCTTCGGCGTCGTCCGCACCCTGCGCGAACAGGGCGCCGCGGTGCTGTTCATCTCCCACCGGCTCGAGGAGATCTTCCAGATCTGCCGGCGGGTCACCACACTCCGCGACGGCGCCTGGATCGCCAGCGAGCCGATCGAAGGCATGACCGAGGACGACCTGGTCCGCCGGATGGTCGGCCGCGACCTCGACGAGCTCTACCCCAAGCAGGACGTCGAGGCGGGCGAGGTGGCGCTCAGCGTGCGCCGGCTGACTCGCGAGGGCGTCTTCACCGACGTCTCCTTCGAGGTGCGGCGCGGTGAGATCGTCGGCCTCGCCGGACTGGTCGGCGCCGGCCGCACCGAGGTCGCCCGGGCCGTCTTCGGCATCGACCGCTGGGACGCGGGGGAGGTCGACGTCGACGGCAAGGCCCTGACGAACGGCGCCCCCTCCACCGCCATGGCCTCCGGGCTCGCGCTCGTCCCCGAGGACCGGCGCGCCCAGGGCCTGGTGATGGACATGTCCATCGAGCGCAACATCGGCCTCACCGGACTCCGTACGACCGTGAAGGCCGGACTGATGGACCGCGGCGCCGAGCGCAGCCGCTCCCTCGACTGGGCGGTCAAGCTCCAGGTGAAGTACGCCCGCATCGCCGACACGGTCAACACCCTGTCCGGCGGCAACCAGCAGAAGGTCGTCCTCGCCAAGTGGCTGGCCACCGGCCCCAAGGTGCTGATCGTCGACGAGCCCACCCGCGGCATCGACGTCGGCACCAAGGCTGAGGTGCACCGGCTGCTCAGCGAGCTCGCCGCCGACGGAGTGGCCGTCCTGATGATCTCCTCCGACCTGCCCGAGATCCTCGGCATGGCCGACCGCGTGCTGGTGATGCACGAGGGCCGGCTCACCGCCGAGATCCCGCGCTCCGAAGCCACCGAGGAAACCGTGATGGCCGCAGCCACGGGGAGGGCCGCCGCATGACGGTGACCACCACCGACAAGACCCCCGTCGCCGAGGTGCCCAAGTCCAGCGGCACCCGACTGGTCGACCGTGTCTTCAAGATGCGCGAACTCGCCATCCTGGTCGTCTTCCTGGTGATGATCGGCGTCACCCAGGCCGGCAACAGCGAGTTCCTGTCCGAGCAGGGCATCAAGGACCTCCTGCTCAACGCGACCATCCTGGTGCTGGTCGCCACCGGACAGTCGCTCGTCGTCATCACCCGCAACGTCGACCTGTCCGTCGGCTCCACCCTCGGCATCAGCGCCTTCGCCGCCGGTACGTATCTCCAGGGCGGCGGCAACTCCGTCGTGGCGATCGCGCTCGCGGTCCTGCTCGGCATCGGCTGCGGACTGGTCAACGGACTGCTCGTCAGCCTCGGTCAGGTGCCCGCGCTCGTCGTCACCCTCGGCACCCTCTACATCATCCGCGGCATCGACTCCATCTGGGTCGGCTCACGTCAGATCACTGCGGCCAATCTTCCGGACGGATTCATCGACTTCGGCTCCGGCGGCATCTCGGCGGTGCCCTACCTGGCGCTCATCGCGCTGGCGGTGCTGGTGGCCACCGCGTACTACCTCAAGCACTTCGGCAGCGGCCGCGAGCTGTACGCCCTCGGCTCCAACCCCGAGGCCGCCCGGCTCGCCGGCATCCCCGTCCGCAAGCGGATCCTCGCCGCCTACACCTTCTGCGGGGCCCTCGCCGGACTCGCCGGCGCGATGTACCTGGCCCGGTTCGGCAACGTCGACTCCGGCACCGGCAACGGTTACGAACTCACCGTCGTCAGCGCGGTCGTGGTCGGCGGCGTCGTCTTCACCGGCGGCTCCGGCAGCGTCTACGGAGCCGCCCTCGGCGCCCTGCTGCTGACCTCCATCAACAGCGTGCTGCCCGCCCTCGGCGTCAGCTCCGTGTGGGTGCTCGCCATCAACGGCATCCTGCTCATCCTCGCCATCGCGGTCGACCGGGTCGTCGCGCTGCGCGTGGCCTCGGCCCTGAAGAAGAGGAACGCCCGCCATGCCTGAGTCCCTCAGCCGCGCGATCCGGTGGGACACGATCGTCGGCGCCGTCCTGATCGTCGTGCTCCTGCTGTCCTTCGGCACGGTCGACGGTTTCGGAAACGCCTTCAACCTGTCGTTCCTGATCGGCAGCACCCTGCCGATCGCCCTGATCGCCCTGCCGATGACCCTCCTGGTCGTCTCGGGCGAGATCGATCTCTCGGTCGCCTCCACCGCCGGTCTCTCCGGCGCCGTGATGGGCGCCCTGTGGAACCAGGGCATGACGATCGAGACGATCATCCCGATCTGCCTCCTGCTCGGCGTGGTCTGCGGCCTCGTCAACGGCCTGCTCGTCACCCGGCTCGGGCTGCCCTCCCTCGCCGTCACCATCGGCACCCTCGCCGCCTACCGGGGCATCGCACAGATCGTGCTCGGCTCCGACGCGGTGACCGACTTCCCCACCCAGTACCTGGACTTCGCGTCCGGACGCATCGGGGACACCTTCATCCCGTACGCCTTCCTGCCCTTCATCGTGTTCCTCGCGATCGCCGTGGTCGTCCTGCACGCCACGCCGTTCGGGCGGTCCACGTTCGCGATCGGTGCGAGCGAGGAGGCCGCGCGGTTCGCCGGCATCCGGGTCAGGCGGCAGAAGCTGATCCTGTTCACGGTGACCGGGCTGATGGCCTCGCTCACCGGGATCTTCTGGGCGTTCCACTACGCGAGCGCCCGCTATGACAACGCGACCGGGCTCGAACTGTCCGTCATCGCGGCGGTGCTGCTCGGCGGCATCGACTTCGACGGCGGGAAGGGGACGCTGGGCGGCGCGATCGGCGGGGTCTTCCTGCTCGGGGCCCTGCAGAACGTGATGAGCCTCCAGGACGTCTCCGCGCAGTCGCAGATCGTCGTCACGGGAGTCCTGCTGGTGCTGTCGGTGCTCGGGCCGCGAGTCGCCAGGCAGATCGCAGTGGCCAGGGCACAAAGGCTCACGTTGTAGGCCGACTTGAAGCTGCCGGCCCGTCGTGGCTGGTCGCGCCCGCGCGGCGGTAGCCGCACATGCAACACAGCCCCGCGCCCCCAAGGGCGTTTCCGCTCACCCTCGTCAAAAGGAAACCGTCATGCGCAAGACTTCCCTCCGCCGTAGCTGTGCGGCCCTCGCCGCCGGAACCTCCCTCGCCCTGGCCCTGACCGCCTGTGGCGGAACCACCAAGAAGGACGTCGCGGACGAGGGTGCCTCGGCCGCCTCCACCGCCAAGGCGGACCCGAACGCGGCCACCAAGAAGGGCCTGACCGTCGGCTTCCTGCCCAAGCAGGTCAACAACCCCTACTTCACCTCCGCCGACAAGGGCGGCGAGGCGGCCCTGAAGGAGCTGGGCTCCAGCTACAAGGAGGTCGGCCCCTCCAACGCCACCGACACCGCCGGGCAGGTGAGCTACGTCAACACGCTCACCCAGCAGCAGGTCGACGCGATGGCCATCTCCGCGCAGGACCCGGGCGCCCTGTGCACCGCGACCAAGCAGGCCATGAAGAACGACATCAAGGTCGTCACCTACGACTCCGACACCAAGGCCGACTGCCGCAACGCCTTCGTCTCGCAGGCCTCCGCCGAGGACCTCGGCCGCACCGAGGTGCAGCTGCTCGCCGAACAGATCGACTACAAGGGCGAGATCGCGATCCTGTCCGCCGCGCAGACGGCGACGAACCAGAACACCTGGATCGACTTCATGAAGGACGAGCTGAAGGACCCCAAGTACAAGGACATCAAGCTCGTCAAGACCGCGTACGGCAACGACGACGCCCAACAGTCCTTCCAGCAGACCCAGGGCCTGCTCCAGGAGTACCCGAACCTGAAGGGGATCATCTCCCCGACCACCGTCGGCATCAAGGCCGCGGCCCAGTACCTCTCGGGCTCCAAGTACAAGGGCAAGGTCAAGCTGACCGGCCTCGGCACCCCCAACGACATGCGCAAGTACGTCAAGAACGGCACCGTCGAGGCGTTCGAGCTGTGGGACCCCTCGAAGCTCGGCGCGCTGGCCGCGCAGACCGCCGTGGCGCTGGTCTCGGGCCAGATCACCGGTAAGGAAGGCGAGACCTTCAAGGCCGGCGGCACCAGCTACACCATCGGCAAGGACGGCGTGATCAACCTCGGCAAGCCGACCGTGTTCAACGCCGAGAACATCGACCAGTTCAACTTCTAGTCCCCTCTGTCCCGCTGGGAGCTGGTACTTCATGCAGCGCGTCTGTTTCCTGCTCAAGGTCCGTCAGGACAAGCTCGCCGAGTACCGCGAACGGCACGCCGCCGTGTGGCCGGACATGCTCGACGCACTCTCGGCCACCGGCTGGCACAACTACTCCCTCTTCCTCAGGGACGACGGCCTGCTGGTCGGCTACCTGGAGACCGAGGACTTCCAGGCCGCCCTCGACGGCATGGCGGCCGCCGAGGTCAACGCCCGCTGGCAGGCGGAGATGGCCCCGTTCTTCGAATCCCTCGACGGATCCCGCCCCGACGAGGCGATGAAACCGCTCACCGAAGTGTTCCACCTCGCCTGATCCCACCCGTGCTTCCCGCTCGCCGACAATGGAGTCCCCCGAGATGAAGAGACGTACGCTGCTGGGCGCCGCCCTCGCCGGTGCCGCGATGACCCCCGCGCTCGGCGCCGGCACCGCCCGCGCCGCCGACCCCGGCCCCTCGGTCACCCGGACCGGCACCACCACGCTCGACAGCCAGGCCGTCTTCTTCGTCTCCTACGACGGCCTGGTCAACAACAACTCGTTCCAGAAGAACGGTCTGTTGACCTACAAGGGCTACCAGTACGCCGTCTGGTACACCGCCGACAAGAACGCCGTCGTCGGACGCCGTGTCCTCGGCGGCAGCACCTGGTCGACGGTCAAGGTCGGTCACACCCTCAAGGCCAGCGACTCCCACAACGTCATCTCCATGGGCGTCTCCAAGATCGACGGCCGCCTCCACCTCAACATGGACTCCCACAGCGACGGCTTCACCTACGTCAAGTCGGTGGCCGGGCTCATGGACAACCCGTCCGGACTGAGCTGGACCGCGAGCCGGTTCGGCGCGCCGCAGTCCACCCTCGACGGCCTCGCCCTCACCTCGCAGTTCACCTACCCGCAGTTCGTCTCCACCCCCGACGGCAAGCTCCAGCTCAGCTACCGCGTCGCCATATCCGGCAACGGCCGCAACGCCCTCGCCGAGTACGACGGTTCGACCTGGACGAACCTCGGCGAGTGGTCCAGCTCCACCGGCACCTACACCAGCGAGCACGGCTCCTCCACGGCCCGCAACATGTACCTGCACGGCATCGACTACGACGTCAACGGCCGACTGCACTCCTTCTTCACCTGGCGCGAGCAGAACGGCGCCGTGATGTGCTCCAGCGGCGGCATCACCAACCACGACACCGGCTACGTCTACTCCGACGACCGCGGCCGCACCTGGCGCAACAACGCCGACACCGTCGTCGGCACCACCGGCGGCTCCGACAAGGTCGCCGTCACCGACTCCGGCCTCGTCATCGACGCGCTCAACCCGGACCACTCCCTGATGAACCAGGAGAGCCAGGCCACCGACTCCGCCGGCCGGCCGCACGCGATCATCAGCTACGTGCCCGGCCGCTTCGGCCAGTGCACCACCAACTACGTGTCCGACCGGACCGCGAACGGCCGGGCGTTCCACGTCCGCAAGAACGCGTCGGGCACCTGGCAGAAGACCGAGATACCGGTGGTGCTGGGCTCCAGCCAGCGCACCAGACTCGTCCTGGACACGTACGACAACGCCTACGCTGTCTTCCCGTTCGGCCGGATCGCCGGAGCCTCCGCGGCCTCCGGACACAGCGACTGGAAGATCCTCTTCGACGGCAGCGGCCTCAACGCGTTCGGCGAGGTCGTGATCGACGAGATGCGGATCAAGGCCGACAACGTCCTGTCCGTCATGTACCAGGAGAAGTCCAGCGGAACCACGCCCTCGGCACTGCACGTCGTCGACTTCGCGCTTCCCGCCTGACCGAAGTCGTCCTGGGGCGGCGTGCCGGTAATGTGAAGGCCTGCCCGCCGCTCCTTGTTCACCTGGAGGTCCCTGCCCGATGGCCCAGTCGGTGGGTATCAAGGACGTCGCCCGTGCCGCCGGAGTCTCGGTGGGCACGGTGTCGAACGTGATCAATCGTCCGGACTCCGTCGCCACCGAGACCCGGGCCCGGGTCCTGTCCGCGATCGACCGGCTCGGTTACGTCCGCAGCGAGTCCGCGCGCCAGCTGCGCGCGGGCCGCAGCCGGATCATGGGGCTGCTCGTCCTCGACATGGGCAACCCGTTCTTCGTGGACGTCGCGCGCGGCGCCGAACGGGCCGCCCGTGACGCCGGGCTCGGCGTGATGGTCTGCAACAGCGCGCAGAGCCCCGGCGAGGAGGCCGAGTACCTCTCGCTCTTCGCCGAACAGCGGGTCCGGGGCGTCCTGCTCACCCCCGCCGACGCGACCGGCCGCAACATCGAGAGCTTCCGGCGCCATGGCATCCCCTTCATCCTCGTCGACCGCGTCGCCGAGGGGACCACGGAGTGCTCCGTCTCCGTCGACGACGTCGCGGGCGGCGCCCTCGCCGTACGCCATCTCATCGACGCCGGACACCGCTCCATCGCGTACGTCAGCGGCCCGCCCGGCTTCAACCAGGTCCGCGACCGTCGCACCGGCGCCCTCAACGCGCTCGCCGAGGCCGGCCTCGCCCCCGGCGTGCTGCGCGAACTGCCCACCGAACGCCTCGACGTCGCGGCCGGCCGGGACGCCGGCGCCCGTCTTCTGGGCCTCGCCGACCGCCCCACCGCCGTCTTCTGCGCCAACGACCTCCTGGCCCTCGGTGTGCTCCAGGCGATGTACGCGGCCGGGATAAACGTCCCCGACGACCTCGCCATCGTCGGCTATGACGACATCGAGTTCGCCGCCGCCGCGGCCGTCCCCCTCACCTCGGTCCGCCAGCCCGCCGTCACCATGGGCGCGCTGGCCGCCGAGCTGCTGCTGGAGGAGACGGAGGCGGAGACCGCGCCGCGCCGGCACGAGCACCGACGGGTGGTGCTCCAGCCGGAACTGGTCGTACGGCGATCGAGTCTCTCCGCCCGCTGATCCACGGTTCAGTACGATTTCATGATCCCAGGGATCGGATATCGGACGGACATGTGCTGAACTGGGACGCGCCTGAAGTAGTCCGTCCGTCCCGGGAGCCCTGTTGACCGCGACCTACCGCCAGCCCGGCGTCGTCCTCACCGACCGCCGCTTCACCGTGCCGCTCGACCACGACGACCCTGCCGGGGAGACGATCGAGCTCTACGCCCGTGAGGTGGTCGCCGGGGACAAGGCACAGCAGAACCTGCCGTGGCTGGTCTACCTCCAGGGCGGACCCGGCTTCGGCGCGAACCGCTTCGTCGGCAGGCCCGCCTGGCTGGGCCGTGCCCTCAAGGAGTTCCGTGTCCTGCTCCTGGACCAGCGCGGCACCGGCCACTCCACGCCCGCCAACCGCCAGACGCTCCCGCTGCGCGGCGGCCCCGCCGAGCAGGCCGGCTACCTCACGCACTTCCGCGCCGACTCGATCGTCCGCGACTGCGAGGCGATCCGCCCCCGGCTCACCGGCGGCGCCCCCTGGACCGTCCTCGGCCAGAGCTTCGGCGGCTTCTGCGCGGTGAACTACCTCTCCACCGCCCCCGAGGGCCTCAGCGCCGCGGTGATCACCGGTGGTCTGCCCTCCCTCGACGCCCACGCCGACGACGTCTACCGCGCCGCCTTCCCGCGCATCGAGCGCAAGGTCGCCGCGCACTACGCCCGCTACCCCCAGGACATCGAGCGCGCCCGCCGTATCGCCGACCATCTCCTCCACCACGAGGTGACCCTGCCGAACGGCTACCGCCTCACCGTCGAGGCCTTCCAGTCCCTCGGCATCCTCCTCGGCGGCGGCGAGGGCAGCCACCGGCTGCACTTCCTCCTCGAGGAAGCCTTCGTCCGCACCCCGAACGGCCCGGCGCTCTCCGACGCCTTCCAGGAAGAGGTCCAGGGCCTCCTCTCGTACGCGGGCCACCCGCTCTACGCCCTCGTCCACGAGGCGATCTACGGCCAGGACGCCCGGCCCACGAACTGGTCGGCCGAGCGCGTGCGCACCGAGTTCCCGCAGTTCGACGCCGCCAAGACGCTCGCGGGCGACGGACCGCTGCTGTTCACCGGCGAGTCCGTCCACCCCTGGATGTTCGAGACCGACCCGGCGCTGCGCCCGCTGCGCGAGACCGCCGAACTCCTCGCCGCCCGCACCGACTGGACACCGCTGTACGACAGTGCCCGGCTCGCCGCCAACGAGGTCCCGGTCGCCGCGGCCGTCTACCACGACGACATGTACGTCGACACCGCCCACTCCCTGGAGACCGCACGCTCGATCCGTGGCCTGCGCACCTGGGTCACCGACGAGTTCGAGCACGACGGCGTCCGGGCCGGCGGCCCCCGCGTCCTGGACCGGCTGCTGGCGCTCGCACGCGACGAGGCGTGATGCCAGGGGGCGCGGATTAGTCTCGGAGCATGACAGAGCCGACGTCCACTCAGCTTCTGCCCATGCCCGAGGACTGGGAGCGCGCCCTCGCGGTCGTGGCCCACCCGGACGACCTGGAGTACGGCTGCTCGGCCGCGATCGCCGCCTGGACCGACGGTGGCCGAGACGTCGCCTACGTCCTCGCGACCCGTGGCGAGGCAGGCATCGACACGATGGAGCCCGACATGTGCGGTCCGCTGCGTGAGCGGGAGCAGCGGGCCAGTGCGGCGGTCGTCGGGGTGTCGACGGTGGAGTTCCTCGACCACAAGGACGGCGTGATCGAGTACGGCCTCGCCCTGCGCCGCGACATCGCCGCCGCGATCCGCCGCCACCGTCCGGAGCTGGTGATCACCCTCAACCACCGCGACACCTGGGGCGGCGTCGCCTGGAACACCCCGGACCATGTCGCGGTGGGCCGCGCGACCCTGGACGCGGCCGGCGACGCCGGCAACCGCTGGATCTTCCCCGAGCAGCTGGAACAGGGCCTGGACCCGTGGAACGGCGTCCGCTGGGTGGCCGTCGCGGGTTCGTCGACCCCCACCCACGCGGCGGACGCGTCGGCCGGCCTGGAACGCGCGGTGCGCTCGCTGCTCGAACACCGCACGTACATCGAGGCGTTGACGGACGAGGACCCGGAGACGTACGCGAGAGGCTTTCTGACCGGGAATGCCACGGCGACGGGGGAGCGGTTCGGCGGGAAGCCGGCCGTGGCGTTCGAACTGTTCGGTCGGTAAGAGGTGCACTCAGGCGGCCACGACCAGCGTCCCGACCGGACGTCGCGGGCTCACCACCCGGCCGTCCGGGAGGAGTTCGCCGGTGTCGTCGAAGACGATCGTGCCGTTGCACAGCAGGTGCCAGCCCTGTTCCGGGTGGGACGACACGATGATCGCGGCATGGTGGTCCGTGCTGTCTGCGGTGGGGCACGCGGGCTGGTGGCTGCACATGGCGTCTCTCCACGGTTTTCGGCTGGGTGGTTCTCCTGGTTCCGTCGGGCTGCTTCTCAGTGGTAGCCGACTTTGTTTTCTCTTGTATGTAGAGACCCCCACAGGGCGAGAAATTCATTGGTGAGGTTCGTTCCGTATGCTGGAAACATGCAAGATCACATAGCCGGCCCCGCCGACCTGCGCGGCGACTGCGCGAGCTGTTTCGGGCTGTGCTGCGTCGCCCTGCCCTTCACGGCGTCGAGGGACTTCGCCGTGGACAAGCCGGCCGGCACGCCCTGCTCGAATCTCCAGGACGACCACCGCTGCGGCATCCACGCCCGGCTGCGGCAGAAGGGCTTCACCGGCTGCACGGTCTACGACTGCTTCGGCGCCGGACAGAAGGTCTCCCAGGTCACCTTCGGCGGCCGGGACTGGCGCACGGCCCCGCGCGAGGACGCGCGCCGCATGTTCGACCTGTTCCCGGTCGTCCGCCAGCTGCACGAGCTGCTCTGGTACCTCACCGAGGCCCTCACCCTGCCCGCCGCCGGCCCGGTCCACGCCGACCTGCGCGGCATGCTGGAGCGGACGGAGCAGCTCACGCGCCAAACCCCCGAGGAACTGGGCGCGTTGGACGTGGCCGCGCACCGCCAGGACGTCAATGTGCTCCTGCTGAGGACGAGCGAGCTGGTCCGCGCGGGCACCCGTGGCAAGAAGAAGGACCGCCGGGGCGCCGACCTGATGGGCGCCCGCCTCAAGGGCGCCGACCTGCGCGGTGCCAACCTCCGCGGCGCCTACCTCATCGCCGCCGACCTCACCGGCGCCGATCTGCGCGGCGCGGACCTGATCGGTGCCGACCTGCGCGACACCGACCTCACGGACGCCGACCTGACCGACGCGTTCTTCCTGACGCAGCCGCAGCTGAACGCGGCCAGGGGCAGCGCGGGCACGAGGCTCCCCGGCTCAGTCACCCGCCCCGTGCACTGGGCAGCGCAGCTCTGAGACCGGCGCCTCCTCGTCGGCCGACGGCGCCGTCGCGGGGCCGTTCGTGGCGGCCCCCTGCCGCCGTTCCAGTCGTAGCCGCAGCCCTTCCGGCATCAACGTCAGCCGCTCCGTCACCCGCAGCCGATAGTCCGGGTCGGCCCCCAGTTCGTACCGTCGCAGCAGCAGGCCCAGCACCAGCGTGGCCTCGTGCAGCGCGAACTGCCGGCCGATGCACGCCCGGGCGCCCGTGCCCCACGGCTTGAAGGCGTGGGGCGCGCGGGTCCGTACGGCCTTGGGGTCGAACCGGTCCGGGTCGAACCGCTCGGCGTCCGCACCCCATACCTCGGGATCGCGATGCAGCATCGGCGTGAGGACCAGCGTCCACGCACCCCGCCGCATCGGATGCCGCCCGGCGAGCACCGTGTCCTCGAGCGCCTCGCGGGCGAAGGCAGGCGCCGTGGGCCACAGCCGCAGCGACTCGTCCAGCACCCTGCGTACGTAGCGCAGCTTGGCCACCTGGTCGTAGCCGGGGACGGCCGTGTCGCCCCAGACCCGGTCCACCTCGGCACGCGCGCGTGCCGCGACGTCCGGGTGCCGGGAGAGGTAGTGCAGGGCGAAGGAGAGCGCACCCGAGGTGGTCTCGTGACCGGCCACCAGGAAGGTGATCACCTGGCGCCGGACGTTCTGCGCGGACAGCCGCTCCCCGGTCTCCGGGTGGGCCGTCTCCAGCATCCGGTCCAGCAGGTCCCCGTCGCCGCCCCCGTTCGCCGTACGGCGCTCCTGGACCAGTTCGTCGACCGTCCGGTTGAGATAGGCGATGTCGGCCTCGTTGCGCCGCGCCGCTTCCCGCAACAGCCCCGGCCAGGGCACCGTGTTGAGGCGCTGCGCGTACGTCAGCGTGCCGACCATCGCCGTGATGAACGGATGCGGCCGGTCCCGCTCGAAGGAACCGAAGTCGTGCCCGAACCCGGTCCGGGCGATCGTCTCCAGCGTCAGCTTGGTCATGTCCCCGGGAACGTCCACCGCGCGGTCCGCCGCGGTCTCCCGGTCCCAGTGGTCGGTCAGCCGCTCGGCCACGGCCAGCATCATCGGGTGGTAGGCCGCCATCGCCTCACGGCTGAAGCCCGGTGCCAGCACGTCGTGTGCCAGCTGCCAGTTCGGCTCGTGGTTGTACGCCGTGAACAGCCCGTCCCCGGCGACCGGCCGCAGATTGGCGATGCCGAGCCCCACGTGCTTGGCGAAGCGCGTCTCGTCGGCGAGGTCGGCCGCGAGTTCGGCGCCCCACACGAACACGAACTCCCGGTTGAAGGCCTTGCGCCGGTAGATCGGTCCCAGCATGCGGCCGTACTTGAGGGAGTCCTGCAGCGGTGTGCGCCGGTTGGCGCCGAGTACGTCGCCGAGGAGGGGGAGGCGGCGCGGCGGGTGCGGGATGCGGTGCAGCTCGGGCCAGCCGTGCTCCGCGCTGCGGAACCCCCGGGGCAGAGCGGTCCCGGTCGTCGTCCTCGCCATGACGCCATCTCCCTTGCAGCATCCGCGGATCGAGCGTGTTGTACGTGAGTTCAATAGCGTCACTCAGTCTGATCCCGTTGTTGAATCGGCGTCAAGTAAAGTGCTGTCATGGCCGCCGAGCAGGGCGCACGCACACGCCGTCGCCTCAGTACCGAGGAGCGCCGTGAGGAGCTCCTCGCCGTCGGCGCGCGACTGTTCTCGGAGAGTCCGTACGACGACGTGTGGATCGAGCGCGTCGCCGAGATCGCCGGGGTCTCGCGCGGGCTGCTCTACCACTACTTCCCGACCAAGCGGGACTTCTTCGCGGCGGTCGTCGAGCGGGAGAGCGTGCGGATGCTGCGGATGACCGCGGCCGTGCCCGGTGTCCCGGTGCGCGAACAACTGACGGCCGGACTCGACACGTTCCTGGAATACGTCGAGGCCCACGCGCACGGTTACCGTGCCTTCCACCGGGCCGACGCGGCCGGGGATCAGGCCGTGCGCAAGGTCTACCAGCGGGCACTCGCCGCGCAGGAGCGGCAGATCCTGGCGGCGCTGGCCGCGGACCCGGAGTTCGGTGCGGTCCTCGAGACGCGGCCCGACACCAGGCTCGCCGTGCGCGGCTGGCTGGCCTTCACCACCGCCGTCTGTCTGGAGTGGCTGAGGGGTTCGGACCTCTCGCGCGAGCAGGTGCGCGACCTGTGCGCACGGGCCCTCTTGGGTGTCGTCGCCCCCTGACCGCGTCCGCGTGCGCGGAAAAGGACCCGCAAAGGATCAGGCCGCCGGTTGGCGTACACCCCACTCTCGGATAGGTTAGGCAAGGCTTACCTAAGAGGAGGTTCCGGGATGGGTGCTGGGATGGGTGAACAAAGCTGGGCGGCCGCGCCCGCCGCGGCGGAGCGGGCGCGCTCGGTGCTCGCCACGGCGTGGTCCTGCACGGTCACCGCGGACGGCGGCCGTGAGGAGTTCGTCGGCGCGCACACGGTGACCGAGGACGGCCGGGTGCGGCTGCGGGTGCCGGAGGACAGTGCCCTGCTCGCGGCCGCGATCTGCGCGCCTCGCGGGGAGCCGTCCGCCGTGCTGGAGTTCGCCGACGTCTCGCCCGTCCCCGTGCGCAACCGCATCCGGGCCCGTCTCTGGCTCGCCGGCTGGTTCGTCCCCGAGGACGGCGAGCTGGCGTTCCGGGCGACGCGGGTGGTGCTGCGCGAGCCGTCCGGTGCCGTGGTCGTCGACCTCGACGAGTTCGCCGCCGCCGCACCCGACCCCCTCGCCACGGCCGAGGCCCGGCTGCTGACCCACCTCGCCGACTGCCACTCCGACGCGGTCGAGCGGCTCACCCGGCTCGTGGAGCCCGACAGTCTGCACGGCGCGGTGAAGGTCCAGCCGATCGCCGTCGACCGGCACGGGCTGACGCTGCGCATCGAGCGCACCCGCGCCCAGGGCGACGTACGGCTGCCGTTCCACCGTCCCGCCGACGACGTCGCGCAGCTCACCGAGCGGATGCACGTCCTGCTCAGCCAGGCCGCCTCCGCCTCCTGTCCGCGCGCCCTACAGCGGCAGCGCACAGACGGCGACGGGTGACGCGAACGGCTTTCCCGCGAGCCGCAGTTCACCGCTGTCCTCGTCCACCCGGAACACGCTCACCGTGCTGGAGCGCTGGTTCGCCGCGAACAGCAGCGCTCCGTCCGGCGAGAAGGCGATCTGCCGCGGGAAGTCCCCGGACACCGGCACGGTGTCCAGCAGCCTGAGCCGGGAGCCGTCCGCCTCGACCGCGTAGCGCGTGAGGCTGTTGTGGCCCCGGTTGGCGAGATAGGCGTACGACCCGTTCGGCGTCACCAGGAGCTGTGCCGGGTAACTGGTGCCCGGCCCCGTCCCCGTGGACTGTGCCGCGCCGACGGTCAGGCGGCCGGTCTTCGTGTCGTAGGCGCAGACGGCGACCGTGTTGTCGACCTCGTTGGCCAGGTAGGCGTACCGGCCCTCGGGGTGGAAGGTCAGATGGCGCGGTCCGGCGCCCGGCCGGGTGTGCGCCCGCGCGACCTCGGTGAGTTTCCCGGTCCGCTCGTCGAGCCGATAGGTGTAGACGGTGTCCGTGCCCAGGTCGACGGCGAGGACATGGCCGCCGTCGGGGCTCGTGACGATCTGATGGGCATGCGGGCCGTCCTGGCCGGGTCCGGGTTCCGGGGTGGAGTGGGTGACGAGGTCGGCGCGTTCGCCGATCGCCCCCGAGGCGTCGATGGGATGCACCGCCACGCTGCCCGAGCCGTAGTTGGCGCTCAGCAGCCAGCGCCCGTCCGGATGCACCGACACATGACAGGGCGCACCGCCGCCCGTGCTCCGGCTGCCCAGCACCGCGCGGTCGGACAGTCGTACGGCGGTCACGGCCCCCTGCTCCCGCTCGTTCACCGCGTAGAGCGTGCGGCCGTCGGGATGCGCGGCGAGATACGACGGGTCGCCGACACCGGTGAGCGGCCTGCCGACGGTCACCTCGCCCGTCGCCGGGTCGTAGGTGGCGAAGCCGATGCCGGTGCCGCCGCCCTCGACGGAGGTGTACGTGCCGAGGTGGAGGGGGCGGGGGCCGGTGGGCGTCGGTGAGGCGCTGGGGGCGGCTGCCTCGGCAGTCCCTCGCGCCTCGGACGACGGGGCCGTGGCGGACGTCGTAGGCGCCGACGCCGCGGGGCCCGGCGACTCGCCGCAGCCCGCCACGGCGGCTCCCGTCCCCGCGAGGGCGGCGACGAATCGCCGCCTGCTCCAGTCGCCCCTGCCCATGCACGCACCTCGGATGCTCGGTTGCCTCAGCCGTCACCACCTTGACGTGGACCACCCCGCACGTGCAAACGGCGCTACCAGTCGCCGTCGTCCACCGGTGTGCCCGGCGCGTCCTTGAGCGGCAGCACCTGCGCCGGGTGCGGCTCATGCCAGGGTTCGTGATCGTCGCCGAGCCAGTCGCCGACCGGCTTCACCCCCTCCAGGGTGTCCGTGGGGGCGAGATCCTCCGCGTCCTGGTCGTAGTAGTCGTACCAAGGCAGCCCCGCCTGCGTGTACGCCGAACGGTCCACGGGCGACGGCGGGGGCTCCTCGCCGGTGATGCGACGCCACTGCGGAGGCGTCACCAGGTGCACGAAGACCCGGCCACCGGGACGCTCGGCCCAGTCGGACAGGGGCCGGTCGTCCTTGTAGACCTCCTGGCGCATCGAACCGCCGACGCCGAGACCCATACCGGCCGGGGCGGCCGGGGCGGCGGGGGCCGCGGCGGCCATCATCTGCGGGGCGGCCCCGAACGAGGGCGCGTGCATCGGCGCCCTGGCGCGCCGCTCACGCTCCCGCGACGCGCGCCATCGCGCGAGCGGCTCGTCCTTGAGCGGGAACGACTGCAGCTGTACGCCGCCCCACACCTCCTCGCCCGTGACCTGCCCCTCGACGGTGGCACCCAGGCCGAGCGGCACCGCCACGAACTGCTTGACCGTCCCCGTCCCGGAGTTGATGCCGTCCAGCCACGGCTGCCGGGGCAGTACGACGTAGTTCTGCGGTGTGCGCGAGAGCCGGTCGCTCCACGGCTTGCCCGAGACCGCGCACACCTTGCCCACTCCGACCTGGAGCGCGGCCGGCTCGGTGGTGCCGCCGAAGCTCAGCCACATCGCCTCGCGCAGATACACGGGCAGCATCACCCCGCCGCGCGCCCGCCATGCCTCTGGCACCCGGTCCGCGTGGTCGGCGACCCGGCGCAGCGGGAACTCCCCGAGCCCCGGTGGCAGTGGATGCGTGCCCGTCTCCGGCAGGCGCAGGGTGCGGATGAACCGCACCGCCACCCCGCCGGGCAGCCTCAGCGTGTTCCCGTCGATGCGTACGCCGGTCATCTGCTCGCCCCCTCGGTCAGCCCTGGTGACTCCGTCACCTAGAACGACGGGCGAGGGCGGGACGGTTCCTGCGCAGCCGTTCCTGAAGCCGGGTCAGCCGCGGCATCCGCTCGCGCTGCTCCTGGGAGGTGCGGTCCAGCTCCTCCAGGAGCCGGCGCGAGCGGTGCTCGGTGTCCAGCTCGTCGAGGATGCGGTTCACCTCGGTGAGCACGGCGCCGTGCAGCTGCCACTGCCGGGCGTCGCGCTGGACCTCCTCCAGGAGCAGCTGGGCGAGCTTGTCGCGGGTGGCCGCGGCGTGCCGGAGCTGGGAGGCGAGCCGCTCCTCCGCCGACTCGGCGCTACGGGAGACGTCGGTGGTGACCAGCACCGCGAAGCTCACCACGGCGTCGGCGATCTCCGACAGCAACTGCTCCACGGCGGCGCCCGCCTGCCGTGCGAACAGCCGCTCGGACTCACGTTCCTTGGCGAGGTCGGTCAGCGTGCGCGCGAGCACCCGCAGGACGACCGTGCAGATCTCCAGAGTGTCCAGACCGGTGCGCAGCACCACCCGGTGCAGCAGGCCCTCACGGACGCGCGGATTGAGCCGCAGACTGTCCTCGGCCTGCTGGAGGGCCGCGTCCACCTCGACGATGTCGTGGTCCAGGCGCCGCGCCTCGTGCAGCCGCTCGGTGGCGTGCTCGACCGGCGTACGGCCCGCGGCCTCCTCGCCCATGCTCAGCATCAACTGCCGCACCCGGCGCGCGAGTCCCTCGATCGACTCGCCCGCCTCGTCCACCCACACCGGCGGCGCGAACAGCAGATTGCAGCCGAGCCCGACGGCCGCGCCGATCAGTGTCTCCAGCACCCGCGCCCACGCGGTGTCCCCGACGGTCGTGACCCCGAGGACCAGCATCGCGCTGATCGCCACCTCGGGCACGTACTCGTTGACCTTGACCAGATGCCCGACCCCGAGCGAGGCCAGGATCAGCAGGCCCAGGCTCCACCAGGTGAGTCCCACCAGCAGGCTGAAGGCGATGGCGACGAGGACGCCGGCCACCACGGCGTTCACCCGGCGGACGCCGTTGGTGAGCGTCGCGTAGAGGGTGACCTGGACGACCAGCAGCGCGGTCAGGGGCGCGGTGAGCGGGGCCGCCTCGGGACTCAGGCGCAGCGCGATGACGTAGGCGATCGTCGCCGCGGCCGCCGACCGCAGCGTCTGTACGACCACCGGGTCCCTGCGTCGCTTCACGAAGCCCACGAGGGACGCCATCCACTCACGTACATCTCGCATCCTCAGGCTGTCCCTCTTCCACAATTGCCCGCGTTCACACATTGCGGACCGTAACTGTCCGCAATGACGCCTAGATTGTTCGTACAAACCCGCCGACGGCAAGTGGGGAGAGCAGTGATGACAGACACCCGGGGCCTCGAGGTTCTCACGAATGCGCACGACTATCTGCGCAAGGTGGTCGTGGCGGTGCCGGAAACGGCGTGGGGAGCGCCGACGCCGTGCACCGAGTGGACGGCCCGGCAGGTTCTCAACCACGCCCGCATCGACCAGCAGGGCTATGGCCTCGCGATCACCGGTGGCCGTCCGGACTCCGACCCCTTCGCCCCGGCCGACGCACTCGCCGCGGACCCGTCGGCGGAGCTGGAGGAGGTGCTGCGCCTGGTGGCGGACGCGTACGCCGGGTTGCCCGCCGACGCGGACGAGGTGCCGACCCCGCTCGGACCGATGCCGCTGCCGCAGGCCGCCGCGGCGGCCGCGATGGACGCGGCCGCGCACGCCTGGGACATCGCGGTCGCGACCGGCCAGGACGCGCCGTTGACGGAGGAACTGGCCGAGGGGATCTGGCCGCTCGCGGAACGGCTCGTGGATCATCTCCGCGACTCCTACCGGGTGTTCGCGCCCGCCCTGAAGGTGCCGGACGGCGCCGGCAGGGCCGACGCGCTGCTCGCCTTCCTCGGCCGCGACCCCCAGTGGCGACCGGGGGGTGCGCGCACTGCGTGACGGAAGGGGGGCCGCCTTCACCGAGTGGAGGCGGCCCGGCTGCGGGAGCGGTAACCGGAGACCTTCGCGAGGTTGCCGCAGCGGTCCATCGAGCACCAGCGGCGGCGCCGGGCCTGGGAGTCGTCGAGGAACAGCAGGGAACAGTCCGGGTTCCCGCACTCCTTGACCCGTTCGATCAGAGGCCCGCCCGCCAGCAGGACGGCGTCCCGGGCCACCGTCGCCAGGGCGGCCCGTGCCGGATGCCGGGCCGTCCAGCGCGTCTCGCCCAGCTGGGGTGCCAGATCGGGTTTGGCCGCCGCGTCGTTGACCAGTGCGACGTCGGCCGCCTCCGGCTCCCGCCCGGCCATCGCGGCTCGTACAAGCCGGTTGACGGCCTCGCGCAGCACCCGCGCGTCGGCGAGATCCCGCGCGGTGACGCGCGCCGGCTCCTCGCCCACGGCCAGGTCCGCCTCCGTCAACCAGCGGGCCAGTGCGGCGGGGTCCGGCAGCCGCTCCTTGGGCGTGGCGTGCCGCTTGCCGAGTGTGGCGGCGAAGTCCAGACAGGGGCGGCCGCCGACGAACGGAAAGGCGAGCGCGGGGTCGGTGCTGGTCATGAGGGCGAGCTTACCTGTCGTACCCATCCCTTGACACCACTTGAACCGGTGTCGCAGAGTGACACCGGTTCAAGTGGTGTCAGTCGCGACGAGAGCGGGTGGGGTATGCGCGCGGTGCGGATCGAGGAGTTCGGCGGACCCGAGGTGCTGGTGGAGACCGAGGTGCCGGATCCGGTGGCGGGGCCGGGGGAGGTGCTCGTACGGGTCGCCGCGGCCGGTGTGAACCGGGCGGACGCCCTGCTGAGGGCCGGCGTCTACCACCGGGCCGGGCGGCCCCCGCTGATCCCGGGCGCCGAGGCGGCCGGTGTCGTCGCCGCGGTGGGGGAGGGGGTGAGCGACTTCGCGGTCGGGCAGCGGGTGGTCGCGCTGGACGGCGTGAAGTCCCCTGGCTTCTACGCCGAGTTGGCGGCCGTTCCCGTCACCCAGGTGGTCGCCCTGCCGGACGGAGTGGAGCTGACCGAGGCGGCGACGCTGCCCATCGCCTGGCTCTCCGCCTGGTACTGCGTACGGCATCTCGCCAAGGTCACCAAGGAGGACACCGTGGTGGTGAAGGCCGCCGCGAGCGGGGTGGGCACCGCGGCCGTGCAGATCGCCGCCGAGTCCGGGGCCCGCGTCATCGCGCTCGCCGGGTCGGCGCAGAAGGCGGCCTGGGCGGGGGAGTTCGGCGCCCACACCACCCTCGACACCTCCGCGTACCCCGACGAGGCCGAGGTCGAGGAGGTGCTGCGGCTCACCGACGGGCGCGGCGCCGACGTCGTCCTCGACATCGTCGGCGGCGCCGCCTTCGCACGGAGCCTGCGCCAGGTCGGCCACGGCGGCCGGGTCGTGGCGCTCGCCAACGTCGCCCTGGCGCCCAGCACCGTCGACACCCGCGACTTCTACCCGAAGAACGCGGCGATCCTCGGCTTCCAGCTCACCAACCGTCAGCGCCACGGCTGGGATCCCCGCGCCGACCTGCGTGAACTGGCCGAGCGGGTCGCCGCGGGCGCCTATCGCGTACCGGTGGAGACCGTGCTGCCCCTGGCGCGGGCGCGCGCCGCCCACGAGCAGCTGGAGCGGCGCGGGAACCGGGGCAAGATCGTGCTCGCCGTGGACTGACTCAGGAGTGGACCCGGTCGATGAAGGCGGACAGATTGCCCGTGGTACGGGCGATCTGCTCCTCCAGCGTCAGACTCTCCTCCATCCGCAGGGTGCTCTGCGGGACCTTCCTGCCACGGACGTAGAGGGAGCAGGCCATGTCGGTGCACATGTACAGACCGACGGAGTTGCCCTCTCGCCCGGCCGCACCCGCCTTGCGCGCCGTCATGAGCGAGACGCCGCCGCCCGGATGGGTCGTCAGACACAGCGAACACATGCTGCGGTGCAGGAAGCCCCGGTGCCCGGAGGTCAGGCGCAGCGTCAGACCGACGAGCCGGCCGCCCCGCTCGGTGACCAGATAGCTGCGGTCGGGTGCCCCGGGATCTCGCCAGCCGAGGAAGTCGAGATCGTCCCAGGGGCGTTCGTCGAGATCGCGCGGTACGGCCACGCGTTTGGCCTCCCCCTTGGAACAGTTCACAAAAGAGCCGCGAATGTCCTGCTCGGTCAGTGATCTCATGGGGAGCCTCCTGGGGGCGTCATGTTATTTCCGAAACCTGAGGGTGAAAAAACTAGTACCCCTAGGTTCAGTCAGGATAGACGGCCCCGCCGAGGAGGAGCCAGTGGATTTCGACGACGTCCGCTCAGCACGGGCGAGGGCGGCGCTGCGGCACGTGGCGCAGCGGTCGGCGGGGCCGCCCGTCGCCCCGGACGTACGCATCACGCTCAACTTCCACCCCGACCGGCTGACCGGCGGCGTGGGCATCCTGGAGGCGCTGGCGCGGGACGGCGCCTACCGGTCGCAGTTCGTGACCGGCACCAGCAACGGCGGCCTCACCGCGCACCCCGGCGGCGACCGCCGGCGCTGGGAGAGCCGGATCTTCGGCGGCGCCTACGACGAGGCGGCCGCGGCCGACCGGCCCGTGTACGGCGCGCTGGACTTCCGGCGCCAGCGGGTGGGCGCCGCCCCGCGCTTCGGTTCCTCGCACTTCCGGCTGACCGGCGCGGCCCTGCCCCGGGCCACCTTCTGCTATCCCGACAGCGCCGCCGAGCCGGCCCACTTCGGCGTCGCCGCCGGCATGTCGCTGGTGGCACTGGCGGAGGCGGACGAGCAGGACGCCCTCAACGACTACATCGAGGCACAGGTCCACGGGGGCGTCTCCCTCGCCACGGACGTGGCCGCGCTCGTGCTGGACGCGTGCTACCGCGGCACCCCCGTCGAGGCTGCGGCGCGGCTGCTGCCCTGCCCCGTCGAGTGGCATCCCGGGTACCGGATCACCGTGGAGGGACTGCGCCGGCACGCGGACTACCGCGGTGAGGAGTACGCCGAGCTGGGCGCCCGGATCGCCGAGGACGGGCGGATCGACCCGCGGATCATCGGGGACGCCGCCCGCACGGGACGGTACGGACTCCAGGACCTGAAGATGGTCTGGCACACCCTCGCCCGCTTCGGCGCCCCCAAGGGCGCGGGCACGGCCTACGCGGGCGTCGGCGGCCACGCTCCGGGTGCCAGCACCCCCAGCGCATAGGCCCGGGCGACCAGTTCCGTACGGTTGCCCGCGCCCCACCGCGCGGACAGCCGCCGCAGGTGATACGTGACACCGTCCGAGGTGAGCCCGGTCTCCCGGGCCGCCCTGGCCGTGGTGGCCCCGCCCGCGAGCAGCGCCAGGATCCGGGCCTCCACCGGCGTCACCCGCACCGGTTCCACCGCGGGCCGCTCACGCTCACCCAGCATCCGCAGCATCACCAGCAGCGTCGGTGTCTCGTCCGCGCTGTCGCTCACCGGGTCCGCCGTCAGCTCCCCGAACCGCTCCACGCCGCCGGGTGCCCGCCAGCACACCGACACCTGGTAGCGCGACCGGTGGCGCAGCCGCAGCGCCTCGGCGATCCGCTCCACCTGCGTCGCCTCCTGCGGCCGGAACAACTCCAGCACATCCCGGCCGCGCAGCCGCCCCGGCGTCGTACCGCACTCCGTGGCCATCGCCGGATTGGCGACCAGGACCGCGCCGTACACATCGCACACCGCGACCGGCACCGAGACCCGGTCGAAGAGCATCAGCGCACGGTTGCGCCACACCACCGCCTCCGGGGGCGACCGGTCCACAGCACCTCCCAGCCCCCGCACGCAAGGGCGACCCACCTGCGTGCACTACACAATCATGTAGTCCCGTGGCGCGGACCGCCGGGGCCGGTCGACCAACCTGGAGCGCAGTAGTCCCGTACCGCGAAAGGCAGTTGTCGCGCCATGCCCCCCACCGCGCCGCATCCGCAGTCCCCCGACACCCTCCCCGGCGTCCCCGTCGTCGACATCTCGGCGACCGGTCCCGGACTCACCCCGATCCAGCAGGTCATGGACCTGATGCGCGAGCACGGGCCGGTCCTCGTGCGACGGCTGCACGGACGGGACACACTCTTCGTCTCCGACCCGGACCTGGTGGCCGACCTCGCCGACGAGGACCGGTTCGCCAAGCACATCGGGCCCGCCCTGGACAACGTCCGGGAGTTCGCCGCCGACGGACTGTTCACGGCGTACAACGACGAGCCCAACTGGGCCAAGGCGCACGACATCCTCATGCCCGCCTTCGCGCTCGGCTCGATGCGCGCCTATCACCCCGTGATGCTGAAGGTGGCCCGGCGGCTCGTCGGCGCCTGGGACCGCGGCGCCCGCACCGGGCGGCCGGTGAACGTGCCCGACGACATGACCCGTATGACCCTGGACACCATCGGCCTCGCCGGATTCGACTACGACTTCGGCTCCTTCGAACGCGACGAGCCGCACCCCTTCGTCGAGTCGATGGTCCGCTGCCTGGAATGGAGCATGAAGCGTCTGGCCCGTGTCCCGGGCCAGGACCACTCCGCGGCCGACGCCGCCTTCCGCGAGGACGCCGCCTATCTCGCCCAGGTCGTCGACGACGTCATCGCCTCCCGCGCCGGCACCGACCAGACCGACGCCGAGGACCTCCTGGGCCTCATGCTGACCGCCGCGCATCCGGCCGACGGCACCACCCTGGACACCGCCAACATCCGCAACCAGGTCATCACCTTCCTGATCGCCGGCCACGAGACGACCTCCGGCGCGATGTCCTTCGCCCTGTACTACCTGGCCAAGCACCCGACCGCGCTGGAGCTCGTACGCCGCGAGGTGGACGCCCTCTGGGGCGACGCGGCCGACCCCGAGCCGACGTACGACGAGGTCGGCCGGCTGACGTACACCCGCCAGGTCCTCAACGAGGCGCTGCGGCTGTGGCCCACGGCCGCCGCGTTCAGCCGCCACGCCCTCGAGGACACCATGCTCGGCGGCCGGATCCCGCTGCGCGCCGGACAGTTCGTGACCGTCCTCGCCCCGATGCTGCACCGGCAGTCGGTCTGGGGCGACAACCCCGAGCGGTTCGACCCCTCCCGCTTCACGCCCGAGGCGGAGGCGGCCCGCTCCGTGCACGCCTTCAAACCGTTCGGCACCGGGGAACGCGCCTGTATCGGACGGCAGTTCGCGCTGCACGAGGCGACCATGCTGCTCGCCATGCTGGTCCACCGCTACCGGCTGCACGACCACGCCGACTACCGGCTCAGGGTCAAGGAGACCCTCACCCTCAAGCCCGAGGGATTCACCCTGACCCTGGCCCCGCGCACCCCCGCGGAACGGGTGCACGGGCCGCTGCCGGGGGACATCGGGACGGCTGACGCCGAGAGCACCCCGAGCGCGGAGGCCCTGCCCGCGCGCGTACGGCCCGGCACCGCCGCCCTCTTCCTGCACGGCAGCAACTACGGCACCTGCCGCGACTTCGCCGCCCGACTCGCCGACGAGGCCGCCGCGATCGGGTGCGAGACGGAGGTCGCCGCGCTGGACGCCTACGCGGACGGCCTGCCCACCGACCGCCCCGTCGTCATCGCCGCCGCCTCCTACAACGGACGCCCCACGGACGACGCCACCGCCTTCGCCGCCTGGCTGGACTCCGAGCACGACCTGGCCGACGTCACCTACGCCGTCCTGGGCGTCGGCGACCGCAACTGGGCAGCCACCTACCAGCACGTCCCGACCCGCATCGACGACCGTCTCGCCGACCTCGGCGCCACCCGCCTCATCGACCGCACGGCCGCCGACGCGTCCGGCGATCTCACCGGCGCCGTAAGGGACTTCACGACCCGACTGCGCACCGCCCTCCTGGAGCGCCACGGCGACCCGGACGCCACCGTCCCGGACACCGAGCCGACGGCGGCCTACGAGGTGCGCACCCTGACCGGCGGCCCGCTGGACGCCCTGGCCGAGCGGCACGGGCTGGTCCCGATGAAGGTCACCGAGGCCTACGACCTCACGGCCCCCGGCCACCCGCGCCGCAAGCGGTTCCTCCGCCTCGCCCTGCCGGAGGGCACCCAGTACCGTACGGCCGACCACCTCACCGTCCTGCCGGTCAACGCCCCGGCCCTCGTCGACCGCGCCGCCACGGCCCTCGGCGCCGACCCGGACACCGTCCTGGACATCCGGGCCGCCCGCCCCCGCCGCGACGGCGTCGCCGTGGACCGGCCTGTGACGGTACGTCATCTCCTCACCCATCACGTCGAGTTGCAGGAGCGTCCGAGCGCCGGCCAACTGGCCCTGCTCGCCGCCGCCCACCCCTGCCCGCCCGAGCGCGCCGCCCTGCTGGCGACGGCGGCCGACGACCCGCGCACCCTCGTCGAGGTGATCGAGGACAACCCCGCCCTGCGCGGCGCCCTGGACTGGCCGCGGCTCCTGGAGATCCTCACCCCGCTGCGCCCGCGCCACTACTCCGTCTCCTCCTCGCCCGCGGCCGACGCGCGGCACGCGGACCTGATGGTCTCCCTGCTGGCGGCCCCCGCCCGCTCGGGCAGGGGCGAGTACCGGGGCACCGGATCCGGGTACCTCGCCGCCGTCGAACCCGGCGACACCGTGTACGCCCGCGTCCAGCCCTGCCGCGAGGCCTTCCGTGTCGACGACTGCGCCCCCGTCGTCATGATCGCCGCGGGCACCGGGCTCGCCCCGTTCCGCGGTGCGATCGCCGACCGTACGGCCGCGCTCGCCTCGGGTGCCGAACTCGCCCCCGCGCTGTGCTACTTCGGCTGCGACGCACCCGACGCCGACTTCCTGCACGACGCGGAACTGCGCGCCGCCGAGACCGCCGGAGCCGTCTCCCTGCGCCCCGCCTTCAGCGCCGCCCCGCAGGGCGAGGTGCGCTTCGTGCAGCACCGCATCGCCGCCGAGGCCGAGGAGGTCTGGGGCCTGCTCGGCGCGGGAGCCCGCGTGTACGTCTGCGGCGACGGTTCACGGATGGCGCCGGGTGTCCGGGAGGCGTTCCGTACGCTGTACCGGAAGCACACGGCGGACGCCGGCGAGGCGGCCGCCGGGGAATGGCTCGACGGGCTGATCGCGGACGGGCGCTACGTCGAGGACGTGTACGCGGCGGGCTGACCGAAGCGTGGCGAAGGGGAGAGGCGGGCGCACGGTGGTGGACTCCTGGGCACGGGCTCGGCGCATCCTGGAGGAGGCGGGCCTGCCACCCGGACACCTCGTGCACCTGCGTCCGCTGACCGGCGGCACCTACAACACGGTCGAGGAACTCGTCCTCGCCGACGGCGGCCGCTATGTGCTGAAGGTGCCTCCCGCCGAGACCGTCCCGGGACTGAGCCACGAACGCCGACTCCTCGTGGCGGAGGCCGAGTTCTACCGCGGGGCCGCCGAGGCGGACGTGCCGGCGCCCCGGGTCGTGATCCTCGGACGGGAGGATCTGCTGATGACGGCCGTCCCCGGCGATCCCTGGGACGGCCGGCTCACCGGCGCCGAACAGACAGGCCTGCGTACGGAGTTGGGCCACCAGGTGGCCCGCCTCCACGGTGTGACCGGCCCCGCCTTCGGCTACCCGTCGGGCGCCCTCGGCCCACTCGCCCCCGACTGGCGGACCGCGTTCACGGGCATGCTCGACGCGGTCCTCGAAGACGCCCGCCGCTACGGTGCCGAACTGCCCCGCCCCGCCGACGAGGTGGCGGACGCGCTCCGCCCCGCGTACGGCGCGCTCGACGAGGTGACCGTCCCGCGCCTCGTCCACTTCGACCTGTGGACCGGCAACATCCTGGTGGAGCGTACGGAGGGCGGCGCCCGGATCGGCGGGCTCATCGACGGCGAGCGCATGTTCTGGGGCGACCCCCTCGCCGACTTCGTCTCCCTCGCGCTGCTGGGCGACATCAGGACCGACGAGGCGTTCCTGGCCGGCTACCGGGAGGAGGGCGGCCGCGCCGAGTTCGATGAGGCGGCCCGCCTCCGTTACGCCCTCTACCGGGCCTATCTCCACCTGATCATGCTCGCCGAGACGGTCCCGAGGGAGATGGGCGAGGGCGATCGGCGGTGGCGACAGGAAGCGGTTGCGCCGGAACTGCTCGCCGCATTGGCCGAGATCGCGGAGCTCTCATAGTTCACATCGTGAATTAAGGGGTCGTGGAAAGTGCGTCCGCAGCGGTATGTTGCAGGTCGGACAGGGTTCGAAGGGGGCCATACATGGCAGGGCGGAACGGGCGCACGGTACGCGATCTGAGGCGGGCCAACCGCACGGCCGTGCTGCAAAGGCTCTACTTCGACGGCCCGCTCAGCCGCTTCGAGCTCGGCCCGGCCACGGGCCTGAGCTCCGGCTCGGTGAGCAACGTCGTCGCCGACCTGGTCGCCGACGGCCTGCTGGAGGAGGCCGGCAGCGTCGACTCCGACGGCGGCCGCCCCCGCACCCTGCTGCGGGTGGCGCCCGGCAGCGGCCACATGATCGGCGTCGACGTCGGCGAGACCCGGGTGCGGATCGAGCTGTTCGACCTGACCCTCACCGAACTCGCACGCGCCGAACGCCCGTTGACGCGGCAGGGCTACGACGTCGAGGTCATCGTCGGCCACATCCGCGACGGCGTCGCCGAGGTCCTCGACACCGCCGGCATCGCCCCCGACCACCTCCTCGGCGTCGGCATCGGCGTCCCCGGCATCGTCGAGCACACCCCGGACCGGGGCGCCGTCGTGCACGGGCAGACGATCGGCTGGGACGCGGTCCCGCTGGAGGAACTGCTCCGCTCCACCTCCCGGCTGCCCGACACCGTCCGGTACTTCATCGACAACGGTGCCAAGACGCTGGGCCAGGCCGAGATGTGGTTCGGCGGTGGGCGCGGCGCGCACAACGCGGTCGTCGTCCTCTTCGGCTCCGGCGTCGGCGCGTGTCTCGTCACCCCCGAGGTCGACAACGGGCGGGCGGTCGAATGGGGTCATCTGACGGTACGGGTCAGGGGACGCCGCTGCCGGTGCGGTGCGCTGGGCTGCCTGGAGGCGTACGCGGGCGCCGAGTCGCTGCTCGACCGCTGGCGCGAGGAGGGCGGACGGCCGCCCGAGGGTGCCGACGAGGAGACCGCGCTGACCGCCATGCTGGCCGCCGCGTACCCGGCCGAGGGCGGTGCGCCCGACCCGGTGGCACTGGCCGTGCTGGAGGAGACCGCCGAGTACCTGGGCGCCGGCCTCTCCGACCTCATCAATCTCTTCCAGCCCGAGCGCATCCTCATCGGCGGCTGGGCCGGCCTCCAGCTGGGTACCCGCTTCCTGCCGGCCGTACGCCGTCACGCCTCCTCCTACGCCCTGCGCCACCCGGCCGAGAAGGTCACCATCGAGCTCGGCAGGCTCGGCCCCGACGCGGTCACCGTCGGCGCCGCGATCCTGCCGCTGGCCGACTTCTTCGCCCGCGGCGGCCGCCGTCCCGAGCCCGCGCCCGAAGGGCCGCACCCGGCCTGGCGCACCGCGCTGGAGGAGCGGGCTCCGCACTGAGGTTTCGCCGGTGGGGGGAGAGGTACCCGCGAGTCGCCCGGACCACGCGAAGGGAGGACGCCATGGCCGACTACCACGGCAAACGCCCCGGAGATGAGCCCGTACCGCGGGACATGCCGGACCAGCAGGCGGGCGAGGGCGAGGACCCCTGGGACGCGGATCCCGAGGCGGCCGACACGGGAGAACCCGACGCCGAGGTCCCCGACACCGACGAGGCGGGCACCGGCCGCCAGGGCGCACCGCGCCAGGCGGGCGCCCAGTCCGAGCAACCGGTACCGGAGGAGCCCACCGGCTGACTTCGGCCGTGCGCCGCCTCCTTAACCGCCCGCATATGCGCCTGTGCCGTCCCGGGACGGCACAGGCGCCGGTCTGTCTCAGCCCACCTTCCGCCCCCGCAGCGGTTCCGTGCTCGCTCCCGCGCCCTGCTGGAGGCCCTTGAGGAACTCCTCCAGCACCTCGTTCGCCGTGTGCTCGGGATTCCAGCGCAGTTCCGTACGGGCGCGGGTGCAGTCCATCAGCGGGAGGCGCAGGACCGCGTCGAAGAGGTGCGGGGAGGCCGGGAGGAGGTGGAGCCCCCAGGCGGCGGCGAGTGCCGAGCGGGCCGCGGTGCGGGGCAGCCGGACGCGGCGGGTGCCGAGCATCTCGCCGAGCAGTTCCGCGTCGACCGGCGGCTCGGCCGCCAGGTTGAAGGCGCCGCGCAGATCGCAGTGGACCGCGAGGCGGTACGCCTTGGCCGCGTCGTCCGTGTGCAGGGCCTGGACCCGCAGTCCGGGGATGTCGGGCAGGAACGGCAGGAGCTCCGGACGGGCCAGCGGACCCGGCAGGAAGCGGCCGCCGAAGATCCGGCGCTGTTCGCTCGCCGACTCCCGCTTGAACAGGAACGCCGGCCGCATCCGCACCACCCGCACCTCGGCGTGATCACGCTCGAAGGTGTCCAGGGCCCGCTCCAGATACGCCTTCTCCCGGCAGTACGCGGCATCCGGCCAGCCGTGCGTGGGCCACGACTCGTCCACGGCCTCGTCCTTCGGCCCCGGCGAGTACGCGCCGACCGACGACGCGTGCACCAGCGCGGGCACCCCGGCGGCGGCCACCGCCTCGAAGACCCGGATGGAGCCCAGCACGTTGGTCCGCCAGGTCGCCGCCGGATCGTGCGTCGGCTGGAACGCCCAGGCCAGGTGCACCACCGCGTCCGCGCCCGCGAACTCCTTCTCCAGATCCGCCTGCTGCGACGACAGGTCCACCGCGGACCAGTCCGTCTTCGGCTGCGACCAGTCGGGGATCCGGCGCGCCAGCCCCAGCACGGAGTCGACCTCCGGATCCTCCGACAGCAGACGCACCACACTCGTGCCGACGTTTCCGGTGGCGCCCGTGACAACGATCCTGCTCACGTCCGGCTCCTCTCGGGCTTGCCCAGCGACGGGGCGGACCGAGTACCCGGGCGGAGAGGATGCAACGCCGTACTTGCGCCTCCAGCATGGTTCATACGACTGACGCATGAGGCCGGGTAGGGTTGGCGGGGTGGGACTGTCCTTGGGAGAACGTGTGAGGTCTTCGGTCGCCGCGCTGATGCACGCGACGGGTGAGTCGCAGGCGGAGGTCGCCGTCGCGCTCGGGGTGAGCCAGGCGCAGGTGAGCCGCCGTCAGTCCGGCAGCGCCGCCTGGAGCCTGGCCGACTGCGACGCGCTCGCCGCGCACTTCGGCATCGACGTGCTCGATCTGCTCGCCGGGCCGACCCGGGCCTGCGAGACGCTGCCCGTGCGGCGGCGCCGGGCCGCGGGACCGACGGCGGTGACTCGATGACGGACTTCGAGGCGATCGACGCGCTCCTGGCGGGCGCCCGCCAGGAGGTGCCGCTGCCACCGGCCGACGTGCGGCGTGAGCTGCGGGAGAGCCTCAACCTCTCCCGGTCCCAGGTGGCCCAGGCGCTCGGTGTCAGCCCCTCCACCGTCGGTGGCTGGGAAGCGGGGCGGGACCCGGGCGGGGCCGTGCGCGAGAAGTACGCCTACTTCCTGGAGGGGGCGCAGGCCAAACTGGCGGCGGAGACGGGGGAGGCGGCCGGGACACCGGGCGCCGAGCACGTCGTGGAGCCGGAGACCGAGGCCGACGAGGCCGACGAGTCCCGTGCCGGGACCGGCGAGACGGGTGAGCCGGACGAGGTCGAGGCCCTGTCGGCTCCCCGGCCGTGCGTCCTGTGCGGTATGCCCGCCCGGCACCAGGTCGCGGGCTTCCCCCAGCATCTGGATCCCGCCGACTGCGGTACACCGGCGCCGGATCCCGTGGCGTCGCCGGTCGCTCCGCCCCGGCGCGAGGAGCCGGCCCCGGCCGAGGGCCGCACACCGGCCCCCGCGCGGCGCGACCGCGCCGCCGGTCCGGTCCGCGTCGTCCCCGTCGGACGCCGTATGCAGACCGCCTCGCAGGAACCGGATCTGATCGGCGCCGCGGTGGCCGCCGCCCTGGAGAAGCACGACGGCGACCTGGAGGCGGCGACCGCGGCCCTGGTCAAGCGGGCCATCCCGGACGCCATGGCGCTGCTGGACGAGACCCGCAAGGGCGGTCGCTACGACGTCGTGGCGCACCCCTGGATCCCGGACGTGCTGCGCAAGCAGTCGGCCCGCGGCGCGGACCGGATCTGGGAGGCCCGCCCCAAGTGGGCGCGGACCGAACTCCCCTCCGGTGCCCACGAGGTGACCGCCCTCGACATCAACGGCGCCTACCTGTCGGCGCTCAAGACCCATCTGCCGATCGGACAGTTGGAACACTCCACCGGCTTCGACCACGACCGACGCCGGGCCGGCGTCCATCTGATCACCCCCTCCGAGTGGGACCACGACGCCCACCTGCCCAACCCGATCGGCAACCGCGACGAGCCCGGACCGCTCTGGGTCACCGAACCGACCCTGCGCCTGCTGCTGCGCCTGTCGGGTCCCAAGTACGGGCTGTGCGACCCGCCGGAGATCCACGAGTCGTTCACCTCCGGCGCGACCGAGAGTCTCCTGGAGAAGTTCCGCGTCGCGCTGAAGGACGCCCGGGACCGGGCGATCGCCGAGGACGACGAGGTGACGCTGGAGTACGTGAAGGCGATGTACTCCAAGTTCGTCTCCACCATGGGCGAGTCGAACTACAACCGGGAGCTCTACCGCCCCGACTGGATGCACCTCATCCGCTCCCAGGCCTTCGCCAACCTCTGGATGAAGGCCTACAAGGCCCACGAGGAGGGCCTCATGGTCGTCCGCGCCATGGGCACCGACGAGTTGCACGTCATCGGCGACTGGCGACGGGTCTTCCCGGAGGGCCGCGGGGTCTCCGACGTGAAGGTCAAGGAGACGTACACCGTCGGCGAGGACGTCGACCCCACGGCCGCGGGGGAGGGGGAAGACTGACGGTGAGCACCGTGATCGACTTCTTCGTGGCGCCGGACGACACGTCGGCCGCCATGACGCTGCGGGCCCGGCCGGGGTCCGCCCACGAGTCGCTCCCCCTCGGTAACTTCGACGTCGAGGAGGCCGTGGTCGAGTGGGAGTGCCTCCTCGTCGGCGGCACGTTCGCGGACCTCGTGGAGGCCGGGGAACCCCGTACGGTCGCCGACCGGGTCGAGGACGAGTGCCTCGTGTTCGCGCTCTCGCCCCGGCTGTGCGCCGCACTCGCCGCGGCCGGGGAGTCCCGGCTCCGTGAGGTCGCCGTCTCGTGGGTGGCCTTGCGGGCGCGGGACGGCGAGGTCTTCGACGCGCAGACCGCCCACGGGATCGTGGGCGGTCTGGCGGTTCTCGCCGACAGTGCCCGACGTCGCGAGCAGGGCCTCTACTGTCGGGTCGGGTAGCGCCCGGGTCAGGCCTGGAACGCGTTCACGCCCGTCAGTTCCGCCGACAGCTCCCACAGCCGGGCGGCCTGCTCCGGGTCGGTCGCCCAGGCCTTGACCCCGCCGCTCTGGTCGCCGTCGACAGCGGGCTCGGCGATGTCGCAGTCCTCCAGGTAGACGCCGCCGAGGCCTTCGAGCTGAGGTGAGGTCGCCGCCCACACCTGGGTGGCCGCGCCCTGTTCCGGGGTCTTGAAGCCCTCGGGGTTGAGGAAGGCGCCGTCCTCGTCGATCCAGCCGCGCTCGACCATCTCGGCCTTGGGGATGTGGCGTTGGAGCGGGGTGAAGATGCCGCCGGGGTGCAGCGAGAAGGCGCGGACACCGGATTCACGGCCGAGCCGGTCCAGGTGGACGGCGAACAGGACGTTCGCCGTCTTGGCCTGTCCGTAGGCCTGCCACTTGTCGTAGTTGCGCGTCCACTGGACGTCGTCCCAGCGCATGCCCGAGAAGTGGTGGGCGCGGGACGAGACGGAGACGACCCGGGCGTTGGGCGCGATCGCCGGCCACAACCGGTTGACCAGCGCGAAGTGTCCGAGGTGGTTGGTGGCGAACTGCGCCTCCCAGCCGGGGCCGACCCGCGTCTCCGGGCACGCCATGACGCCGGCGTTGTCGATCATGAAGTCGATACGGCGGCCCGAGGCGAGGAACCGCTCGGCGAAGGCGCGCACGCTGTCCAGGTCGCCGAGGTCCAGCTCGTCCACCTCGACGCCGTCGATGTCCGCCACGGCCTCCCGGGCGGCCGCGGGCCGGCGGGCCGGGACGACCACCCGGGCGCCCGCCTTGGTGAGCGCACGCGTGGTCTCCAGGCCGAGTCCCGAGTAGCCACCGGTGACGACCGCGAGCTTGCCGGTGAGGTCGAGGCCGGCGAGAACGTCGTCGGCGGTGCTGCGGGCGTCGAAGCCCGATCCGATCTTGTGCTGTGCAGTGCTCATGCCGGGAACGCTACGAATTGGAGTGCGCTCGAAGTCAAGCGGAGCCTTCCGGGGAAGGGTCCGGGCAGAGGAAAGCCCCGACCGGACGGGGGAATCACGGTCGGGGCGGCTCTGATGTGGGCGCGGATGGCGGTCGCCTCTCGGCGAAAGGCTCCACAGGGCTTCAGCCGAACGATCGTCCCTGTGGGCAAAAGGTGAGGCCCGGGGACACTGTCCCATCCGCACCCACGTGTGGTTCAACGGGCAACCACCCTTGGGTGTTCCCCGGCCTGTCGCGTTATGACGTGATCTGCGTCACCGCTCGGACGACAGCCGGGCGAACGGGCTGTCCGCGAGGGAAGCGAGCAGCTGGGCGGGGTCGTCGTAGACCGTCTCCGCTCCCGCCTCCACCAGGTCCGCGCGCGGGATGCCGCCGCACAGCACGCCCACGCAGCACACCCCGGCCCGGCTGCCCGCCTTCATGTCCCACACGGTGTCGCCGACGAACAGCGCGCGCTCGGGCGGTACGCCCGCCAGTTCCAGGGCGTGTTCGACGGGCTCCGGTGCCGGCTTGCCCTCGGTGACGTCGTCGGCGCTCGCGGTGGCGGTGATGGCGTCGTCGGCGCCGATGGCGCGGCGCAGCGCGGAGAGTTCCGCACCGCCCGCCGAGGTCGCCAGCACCACCGTCCAGCCCTCGTGCTCGAGGCGCCGCAGCAGCCGCCCCGCGTCGCGCAGCGCGGGCAGCCGGTCGAAGTACTGGCCGTAGAGGGCCTTGTGGGCGGAGCTCAGCGCGTCCGCCTCCCGCTTCGCCCGGTGCTCGCCGATCAGGTGGGCGACGAGGTCCTCGGAGCCGAGGCCCACCGCCCGGTGGATGGCGTGCATGGGCACGTCATGACCCGCTTGGCGGAACGCCTCCCACCAGGTCGCCACATGAAGATGGTTGGTGTCGACCAGTGTTCCGTCGACGTCGAACACCGCCGCGCGTTCCATATTCCGTCCTCCTCGCACCGCATCGCACACCGCGGCGCACGAGTACCACGTCAGGGGCCGGTCACTCCGGCGGGCACCCGGCGTTCCCGGGTCCAGGCCAGCAGCTCCTCCAGGGACCAGGCGGTGACCACACGCTCGTCGGGAACCCCGCACTCCTCGGCCCGGGCGCAGCCGAGGATCTGCCAGTCGAGCTGGCCGGGCGCGTGCGCGTCGGTGTCGACGGAGAACAGCACGCCGGCCGCCACGGCCTGCCGCAGCAGCCGCCGGGGCGGGTCGAGCCGCTCGGGCCGGCTGTTGATCTCCACGGCGGTGCCCGACTCGGCGCACGCCGCGAACACCTCCCCGGCGTCGAACTCCGACTCGGGCCGGCCCTTGCCGGTGACCAGCCGTCCGGTGCAGTGGCCGAGGACGTCCGCGTGCGGATTGCGTACGGCGGCCACCATGCGGCGGGTCATCGAGCGGGCGTCCATGCGCAGCTTGGAGTGCACGGAGACGACCACGACGTCGAGCCGCTGGAGCAGCTCCTCGTCCTGGTCGAGCGAACCGTCGTCGAGGATGTCGCACTCGATGCCGGTGAGCAGCCGGAAGGGCGCCCAGTCGGCGTTCAGTTCCGCGACCACGTCCAGCTGCTCGCGCAGTCGCTCGGGGGACAGGCCGCGGGCCACGGTCAGCCGCGGGGAGTGGTCGGTCAGCACCGCCCACTCGTGCCCGAGCTCGGCCGCCGTCCGGCCCATCTCCTCGATGGGGCTGCCGCCGTCCGACCAGTCGGAGTGCAGATGGCAGTCGCCCCGCAGCAGCGCCCGCAGCCGCTGCCCGCCCCGCACGGCCGGCCCGGCGGGCGCCTCCCGCTCCAGCTGGTCCAGATACCCCGGCACCTGTCCGGCGAGCGCCTCACGTGCCACGTTCGCCGTCTTCGGCCCGACTCCCTTGAGCGACTCCAGCGTCCCGGCCTCCGCCCGCTCGCGCACCTCCCCCTCGGGCAGTGCCGCCAGCACCCGGGCAGCCGTACGGAAGGCGCGTACGCGGTACGTCGGCGCCAGGGACCGCTCCAGCAGGAAGGCGATCCGGTCCAGTGCCTCGACGGGGTCCATCGCCACCTCCTCCTCCAGGGTTCCCCAGCCGTGCGGGGCTCGCACGGCGGACACGGGGGTGCCTTTGCCCTCTCATGTCCCTCTTGCGCAATGCGTTCTACGCTCTATGGCATGACCGAAATCGCGAGCCCGTACATCTCGAATCCGCGCATCCTGGTGCTCGGGGTGCAGCCCGGTACCCCGCCGTTCCGGATCGTGGAGATCGACGGAGAGGTGGTCGGTGAGGCGAAAGCCGTCACCGATGTGCTGGAGGCCGCCGCCGCGTGGGGCATCACGGTCCACGACCTCGACGACCCGGACGTGGTGCGCTGGGTGGGCGGGGACAAGTTCACCTGGACCCGGCACTAGGAACCAGGGCCCGTCAGGGGTGTGCGGGACGTTTCGGTCCTCGCCGAAGCGTTCGGTTTCTAAGCTCCCCTCATGGAAGATCCCGGAGAGCTGCTCGCCGTCCTCGCCGCTGGCCTCGGTGCCGGTGCCGTCAACGCGGCCGTCGGGTCGGGGACGCTGATCAGCTTTCCGGTGCTGCTCGCGGTAGGCCTGCCGCCGGTCACGGCCGCGGTCTCCAACGCGCTCGGCCTGATCCCCGGTTCGATCAGCGCGGCCATCGGATACCGGCGGGAACTGGCGGGCCAGCGCCGGCGCATCCTCACGTGGAGCGCCGGTGCCCTGGTGGGCGGCCTGACGGGTGCCACGCTCCTGCTCGCCCTGCCGGCCTCGGCGTTCGAGCGGATCGTGCCGGTCCTGGTGGGTCTCGCGCTGGTGCTGGTCGTCCTCCAGCCGCTCATCGGCCGGCGGCTGCGCGACCGACGTGCCCGCGAAGGCCGCACCGCGCCCGCCGACGGCGGCCCGCCGCTGATCGTGGGACTGACGCTGGCCAGCGTCTACGGCGGCTACTTCTCCGCCGCCCAGGGAATCATCTACGTCTCCCTGATGGGACTGCGCCTCGACGACGGCCTGCAGCGCCTCAACGCCGTCAAGAACGTCCTCGTCGCCGTCGTCAACACCGTCGCCGCGCTCTTCTTCCTCGTCGTCGCCGACTTCGACTGGACCGCCGTCGCCCTGCTCGCGGTCGGCTCCGCCGTGGGCGGGCAGGCCGGAGCGGCCGCGGGCCGCCGTCTCCACCCGGCGGTCCTGCGCGGACTGATCGTGGTGGTGGGTACGGCGGCCATCGTCCAGTTGTCCGTCCGCTGACGTCAGCGGTGCACCGCCCGGCTCAGCCGCCGCCCCAGCAGGACGTAACCGATCAGTGCCCCGGTGGTGTTGAGGATGACGTCGTCGATGTCGAAGGCCCGCCCGGTGATCATCGCCCCCTGGGCGAACTCCACCAGCAGCATCACGACAGCCGTCAGCAGAAGCACGCGCAGGACACCACGGGTTTGCGGGGCGACCACGGGGACCAGCACGCCGAACGGTATGCCCAGCAACAGGTTGCCGCCGATCTGCTTGCCGGCGTCCCGCAGTTCCGGCTGATCGAGGTAGGCCCGCAGGGAACGGCCCGGGTGCAGATTGGTGTGGGTGAGCGCCTCCGACGCGGGCGAGGGCTCCAGAGTGAGCCGGGCCAGCACGACGGCGAACGCCACCATGAACGCGAACGCGGCCACCATCGCCACGAAGCGGCGGACGAGGGCGAGGAAGCTGCGCTTCTCCTCCGGAGCGGTCGTCTCCTTGGTGGTCCTTTCCTTCGGGGCCCTCTTCTTCGGGGCCCTCTTCTTCGGATCGGTCCCGGACTTGGCGGACTCCGGCTCGGCCGTCCCTGTCTTCGCGGTCCCGGTCTTGCCGGTGCGCAGGCGGAACGCGGAACGCGGACGTAAGGCTGTACGGGCCATGCGGTCCTCCAGTCTTCAACTTCCCTGCGACGTAAGGCGATTACCCGCGATCGAGCCGACAATGCGGCCGCGCCCCGGCGGGTCGGGAGCACCCGCGGTTTCCCGTCGTGCGGGCGGGGCACTCCGGGACGGCGGTCCCGGCGGTACCGCTCGCCGGGGCGCTCGCCGTGGGTGTGGCACCCGGCTTCGCCGACGTGGTGGCCCACGCCGTGAACGAAGCCGGGTCCGGGGGTGTCGTCGTCGCCTCCGTGCACTGGACGCCGGTCGGAGTGCTGCTCGGACTCGTCGCGACGGCGCCGCCCGTGGGCCTCGCCGCCGTGGCGGTCACCCGCCCGAAGCCGCTCGCCGCACCGGGCTGGGCGCTGTCGCCGCGGCGCCTGCGGTCCGGGCACATCGGGGACTACGTGGCCTGGTTGCCGGTCGGCGCCGGACTGCTCGGCGCCCTGGCCCTGCCGGGCATCCTGACCTCCTGATCAGGTCGCGAAGGAGACGGTCAGGTCCCGAACGACACGCGCACCTCCTTGAAGCCGAGGGAGGTCAGCAGGCCTTCGAGCATGTCGGTGGTGTTGGCCTCGGCGCGTTTGGTCAGGCCGCTGTCCTTCGCCGCGTCACCGATGTGCTTCGTCGCCAGCTTCTGCACGGCCTGTTCGCCGTTCGGGTTGTCCGAGAACAGGTCGCCCAGCCGGTCCAGGAGGCCCCGCTGCTTGGACACCGCGTAGGAGCGGTCGGTGTCCAGGGCGGGCTTGCCCAGCTGCGCGTGCGGCAGATGCAGCGTGGCCGTCGTGCGGTCCTCGTTGACCGTCACGTCGTCCTTGGCCACCTTGCCGAGGTCGACATACGCGTCGACGGTGCCCGCCCCGACGTACAGGGTGCGGGTGCCGCGGATCGCGTCGGGCAGGTACTTGGCGTCCTTCTCCAGGTCCACGACCACCTGGAAGTTGCCGGAGGCGGCGTCGTAGCGGCTGAGGTCCTGGATGGACTCCAGCAGTGCGGGGCCCGAACGGTCATGCGTCTCGGTGCCGAACAGGTCCTTGAGGCCCGGGAGCACGCTCAGCCGGATACCGGCGAAGAACACGATGAGTACCAGTACGACGGCGCTCACCAACTTCGCCCAGCCGGGCATGCGCTTGGACATGCGCCTGATGGGAGTCGTCATGTGACGGCCCTCCTTCCTGCTGTTCGAATGCCCTCCAAAACCCTTGTCAGACCGGAGTGTTGGCCGATTGCCACCGCTGACGGAGGCATGGGCGGCGCACTAGCGTGGTAAGCCTTCCCAACCGGCGCTTCTGGAGACCCGGATGAGTCCAGACAGCACGACCCGGCCGCTCTGCCCCATGCACCGCATCAGCCTCCCCGAGCACGGGCCGCCCCGCCTCGGCACCCTCGCGACCGGCACCCCGGTGTGGCTCGTGACCCGGTACGCCGAGGTGCGCCAGGTGCTCATGGACCCGCGGTTCGACCGGAGCTCCCTGCACGCCCCGAACGCCCCGCCCCTGCTCGTCGTCCCCAACCTGCTCGACGACCCCAACGGCCTGATCAACCAGGACGGACCCGCCCACCAGCTGCTGCGCGGCACCGTGCAGCGGGCGTTCACCCCGCGGGCCATCGCCCGCTGGCGGCCCTGGGTGGGCTCGGTGGTCGCCTCGCTCCTCGACGACTTCGCCGCACAGCCGCAACCGGCCGACATCATCGAGGGATTCACCCGGCCGCTGCCCGTGTCGGTGATCTGCCGGCTGATGGGCCTGGACCACGTGGACCGCGAACGGATCCGGCACTGGGCCGACCACGCCCTGTCCGGCGGCGCGCACCAGGCGGGTGAAGTGGTCGAGGCGATGACGGAGTTCGGCATGTTCGCCGCCGGGCTGGTCGCCGAGCGGCGCAAGGAGCCGGGCGACGACCTGGTGAGCGGCCTCGTGGCAGCCGGCGACGAGCTGGGCATCGAGGAGCGGCGGCTGATCACCCTGGTCTGCGGGCTGGTCGTGGCCGGACACGAGACCACCATGACCTCGCTCGGCAACGCCGTCGTCCACCTCCTCACCGACGGACGGGACGGCTGGCCGCTGCTCGCCCGCGACGAGGAGTCCGCGGCGGTCGCCGCCGAACAACTGCTGCGCACCGTCCCGCTCAGCGAGGGAAAGGTGCTGCCGGGCCTGATCCGGCGCGCGGTCGAGGACGTCGAGGTCGGCGGGGTGCTGATCCCCGCGGGCGGTGTGGTCGCCCTCCAGACCAACACCGCGAGCCGCGACCCCGACGTCTTCCCGCCGGGCCCGCCCGACCTCTCCGCCCCCCTGACCGCGCCGAGCATCACCTTCGGCGCCGGCCCCCACCACTGCCTCGGCGCCTGGCTCGCCCGCCTGGAACTCGAGCTCTCCCTGCACCAGTTGGCCGTGCGCTTCCCGGGGCTCCGGGCCGAGTTCACTCCGGAGACGATCGAATGGCGGGTGGGGCAGATGACACGCAGTCCGCTGCATCTCCCCGTGTCGTGGTGAGCCACGATAGAGTTGAACGCGTTCAAATCGTGGCGCGAGGAGGTAATCGTGGGGGCGGGCTTCCTCATCGTCCCGTTGTGGATCTACCTGATGATCGCCGTGCCGTTCTGCGCCCTGGTCGGTTCGAGGTCGTCCTCGAGGGCCGGCTGGCTGATGGCGGTCGCGCTGGTCTTCCTGCCCCTGTCCCTGGTGATCGGCCTCATCCCGGCCTGAGTTCGCGATCGCCCGAGGGTCTGGACCACCACACCCCCTCCCCGTGCGTCAGTCCCGGCAGCCGTAGCTCGACCTCGCGCACCCGCCTGGCCGCGATCTCGCCTGTGATCACCCACGACGTGCTCCCGCCCGTCGTACCGGTGAACTCGGCGCCGAGCGCCGCGAGATGGGCGGTGACCGGGGCCAGCGCGTCCAGCGGGACCTCCGTCTCGAAGGCGTGGTACGGCTCGTACAGCCGGGTCCGCGCCCGCTCCAGGGCCCGGCGCAGCACGTACGGGGTGAGTCCGCGGAAGTCCGCGGCCGTGCTCAGCGGCGCGACGAAGCCGGACCGGACGAGGGTCACCCGGTAGTCCGTCACGGCTGCCCCGAAGAGCCCGGTCCGCATGCTGGTGTGGACCGTCTCCTCGATGGCCGAGTGGAACGCCCGGGGGAGTGCGCCGAGTTCCGTCTCGTACGTGAACACCCCGCCGGAACCACGCGGTCCCGGCTCCACCCGCAGCCCGATCGTCGCCCAGAAGCGGGTGCCGTCGAGCCACGGGCACTCCTCACCGGCCTCGCCGACCCCGCGCGGCCGCTCCAGGAACCGGACCCGCCCGGGTGCGAAGTCGGCCTCGACACCGAAGTCCTGCGCGAGGGTCGCGGCCAGGACCTCCATCTGGACCTCGCCGTACAGCAGGAGCGCGGTGGTGCCGGCGTCCGTCGGGCGGGCGTGGATCAGCGGGTCCTGGTCGGCGAGGGTGAGGAGCGCGGAGCGCAGGCGGGCGGCCTGCTCGGGGCGCCGGGCGCTGACCTCGGTCTCCAGGGTCGGGGGTGCGAACTGCGGCGCTCGGTCCGTGAGTTCGCCGAGCCGGTCGCCGACGCGGACACCCGCGAGACCCGTGAGCGCCGCGATGTTCCCGGCGGTGAGCGGGCCGCTGCCGCCGCCGGTCACGTCGAGGCGTGTCACCCGGCCGGACACCTCACGGGTCCCGCCGTCGGCGTCGCGCCGCCGGAACGTCAGCCGTTGACGTTCCGTCACCTCACCGTCGTAGAGCCGGAGATACGCCGTGCGCTCGCCGCCGGGTCCCGGCCGGACGGCGAACACCGTGCCGCGAGGGGTGGTGCTCCCGGTCGTCGGTGCGGGCGGGATCAGCCGGACCACGCTCTCGACCAGGCCGGACACACCCTGGCCGCCGAGGGCCGAGCCGAACAGGACGGGGTGGAAGGAGCCGTCGGCCGTGTGGGCGGCGAGGGCCTTGTGCAGGTCGTCCGGTGTGGGCGCGGGGCCGTCCACGACGGCCGCGAGGAGGTCCGGGTCGAGGTCGGCGAGGGCTTCGGCCAGTGCGTCGCCGTGGCGCAGGGGTGTCACGCGGGCGTCCGGCGTGCCGATGCCCCGGACCCCGCCGATCGGCGCGACATGCGGGGTCAGCTTGCGGCGGATGTCCTGGAGCAGGCCCTCGGCGCGGGCCCCCGGCCGGTCGATCTTGTTGACGAAGACGAGCGTGGGCAGCCGCAGCCGGCGCAGGGTGCGCATCAGGACGCGGGTCTGCGCCTGGACGCCCTCCACGGCGGACAGCACCAGGACCGCCCCGTCCAGGACCTCCAGGGCGCGCTCGACCTCGGCGATGAAGTCCGAGTGCCCGGGGGTGTCGATGAGATTGATCCGGGTGTCGTCGACGGTGAACGCGGCGACCGCGGAGCGGATGGTGATCCCGCGCCGCCGCTCGATGGCGCCGTCGTCCGTTCGGGTGTCACCGGCGTCGACGCTGCCGAGCCGGTCGATCGTGCCGTGGTCGAACAGCAGCCGCTCGGTGAGGCTGGTCTTACCGGCGTCGACGTGGGCCAGAATTCCGATGTTCAGGGTGTGCATACGGGGTCGCGTCCTCGAGAACCGTGGGCCTGTGGAAGGGCTGGTGGATTCCGAGGAGTCGGCGCATGCGGGTGGTCCTGACGTGAGGGAACACGGACGTCGCCATCATGGCCTGAGCCGGGTGCGGCGCCGCAACCGAATTTCCCGGTCAGTAGCATGGCTCCGGCAGCCCGAAATGATCATGCTAGGAGTGGATCGTGCGAGACATCGCCGTGTTCAGCGGTAGTGCCCACCCCGAGCTGGCGGCGGAGGTCTGCGCACACCTGGGGGTGCCGCTGAGCCCCACGCGGGTCAGCCGGTTCGCCAACGACTGTCTGGAGGTGCAGCTCCAGGCCAACTGCCGGGAGCGGGACGTCTTCCTCATCCAGCCGCTGGTCAAGCCGGTCCAGGAGAACCTCGTCGAGCTGCTGCTGATGTGCGACGCCGCCCGCGGGGCCTCGGCCCGCCGGATCACCGTCGTCATGCCGCACTACTCCTACGCCCGCTCCGACAAGAAGGACGAGCCCCGTATCTCGCTGGGCGGACGGCTCGTCGCCGACCTGCTGGTGTCGGCCGGCGCGAGCCGTGTCCTCGCCATGACGCTGCACTCGCCGCAGGTGCACGGGTTCTTCTCGGTCCCGGTCGACCATCTGCACGCGCTGCGCGAACTGGCCGCGCACTTCCAGCAGTACGACCTCTCCCGCACCACCGTCGTCTCCCCGGACCTCGGCAACGTCAAGGAGGCCGCCGCTTTCGCCCGGCTGATCGGCGCGCAGGTGGCGGCCGGGGCCAAGCAGCGGTTCGCGGACGACCGGGTCAGCATCAACTCCGTCATCGGCGAGGTCACCGACCGGGATGTCATCGTGCTGGACGACGAGATCGCCAAGGGCAGCACCGTACTGGAACTCCTGGAACGGCTGCGGGAGTTGAAGCCGCGCTCGATCCGGATCGCCTGCACGCACGGTCTGTTCGCGGCGGGCGCGCTCAAGCGGATCGGCGAGCAGCCCGACATCCTGGAGATCGTCTGCACCAACACCGTGCCGGTGCCCGAGGAGGAGCGCACGGAGAAGCTGCGGATCCTGTCCATCGCCCCCGCGCTCGCCGAGGCCGTGCGGCGCATTCACAACGGCGAGTCCGTCAGTGCCCTGTTCGACGCGCCGCGGAGCGAATAGACATGGAGGGGTAGCCGGGTGACGCCCGGCATCACTCAGGTGACCTGGAGGCCCCAGTGGCTAAGGCGAAGTTCGAGCGGACCAAGCCGCATGTGAACATCGGCACCATCGGGCACATCGACCACGGCAAGACCACGCTCACCGCGGCCATCACGAAGGTGCTGCACGACAGGTATCCGGACCTGAACCCGTTCACGCCCTTCGACCAGATCGACAAGGCGCCCGAGGAGCGGCAGCGCGGCATCACCATCTCGATCGCGCATGTCGAGTACCAGACCGAGCACCGGCACTACGCGCACGTCGACTGCCCGGGTCACGCCGACTACATCAAGAACATGATCACCGGCGCGGCCCAGATGGACGGTGCGATCCTGGTCGTCGCGGCCACCGACGGGCCGATGCCGCAGACCAAGGAGCACGTCCTGCTCGCCCGGCAGGTCGGTGTGCCGTACATCGTCGTCGCCCTGAACAAGACGGACATGGTGGACGACGAGGAGATCCTCGAGCTCGTCGAGCTGGAGGTGCGCGAGCTGCTCACCGAGTACGAGTTCCCCGGCGACGACGTGCCCGTGATCCAGGTGTCGGCGCTCAGGGCGCTGGAGGGCGACGAGCGGTGGGCCCGGTCGGTGCTCGATCTGCTGGACGCGGTCGACACGGCGGTCCCCGAGCCGCAGCGCGACGTGGACAAGCCGTTCCTGATGCCGATCGAGGACGTCTTCACAATTACCGGGCGCGGCACGGTCGTCACCGGCCGGATCGAGCGCGGGGTGCTGCACGTCAACAAGGAGGTCGAGATCATCGGCATCCACGAGCAGAAGACGAGGACCACCGTCACCGGCATCGAGATGTTCCGCAAGCTCCTCGACGAAGGCCGGGCGGGGGAGAACGTGGGGCTGCTGCTGCGCGGCATCAAACGGGAGGACGTCGAGCGCGGACAGGTCGTGATCCAGCCGGGCACGGTCACCCCGCACAAGGAGTTCGAGGCACGCGCGTACGTTCTGTCCAAGGACGAGGGCGGCCGGCACACGCCGTTCTTCGACAACTACCGCCCGCAGTTCTACTTCCGTACGACGGACGTCACCGGTGTGGTGACCCTGCCCAAGGGCACCGAGATGGTCATGCCGGGCGACAACACGACGATGCTGGTGCAGCTGATCCAGCCCATCGCCATGGAGGAGGGGCTGAAGTTCGCCATCCGTGAGGGCGGGCGGACCGTGGGCGCCGGTCAGGTCACCAAGATCCTCAAGTAGACGCCTTCACAGCGAGCCGGACGTGGCCTCGGACTGCCCCAGGGCCGCGTCCAGCGTCGGGTGGGCGGGCAGCAGCCGGTGCAGGCCGGTGACCCGCATGATGCGCAGGGTGAGGGGATCGGTGCAGACCAGGTGTAACCGGCCGTCGTGGTCGAGGACCCGGGTGCGGGCGCGGTAGAGCAGGCGCAGTCCGGAGCAGTCGAAGAACTCGACCTGCCCGAGGTCGATCACGATCCGGGCGCCGTCGCGTCCGGTGACCCGGTCCAGGTACGGGACGATCTCCAGCGCCGCCGCGATGTCGATCTCGCCGCGGAACTCCAGCACGGTGTGTCCGCGGTCCTGGTGGATACGCAGATGCCGACTCAGCGGTGCAGGTTCCTGCTGCACGACGACATCGCCTCCAACCAGCTCCTCAAGCCGCGGGTTCGCAGGTCACCGGGGGCCGGGGTGACATCGTGCAGCGAGCGTACGAGCGCAGCCGTGTCCCCGGGTCCCGAGTGAGCGCAAATCCTTGCCCCGCACTGCAAGTTACCCTCGATGGAGTGAATTTGAGCATGTTCGATTGACATATGTCTGTGAATTCAGAAGCGGCCTTATGACAAGGCGTGCCAGGCCCTGGTCAGCGACTGACGGAACTGCTCGGTCTGGTGCGTGGTGAGATCGCGGACCATCCGCTCCTCCAGCTCCCGCACGGGCTCCTCGTGCCGGGCGAGCAGCTCGCGGCCGGCGTCGGTGAGCAGGATCAGCAGCTCCCGGCGGTTGCGCGGATTCCGCTCCCGGCGCACCAGTCCGCGGTTCTCCAGCGACCGTACGAGATCGGCGATGGACTGGGCGGTGACGAACGAGTCGCGGGCCAGCTGTGCCGCCGACAGCCCGTCGTGCCGCTCCAGGACCGTCAGGGCGGTGTACTGCAGCGCCGTGATCCCGGACGGCTTGACCAGCTCGTCGAGGTGGGAACGGACGACGAGTTCCACTTGTTTGACCATGTAGAGCAGTGACGGGGTCGCCTTGGTCGCCTGGGTCTCGAGCATGAGTTCAGCCTAGAGCATTGACAGGAATCCTGTGTGTAATGAGACTGCGAACCAACAGGAAACCTGTTTGTTGAAATCTTGGCAATGGAGCTGAGGAGCGGTGATGACCACCTTCGAGATCGAACCCGGGCGGCTGTTCATCGGGGGACAGTGGCGCGAGGCCGCCGACGGAGCGCGCACCGAGGTCCTCGACCCGTCCCGGGGCACTGTCGTCACCACCGTCGCGGAGGCGGGCGCCGCCGACGTGGACGCGGCCGTGCGCGCCGCACGGGAGGCCTTCGACGACGGCTCCTGGTCCGGTCTGAGCGGCCGGGAACGCGGCCGCATCCTGCACCGCGTCGCGGAGCTGATCCGCGAGAACGCCGACGAGATAGCCCACCTGGAGAGCCTCGACGTCGGCAAGCCGATCACGCTGGCGCACGCCGTCGACGTGACGAACGCGGCCAACGACTACGAGCACTTCGCCGCCCTCGCCCACACCCTGCACGGCGCCAACCGCGACACCCCCATGAACGCCCTCGCCTACACCCGGCGCGAGCCGCTCGGTGTGGTCGCCGCGATCACCCCCTTCAACTTCCCGCTGATCCTGGCCGGCTCGAAGATCGCCCCGGCGCTGGCGGCGGGCAACACGGTCGTGCACAAGCCGGCCGACGAGACCCCGCTCAGCGCCCTCTACATGGCCGAACTGTTCCAGCGGGCGGGGGTCCCCGACGGTGTGGTCAACGTCGTGACCGGCGCGGGCCCGGTCGCGGGTGAGGCGCTGCTGCGGCACAGCGGTGTCGACAAGATCGCCTTCACCGGCTCCACCGCGGTCGGCCGGCACGCCGCGAGCGTCGCCGGCGAGGCCCTCAAGCCGGTCACCATGGAGCTGGGCGGCAACGCGGCCCACGTCGTCTTCGAGGACGCCGAGCTGGAGAAGGCCGTCGGCGCGATCATCAAGGGCTTCGTCTTCAACTCCGGCCAGTTCTGCATGGGCGGCCCGCGGCTGCTGGTGGCCCGCTCGGTCTACGCCACCCTGCTGGGCATCCTGGAGCAGGCCGTGCCCGGCGTCCCGCTCGGCGACCCCCGGCTGCCGGAGACCGTCATCGGGCCGATGGCGGGGGAGAAGCACCTCAAGAAGGTCGAGGAGTACGTCGAACTGGCCCGCAAGGAGGGCGCTCGCATCGTCTGCGGCGGCGAACGCCTCGATCTGGACGGCGGCTTCTACTACAAGCCCACCGTCATCGCCGACCTGCCGAACGACTCCCGGGTGATCCAGGAGGAGATCTTCGGCCCGGTCCTCACCGTGCAGCCCTTCGACTCCGAGGAGGAGGCGATCCGGCTCGCCAACTCCACGCCGTACGGCCTGGCTTCGGGCATCCAGACATCCAACCTAGCCCGCGCCCACCGCATCGCCGACAAGCTCCAGGCGGGCATCGTCTGGGTCAACGACTGGGCGATGCTCGACCCCGCGGTCCCCTTCGGCGGCGTCAAGGACTCCGGATTCGGGCGGGAGTACGGCCCCGAGGCCCTCGCCGCCTACACCAGGACCAAGTCCGTCGTCGTCTCGCTCGACTGAACGCGCCTGAAACCAAAGGGAGTTACCGCGATGCCCATCACCACCCGCGCCGCCGTCGTCGAGTCCGGCGGAGCACCGTTCACCCTCACTGACGTCCAGCTGGACGAGCCCGGACCGCACGAGGCGGTCGTCCGCATGGTCGCCACCGGTCTGTGTCACACGGACCTGGGGGTGGCGAGCGGCGGGCTGCCCTTCCCGCTGCCCGGCGTCCTCGGTCACGAAGGCGCCGGTGTCGTCGAGGCCGTCGGCCCGGCCGTCACCGGCATCGAACCCGGCGACCACGTCGTGCTGTCGTTCACGTCCTGCGGCGAGTGCGGCAACTGCAACGGCGGCCACCCGGCGTACTGCGCGACCTGGCTGCCGCTGAACCTCATCGGCGGCCGCCGGGCCGACGGCAGCAGCACCATCAGCCGGGACGGCGAGGCGCTGGGCGGCCACTTCTTCGGCCAGTCCTCCTTCGCCGAGAGAGCACTGGTCGACGAGCGCAGCCTCGTCAAGGTCGACCCCGACGTGCCGCTGGAGTCGATCGCCCCGCTGGGCTGCGGCGTACAGACCGGTGTCGGCGCCGTGTGGAACGTGCTGAAGCCGGTCACGGGCAGCACGATCGTGGTCCTCGGCGCCGGGGCGGTCGGCCTGTCCGCCGTCATGGCCGCCGCCCTCACGCCCGCCACCACGATCGTCGCCGTCGACCGTGTCGGTGAACGCCTCTCCCTGGCAAGGGAGCTGGGCGCCACCCACACCGTCAACGCGGGTGAGGCGGACCTCGTGGAATCTCTGGCCGCGATCACCGGGGGGCGGGGCGCGGACGGTGTCGTGGAGACCACCGGCAACGTCGCCGTGCTGCGGCAGGGCGTCGACGCGCTCGGAGCCCGCGGCACCCTGGTCGTCGTCGGCGCCCCGCCGTTCGGCAGCGAGGTCGCCCTCGACGTCAACGGGCTGCTCGGCGGCAAGCGGATCGTCGGCCTCACCCTCGGCGACGCCGAGACCCAGTCCTTCATCCCCGCCCTGGTCGACCTGGTGAAGGCGGGGCGGCTCCCGCTGGACCGCCTGATCAGCACCTATCCGTTCGCGGACATCGACCAGGCGGTGCGGGACATGGGCGCGGGCAAGGCGATCAAGCCCGTGCTGACGTTCTGACCCCGGTCAGTCCACCGTCAGAACCAGCTTCCCCGTGGTCCGGCCGGTGTCGCCGATCCTGTGTGCCTCGGCGGCCTCGGCCAGCGGGAAGGTGCCGGCGATCGCGGGGCGCAGCTTCCCCGCCTCCACCAGCTCCGCGATCGCCTTCAACCCGGAATGGGAGGCGTCGACCAGCATGCGCAGCGCCCGGACGCCGAGCCGCTCGGCCTCCTCGAAGAACTCCGGCGATCCGACCGGCAGGATCGACACCACGAGCCCGCCCGGGCGCAGGACACGCAGCGAGCGCACGGACGTGTCGCCGCCGATCGTGTCGAGCACGACGTCGATGTCCTTGACGGCCTCGGCGAAGTCCGTCTCCCGGTAGTCGATCGTCTCGTCCGCGCCGAGCCCGCGCAGGAACTCGTGCTTGCCCGCGCTCGCCGTGCCGATCACATACGCGCCCCGCGCCTTGGCGATCTGCACGGCCACATGCCCGACCCCGCCGGCCGCGGCATGGATCAGCACCCGCTGTCCCGGCCGGACGTCGGCGTACTCCACCAGCGCCTGCCAGGCGGTCAGGGAAACCAGGGGCAGCGCGCCCGCCTCGGCATGGCCGACCGACGCCGGCTTGTGCGCGAACGTCCGGGCCGGCGCCGTGACGTACTCGGCGTGCGAACCGTGTCCGTAGGGGTACGACAGCATGCCGAAGACCTCGTCGCCGGGCTTGAACCGGGCGACGCCGATCCCGACCGCCTCGACCACCCCCGACACGTCCCAGCCGAGCACGAAGGGCGGCTCGCCCAGGAAGCCGCCGGTGGCGCGATGCTTCCAGTCCGTCGGGTTGACGCCGGCGGCCCGTACCCGGACCAGTACCTCGTTGGTGCGCGGCTGAGGCCGCTCCAGCTCGACTTCCTTCAAGACCTCGGGACCGCCGAGGACGTCCTGGCTGATGGCTCGCATCGTCTTCACAGTGCTCATGGTGAACCAGCGTGCCCGCGTCCGCCCGCGCGGAAAATGGCATGATTGCCAACCTTCGATAGAATCGTGCCATGCGTGACATGCAGCGGGTCGAACGAGTCGTGGTCCTGGCTCTCGAGGGCGTGTACCCCTTCGAGCTCGGTATCCCCAGCCGGATCTTCAACGCCGCCGGCGGCCGGTACGAGGTGCTGACCTGTACGGTCGACGGCCGTCCGGTGCGCAGCAACGCCGACTTCACGATCGCGGTCGACCACGGTCCCGAGGTGCTGGCCACCGCCGACACGGTGGTGATCGCGCCCGTCTCAGCGGAGCGGGTGACCGCCGAGCTCTCCGACGAGGTGAGCTCCGCCCTCGCCCTGATCCCCTCCGGCGCGCGGATCGTGTCGATCTGCACCGGCGCCTTCGTCCTCGCGGCGGCGGGCCTGCTCGACGGTCACAGGGCCACCACCCACTGGCAGCTCGCCGACCGGTTCCGGGCGATGTTCCCGCACATCGCCCTCGACCCGGACGTCCTCTTCGTCGACGACGGGCGGATCCTCACCTCGGCCGGAGCGGCCTCCGGTGTCGACGTCTGTCTGCATGTGGTGCGCACGGACCACGGCAGCGAACTGGCCAACTTCGTCGCCCGCTGCTGTGTGGTCCCGCCGTTCCGGGACGGCGGCCAGGCGCAGTACATCGAGCAGCCCGTGCCGGAACTCGGGGCGACGAGCACCGCCGCCACCCGGGAGTGGGCGCTGACGCGCCTCGACGAACCACTGACCCTCACCGACCTCGCCGCCCACGCCCGGATGAGCCTGCGCACCTTCGCCCGCCGCTTCCAGGACGAGGTCGGTCTCAGCCCCGGCCGCTGGCTGATCCAGCAGCGGGTGGCCCGGGCCCGGCACCTGCTGGAGTCCAGCGACCTGCCGGTGGACCAGATCGCGGGCCATGTCGGTTTCGCCACCGGCGCCTCGCTGCGCCAGCATCTGCACGCGGCGATCGGGGTGTCGCCGCAGGCCTACCGGCGGACGTTCCAGACGGCCGCCCGCTGAACCGAACGTTTCCCGCCCCTGCCACGTCGGAGGATCAGGACTGCGGTCGGTGAACAGGGGTGGGGATGCGCAGAGGCTTGATGGCACTGACGGCGCTGATGGCGGTGGCCGCCGCGGGGTGCGGGAGCGGGACCGAGGAGGACATGGTCGTCGAGGGCGCGGCGCCGCCCACGCCCTACAGCGGACCGATGTACATCCACGGCAAGGCGTGGGACGAGGAGAAGGACGACCGTGCCGACCTCGTCGACACCGGCGCGGCGGCCCGGGCCCTGGAGTGCGACGGGGAGATCTTCACGGCCGGCGGCAGCGAACCGTGGAGCAAGGGCGACGGAGGAGAGACGCCGGAGGGCGGGCTCGAGGCGTACTTCGAGATCGAGCAGCCCGAGGTACCGCTCGAGGGCTACCGGGTGGAGCGCGAGGAGGGCGGCCGTGTCCTCTTCTCCTACGACGTGGACGGCCGGACCAAGGTGGCGGTGATCGTCGCCAAGGACCGCAAGAACCGGCCCGGTTGGGGCCCGGAGACCAGTGCCTCCTGCGATCCGGCCGAGTTCCCGGCGAGCTGGACCGACTCCAGGGACTACGAGGTCTGGACCGACCGGAACGGCGAGCGGGTGCCGATCACCGTCATCAGCAGCTCGGTCGGATCCGCCCACTGCGACTGGCAGAAGGCGCACTTCCTGGGCACGGGCGAGGGAAAGGACAGTGTCCTGTACGCCCGTGATCCGGACGGCGTGCTCGGCGACGAGATGCTGGAGACCCCCTACCGGGGGGACGTCACCATGCCCGCGGACGCCGAGGACACCGGATACCGCCTGCGGGACTGGAAGTTGTGGCTGACGGACGACAAGGAGACGGCGTACGTCCGCACCTCCGACGGCGTGGAGGCCTGGCCGCGGGTCAAGGACGGCATGGGCTGCGCGTGAGGCGTCACCGGCTGGCGTGCAGGGCGACCAGCAACTGCCAGACCTGGTCGGCGATGTCCTGCGGGCCGCCCCCCAGCAGTCCGTGCAGCCAGTCGCCCAGCACGCCCGCGAACGTCGCGGCGACCGCCGAGGCCACCAGCGGGGCGTCGGCGGCACCCGCGAGTTCGCGCTCGCGGAGACTGTAGGCCCGCAGGTCGCGGTGGAGGACCCGGCCGAGCGGGCCGCCGCCGCCCGGGCTGAGCAGGGCCCGGTACAGCGCGGCATGGGGGGCGAGCGAGGCGAAGAACGCCGGCAGCGCGGGCGGTGCGTGCACCGGGTCGGGCCGTCCGCGCCAGGCGTGCAATGCCTCCACGGCCTCGCGTACGACGTCCGCGCAGGCGTCGACGGCCAGCGCCTCCAGGCCGTCGTAGTGGACGTAGAACGTGGCTCGTCCGACCCCCGCCCGGCGTACCAGCGCGGCCACGCCGACCTCCGCGAGCGGGCGCTCGGCGCACTCCGCGAGCAGCGCCTCGCGCAGCTTCGCCCGGGTGCGCGCCGCCCGGGGGTCCTCGGGTGCGGTGCGGGTCATCGGGCCAGCAGGACCGCGCCCAGGGCGAGCGCACCGGGCAGGGCCTGCGCGGCGAGGATGCGGATGTTGGCGGTGACCGCGCCGTACACGCCCGCGACGACGACGCAGGACAGGAAGAACACCTGGGCGCCGAAGCCCGTCGGGTCGGCGGCGATCAGACCCCACACCAGGCCCGCCGCGAGAAAGCCGTTGTAGAGCCCCTGGTTGGCGGCCATCGGCGCGGTGGCCCTGGCCATCTCGCGGTCGAAGCCGTGGAAGGACATCCCCGGCTTCTTCTGCCACAGGAACATCTCCATCACCAGGATGTACGCGTGCAGCACAGCCACCAGGGCCACCAGCACGTTCGCTACCGCTTCCATGATCTCCCTCAGTATCTTGGACAGGCGTCCACTATAGCTGGACAGGTGTCCAGGATGTCAGCGGCTCCCGATACCCTCCCGGGATGACTGATCAGGACGTGACGGTGCGGCGTGCCCGCGCCGAGGACATACCGGGACTCGTCGCCTCCAGCGCGGCGCTCTTCGCGGAGGACGGCGGCACCCGGGACGCGACCATCAACGTCCACTGGCCGCACGAGCACGGGGCGGCGTCGTTCGCCGCCGCGCTGGAGGACCCGGAGCGCCTCGTGCTCGTCGTGGACCATCAAGGGCGGGTGGTGGGACACCTGATGGGTTCGGTCACCGGAGCCACGGCCAGGCGGCTGGTCACGTCCGCGACCCTGGTCAGCATGTACGTCCGCCCCGAGCACCGGCGGGCCCGCGCCGGGGCCGCTCTGGTGACGGAGTTCCTCGACTGGGCGCGGGGACAGGGCGCCGAGGAGGCCGAGGTGACGGCGTACGCGGCCAATACCGACGCGATCCGCTTCTACGAACGGGGCGGATTCGCACCGCGGTTGGTGACCCTGCGGCAGGCGCTCGGCGGCGACAAAAAGAAAGGGCAGGGGGACTGAGCCCTCCTTGCCATGTTCAACATATAGCGCACCGGGGGGCTTGCGGCAAGGCCCCCGTGGTACCGCAGAATCTCCGCTCGAAGCCGGAAAACACGAGAACGGGGAGTCACGACGTGCGAGTTCTGTTGTCGACGTACGGGTCGCGCGGGGACGTCCAGCCGATGGCGGCGCTCGCCGTGGAGCTGCGGGCGCTCGGCGCGGAGGTACGGGTGTGCGCACCGGCGGACGAGGAGTTCGCGAAGCTGCTGGACCGGATCGGCGTGCAGCTGGTGCCGGTCGGCCCGTCGGCGCGTGCGCTGACCACCCAGGCGCCGCCGCCGTCGGCCGCGAACCTGCCCCAGCGCGCGGCCGCCGTGCTGGCCAGTCAGATGGAGGCGGTCACCGAGGCCGCCGAAGGGTGCGACCTGGTGGTGGCGACCGGCATGATCTCGGCCGCGGCCGGCGCGCTGTCCGTGGCCGAGAAGTCCGGCATCCCTGCCGTGTCCGTCACCTTCCAGCAGCTCACCCTGCCCTCCCCACGGCGCCGCCCGCTGGCGTATCCGGGCAAGCCGCTGCCGACGGACGTGACCGACAACCGGGTGCTGTGGAAGCTGGACGCCGAGAACATCAACGCGCTGTTCGGCGAGGCGCTCAACTCCACCCGGGCGTCGATCGGCCTGCCCCCGGTGGACGACGTCCGCGACTACGTGATCGGCGACCGGCCGTGGCTGGCCACGGACCCCGTCCTGGACCCGTGGCAGGAGACGGCGGACTTCGACGTCGTACAGACCGGCGCGTGGGCCATGCCTGACGAGCGCCCGCTGCCGGAGGACCTGGTGGCCTTCCTGGACGCCGGTGCACCGCCGGTGTTCGTGGGCTTCGGCAGCATGCCCATGCGTGAGTCGACGGATGTCGTCGAGGTGGCGGTCGAGGCGGTCCGCGCGCAGGGGCGCCGCATCATCGTCGGGCGTGGCTGGGCCGACCTGAGCCTGATCGACGGCCAGGACGACTGCTTCGCCGTCGGCGACACCAACCACCAGGCGCTGTTCCCCCGGGTGGCGGCCGTCGTGCACCACGGCGGCGCGGGCACCACGACGACGGCCGCCCGGGCCGGCACGCCCCAGGTCGTCGTGCCCCAGCTCGCGGACCAGCCATACTGGGCCGGGCGGGTGGCCGAGCTGGGCATCGGCGCGGCCCATGAAGGTCCGACGCCGACCGTCGAGTCCCTGTCGGCCGCGCTCGGCACCGCCCTGGCCCCCGAGACCCGCGAGCGGGCGAGGGCCGTGGCCGACGCCGTCCGTACCGACGGGGCGACGGTGGCCGCGAAGCACATCCTCGACATCGTCGGTCAGGAGAGGACCACCGCGTCCGGGTGATCCACGCGTGACCCCGAGCCGGCACTCACACCTCCGGCGACGCGCCGACCACGGCGACGGCGCGTCGCCCGGCTCGACCCCAGGTCCGTCGAGTCGCCTTCGCACACCCCGCCGCGCGCCATGGCCGCACGCGACCTCATATCGGAGCTGATTACTTGAACACCCTGCCCACCAGCGCGTTCGACCTCCCCGACCGTCTCTCGTCCAAGGCCGACCCGGCGCTGATCGCCGGCGACGAGCAGCACTTCGCGGCCCTCGCCGAGTGCCTCGAGCAGTCCATCGCCGAGGTGTCCGGGCAACTCGACGCCGCGCGCAGGGCACCCGGCGGCATGGGCCGGCACGCGATGGACCGGGACACGGAAATCCACCGGCTGACCGCCCGCCTGCGCACCCTGCGCCGGTTCGGGCTCGACCTGTGCCTGGGCCACATGGTCTCCGCCGACGACCCCGAGCCCCTCTACGTCGGACGGCTCGGCCTCACCGACAGCTCCGGCCGCCGACTGCTGGTCGACTGGCGCTCGCCCGCCGCCGAGCCGTTCTTCGGCGCCACCCACGGCAACCCGATGGGGCTGACCAGCCGCCGCAGGTACCGCTGGACCGGCGGCCGGATCAGCGACTACTGGGACGAGGTCTTCACGGCCGACGGGCTGGAGCACCACGCCGCGCTCGACGACCAGTCCGCCTTCATCGCCAGCCTGGGCAGCAACCGCTCGCCGCGGATGCGGGACGTCCTGGGCACCATCCAGGCCGACCAGGACGCCATCATCCGCGCGGGATCGCGCGGCGCGCTCGTCGTCGACGGCGGTCCGGGCACCGGCAAGACCGTCGTCGCCCTGCACCGCTCCGCCTACCTCCTCCACTCCGACCCCCGCCTCGGTCACCGTCGCGGCGGCGTGCTCTTCGTCGGCCCACACCGGCCGTATCTGTCGTACGTCTCGGACGTCCTGCCCAGCCTCGGCGAGGAGGGCGTGCAGACCTGCATCCTGCGGGACCTCGTCGCCGAAGGAGCCGCTGCGGGGATCGAGGCCGACCCGGAGGTGGCCCGGCTGAAGTCGTCCGCGGCGCTGGTCGGGGCGATCGAGAAGGCCGTCAGGTTCTACGAGGAGCCGCCCGCCAAGGGGATGACGGTCACCACCCACTGGTCCGACATCCCGCTCAGCGCCGACGAGTGGGCGGTGGCGTTCGACGCGGCGGAACCCGGCACCGCGCACAACGAGGCGCGCGACCAGGTCTGGGAGGAACTGCTCACCATCCTGATGGACAAGCACGAGGGCGACGTGTCACCCGACCTGCTGCGCAAGTCGCTGCGGCAGAACAGGGAACTGCGCACCGCCTTCGACCGCGCCTGGCCGCTGCTCGAAGCGACCGACCTCGTCGGAGACCTGTGGACGGTACCCGCCTACCTGCGGATGTGTGCCCCCTGGCTCACCCCCGACGAGGTGCGCACGCTCCAGCGCGCGGAGGCCCAGGCCTGGACGGTGTCCGACCTGCCGCTCCTGGACGCGGCCCGGCAGCGGCTCGGCGACCCGGAGACGGCCCGGCGCCAGGTCCGGCACAAGGCCGCCCTCGCCGTCCAGCGGGAGCAGATGACGCGGGTCGTCGACAGCCTGATCGAGGCCGTCTCCAACTCGGGCGCCGACGGGGACGACGGCGAAGGCCTGGTGAAGATGTTGCGCGGCGAGGACGCCCAGGTCAGCCTGGTCGACGAGTCCGAACTGGCCATCGCCGACCCGGACCTGCTCGCGGGCCCGTTCGCGCACATCGTCGTGGACGAGGCCCAGGAGCTGACCGACGCCGAGTGGCAGATGCTGCTGCTGCGGTGCCCGTCGCGGAGCTTCACCATCGTCGGGGACCGCGCGCAGGCCAGGCACGGCTTCACGGAGTCGTGGCAGGAACGGCTGAAGCGGGTCGGGCTCGATCGGATCGAGATGGCCTCCCTGAGCATCAACTACCGGACGCCGGAGGAGATCATGGCGGAGGCCGAGCCGGTCATCCGGGCCGCGCTCCCGGACGCCAACGTGCCGACCTCCATCCGCAGCAGCGGTGTCCCGGTCGTCCACGGAGCGGTCACGGAGCTGGAGTCGGTCCTGGACACCTGGCTCGCCGCGCACGCCGACGGCATCGCCTGTGTCATCGGGGACCCCGCGTTCCGCGCGACGTCGAGGGTGCGGTCGCTGACCCCGGAGCTGTCGAAGGGGCTCGAGTTCGACCTGGTCGTCCTGGTCGACCCGGAGAAGTTCGGCGAAGGCGTCGAGGGAGCGGTCGACCACTACGTCGCGATGACCCGCGCCACCCAGCAGCTCGTCGTGCTCACCGGCTGACCCGCAGCCGCAGCCGCAGCCGCGTCCTCGTCCGGAGGGCGCGGCTGCCGCCGGTCCACCTCCGTTCTCACAACTGTGCTGGTCAGTATGGGCATTTGTCGATGTGTGGTTGCTGGCTGAGCGTGACGGAACCCTCACTTCCGCCCGGGTCGTGAGGTTGATCTTTTCGGGTCCAAACCCGATAAGCTCCCCTCTGACGCCGCGAGTTGACCCGCTCACCATCGGTCGTCACGCGACGCGTCCCACTCAGTGCGATTCCCCTTGCACACCCCCCCGTTGTTCGATTGTGTTGCTTCGAAGGATGCAGATGGAACTCGCCACTCCGCCACCGGCGGCGCGGGCCCCTGTCGCCTGGTACGGCTGGTGGCTGATGCCGCTGGCCTTGGGAGGCGGGACGGTTGCCGCCACGTTCATGAGCTCGGAGGGCGTCACCGCTGCCGTCGCCGGGGCCGCCGCGACGGCTGCGAGCTCCGTGTGCGTCCGGCTCCTGGTCCGCACCCGCAAGGAGTTGCGGCGCGCCGAGGGATCCTTCCGCACCTCGCAGGCCGAGCACTCCCAGCAGTGGCAGCAGCATGTGGCCGCCCTGGAGCGGAAGTTCGCCGCCGAGTACACCGCCCAGGACCACCGGCTGGCCGAGCGGTCCGCCGCCTACGAGTCCCAGCTCGCCGACCAGGCGCGCGCCTATGAGCAGCGGCTGACCGACCAGGCGGCCTCGTACGAGTCCCAGCTCGCCGACCGGGCCGAGATCTGGGAGGAGCGGCTGGCGCACCAGCTGTCCGCGGTCGCCCGGCTCGCCGACGAGCAACTCCCTCAGGCGCTCGTGCAGTTGCGGGCAGGCGACGCCATCGACGATCTGCTCCCGGCCACCGAACAGTGCGCCAAGGTGAGCGCCGAGCTCCAGGCCGAGCTGCGCAAGGTCCTCAGGACCTCGCTGATCGGTGTCGAGCGGGAGTTCGACCGCTCGACCTCCGCCGAGCAGGCCGTGATCAGCATCGGCAACCGTATCCATGTGCTGACCAGCAAGCTCCGTGGCCGTCTGCACGAGATGCAGGGCGAGCACGGCCGACTGCCCTCCGTGGCACGCGGTCTGATGGAGCTCGACCAGGAGATCGGCCCCGCCGACTGTCTCGCCGCCAGTATCGGTGTGCTGGGCGGCTCGGACCGGCCCGGCCGGCAGTGGCAGGAGCCCCAGCGGCTGCTCAGCGTGGTCCGCGGCGGCATCGGCCGGATCAAGGAGTTCCAGCGGGTCGACGTACGCCATCTGCCCGAACTCGGCGTCGACGGCGGTCTGGTGGACCACCTCACGCTGATCTTCGCGCACCTGTTGGACAACGCGGCCCGCTACTCGCCGCCCACCGAGCCGGTGATCGTCTCCGGCAAGGAGGTGCCCAACGGCGTCGGCATCGAGATCCAGGACTCCGGCAAGGGCCTGAGCGAGCAGAAGAAGCTCGAGGCCGAACAGGCACTGACCGGCACCGGGGCCGGACCGGGTCTCGGCGGCATCACCGAGGACGCCACCATCGGCCTCAGGGTCGTCGGCATCCTGGCCCGCCGCTACGGCATCCGCGTCACCTTCACCGACTCGCCCTGGCTCGGCACCTCGGTGGTCGTGGTGGTCCCGCACAAGTACTTCAGCCCGCTGCCCGCGGCGACACCGGTGGCGCAGCCCGCCGCCACCGCCCCCGCCAGGGCAGCGGCCCCGCAGGCACCGGCCGAGGAAGCGGCGGACAGCACACCGGGCGGACTGCCCCGGCGCCGCAGCAGGCGCGGTGAGGAAGAGCGGCAGCAGGCGGCCGAGCGGACCGGGGCGACCACGGGGGCGAGCGCCTTCGCCGTCCCTCCGGACGCGTCGTTCGCCGGCCTTGCCGCGTTCGCCACCGCCGGACGCGAGTCCCAGGAGGCGGCCGGCCGGCCCGACGGCCGCGAGTCCACCGAGCACCGCACTGAAGAGAGCGACAAGTCCACATGACGCAACAGGGAACCGACGTGAGCTGGGCGCTCCGGGACCTCGTGGAGTCCATCCCGGAGATCCGCTTCGCCCTCGTGGCCTCCAGCGACGGCAAGGCCATCACCTCCTTCGGCGCCGAGGACCCCGACGACGTGGACCGTTTCGCAGCGGTGGTGGCGGGTCTGCAGGCGCTGGCCCAGCCGGTCGCGGAGCAGTTCGTCCGGCCCGGCGGACAGCGGGGACAGTTGCGGCTGGCGATGATCGAGGTCGACGGCGGCCACCTCTTCGTCGTCCGTGCGGGGGTGGAGACGTATCTCGGTGTGCTCGCCCGTGAAGGCCTCGACCAGGGCCTGCTCGGGCACCAGATGAGGGACCTGGCCCGCAGGATGGGCGAGCTCCTCGGCACCTCTCCGCGCCTGGAGGAGCACTCTGGATGAGTGCTCGTTCCGGGCCCACGGACCCGTCCGGTCTCGAGCGTTACTACGTCCTCACCGGGGGACGCAGCGGGCCGGCCGGTTCGGCGTCGAGCCTCGATGTGGCGACCCTCATCGTCTCCCGCACCGCCCCTGTTCCGGGGCTCCAGCACGAACACGAGGAGATCCTCCGGCGCTGCCGCGAGCCGCTGTCGGTGGCGGAACTCGGCGCCCACCTGGGACTGCCCTTCAACATTCTCGCGGTGCTGCTGACGGACCTGCTCGAGGCGGACCGCGTGGAAGCCCGTGACCCCGTCCCGGCGCACGACGCCCGTCGCGGGCCCGACCTCGCGCTCCTTGAGGAGGTACTCAGTGGACTTGAACGGCTTTGACCGGCTCGGCCGGCCGGACGACGGGGAGACCCGCTCGGTCAAGGTGATGATCGCCGGTGGATTCGGCACCGGGAAGACCACGCTGGTCGGCTCGGTGAGCGACATCAGGCCGCTGACCACCGAGGAGACCCTCACCGAGGCCAGCGCCGGCGACGACCGCCTCATCGGGGTCGCCGACAAGACGGAGACCACCGTCAGCCTGGACTTCGGCAAGATCCGCCTCAACGACGGCCTGATGCTGTACCTGTTCGGCACTCCGGGCCAGGAGCGGTTCTGGTTCCTGTGGAACGGCCTGTTCAAGGGAGCGCTCGGCGCCGTCGTCCTGGTCGACACCCGGCGCCTGGCCTCCAGCTTCCGGGCGATCGAGGAGATGGAGCGGCAGAACGTCCCCTTCGTCGTCGCCCTGAACATCTTCCCGGACTCCCGGCATTATCCGGTCGAGGAGATCCGGGACGCCCTGGACATCCCCCCGCACATCCCGGTCGTGGCCTGCGACGCCCGGGACCGGGCCTCCAGCCGTGACGTCCTGGTCGCCCTGATACGTCATGTGAAGGACCGCTTCGCCGTCGCCCTGGAGCCCCGATGAACGAGCAGACTCCACCCGATCCCGAGGCGCCCCGCGGGTGCCCCGTCGCGCACGGCGGGGCAGAACTCACGCGGCTGTACGGTCCGGACGCGGCCACCGACCCGCCGGCCGTCTACGAGCGGCTGCGCAAGGAGCACGGCTCCGTCGCACCGGTGCTGCTGGAGGGCGACGTCCCCGCCTGGCTGGTGCTCGGCTACCGCGACAACCGGCGGGTGTTGGACAACCCTCGTCAGTTCAGCCGGGACGCCCGCATCTGGCGGGACTGGCGGGAGGGCCGGATAGCGGAGACCTCGCCGCTGGTGCCGATGCTGGGCTGGCGGCCCGACTGTGTCTCCCAGGACGGAGAGCCGCACCGCAGGCTGCGCGGCGCGGTCACCGACGGACTGCTGGCCGCCTCGAGCCGCGGCATCCGGCGGCACGCCACGTACTTCGCGCACCGGCAGATCGACATGTTCGCCGACGCCGGGCACGCCGACCTGGTGGCCGACTACGCCGAGCACCTGCCCATGCTCGTGCTCACCCGGATCCTGGGCCTGCCCAAGGCGGACGGGCTCCGCCTGATCGAGTCGTGCGCCCAGGTCTTCAAGGGCGGCGAGGGCGCCCTCGTGCACAACGAGCGCATCATGCAGATCCTGGGCGAACTCGCCCGGCGCAAGCGGTCCGAACCGGGCGCGGACTTCACCAGCGCCCTGCTGGAGCACCCGGCGGCGCTGGACGAGGACGAGGTCGTCAGCCATCTGCGGCTGGTGCTGATCGCCGCCCACACCACGACCAGCAACCTGCTGGCCCGGGTGCTGCAGCTGGTCCTGACGGACACGGCGCGGCTGTCCGGGCTGATCAGCGGTCAGCTGAACGTGTCCGCCGTGGTGGAGGAGGTCATGTGGAACAGCCCGCCGCTGGCCGTCCTGCCGGGGCGGTTCGCCACCAGTGAGCTGGAGCTCGGCGGGCACGGCATCCAGGAGGGCGACCTGCTCCTCCTCGGCCTCGCGCCGGGCAACGCCGACCCGGAGATCCGGCCCGACGAGGGTGTGGCGGTCCAGGGCAACCAGTCGCACCTGGCCTTCAGCGCCGGTCCGCACGAGTGCCCCGGGCAGAGCATCGGCCAGTCCATCATCGAGGTCGGTGTGAACGTCCTGCTGCACCGGCTGACGGGCCTGAGCCTGGCCGTGGCGCCGGAGGAACTCAGCTCGACCGCCTCCACGTGGGAGTTCCGGCTGGACAGTCTGCCGGTCGAGTTCGCCGTCTAGGCCGCGCCGGGGGGACCGCTGCCCGGCCGGCATCCGGCCGGGCAGTGCCGCGTCTGGAGGAACAGGACCGAGGCGTCAGCCGTCGAGCCAGTCCCCCTCGACGCCGGTGGGACGGTACCCGGTGGCGTTCCAGAGGAAATGCGGGTGGGCGCCTGCGAACATGTAGGCGAGCAGCGTGGTGTCCTCCCTCCCGGTCCGGGGGTCGTGCAGGGTGTGGAACCTCTCCGATCCGACCACGCCGGAGTCCTGCTGGACTTCACGGGCGCGGGCCGGGGACGGTGTGGCTCTGGACGCCTCCACGGCGGCGATGTAGGTGCGGCGCAAGATCTCCCAGGTGCTGTCGATGTCGCCGTACCAGGGGCCGTGCAGTGCTTCGAAGGCATGGAGCTCGGCGTCGAAGAGGGGCCAGGTCCCGGGGTACCGGTCTCGGCAGCGTGCGGAGAGCTCGGCGGTCCGCGTGCTCAGTGCCGGCGCGGTGGGCCGCGGGGCCATGGTGAGGGTGGTGCCGTCGGTGAGGATGCCGGTGCACGCGTTGGGCTGGAGGTCGCACAGGGGGCACGCCTCGACCGGGGGGAGGCCCTGGGTGATGCCGTCGAACCACAGGGCGTGGCGGCCGGTGAGCCCCATCCAGACGATGGTGGTGGTCATCAGCCAGGTGTTCCACATCGGTTCGTGCGCCTCGGGCATGCAGCCGTACTTGACGAGGGCTATGGCGCAGGCGGCGTAGAGGGCCTTGGTGTGGGTGGGCATGTCGGCGAGCCAGAAGTTGCTGATCTCGCCGGTGAGGGCGTCGGCCCGTACGTCGGTCATGTCGTCGATGACGCGGCACAGCAGCAGGGAGGCGAGGTTCTCCTCCTGCCAGAGCTCGGTGTCGGGTGCGACGTGCCAGAACAGGCAGTCCAGCATCTGCAGGACCGAGTAGGCGCTCTGGCTGAGCGGGTTGGTCTGGGGGAGCGTGACGCGGCCCGAGGCGTGCTGCTGGAGCCAGTACTCGTCGACGGATCGTTTGTGGGCCGAGAACAGCCCGCTGACCAGGGCTCGTGCGCTGTTGGTGCTGAAGTTCTCGGCCAAGCGGCCTTCGACGTGTCGGGTGAGGCGGGTCGTGTCGATGGTGTCGATCACGCGTTTGTACTCGTGGAAGACGAGGATGTCGTCCTCGAAGCGGTGGCGGTGGCCGAGGTCTCGTTCGAGGTCGTTCAACTGCCGGGTCCAGGACCAGCCACCGGTCAGGACGCTGTCGAGTTCCCGGCGGTGTGGCCAGGTCTTCACGGTGAGGGGACGACCGGCGCTCTGCCGCCAGCGGTAGTCGTCCAGGGTGCGTGCGGGGGGCGTGGGTATTCGACGGCACAGCGGGCAGGTGCAGACGGTCGTCCGCTCCTCCTCGCGCGGCGGGGTGAGCGCCCGGCTCCGCCAGGCCCCTTCCAGCATCGCGCAGGTCAGTCGGCAGAGCTCGATGTCGGTGCCGACCTGGGGGAAGGCTGCTTCGATCACGCGCAGGCCGGTGTCGAGGCGCCTCAGCCGGGCGTGTCCCTCCTCGTCGGGCGGGAGGAACGCGGGCTGCGCCTGCTGGAGGGCTCCCTCCAGATGGAGGGTGGTGCCCCGGTGGCGGGACCCGAGGGCCCCCAGCCGCTGCCGGGCGGCGTTCTGGGACTTTCGGGACTGTTCCGTGCTCCCCTTGACCCGCTTCGCCAAGAGACGGGCCAGGATGTCGCCCGCCTCCGCGGACCGGCCCTGGGCGGGGGTGTCGAAGGGGAGGCCGAGGGTGACGTCCTGAGGCATGCGGTTCCTTTCGGGAGACGGCGCGCAGAGCCCCCCGCCCCTGCGGACGCGGGCGGCAGGGGAACCGCCCACGCGCTCGAACTGCGCCTCCCGGTACGGAAGTTGAACCGAAAAGCGGAACGAGACTCCCCAGAGAGTAAATGATCTACGGCATGCCCCGGCCGTGATCTCCGTTACTGCTCAGGCCTCTTGAGCTGCGTACACTCCCACCCCTCCCACATAGGTGAGCGCCACCCTCGTCCCCGCGATCTCCTCAAGCGGACGATCGAACGGGTCCCGGTCCAGGACCACCAGGTCCGCCAGCGCCCCCACGCGCACCTGGCCGGATTCGTCGAGGTGGTTCACATACGCCGAGCCCGCGGTGTAGGCGGTCAACGCCTCGGTGAGGCTGATGCGTTCGGCGGGCAGGAACACCCGGGCGCCCTCGCCGTCGGGGGCCACGCGGTTGACCGCGACATGGATCCCCTCCAGCGGATCGGGGCTGCTGACCGGCCAGTCGCTGCCCGCCGCGAGCCGGGCGCCGGAGCGGAGCAGCGCGCCGAACGGGTACTGCCACGCGGCCCGTTCGGGACCCAGGAAGGGAATGGTGAGTTCGTCCATCTGGGGTTCGTGGGCCGCCCACAGGGGCTGGATGTTGGCGGTGGCGCCGAGCCGGGCGAAACGCGGCACGTCGTCGGGGTGCACGACCTGAAGGTGCGCCAGATGGGGGCGGGTGTCGCTCGGTCCGTTGGCGGTGCGGGCGGCCTCGATCGCGTCCAGGGCGTCGCGTACGGCCCGGTCGCCCAGGGCGTGAAAGTGGCACTGGAAGCCGAGCGCGTCCAACTCGGTGACGTACTTGGGCAGTTGTGCGGGATCGATGAAGCTCGTGCCCCGGTTGGCGGTGGCGCAGCCGCACCTGTCCAGATACGGGTCGAGCAGCGCGGCCGTCCCGGTCTCGGCGACCCCGTCCAGCATCAGCTTGACCGTGCCCGCCCGGAACCGGCCGTGGCTCAACGCGGCCCGCAGCTCCACGAGTTCGGGGATCTGCTCGGCCCCGCGCTCGCGGTCCCACCACAGGGAGCCGACGACACGCGCGGTGAGCGAGCCGTCCCGGGCGGCCGTCAGATACGCGTCGGAGGGGTCGTCCATGCCGAGGAAGGTTCCGACGAGGGCGTCCTGCCAGGCCGTGATGCCAAGGGAGTGCAGATGGCGCTGGGCGTGCAGCAGGGCGGCGAGCCGGTCGGCCGGTGTGGCCTTGGGAGTGAGGCGCCCGACGAGCTGCATGGCGCCTTCCTGGAGCGTGCCGCTCGGCTCGCCGGAGCCCGAGGCGTCCCGCTCGATCCGTCCGTCGGCGGGGTCGGGCGTGTGCCGCGTGATGCCGGCGAGTTCGAGGGCGCGGCTGTTGACCCAGGCGCCGTGATGGTCCCGGTTGGGCAGATAGACCGGCCGGTCGGGGACGACGGCGTCCAGCAGTTCCTTCGTCGGCGTACCGCCCTCGAAGGCCTCCATCGACCAGCCGCCGCCGGTGATCCACTCGCGCTCCGGATGGGCGGCGGCGTACGCGCGCACGGCGGCGACGGTCTCCTTCGCCGTCTTGGCCCGGGTCAGGTCGCACTGGGTGAGCTCGAGACCGGCCGGGACCGGGTGGATGTGCGCGTCCTGGAAGCCGGGCAGCAGCAACCGCCCCGCCAGATCGACCACTTCGGTCCGGGGCCCCCTGAGATCCAGGACCTCGTCGTGTCCTACGGCGGTGATGCGGTCGCCGGTGACGGCCACGGCGGTCGCGGTGCGGCCCTCGGGCGTGAGGACGGGGCCGCCGGTGAAGAGGAGGTCTGCGTACATGATCCGTTCCTGTGAGGTCGGTTGGGTGTGGCTGAGCGTGCCGGGTACGGCAGCGTCCCTTTCAGGGGCGCGGGGCTGTATCGATATGCGGCTCCGCCGTGTGGGCGCGACAAGCCCCCACTCGCCCGCGGACGAGTCACCGCGCCTCCAGCGAAGTGCTGAGCAGCTGCGGCGCGTCCGCATCCGTACCTGAGCCCGTACGGAAGTACGGCGAGCGCCGCACCCACCTGGCCCACGCGGCGGCCACGAAGCCCGACGCGATCATCGCCAGGGGAGTGCTGAGCAGGAACCAGCCGTTGTCCGCGCTGAGTTCGAAGTGGTCGGTGGAGGTGTAGAAGGACCAGCCGAGATAGCCGCCGAGGCCGAGCAGGGCCAGTGCGCTCAGGGTGGGCAGCACCACGGCCCGGACGCCCTGTCTCCAGTCCTCGCGCAGCAGTGAGCGGAAGCGGACCGCCGCCGCGAGGGCAGTCAGGGCGTACGACAGGGCGACCACGATGCCGACCGCGCTCACCGTCGCCATGATCATGTCCGCGAGCCGCGGGATGACCAGGGCGAGGGCCGCGACCCCCGCCGCCAGGGCGCCGATCAGCACGGTCCCGGCGGCCGGGGTCCCGTACCGGGAGCTGACCTTGGACCACACCGGGCCGAGGGTGCGGTCCCGGCTCATCGCGAACATCCCCCGAGCCGTCGGGATCACACCGGCCTGGAGCGAGGCCACCGCCGAGAACATGAGCGCCACCAGGGGCAGCGCGGCCAGCGGCTGCGAGGCGAGCCGGTCGCCGAAGTACGCCAGCCCCTCGGCCCCGTGCCCCGCCAACTCCTCTTCGGACAGCACCCGTTGGAACGCGACCGAACCGAGCAGGAAGAGCACCAGCATGGTCACCAGGGTGGTGAGTCCGGCGCGGGACGCGTCCCGCGGGTCGCGCACCTCCTCCGACACGCTGAACGCGCTCTCGAAGCCCCAGTAGCAGAACACCGACAGCAGCATGCCCTGTGCCAGCGCCGTCGCCGACGGGATCGCGAACGGGTCGAACCAGCTCAGGCTGAAGGGGTGCGGGCCGGTGACGATGCCGTATCCGCAGAAGCCCAGCAGGACGACGTACTCGAAGACCAGCAGTCCGCCCTGCAGCCGGGCCGCGGTCCGCACCCCTGTGACGGCGGTCAGTGTGACCGCGACCAGGACGAACACGCCCAGCGCGGTCGTCTGCGCCGTCGACCCCGGGTCCAGTGCGAGGCCGCCCAGCCGGTGCAGTCCGGCCTCGCCCGCCAACTGGATCAGTGCCGAGCCGGTGACGGCGGTGGTGTAGGCGAGGAAGGCCACCGTGGCCACGATGTTCACCCAGCCGACCATGAAGCCGAGCCAGGGGCTGAGTGAACGGCCCACCCACACATAGCCGTTGCCCGCGTTGGGCTCGACGCGGTTGAGCCGGGAGTAGGCGCCGGCGATGCCGAGGACCGGCAGGAACGCCAGCAGCATGATCGCCGGCAGATGCAGTCCGACGACCCCGGCCGTGACACCGAGCCCGATGCCGATGCTGGTGGTCGCGGCCGTGCTGGAGGCGGCGATGGCGACGCCGTCGAGGACGCCGAGGGACTTGCGCAGGGTGGGCCCTGTGGAGGGGGCGTGGTCGGGCATGGCCGGTTCTCCGCTCGCAGCGGGGGGCCTGACAGGCCCCGGTGAGCCGATATGAAACTGTCCCGGGGGTTAACAGGTCAACGGTGTTGTCATAAGGTGCGGCCACGAGCCGGCGACCACGGCCCACGGAGGCACCCATGAGTGACCGCGTCGTCCCGCCCGCCGCCCGGCGGCGCAGGCGCCCCACCAAACAGGGCGTCGTCCTGTCCGAGGAGCTGATCGTCGAGACGGCGCTCAGGCTGATCGAGGAGCACGGCGCCGACGCCCTCTCGGTGCGCCGCCTCGGGCACGCCCTCGGCGCGGACCCCAGCTCGCTGTACCGCTACTTCCGGCACACCGACGACCTGATGCTGGCCGTCGCCGACGAACTCATCGGCCGGACCCTGCGCATCTGGCGCCCCACCGGCGACTGGCGCGCCGACCTGCGCGACCTCGGCCTGCGCATGCACGCGGGCGCGCTCGCCCACCCCCGCGCGGCGGTGCTCAGCTCGCACCGGGTCACCGGCCGCGCTCACGAGATCCAGGCCGTCGAGACCATCCTCGGCGTGCTGCGCGACGCGGGCTTCCCCGACGCCGACGCGGTGCGGATCTACCACGCCTTCGTCGACCAGGCCCTCGCCTTCGCCGCCCTCGACTCGGCGAGCACCGCGCTGCCGAAGCCGGCCCGGGACGCGGAGGCGACCGTGTGGCGGACGACGTACGCCAAGCTGCCCGCCGACACCCACCCGCACATCGCCGCGACCGCCCGCCACCTCGTGACCGACATGCCGCGCAGCTCCTACCCGGCGGCCCTGGACATGCTGCTGAGCGCGGCGGCGGCCCGACTCGCGGAGATCGGCGACCAGCGCGAGGCCCCTCGGGTCACACTGGGTACGTCCGTCAACACCGCCCCGACAGGAGAGCGTTCACCCATGACCAACCCGCCCGCACGCCCCGCCGAGCAGCGCAAGCAGGACACTCTTAACCGCCTGGAGCACGACGAGGACGTGTGGGTCGCCACCGCGGACGCCGACGGGGGAGTGCCGTTCCTCGTGCCGCTGTCCTTCCGCTGGGACGGCTCGACCCTGCTCCTGGCCACCCCGGCCACCAGTCCCACCGGCCGGAACCTGAAGGCGACCGGCAGGACCCGCCTCGGCCTCGGGCCGACCCGGGACGTCGTGATGATCGAGGGCACGGTCGAGACGTTCACCGCCGCCGAGCTGGGCGACGAGGAAGCCGACCGCTTCGCGGCCGCCACCGGCTTCGAGCCGCGTGAACTCGCCACGCCCTACCTGTACTTCAGGGTCCTGCCGACCCGGGTGCAGGCCTGGCGCGAGGCCAACGAGCTCGCCGGACGCGAGCTGATGCGGGACGGCAAGTGGCTGGTCGCCGACTGAACCTGACGGTTCGGGATATCCGTGAGGTGGAGGGCGGCGGGACAGGAACGTTCCGCGCCCCGAACCGTTCGGAGGAGACATGGCACTGGTCAAAGCAGGCCTCGTGGTGCTCGACTGCGCCGAGCCGGAGAAGCTCGCCGAGTTCTACAAGGAGCTGCTGGAGGCCGAGGAGACCCACGAGAGCGCCAACCGCGTGGAGATCCTGGGCGCCGGCGGGACCCGGCTGGCGTTCCGCCGGGACATGAACGCGACGCCGCCGAGCTGGCCGCGCCCCGAGAACTCCCTCCAGGCCCACATCGACTTCGTCGTCGAGGACCTGGACGAGGCCGAGCGCAGGATCGTCGGGCTCGGCGGGCGGCCCCTGGAGACGAAGGACGCCTCCGGCCCGCACGAGGAACGCGGCTACGCCGACCCGGCGGGACACTCCTTCACTCTGCGCTGTGTCCCGCCGACGGCGCCCAAACAAGGCTGACGTCAGTCCCGGCCGCCCTTGTCGTCGGCCGGCCATACGCCGGTGGACCGCTCGATGGCCTTCGCGCCACCGCGGTCCACCGCGCTGCGCACCACCGCGAAGATGGCTCCCTGGACGGCCGCGGCCAGCAGGATCTCCCCCCAGCCGCGATCCCGGTCCAGCGCGTCGGGTGCGTCGTCCTCGTGCCGTATCGCCTTCCACGTCTTCTGGAAGGCGAGGCCCGCCAGCGCACCGCTCGACCAGCCCAGCGCGAACCCGACGGGCTTGTAGAAGAGGGGGAGCTTCAACTTCTTCTTCTTGGCCATGTATGTCTCCTGTGTTCGTGTCGGTCAGTGCCGGTCAGTGTCGTCCGGCACCGGGTCCGGCGGTGTCCCGTCGCCGAACGGCCGGCCGCCCAGCTCCTCGCGGTGGTGCGCGGTCAGCCAGCCCTCCGTGTCCGGGCCGAGCGGCACGATGCCGGTCGGGTTGATCCCGGAGTGCACCTGGTAGTAGTGCCGTTTGATGTGGTCGAAATCGACCGTGTCACCGAAGCCCGGCGTCTGGTAGAGGTCGCGGACGTAACCCCACAGCACCTGGTTCTCCGTCAGCTTCCAGCGGTTGCACTTGAAATGACCGTGGTAGACGGCGTCGAAGCGGACCAGCGTGGTGAACAGCCGGATGTCCGCCTCGGTGATCGTGTCGCAGACCAGATAGCGCTGCCGGGCCAGCCGCGGCGTCAGCAGCTCCAGGCGCCTGAAGACGCCCGCGCAGGCTTCCTCGTACTCCTCCTGTTCCGTGGCGAAGCCCGCCCGGTACACACCGTTGTTGACGTCCTCGTAGACGTCCGCCATCACGCTGTCGATCTCGTCGCGCAGCGCCCTCGGGTACAGGTCCGGGGCGCCGTCCCGGTGCAGGGCCGTCCACTCGGTGGCGAGGTCCAGGGTGATCTGCTGGTAGTCGTTGGTGACCAGCTTGCCGCTCGGCACGTCCACGAGCGCGGGCACGCTCACCCCGCCGGGGTGGCCGGGCTCGCGCCGGTCGTAGGCCTCGCTCAGGAAGCGGATGCCGAGGACCGGGTCGCGGTCGTCCGGATCGAGGGTGAAGCGCCAGCTGCGGTCGTCCTGGATCGGGTCCGCGACGGCCAGTGACAGGGCGTTCTCCAGGCCGAGCAGCCGCCGCGACACCAGGGACCGGCTCGCCCACGGACAGGCCCGGCTGACGACCAGCCGGTAGCGGCCCGCCTCCACGGGCCATCCGTCGCGGCCGTCCGCGGTGACGCGATCGGTGAAATGGGCCTTGGACCGCTTGAACGTCTTGTTGCCGTACGCGCGGTTGCCGCTCATGCTGCCTCCTGCCTTGCGGGCACTCTCCCCACCGCGTTCCCAGATTTCGGCGTGTGAGCCGCCCTGCCGGGGGCAGTCGGCGAAGGTGAGCGGGACATCCACCGAAAACTCCGAAACCAAGGCCGACCGGCGGACACGGGTCACCGTCCTGGTCGCGCTGCTCGCCAACCTGGTGATCGCGGTCGCCAAGGCCGTCGGCGGCCTGGTCGCGCACTCGCCGGCCCTGCTGTCGGAGGCGGCCCACTCCGTGGCCGACAGCCTCAACGAGGTCTTCCTCCTCGCCGCGCTGCGCCGCAGCCGCCGCCCCGCCGACCGGCGCCACCCCTTCGGCTACGGCAAGGAGCGCTACTTCTGGTCGCTGCTCGCCGCCGTCGGCATCTTCGTCATGGGCGGCTGCTTCTCCTTCTTCCAGGGCATCGAGGCCCTGCGCGGCGGCGCCGAGGAGAAGCTCAGCGGCTACGTCGCGGGCCTGGTCGTGCTCGGGGTCGCCCTCCTCGCCGAGGGCGCCTCCCTGGTGCGGGCGCTGTATCAGATGCAGCGGCAGGGGGGCGCCGGCGACGGCCTGCGCGACCCGGCCCTGCGCACGGTGATCGCCGAGGACGGCACGGCGGTGCTCGGCGTCACTCTCGCCATGGTGGGCATGGCCCTGCACATGATCACCGGGGAGGTCGTGTGGGAGGCGTCCGCGTCGCTGGCGATCGGGGCGCTGCTCGTCTTCGTCGCCTACCGGCTGGGCCGCGACGCACGCGACCAGCTGATCGGCGCCGCCGCCGACCCGCAGACCAGCGACCGGATCCGGTCCCTGCTGGCCGCGCAGCCCGAGATCGACAGCGTGGAGGCGCTGTTCACGATGCAGACGGGGCTGGAGTCCTGCCTGGTGGCCGCCCGGGTCGACCTGATGCCGGGCCTCGACAGCGAACGGGTCGAGGAGGTCGCCGTCCGTATCAAGCGGTCGGTCGCCGCCACCTTCCCCGAGACGGACCAGATCTTCCTGGACATCACCGACCGGCCCGCCCGGGAGGCACGGGAAAGCCCCGCCGCGACGGGGGAACGCGGCGGGGCCTGAGGCTCAGGTGCCCGGCGGGTGGAGCTTCATGCGTACCCGCGCAAGATTTTTATTCGAGGGCGGGCCGCACGTCCGGATCAGTCCGTGGCGGCCGGTTCGAGCACGAAGACCGGGATCTCCCGGTCCGTGTTCTTCTGGTAGTCGGCGTACGGCGGATAGGCCGCCACCGCGCGCTCCCACCACTCGGCCTTCTCGGCGCCGGTGACCTCGCGGGCGGTCATGTCCCGCTTCTCCGGCCCGTCCTGGAGCTCCACCCGGGGATCGGCCTTGACGTTGTGGTACCAGACCGGGTGGTTGGGTGCCCCGCCCAGTGAGGCGACGGCGGCGTACCGCCCGTCGTGCTCGACCCGCATCAGCGGAGTCTTGCGGATCTTGCCGCTCCTGGCACCCAGGGTGGTCAGGATGATGACGGGCATCCCCGTGTTCTGCAGAGTGGTGCCCTTGGTGCCGCCGGAGCCCTCGTACAGCTCCACCTGGTCGCGCACCCACCCGGTAGGACTGGGTTCGTACTCGCCCTCGAGAGGCATGGCATCCGTCCCATCGTCGTCGTGTCCTACGGCTTGCTGACTGCCATCGTGCCTCAACACCGGAGCCCCGGGGATTCATCCGTTCCGGAGGTTCGGGTTCGATCGGGCTTCATGACCTCGGAGGTAATCGCGCACGGCCGGTCCCCGCGGGCACAGTGAGACCCGGCCGAAGGAGAGGAACAGCGATGACCACCACCGCCACCACCGCGACGACCCGTGCCGTGACCGAGGAACTGCTGCGGCGCATCGGCGCGGGCGACCCGGAGCGGATCGCCGAGCTCTACGCCGACCGGGGCGACTGGAAGCTGAACTGGCCGCAGGACGAGCACGGCAGCCCCGCCACCCCGTGGATCCGGCCCCGCTCCAGCCGGGCGGACGCCGCCGCCCACTACCGCGAACTGGCGGCCCATCACCTCCCGGGTCAGGCGGCCACCGAGATCGAGCGCATCCTCGTCGACGGCGCCGACGCGGTGGTCCTCGGCGAGATCCGGCAGACCGCCCGGGCGACGGGGCGTCCCTATCGCGCCAGGTTCGCCCTGCACCTGACCGTCGAGGACGGACTGATCGTGCGCCACCACGTCTACGAGGACAGCCTCGCCGTCGCCCGCGCCTTCGCACCGTGACGGTCACGACGGCAGCATCATCCGCACGGCCAGCCCCATGATCACGCCGCTCGACACCACGGCCGTCACCAGCCGCCCCCGTCTGCCGGTCAGCACCCTGCCGAGCAGTGCGCCGCCCCCGGCCAGCAGCAGCTGCCAGCTCGCGGAGGCGAGGAAGGCCGCCACGACGAACACACCCTGTTCCAGGGGGCGCACCGGGTCGGTGGTGCGGGTGCCGAGGACCAGGGCCGCGAAGTAGACCACGGTGGTCGGGTTGAGCAGGGTGATCCCGAGCAGCGCCAGATACGCCCGCGCGGGGGTCGGGGGAGGCGGGTCGGTGCGGGTGGTGAGCCGACGGCCGCGGTACTGCCGTACGGCGATGACCGCACCCCGTACCGCCAACGCGAGCAGCAGCAGGGCGGAGGCCCAGCGCAGCGGCCCGAGCGCCGGACGCAGGGCGGCGGCGAGGGCGGAGCCCCCCAGCGCGGCCACCAGGGCGTACAGCCCGTCGGCGGTCGCGACGCCGAGCGCGGCACAGACCCCGGTGCGCAGCGAGGTACGGGCGGTGAGGGAGACGAGGTAGGTCGCGACCGCGCCGACGGGCACGGCGATGCCGTAGCCCGCGAGCAGCCCCGCGACGAGCGCGGCGGTCACGACGTGGGAAGCGTCGGTCCCCACGGTCGGCCGGACTGCTGCTGGAACCGCACCGGACGAACGGCGGCGGTCAGCGGCAGAAGGACATCGAAGGTGGACATGGCCGGATTCTGAGGGCGGCCGGGGGCCGGCGACAACCGAATTACGAGGGCGATCCCCGGCCAGATCGCGCATCCGGGGGATCTGGCCGGACTTGCCGTCCCACAACTAGATGCCTGGGGCATCCAATGAGGGTACGTGCACAGGCATCCTTCGTCTGCGAGGTCTTCCATGACGGAAACGGAACCCGTCGCCTTCCCCCAGGACCGGACCTGCCCCTACCACCCGCCCGCCGCCTACGCCCCGCTGCGCGCCTCCCGCCCACTGACCCGCATCCGGCTCTACGACGGCCGTCCTGCCTGGCTGGTGACCGGACACGCACTCGCCCGCGACCTGCTCGCCGACCGACGGCTGTCCACCGACCGCACCCACCCCGACTTCCCGGCCCCCACCGAACGCTTCGCGGCGGTCAAGGACCGGAAGGCCGCGCTGCTGGGCTACGACGATCCCGAGCACCAGGCCCAGCGCCGCAGGATGATCCCCAGCTTCACGCTCAAACGCGCCGCCGGACTGCGCCCGCAGATCCAGCGGATCGTGGACGAGCGACTCGACGTGATGATCGAACAGGGGCCGCCGGCGGAACTGGTGAGCGCCTTCGCGCTGCCCGTGCCCTCGACGGTGATCTGCGCCCTCCTCGGTGTCCCGTACGCCGATCACGACTTCTTCGAGGGGCAGTCGCGCCGGCTGCTGCGCGGGCCGACGGCCGCCGACACCCGGGACGCGCGCGACCGGCTGGACGCGTATTTCGAGGAGCTGATCGACCGCAAGCGGCGGGACCGCGAGCCCGGCGACGGCGTGCTGGACGAACTTGTCCACGAGGGCGCCGTGGACCGCGGGGAACTGATCGCCCTGGCGACGATCCTGCTGGTCGCCGGGCACGAGACCACCGCGAACATGATCTCGCTCGGTACCTACACCCTCCTGCAACACCCCGACCGGCTCGCCGAGTTGCGGGCCGATGCGACTCTCCTGCCCACCGCCGTGGAGGAGTTGATGCGCCTGCTGTCCATCGCGGACGGACTCCTGCGGATGGCGGTCGAGGACATCGAACTCGCCGGGGCGACGATCCGGTCCGGCGACGGCGTGGTGTTCTCGACCTCGGTCATCAACCGCGACGAGAACGTCTACCCCGCCCCGGACAGCCTCGACTGGCACCGTTCCGCCCGCCATCACGTCGGATTCGGCTTCGGCATCCACCAGTGCCTGGGGCAGAACCTGGCCCGCGCGGAGATGGAGATCGCCCTGCGCACCCTCCTGGAGCGGCTGCCCACGCTGCGCCTGGCCGCTCCGGCGGACGAGATCCCCTTCAAGCCCGGCGACACCATCCAGGGGATGCTGGAACTCCCCGTGACCTGGTAAGAGGCTCCGCCCATGCACATCGACATCGACAAGGACGTCTGCATCGGGGCCGGCCAGTGCGCCCTGGCCGCTCCGGGCGTGTTCACCCAGGACGACGACGGATTCAGCGAACTGCTGCCCGGCCGGGAGGGCGGCGCCGGCGACCCGATGGTGCGCGAGGCGGCCAGGGCCTGTCCCGTCGGGGCCATCAAGACGTCCGGCTGATCACCCGCAACGGGGGATCCCTGCGGGGGCGGCCGTCATGGCCGGGCGAGGTCCATCAGTGACCGGGCCGCCTCCCGCGCCTCCCTGGCCGGCTCGGTGCTCCGGGTGATACCGGCCGTGACCATCGCCCCCTCGGCCAGCAGGAACAGCCGGCCGGCCAGGGCGTCCGGGAGCCCCGCGTCCGCCACGAGAGCGGCGAGGTAGGCGCGGAACGCCCCTTTGTGCGCCCGCACCTGGGCCGTCACCCGGCTCGACGTCGCGCCCAGTTCCCCGTAGGAGTTGATCCACGCGCACCCGCGGAACCCCTCCTCCCCGAACCACCGCTCCAGCCAGTCGAAGACGGCGAGGATCCGCTCCCGGGGGTCCTCGCCGCTCTCGACGTACTGCGCGAGCCGCCCCCGCCACCGCACGTCACGGCGTTCCAGGTAGGCCTCCACCAACTGTTCCTTCGCGGGGAAGAGTTGGTACAGCCGCTTGAGCGAGACGCCCGACGCGCCGCGGATGTCGTCCATGCCGACGGACTGGATGCCCCGGCCGTAGAACAGCTCCTCGGCGGCGTCCAGTGCCTGTTCCCGGGCGGTCGCGCTGTCCATTCTGGGTCACTCCTTGACGTGAGAACGTGCGTTCTCTTACGGTAGCAGCCAAGCGGGAGAACGCACGTTCTCCCTTTCTGGCCACGGAGGATGACATGACCGACCGTCCACCCCTGCCGCCCTTCACCCGGGAGAGCGCGGCGCGGAAGGTGCAGGCCGCCGAGGACGCCTGGAACACCCGGGACCCGCACAAGGTGGCGCTCGCGTACTCCGAGGACTCGGTGTGGCGCAACCGCGACACCTTCGTCACCGGCCGCGCGGAGATTGTCGAGTTCCTCACCGCGAAGTGGGCGCGAGAGCAGGACTACGCACTGCGCAAGGACCTGTGGGCCTTCGACGGCAACCGCATCGCCGTCCGCTTCCAGTACGAGTGCCGGGACGCCGACGGCCAGTGGTGGCGCGCGTACGGCAACGAGCTCTGGGAGTTCGACGAACACGGGCTGATGACCCGGCGCGAGGCCAGTATCAACGACGTACCGATCGAGGAGAAGGAACGCCGTGTTCTCGGCCCGCGGCCCGAGACCGAGCGTGGGGAGACCTTCCCGCTTCAGTAGGGTCGGCGGATGACCGAACAGGCCGGGAAATCCTTCCTCTACGTCGTCGTCTGCGCCGCCGGGATCGCCGCGGGCGTCGGCGAACTCATCACCGCTGCCCAGGAAGAGGGCTGGGAGATCGGGGTCATCGCCACGCCCGTCGCGATGAACGGCTTTTTCGACACCGCCGCCGTCGAGGCCCAGGCCGGCCGTCCGATCCGCTCCGCCTGGCGCAGCCCCGCCGACCCGCGCCCCTTCCCGCCACCGGACGCCGTGGTGGTCGCGCCCGCCACGTTCAACACCGTCAACAAATGGGCGGCCGGTCTGGGCGACACCCTCGCCGTGGGCACCCTGTGCGAGGCGTCGGGCCTCGGCGTCCCCATCGCCGTACTGCCGTGCGTGGCCGACGCGTTGGCCGCCCATCCCGCCTACCAGGACAGCCTGATACGGCTGCGGGGGATGGGCGTGCGGTTCGGTCCGCCCTTCGCGGGGGAGCCGGGGGCCGAGTTCCCGTGGGAGCAGGCGCTGGACCTGATCAGACCGTGAGCCGCCAAGGCGTGCCGATGGGCAGCCAGTGCACCTGCGGGCCCTCGGCGAGCAGCTTCTCCGCGGTCCGCCGGCCCTCCTGGAAGTGCGACCAGCCCTCGTAGTGGACGGGCAGCACGGTGCGGGGGCGCAGCAGGCCGCACAGCTCCACCGCCCGGGCCGCGGTCATCGTGTAGCGGACCGGTCCGGTCACCGGGAAACGCACACCGCCCAGGTGCAGCAGGGCGGTCCCCACGTCCAGCCGGCGGGCGACCTCGCGCACCCCGTCGTACAGGACCGTGTCGCCCGAGATCCACAGCGCGCCGTGCTCCTGCCCCTGCCAGCTCAGCGCGAAGCCGGTCACCTCGCCGACGACGGGGCGGGAGAAGCGGGGGCCGTGGCGGGCCGGGGTGGCCGTGACCTCGATGGTGGGGCGGCCCGGTGTCTGGAGGCGCCACGTCGTCCACGGGTCGAGTCCGCGGGCGTTGCCGCCCAGCCGACGGGCTCCGGACGGTGTCGTCAGCACGACGTCCGCCCTAGGCAGCAGGGCGCGTCCGGCCGTGTCCAGGTTGTCGGCGTGATGGTCATGCGTGAGCAACACCGCGTCCAGCGGCGGGAGTTCGGCGGCCGGTACGGCCGGCCCCGCGGTCTTGCGCGAGGAGGTGCCCCAGCCGAAGGAGTAGCGGCGACCGGGCGGATCGAACGTCGGATCCGTCAGCAGCCGCCGGCCGTCGACCTCGATCAATGTGGTCGGACCGCCGATGTGCGTGATACGGATCTCGGTCATACGACGGTCCCTTCCGGAGGTCCGGGACGGCATGCGACAACCGCCCCGGACGGTGGGCTATTCGGTGTGCGACACGGCCCAGTCGAGGGCGTAGTCGGCGACCTCCTCCCAGCCGGCTGCGGCGGGCAGCAGATGCGGGCGGCCCGCGAACTCCCTGACCTCGGTGATCGTGTGCGATGTGTAGTGCCTGGCGTTGGACTGCTGCACCTTGGGCGGCATCAGATGGTCCTGCTCGCCCGAGACGAACAACAAGGGCGCGCGGTCGTCGTTGCGGTAGTTCACGTACGTGCTCTGGTGGCCCGGCCGCAGCGTCGCCAGGGCGCTGTCCCAGAAGATGCTCCCGGACGCGGGGACCGCGTAGCGCTGGTACAGAGCGCGGGACTCCTCCTCCGGGAACGTGTTGGTGAAGGCGTAGTGCCACTGTTCGAAGGTCAGGCCGACCGCGCGGTGCCGGTTGGCGGGGTTCCTCAGTACGGGGAACGCCGCCTTGATCTGGGTCAGCGGCACCACCGCGACGCCTTCCGTGGGCGCCGAGTTGAGGGCGACCCCCGCCGCCCCGAACCCCCGGTCGAGCAGCAGCTGGACGAAGACGCCCCCGGCGGAGTGGCCGATCAGAACGGGTGGCCGGTCCAGGCCGCGGACCAGGGTCTCCAGACTGTCGATGATCTGTGGGACCGTCACCTTCTCGATCGGTGTCGGATCGGCGTTGAGCGACTCGACCTCCGCCTCGAAGCCGGGGTAGGCGGGGGTGAGTACGCGGTAGCCGCGCTTCTCGTAGTGGGCGGCCCACTGCTCCCAGCTCCGTGGGGTGACCCAGAAGCCGTGGATGAGGACGATGGTGTCCGGAGCGCTCATGGCGCCTCCTTCACGGGTGTCAGAGGGTGTCAGCGGGTGGCGCGGTACGCGGCCTCGATGTGCCGGACGACGGTGTCCGGGCGCGACATCATCACGACGTGCGAAGCCCCCTTGACCTCGACGACTCTGCTGCCGGCGCGCTCGGCCATGAACCGCTGCACGGCGGGCGGGATGACCCGGTCGGCGCCGGCGACGACGTACCACGACGGCAGGGACTTCCACGCCGGTACGCCGCTGGGGGAGCCCAACCCGCCAATGCTGCCGGGGCGTTGGGAGACCGCCATCACCCGGGTCAGCGAGCGCGGCAGGTCCTGGGCGAAGACGTCGTGGAACTTCGCCGGATCGATGTAGCCGTCGATGCCGGGATCGCTGCTGCCGGGTATCGGGTAGGGCCGGGTGACCAGCGCGCTCGGCAGCTGGCTGCCGGGGAACTGTCCCGCCAGGTCCAGCGCGGTCTCGCCCTTGTCGGGGGCGAACGCGGCCACGTAGACGAGTGCCTTGACGTTCGGGTTGGCGAGCGCGGCGTTGGTGATGACCTCGCCGCCGTAGGAGTGGCCGACCAGGATGACGGGGCCGGGGAACGTGGCGACGACGCTGGAGACGTAGGCCGCGTCACCGGCGAGGTCACGCAGCGGATTGGCCGGGGCGATGACGTCGTAACCCGCCTTGAGCAGACGGGCACTGACCTCGTTCCAGCCGGACGCGTCGGCGAACACGCCGTGCACGAGCACGACGGTCGGTCTGGTGCCGGAGGCGGCCGAGGCGGGCGTCGCCGCGGTGCCGACGGTGAGCGCACCGCCCGCCGCGACGAGACCGCCGAGGACGCGACGGCGGGAGTGGCTTTCGGAGACCATGCCTTGGGGATTCCTTCCGGGGTCAGGAGTTGAGGAAGTCCAGCAGGTCGGCGTTCAGCTGGTCCTTGTGCGTGTCGGTGATGCCGTGCGGGGCGCCCGCGTAGACCTTCAGCGTGGAGTTCTTGATCCGCGCCGCCGACGCCTTGCCGCCCACCTCGAAGGGGACGACCTGGTCGTCGTCGCCGTGGACCACCAGCGTCGGTACGTCGAACGCGTCCAGGTCGGGGCGGAAGTCGGTCGCGGAGAAGGCCGCGACGCACTCGTAGGCGTTCCGGTGCCCGGCCTGGAGTCCCTGTCGCCAGAAGGCGTCCCGAGCGCCCTGGGAGACATCGGCGCCGGGCCGGTTGTTGCCGAAGAACGGTCCGTCGGCCAGATCCCGGTACAGCTGAGACCGGTCGGCGAGCGAACCGGCGCGGATCCCGTCGAACACCTCGATCGGCACGCCGCCGGGGTTGTCGTCGGTCCTGAGCATGAACGGCGGTACGGCGGAGACGAGCACCAGCTGGGCGATACGGCTGGTGCCGTGCCGGCCCACGTAGCGGGCGACCTCGCCGCCACCCGTGGAGAAGCCGACCAGGGTCACGTCCCGAAGGTCGAGCGTGTCGATCAGGGTGGCGAGGTCGTCGGCGTAGGTGTTCATCTCGTTGCCGGTCCACGTCTGGGTGGAACGGCCGTGCCCGCGCCGGTCGTGGGCGATGACACGGAACCCGTGGGAAGCCAGGAAGAGCTGTTGGGCCTCCCAGCTGTCGGAGTTCAGCGGCCAGCCGTGGCTGAGCACCACGGGCCGGCCCAGGCCCCAGTCCTTGTAGAAGATCTCGGCCCCGTCGGCTGCGGTGACGTACGGCATGGGAGCGCTCCCGTCTGCGAGACGTTGTCCGACGCCCTGATCCTCGTTCGACCGACGGTGGTGCCGAACCCCGTGGAGCGCGTAGTCGTGACCGGCCTCAGAGTCCGGGTGTCTCCCTCAACTGCCGCCGGGACCGTACGTCGAGCTTCCGGAAGATCTTCCGCAGGTGGTAGTCGACGGTGCTCGCGCTGATGAACAGCTGCGCGGCGATCTCGGCGTTGGTCGCGCCGCCGCGGGCGAGCCGGGCGATGGCGAGCTCCTGCGGGGTGAGCGCACCCGTCCTTCCGGCCGTCGCCCGGCCCGGGCTCTCGCCGGTCGCGGCCAGCTCCTGGGCCGCCCGGCCCGCGTACGCCGTGGCACGCATCCCGTCGAACAACTCCCAGGCGGTACGCAGCTGTTCACGGGCGTCCTTGCGGCGCTTGCGGCGGCGCAGCCACTCGCCGTAGTGAAGGTGGGTGACGGCGAGGTCGGCCCGGGCCCGGGTGCCGGACAGCAGGGCGATCGACCTGCGGTACAGGGCTTCGGCGTCGTCCGCGGTGGCGAGCAGGGCCTGGCAGCGCGCCAGCAGACCGCGGCTCCACGGGGTGTCGGTGGCCGCGACCCGGGCGGCGAGGACACCCAGGGTCGAGGTGGCCAGGACACGGTCGCCGCAGCGGACGGCCGCCTCGATCAGCGGGGGGAGCAGCCGGGAGTGGAAGCCGATCAGGTCGTGCCCGGTCAGTTCGTGGGTGATGGTGCGGGCCCGGGCGTAGTCGCCCTGCCCCAGGGCCAGGATCACCATGCCGATCCGGGCGATGGACTCGACCGCGCCGTTGCCCAGCCAGGTGCCGGCCTCCATCGACCCACGCAGGACCGCTTCCAGATCCGTCGTCTCGGCGCGCCAGGCCAGCAGCTCCGGATGGCGGTACAGCTCCCAGAGGTCCTCGGTGGCGCCCATCGCCGTGCGGATCTGGTGGCCCTGGGTGAACGCGTCGTCGGCCGTGGCGAGTTGGCCCAGGATCGTCTCGTGCATGACGGTGCAGTACAGGGCGCTGTCCAGCTGGAACAGGGCGCCGGTACGACGGGCGACGTCCGCGGCTCGCTCCATCACGGCGCTCTGCGCCTGCTCGTCCCACAGCATCATCGACAGCGTGACGGTGGGCAGATAGGTGCGCAGCACCTCCTCGTCGGGGGTGCCGGAGTTCAGCACGTACGCGTGGGCGCGCCGCATGTGCGGCACCGCTTCCTCGTAGCCGTCGATGACGAGGACGGCGAACGCCCGTAGCACCAGGTCGGATCCGGTGGCGTCGGCGGTGCGCGGCAGCAGGTCGTCGATGGTGCGGGCGATCTCGGCCACCGTGGTGTCGCGGATGAGGTGTTCCGCGGTGATGGCCCGGTCGACCGCCCGCAGCAGAGCCTCGCGGGCGAGGTCCGGGGCCCGGTCGGCGAGGGCCCGCGCGGCACGCAGGCAGAGCGCCGGAGCCAGGGCGAACGATCCGGCGTCACCGAGGGCGAACACCGCATGGGCGCGGACCAGCAGCGCCCGCCCTTGCTCGGTGTCGTCCAGGAACCCGATGTCGATCGCGTCGAGAAGCGCCTCCGCCTGCAGCGCCGCCCCGGCGGCCAGCGCGGCCTCGGCCGCGGCGAGCAGCCGTCCGGCGCGCAGCCCGCCCTCCGGCGTCAGTTCGGCCGCCCGGGTCAGAAAGGTGGCCCGGGCCGTGAAACCGCCCCGGGCACCCGCCCGGTCGGCCGCGCGCTCCACCTCCGCGGCCACGGCGGTGGCCGGACCGATCGCGGACGCGGCGAGATGCCAGGCTCGCCGGTCGGTGTCCGCCGGGCGGTCGGTGACCTCGGCCAGCGCCTCGTGGGCTCGCCCCCGCTCGACACTGGTGGCTCCGCTGTAGACCGCGGAGCGCACCAGCGGATGCCGGAACTCCACCGTGGAACGCACCACCACCAGCCGTGCCGCCTCCGCCGGACCGGAAGCCTCGGGCCCGATCCCCAGCCGTCGCGCGGCCCCCGTGACATAGCCGAGGTCGCCGCCGGGCTCGGCGGCCGCGAGCAGCAGCCACATCTGTGAGGGTGCCGGCAGCGCACGCACCCGCCGCAGGTAGTGCGCCTCCAACCGGCCCCCCACGGGGAGCGGTTCGGGCAGTGCGAGCGAGCCGGAGAGCTGGTCGGCGGTCAGCTCCTGGCCGAGGTCGGCCAGTGCGAGCGGGTTGCCCTGTGTCGCCGCCACGATGCGTGCCGCGACGCGTGCGTCGAGCGGTCCGGCGACCGTCTCCCGCAGCAGCTCCAGGGCGAACGGCTCCTCCAGACCGGCGACTTCGGTGACGGGCAGTCCCGCGGGCGCCTCGAACCCCGTCCGCGCCGCGAACAGCAGCCCGACACCCTCCGCGTGCACCCGCCGGCCCACGAACGCGAGCACCGCCAGGGACTCGTCGTCCAGCCACTGCGCGTCGTCCACGCAGGCCAGCACCGGCCGCCGCTTCGCCGCCTCCGCGAGGAGGGTGAGGGTGGCGAGCCCCACCAGGAACCGGTCGGGGGCCGGCCCGTCGGCCAGTCCGCATGCCACCCGCAGCGCCTCGTGCTGGGTGACGGGCAGCGCACCCGGTTCCTTGAGCCCCTCCGTCACCGGCACCAGCAGCCGGTGCAGCGCGGCGAACGGGAACCCGGACTCCGACTCCACTCCGGCCACCCGCAGCACCCGCAGATCGGCGCCCTCGGAGGCCGCGTGGTCGAGCAGCGCGGTCTTCCCGACGCCGGCGTCACCGCGCAGCAGCACCACCCGGCTCAGCCCCTCTCGCAGGGCCGACACCAGGCCTTCGAGCTCTTTGCGTTCTCTGAGCCGTCCCTTGAGGATCACGTGAACGCCCTTCAGGGAGGCCTCAGTTGTGAGGAAGACTTGGAGTTCTGGTGAAGTCCCGTCATTCAACCAATTACGGACGAGCCGTGTCCCGGGAACGGTTGACACCTCGGGCCCCGCGCGCACCTCACGCCGTACGCTCCCCTTCATGACCATCCGGAAGGCGGGAGCAGCAACGGTGCAGTACGTGAAGCTCGGTTCGACCGGCCTGGACGTGTCGCGGATCTGTCTGGGGTGCATGACCTACGGCCTGCCCGACCGCGGCGTCCACGAGTGGACCCTCGACGAGGAGGCGTCGAGGCCGCTGATCCGGCAGGCGCTGGACGCCGGCATCAACTTCTTCGACACGGCCAACGTGTACTCCGACGGCACCAGCGAGGAGATCGTCGGCAAGGCGCTGCGGGACTTCGCGAACCGTGACGAGATCGTCCTGGCGACCAAGGTGAACGGCCGGATGCGGACCGGGCCGAACGCCGCCGGACTGTCCCGGAAGGCGATCATGGCGGAGATCGACCACAGTCTGAGCCGTCTCGGCACCGACTACGTCGACCTCTACCAGATCCACCGCTACGACCCCCACACCCCCGTCGAGGAGACGATGGAAGCCCTGCACGACCTGGTCAAGGCGGGCAAGGTGCGCTACATCGGGGCGAGTTCGATGTACGCCTGGCAGTTCTCCAAGATGCAGTACACGGCCGAGCGGCACGGCTGGACCAGGTTCGTGTCCATGCAGAACCACTACAACCTCCTCTACCGCGAGGAGGAGCGCGAGATGCTGCCCCTGTGCGCGGACCAGGGCGTGAGCGCACTGCCCTGGAGCCCCCTGGCCCGCGGCCGGCTGACCCGTGACTGGGGCACCGTCACCGAACGCAGCGCGGGCGACAACTTCGGCGGCCGTCTCTACCTGGAGGGCGACCGCTCCATCGTCGAGGCGGTCACCCGCATCGCGACCGACCGAGGCGTCCCCCGCGCCCAGGTGGCCCTGTCCTGGCTGCTGCACCAGGACACGGTGGCGGCACCGATCGTGGGCGCCGCCAAGCCGCATCACATCGAGGACGCGGTGGCGGCGGTGGAACTGGAACTGAGCGAGAAGGAGATGGAGGAACTGGAGCAGCCGTACACGGCACGTCCGATCTCCGGCCACTGAACCTGCCTCAGGGGCGTGGGGCTGTATCGATGTGCGGCTACCGCCGCGTGGGCGCGACCAGCCCCCACGACCCGCGGCCGCGAGATGACTAGTGGGCCCCCTGCGGTGCGAACTCCGTACCGCAAGGGCCCGCACCCTCACTCTCCGCCAGAGCGACGCGGTCACCCCGCATCGACATTGTCCGGTAGTACTCCCCGATCCGCTCGGCCGACCGCCCCACGTAGTGACCGATGAACGACCGCCGAAAACGCCCGTCGCTGCGATTCGGCTGCGACCCGTGCACCAGGCTCCCGTTGAAGAACAGAACATCGCCCGGCGCCATGTCGACCGGCACCGCCGTCAGTCCCGCCGGCGGCGGCACGTACTCCCGCGCGAACGACACCCCCGCGTCCGCCTCCTCGGGGCAGAACAGGTCCATCCGGTGCGTCCCGGGCACGACTTCGAGCCCCCCGTTCTCCCGGTCGATCACATCGCAGGCCACCCACGCCGCGACACACGTGCCCGGCTCGACCCGCAGATAGAAGTTGTCCTGGTGCAGCGCCTGCCCCCGTGCTCCCGGCGGCTTGAAGTAGAACATGCTCTGCGCGGCCAGTACCTCCTCGTCGAACAGCGTCTCCAGCACCTCCCGCAACCGCGCGTCGAGCAGCACGTCCCGGGCGCGCGCGTTGATCTCGTGCGGCTGCATCACCCGCGGGTACACACCCAGCGGATCCGTGCCGCCCCGCGGTTCGAAGTGCCCGGGCACCGCCCCGGCCGCGTGCAGTGCCGTGAACTCGCCGCACAGCCGGTCGATCTCGTCGTATCCGAACAGCCCCCGTACGACGGTGAACCCGTCCTCCCGGAACTGCCGCAGCCCGGCCTCGGTCAGGATGGGGGTGCTGCCTGTGACGGTCATGCGTCCACTCCTCGCTCGGGTGTCCTCCGCATGTCACGCTAGGTCGGCCCACATCCCGGGAGGATGCCCGTGACCGCCGACGGACTGCCTGAGACTGCTGCGCCGGACGTCCCCGCGCCGCCGCCGGGCCTCGTGATGCTCGGCCGTTTCGACGAGGCGCGAGGCTATGACATCAACCGACCGCAGGGGTCGGCCAGTTGGCTGTTCACCTGGACCACGGGAGGCCAGGGGAGGCTGTGGCAGGGCGCGACCACCGCACAGGCCGCGGCAGGGGACCTGGTCGTGCTCGCGCCGGGTGTCCCGCACCGCTACGGCGTCGCACCGGACGCGCGGCGCTGGCGGTTCTGGTGGGTGCACTGCCAGGCCCGGCCGTCGTGGCTGCCCTGGCTGATCCCTTACGGCACCGGCGACGGGGTGTATGCCGTCACCTCGGCCGCGGCCACGCCGCGGGACCGGGTCGAGGCGGCGTTCCGCCGTATGCTCGTCGACGCCCGCCGGCCGGGTGCGGTGAAGTCCGCGGCCGTCCCGGACGACCGGATCGCCGTGGCGCACGACACCGCCGCCCGTGAGCTCGCGCTGTGCGCCCTGGAGGAGGTCGTCCTGCTCATGGCCGCCGGTGCGCGGGAGCCGACGCCCGCACCGGGCCTCGACCCCCGTGTCCGCCGGGTCCAGGAGCTCCTCGCAGCCGACCCGGGTGCCGCGCACACCGTGGACTCGCTGGCCGCGCACGTCTCGCTGTCGCCCTCCAGGCTGGCGCACCTGTTCACCCGCCAGGTCGGTGAGTCCCCGATGCGAGCGCTGCGCGAGGCACGGCTGCGGCACGCCGCGCGGCTCCTCGAGGCCACCGGCCTGCCTGTCGAACGGGTCGCGGCGGCTTCGGGCTTCGTGAGCCCCTTCCATTTCCACCGGGTCTTCCGGGAGCGATTCGGTATGACGCCCGGCGTGTACCGGGCGGGCGGCCCAATGGTTGGGGCGTGACGTGCGTAGACCTGCTGTACGCGGGGTGGAGTGGCTGTTCAATGGTTGGGGCCGACGCCTGGTGAAAATCGTTCTCTATAACGGCGTCGATAAGGCGTCATGGATCGGTTCTAATTATTGACGAGCCGTCAATAGGGCTGGCCGCGCACGCAATGCACAAAACTGAATGATCTCTTGTTACATCTCGCTGACCTGTGCAAAGGTTATGCCTTGTCGGCGTGCAGACATTAAAATCCGCCCGCCTTGACCGCTCCCGTACGTCCCCCACGCTTCACAAGAGCTGTCGTCGTCGGGACCGCATACCCCTTGGTATGGACTTGGTTTTGTATGCCCCCGAGAGGAATGCAGCCGTGAATGCCGACGCCACGGACGAACAACTCAGCGCTGAGCTGAAGAAGTGGACCGGAGCCGCGCCCGCGCTCCATCCCGTCGGTGAACTCCTCGACCGCCACTGGGAGGCGGCCTTCGCCTATGCCCGGCTGTGCACCGACAGCGCGCGGTCCGCCGGAATGCTCACGACCGCGGCTTTCACCCGGCTCTTCGGTGAGACCCTGCGGCAGAACGGGCCGACGGCCGCCTGGCGTCCCCAACTGCTCGTCACCGTGCGCCGGATCGCCGCGGAGTGGGACGGCGACCACCGACGTGAACAGCTCCACCCCGAGCTGCGCTCCGGGACCGGGGACGGGGACCGCGCCGCGGCCCGTCTGCTGCCGCCCGCGGAGCGACGACTGCTGTCCGGCGCGTTCCAGCGGCTTCCCCAGTCGGCCCGCTGCCTGCTGTGGCACAGCGAGGTCGAGGCCGAACCGCTGTCCGTCCCGGCCTCCCTGCTGGGGCTGGACGAGGAGGACGCCGGCGTCGAACTGCGCCGGGCCCAGGAGCGGTTGCGCGAGGAATGCCTCCATGTGCACCGCGAACTCGCCCCGGAACAGGAATGCCGCAGCTACGTCAGGATGCTGGACGTCACCTACCGGCGCGGTGGCGTCGACGTCGACCCCGATCTGCGCGCACACCTGGACCGCTGCAAGCACTGCCGCGACACCGCCGACCAGCTCCAGCAGTTCAACGACGGACTCGGCGTCGCCCTGGCCGAAGCGGTCCTCGGGTGGGGCGGCCGCGCCTACGCGGAATTCCGCACCGCTGTGCGGGAGGCGCCGGCTCCGGCGCCTGAGCGGCCGCAGGCTCCGCCCGCCGTCGTGCCGGGCGAGTCCTTCTTCGATGTGACCCCCGCCGCTCCGCGCGCGGCCCGTGGTGCCTGCCCCTCGCGTACGGCACGCAAGGAAGCCCGCCGTGCCGCCGCCCGCCGCCGCAACCTCGCCGCCGCGGTCCTGACCGTCAGCGGGCTGGTCGTCCTGCCCCTGGTCCTGTGGTCGGTCCTCAGCGGTGGGGACGGCACCACCTCGGCCGGCGGCACCCAGGCCTCCGAGACGCCGGGCGCCGGAGCGGGCAAGTCCTCCTCCGACTCCTCGTGGGTCGGCTCCGGCAAGGACGTGGAGGGCACGCTGCGCGGCCGGCTGCACAACGTCGACTCCGGACTCTGCATAGGCGTCGTCGGCAAGAAGGCCGTCAAGGGCGCGGAGACCGAGGTCACCAAGTGCTCCTCGAAGACCGACCAGCAGTGGACCTACGAGACGGACGGAACGCTGAGCAGCGTCGCGGACCCGGACCTGTGCCTGGACTCCCACCTCGGCTACTCGGTGCGGCTGGCCCCGTGCACCGGCGCCGACAAGGCGGAGACCAAGAACATCCGCTACGACTTCACCCTCCAGGGCAACCTGGTGCCGCGCTGGGACCAGGACCTGGCCCTGACACCCGCCGCCACCGACGGCACAGGCGCCGTGGTCCTCAAGTCCCGTGCCGACATCGCCGTCCAGCGCTGGGTGTTCGACACCTCCAAGACCGACCTCCAGATGGAGGTGGTCAACTGGGACGCGCAGAGCGACATCGCGCGGAAGACCCCCGTCGCGACCCCCACGCCCACCCCCACGCCGACGAAGAAGAAGGCCTCACCGACGCCGTCCCCGAGTCCGTCGACCGCTCAGCCGACCCCGACGAGCCCGTCGTACCCCAGCGGTATGCCCTGCTACGGGTACTACTGCTCCTGGGACGGCCAGTACGGCAGCGGATACGGCGGCGGCTACGGGTACGGATACGGCTACGGCGGGTACGGCGACCGGCGCTGACCGCCCGGCTCACACCCCGACGACCTGGAGCGACACCCACAGGGCCAGCGTGGCCGGCACCAGCGCGGCCGGGACGGCGAGCAGACCGAGCCGGGTGAACTCCCCGAGCCCGACCTCGTGCCCGTGCCGCTGCACGATCCGCCGCCACAGCAGGGTGGCGAGCGATCCGGCGTACGTCAGGTTCGGGCCGATGTTCACCCCGATCAGCACCGCGAGCACCGCCCCGGGACCGGCCGTGGCGGTCAGCGGCAGCAGGACCAGCACCGCGGGCAGGTTGTTGATCAGGTTCGCCAGGACGGCGGCCAGTGCGGCGATCCCGAGCAGCGCCACCAGTCCCGAGCCCTCGGGCAGGACGTGCCGCAGCGCGTCGGCGAGCCCGTTGTCGACGACCGCGCGCACGACGACGCCGAGCGCCAGCACGAACGCCAGGAACCCCGGAGCGGCGGACCGCACCACCGTGAGCGGGGTGGCCTGCCGGCGCACGAGCGCACGCCCCGCCAGCACCAGCGCACCCACGAGGGCCACCCACGCCGGCTCGATGCCGATCGCCGACGCCACGACGAACCCGGCCAGCGTGCAGCCCACGGTGACGAGCGCGAACACCGGCAGCCCGGGCGTCTCCCCGGTGTCGGACGAGGTCGCGGAGGCCTTGAGGTCGTCCTCGAAGAAGCGCCGGAACACCAGGTACTCGGCACCGATCGCGACCAGCCAGGGCAGCGCCATCAGTGCCGCGAACCGGGTGAAGCTCAGCCCGCTCGCCGCGAACGCCAGCAGGTTGGTGAGGTTGGACACCGGCAGCAGCAGCGACGCCGTGTTCGACAGGTGCGCGCAGGCATAGAGGTGCGGCTTGGCCCGGACCCCGCTGCGGGCCGCGGTGGCCAGCACGACCGGCGTCAGCAGCACCACGGTGGCGTCGAGGCTGAGCACGGCCGTGATCGCGGACGCGAGCGCGAACACCGCGGTCAGCAGTCGGCCGGGGCGCCCCGCGGAGCTGCGGGCCATCCACGCTCCGCAGGCCCGGAAGAGCCCCTCGACATCGCAGAAGTGGGCGAGGACCAGCACCGCGGCCAGGAAGCCGACCACCGGTCCGAGCCGCTCGACCTCCGCCCACGCGTGGTCCGGGGAGATCGCCCCGGTGGCGATCACCAGCCCCGCCGCCGGGACGGCGAGCACCGCCTCCGGCAGGCCCTTGGGGCGGACGACGGCCCAGGCGAGTACGGCGGCGAGCAGCGCTATGGACAGGGTTTCGGCGAGCGGGGTGTTCAGCGGTGATCCTTAGAGCGTGGTCGAGCCGTGCCCGTCCATGAAAGCAGGCCCGGGTAAGAGACCCCCTTACCGGGTCAGGAGCCGGGGCCCCGGTCGAACGGCGTGACGGACACCGTGGACTCGTTGCCGGACACCGGCACCTCGCCGGCCGACCACGACACCTTCAGCGGGTCCCGCTCGTCCGGCGGGGTCACCAGCAGCGCGTCCGGGTTGGCGGTACGGGCCCCACTGATCTCGGGGTTGGAGAACGTGATCCCCGACCACGCGTTCTGCCCCGGCGCCAGCTTCACGGTGGCCGGCGTGCCGGGGGTGCGCTCCGGGTCCGGCCCCAGCTGCCTGCCGGAGGCGTCGACGAACGCGGCGCCCGGATAGCCGTGGACGATGCAGGTACGGGACGAGGTGTTGGTCAGGATCACGGGGAAGTTCTCCTGCCCCGCGCCCGGGTCGTTGCGGCCGAGCGTGGCCTCCAGCTCGGAGGTGTGACAGCGGTCACTCCTGCCGGGCGTGCCGGGCGTGCTGGTGGCGGGGGAGGGCGTCGCGGCTGTGGCGGTCGGCTCCACCGAGGACGCGGCCGTCGTCCCGTCGGTGGTGGCCGGGGCGGCCGTGCCGGGCAGCGTCCTCGGCGCGGACGCGGAGTCGCCGCCGTCACCGCAGGCGGTCAGCAGGCTCAGCAGCGCGGCCGCACTCACGAACAGAGCCGACCGGTAGGTGTTCACCATGACTCTTCACACTCCTCGTACGGCGCGGTGTGCCCCGTCATGACGGTCCGATGCGGGCGCGGCCGGAAAAGTTCGCGCGGTCACCCCCCGACCCGGACCGAGCCGAGGACACGCCGGATGCCCGACGGCTCGCCCTGCTGCCGGATCTGCACGTACATCTGCGGCTGCCCGCTGCCGTCCGGGGGAGTCAGCCCGGCCTCGACGACGGAACCGCCGCCCGGACAGTCACTCCACGTGCGTACCCGGCCGTGCCACACGGACAGGGTGTGGTCGCGGGCCCCGTCGTAGTGACAGCCGGGATGGGTGAGGGCGTTCACCAGGGCCGTGACCTCGCCCCGCCCGACCATGCCGACGAACATTCCGTCGACGTCCGCACCGAGATCCTGCCACCGCGCCAGATCGTCCGCGACGGCGAAACCCGGCTGATGACCGGCGGGCAGACCCAGCACGCGCGGATCCCATCCCGAGCCACGCACTTGACCGGCCCACGTGGCGGGCACCACGGCCTCGACCCGGCCGGTGGCGTCCTGGATCCGCAGCTCGGTCGGCGCCGGACCATGGTCCATCAGCGTGAAGGCCATGCCGGCCGCGGCCGCCCCGGCCGCCAGACCGAGCAGCCGGTGGCGCCGCCGCCGCGGCTTCGGGCCCGCCGCCAGCCGCTCCAGCTCCTCGGCGAAGGCCCGCGCGTCGGGCACGCGGCGCCCCCGGTCCGTCCGCAGCGCCCGCATCAGGGCCCGCCGTACGCCGGGATCCAGGCCCGGACGCAGCCGGTCCGGCCGTACGACCTCCCCCGGCGGGCCCGGCACGCTGCCGGTGATCAGGTGGTAGCCGACCGCGCCCAGGCTGTACACATCGGCCCGCACGTCGGTGTCCGCGTGCGGCTCGCACGGCGTCCCGGCCGGCCCGAGGTCGGCGAGCACGACCTCCCGGGCGCCGTCCGGGCCGGTGCGCAGCAACAGGCTGGACGGTTTGAGGTCCCGGTGCACGAGGCCCACGTCGTGCAGCGCGGCTGCGGCGCGGGCCGCGAGCGCGGTGAGCCGTAGCGCCTCGGGGACGGGAAGCGGACCGTCGTCGAGCAGATCGGCGAGGGTGCCGCCGTCGGCGTACTCCATCACGAAGTACGGTCTTCCATCGGGCAGTTCGCCGATGTCGATGACCTGTACCACCCGCCGCGACCCTGCCCGGCGCAGCAACCGGGCCTCGGACAGGAAGCGTTCGCGGATGTCCGGTCGGTGCGACCAGGTGTCGGCGAGGACCTTCACGGCGACCGGTGCGTCGAGTGTGTCGTCGTGTGCGAGCCACACGGTTCCGAACGTGCCCGTGCCCAGGGGGCGTTCGATCCGGTAGCGGCCGATGCGCTCGACGGAGTGCATACGGTCATCATGCCTGCTCTGCCGTGCGGACGCGGAGGAGGCGGCGCGGACCAGCCGCTCCAAGTGGCCCGGAAAACAGGCGCGTTGAGGACCGCAGGCGTCCGTCAGCCGTCCTCGTCGAGGAGACCGATCTCGGCCCAGATGGTCTTGCCCTCGGTGGTGTGCCGGCTGCCCCAGCGCTGGGTGAGCTGGGCGACCAGGAGCAGTCCGCGGCCGCCCTCGTCCCAGGTCTTGGCGCGCCGCAGATGCGGGGCCGTGTGGTTGGTGTCCGACACCTCGCAGATCAGCGTGGTCTCGTCGTGGATGAGCCGCAGCCGGATGGGGTGCGCGCCGTAGCGGATGGCGTTGGTGACGAGTTCGCTCACCACCAGCTCCGCGGTGAACGACGCCTCCAGGAGGTCCCAGGTGCCCAGCTGGTCGACGACCTGCTTGCGGATCGGGCCGACGAGCGCCGGGTCGGCGGGGATGTGCCAGGTCGCGACCTGGGCGGCGGGCAGCCCTCGGGTGCGGGCCAGCAGCAGCGCCACGTCGTCGGCGGAGCCGCCCGCCGGGAGCAGGGTGTGCAGGACCCGGTCGCAGGTCTCCTCCAGCGACTCCGAAGCCACCGACAGGGACTCGCGCAGCAGTGCGTGACCGGCGTCGGCGTCCCGCTCACGGGACTCGATCAGGCCGTCGGTGAAGAACGACAGCACCGTGCCCTCGCGCAGCTCCAGCTCGGCGGACTCGAAGGGCAGCCCGCCCACGCCCAGCGGCGGCCCCGAGGGCAGGTCGACCAGCCGCGGCGCACCGCCCGGCGCGATCATCACCGGCGCGGGATGTCCGGCGCGGGCCAGGGTGCAGCGCCGCGACACCGGGTCGTAGACCGCGTACAGACAGGTGGCGCCGACCTCGCCGGGGCTGCCCTCGCCGCCGGCCTCCGCGGACAGCCGGACGACCAGGTCGTCGAGGTGGGTGAGCAGCTCGTCGGGGGCGAGGTCGATGTCGGCCAGTGTGCGTACGGCGGTGCGCAGCCGGCCCATCGTGGCCGAGGCCTGGATGCCGTGGCCGACCACGTCCCCGACGACCATGGCGACCCGCATCCCGGACAGCGGGATCACGTCGAACCAGTCCCCGCCGACCCCGGCCCGCGCCGCCGGGAGATAGCGCGAGGCCGCGTCCACGGCGGCGGTGCGCGGCAGCTTGCGGGGCAGCAGACTGCGTTGCAGGGCGAGGGCGGTCTCCCGCTCGCGGGAGAAACGGCGGGCGTTGTCGATGCAGACGGCCGCGCGGGCCGTCACCTCCTCGGCCAGCAGTACGTCGTCGGGCGTGAACGGGTCCGGCCGCCGGAACCGTGTCAGCACCGCGACTCCGAGGGTCAGGCCGCGGGCCTGGATCGGTACGGACATCGTCGAGTGGATGCCGTACTCCTGGACCCGCTCGCTGCGCGCGGGGTCCCAGGACAGCCACTGGTCGAGCTCCCCGGAGGCCACGGTGGCGACGATGGTGCCGCCCGCCACCAGCGAGTCGGCCTGCGGTGAGGTGGCCGGATAGGACTCCAGCTGACCGGGCTTGACGACGGCCTCGGGGGTGCCGGGGTTGACCGACTGGTGCGCGGCCCGGCGCAGCCCGATCGGTGCGGTGAGCACCGGCGGCGGATCGCCGTTCTCCTGCGGATCCAGCAGGTCGATGCTGACGAAGTCGGCGAGCGCGGGCACACAGACGTCGGCGAGTTCCTGCGCCGTCCGGGTGACGTCGAGGGTGGAGCCGATGCGCACGCTCGCCTCGTTGACCAGCTGGAGCCGCTCCCGGGCGAGGTAGTTCTCGGTGAAGTCGTGCGCCGCCAGGCACACCCCCCGCACCCGCCCCTCGGCGTCGGTGACCGGGGCCATCCGGGCGAGCCACGCGTGCGCGGACCGCTCCCCGCCGGTCCGCATGTACGTCTGGACGTCCTCGGCGCGGCCCGAGGCGAGCACCCGCAGCAGATGCCGCTCCAGTTCCGCGCTCTCCGGCTTGCCGCCGATCTCCGACAGCCTGAGGCCCCGGATGCGCTCCTCGGGCAGTCCGATCACCTCGGCCATGGCGTCGTTGACCCGTCTCAGCCGCAGCCGCTCGTCGTAGACCGCGACGGCACAGGGCGACTGGACGAGCGCCGCCGTGGCGAGGGGGCCGTCCGGGGAGGCGGTGTCCTCCAGCGGGGTGACCACGAGCCAGTGACCCGGTGTGCCGTCCCGCGAGCGGCTGTGGTGGGCGAGCAGCCACACGGACACGGTGCCGCCGTCGCGGTGGCGGAGGGTGACGGTGCCGTCCCAGCGGGGGCCCCCGGGCGTGAACAGCGTGTCCGGATCGCCGCTGACCAGCAGATTCGCGGCGGGGTGACCTACGACCTCAGGAGCGGGGTGGCCCAGCAGGCGCTCGGCGCCGCCGTTCCACTCCCGCACCGTGCCGAGGTCGTCGATGACAGCCCGTGCCGTCGCGGCATCGTCGAACGGGTAGTCCGGGCTCATCGTCGCCACTCCATCGCGGACACTCACAGTGAACAGGCACGTCACTTGAGTTCCAGACTAGTCCGTCACGCTCGCGCGCGGACGGGAACCCCCTGCGCACCCGGGGGCACGGGCAAGGGGGACATCCGGCCGTTGTGACGCCCGGGGCAGCCGTGTGTGAGCGCACCCTTGACGGTCCGGTGTGGCGCGGCGTCAGAATCTGTTTGTTCACGATCAGTTGTGAGTACTTCTGGGCCCTGATGAGGGAGAGCCGCACGCCATGACGGTCACTCGCAGATCTGTCCTGATCGCCTCCGCCGCCGCGCCCGCGGCGGGAGCGTTCCTGAGCCCCTCGGCGGCGCTGGCCGCCGAGGCCGCCGCCGGGGGCGCCTCGGGCCGCGGCACGGTCGCCCTGCGCGACGGCTGGCGCTTCGCGCTGGTCGACCCGGGCGGGATCACCGACCCGACCGGCGCCTACGACGGCGCCGCCGACCCCGCCTACGACGACTCGGCCTGGCGCCAGGTCGCCGTACCGCACGACTGGAGCATCGAGCTCGCCCCCACCACACAGCACGGCACCACCAGCGGCACCGGCTTCTTCCCGGGCGGCCTCGGCTGGTACCGCCTCGCCTTCACCCTTCCGCCCGCCTACGCCGGCAAGCGGATCTCGGTGGAGTTCGACGGCGTCTACATGGACGCGTACGTCTACTGCAACGGCACCGAGGCCGGCCGCCACCCCTACGGCTACACCGGCTTCGCCTTCGACGTCACCGACCTGCTGCACACCGACGGCACCACCGAGAACGTGATCGCGGTCAGGGTGCGGAACCGGCTGCCCAGCAGCCGCTGGTACTCGGGCAGCGGCATCTACCGCGAGGCCCGCCTCGTGGTGACCGAGCCGGTGCATGTGAAGCGCTGGGGCACCTGCGTCACCACGCCGGACGTCACCGGGGAACGGGCGGTGGTCCGGGTGGAGACCTCCGTGGCGAACGAGTCGGGCGCCGCGCGGCAGGTCGAGATCAGGTCGACGGTCAAGGACGCGCGCGGCTGGACGGTGACCCGCGCGGCGACCACCGTCGACCTCACCGACGAGACCACGGAGACCCATGAACTCACCGTCCCCGAGCCCAGGCTGTGGGACTTCGGCGACCCCCACCGCTACACCCTGCTGACCGAACTCCGCGTGGCCGGCCGGACCGTCGACACCTACCGCACCCCCTTCGGCATCCGCACCTTCCGCATCGACCCCGACGAGGGCCTCCACCTCAACGGCACCCACGCCAAGTTCAAAGGCGTCGACCTCCACCACGACCTCGGCGCACTCGGCGCCGCCGTCAGCGTCGACGCGATCCGGCGGCAGATGACCCTCATGAAGTCGATGGGCGTCAACGCGTTCCGCACCTCCCACAACCCGCCCTCGCCGGAGATGATCCGGGTCTGCGAGGAGCTGGGCATCGTGATGCTGGTGGAGGCGTTCGACTGCTGGAGGACCGGCAAGACGCGCTACGACTACGGCCGGTTCTTCGACGAGTGGTGCGAGCGGGACGCGACCGAGATGGTGCTCGCGGCCCGCAACTCGCCCGCCGTGCTGCTGTGGTCGATCGGCAACGAGATCCCCGACTCCACCTCCACCGCCGGACTCGCCATGGCCGACCGGATCATCGACGCCATCAGGGCCGTCGACGACACCCGCCCGCTGATCATCGGCTCCGACAAGTACCGGGGGCTGCCCGCCAAGGGCTCGGCGGCCGATCTGATGCTGGCCAAGCTGGACGGCCTGGGCCTGAACTACAACACGGCCAAGTCGGTGGACCAGTTGCACGAGGCGTACCCGCATCTGTTCCTCTTCGAGTCCGAGTCCTCCTCGGAGACCTCGACCCGCGGCGTCTACCAGGAGCCCGAACACCTCAACACCGGCGAGAACCACACCCCGGGCAGACGCGCGGTCTCCTCCTACGACAACAACCTCGCCTCGTGGACCATGAGCGGCGAGTACGGGCACAAGAAGGACCGGGACCGCAAGTGGTTCACGGGCCAGTTCCTGTGGTCGGGCATCGACTACATCGGCGAGCCGACGCCGTACGACGTCTTCCCGGTCAAGGCCTCCTTCTTCGGGGCGGTCGACACGGCCGGCTTCCCGAAGGACATGTACTACCTCTTCCGGAGCCAGTGGACCAGTGAACCGATGGTCCATCTGCTGCCGATGACCTGGAACCACGCGGAGGGCGACACGGTCGAGGTGTGGGCGTACTCCAACGTCGCCACCGTCGAGCTGTTCCTCAACGGGACGTCCCTCGGCACCCGGACCTTCGACACCAAGAAGACCGTCGACGGCCGGGAGTACCTGGAGACCACCGAGGCCACCGGCGACGACAAGACCTTCACCGACGGCCCCTACCCCGGCAGTTACACGAGCCCCGGCGGCAGCGCGGGCAAGCTCCATCTGACGTGGAAAGTGCCGTACCGGGCGGGGGAGTTGAAGGCCGTGGCCCGCCGCGGCGGCAAGGCCGTCGCCACCGACGTGCTGCGCACGGCGGGCCCGGCGCGTGCTGTACGGCTGACGGCGGACCGCAAGTCGCTCGCGGCGGACGGGCGTTCGCTGGTCTTCGTGACCGCGGAGATCGTCGACGCGCGCGGGGTGGTCGTACCCGACGCGGAGAACCTGATCACGTTCGAGGTGAAGGGCGGTTCCCTCGCCGGGCTCGACAACGGGCGCGAGGAGAGCGCCGAGCGCTACCAGGCCAGCACCCGGACCGCCTTCCGCGGCAAGGCGCTCGCGATCGTGCGGGCGGGCACGGAGCCGGGCGCGCTCAAGGTGACCGCCCGCGCGGAGGGCCTCAAGGCGGGCACCGCGAGCCTGCGCACCAGGCCGGCCCGGTCGGCCGCGGCCACCCCGGCGGCCGAGTTCGCCCCCGACCACCCCGCGCCGCCGAACCACCCCTACGCGGACGCCAGTTACTCCGGCCGCCCCGACACCCTGCCCGCCGCCATGCTCGACGGCGACGCGGCCACCGGCTGGTCCAACGCCTTCAGCAAGGCCGCCACGGCCCTGCTGCCGCTCTTCAACGGGGCCAGGGCCGAGGACTGGGTCTCCGTGGACTTCGGACGCGCCCGGACCCTGGACCGTGTCGAGGTCTCCTTCACCCTGAGCGCGACCCACAGCCTGCCCGCGGCGGTCGAGGCCGAGGTGTGGGACGGCAAGCGGTACGTGCCGGTACAGGGCGCGGCGGTCGAGTGGGCCACTGCCTCGGACGCGCCGACGGTGATCACCTTCGACGCGGTCCGGGGCTCCCGACTGCGGCTGAACCTGACCAGCGGCCACCCGGGAGAGGTGCAGGGGGCGATCCGCATCAGCAGGCTGGAGATACCGGCGACCTGAGTCACGTCACGGTCCGGACGGCCGGTCCGCCGACGCCGACAGGGGCGCGGGGCTGCATCGACTGTGCGGCTCCGCCGCGGGGCGCGATCAACCACGACGGTGGCGCACCCGAAAGCCGACCCAAACGGCGCAACCTGGCGGAGCGTTACGTCCGGACCGTTGACGCGGTGTCATGCCTGGAACAAGCATGGCCGTCGACCGTCTTTTGGGAGCGCTCCCATATCGAGCGCGCCCGCAGCTCACCGAGGAGCCCGGACGTGAAAAGACGCAGAACCGCACTGTTGTCCCTGACGGCCCTGCTGGGAGCGGCACTTGTCGCCTCCCCGGTGTCCACGGCCGCCGCCGAGGAGGTCGAGCAGCTCAAGAACGGCACGTTCGACACCACCACCGAGCCCTGGTGGGCATCCACCAACGTCACCGCGGGCCTGTCCGACGGACAGCTGTGCGCGGACGTGCCGGGGGGCACGACCAACCGCTGGGACGCCGCCGTCGGCCAGAACGACGTGACCCTGGTGAAGGGGGAGTCGTACAAGTTCAGTTTCACCGCGAACGGTTCGCCCGCCGACCATGTCGTCCGCGCGATCGTGGGCCTCCAGGTCGCGCCGTACGACACCTACTTCGAGGTCAGCCCACAGCTCAGCGTGTCCGGCGACTCCTACGCGTACACCTTCACCTCGCCCGTCGACGCCACCCAGGCCCAGGTCGGCTTCCAGCTCGGCGGCAGCGCGGACCCCTGGCGGTTCTGCGTGGACAACGCCTCGCTCCTGGGCGGCGTGCCGCCCGAGGTGTACGAGCCGGACACCGGGCCCCGGGTGCGCGTCAACCAGGTCGCCTATCTGCCCTCCGGTCCGAAGAACGCCACGCTGGTCACCGACGCGACCGCGAAGCTGCCCTGGCGGCTGAAGAACGCCGCGGGCCGTGTGGTCGCCCAGGGTTCCACCACACCTCGCGGAACGGACGCCTCGTCCGCGCAGAACGTCCACTCGATCGACTTCGGTTCCTACAAGAAGCAGGGCAAGGACTTCACCCTGGTCGCCGACGGCGAGACCAGCCGCCCCTTCGACATCGGCACCAGCGCCTACGAGCAGCTCCGCACGGACGCCGCGAAGTACTACTACACCCAGCGCAGCGGCATCGCGATCCGTGACGACCTGCGCCCGGGCTACGGCCGCGCGGCCGGCCACGTCGACGTCGCGCCCAACCAGGGCGACAGCAAGGTGCCCTGTCAGCCGGGCGTCTGCGACTACACCCTCGATGTCACCGGCGGCTGGTACGACGCCGGTGACCACGGCAAGTACGTCGTCAACGGCGGCATCTCCACCTGGGAGCTGCTGAGCACCTACGAGCGCTCCCTGCACGCCCGCACCGGACAGCCCGCGAAGCTCGGCGACGGCACGCTCGCCATCCCGGAGAGCGGCAACAAGGTGCCGGACATTCTCGACGAGAGCCGCTGGGAGCTGGAGTTCCTGCTGAAGATGCAGGTGCCGGCCGGTCAGCCGCTGGCCGGGATGGCGCATCACAAGGTCCACGACGAGGCATGGACGGGCCTGCCGCTGCTGCCGAGCGAGGATCCGCAGAAGCGCGAACTGCACCCGGCGAACACCGCGGCGACCCTGAACCTGGCGGCGACGGCCGCACAGGCGGCCCGCCTCTACCGGCCCTACGACAAGGCGTTCGCGTCCAAGGCGCTCGCCGCGGCCCGCAAGGCCTGGACCGCGGCCCTCGCGCACCCGGACATCTACGCCGACCCCAACGACGGCACCGGTGGCGGCGCCTACCCCGACAGCGACGTGACCGACGAGTTCTACTGGGCGGCGGCCGAGCTGTATCTCACCACGGGGGAGAAGACCTTCGCGGACCATGTGCTGGCCTCGCCGGTCCACACCGCCGACATCTTCGGCCCCATGGGCTATGACTGGGCCCGCACCGGCGCGGCCGCCCGCCTGGACCTCGCCACGGTGCCGAACAAGCTGCCCGGCCGGGACAAGGTGCGCCAGTCGGTGGTCAAGGGTGCGGACGGCTATCTCGCTACGCTCAAGGCACAGCCGTACGGCATGCCGTACGGCCCCGCCGACAACCTCTACGACTGGGGCTCCAACCACCAGATCCTGCACAACGGCATCGTCATCGCCACCGCGTACGACATCACCGGCGGCTCCAAGTACCGTGACGGCGCCGTGCAGTCCATGGACTACATCTTCGGCCGCAACGCGCTGAACATGTCGTACGTGACGGGCTACGGAGAGGTGAACTCGCACAACCAGCACGCCCGTTGGTACGCCCACCAGCTCGACCCGAGCCAGCCGAACCCGCCGAGGGGAACCCTGGCCGGCGGACCGAACTCGAGCATCCAGGACCCCTACGCACAGAGCAAACTCCAGGGCTGCGTCGGTCAGTTCTGCTACATCGACGACATCCAGTCCTGGTCGACCAATGAGCACACCATCAACTGGAACTCCGCCCTGACCCGGATGGCGTCCTTCGTGGCCGACCAGACGTAGCGCGGAAACAACCCGCCCGGGGCTCCATGACCCTCTTCACGAGGTCATGGAGCCCCTCGTGTTCAGGACGCGTCGTGGAAGACGAGCCCCAGCGCGTGCCGCCGGCCCGAGCGCACCGTGCTCACGCCGTGCCGCATCGCCCCGGCCGACCAGCCGCGCCGGGTGGGCACCGGACGGTCCCGGGTGGTGAACACCAGACCGTGGCCCTGCCGCAGCACGGTGGCCGTGCCCCGTGACTGGGCCCTGGGCCGCTGCTCGACCATCAGGAACTCACCGCCCGTGTAGTCCGTGCCGTACGCGTCGAGTCCGACCACCACCTGGAGCGGGAAGACCAGCTCACCGAACACGTCACGGTGCAGGGCGTTCCAGTCGCCCTCCCCGTAGCGCAGCAGGATCTGCGCCGCCCGGTCCTGCCCGGCCGCGTGACACCGCTCCAACCACTCCTCCAAGGAGTCCGGCCACGGTGCCGGGCGGCCGAGCCGGGCCGCCCAGTCGCGGGCGACGGGCAGCAGACGCGGATAGAGCGCGGCCCGCAGGGCGGCCACCGGTGCGGGCAGGTCGTGGGTGAAGTACCGGTACTCGCCCGAACCGAAGCGATGGCGGGCCAGATCGACGGTGGTGCGGAACAGCTCCGGCTTCTCGTACAGCGCGGCCAGATCGGCGCACTCGGCGGGCGTCAGCAGCTGCTCCGTGGGCGCGCTGCCGTGCTCGTCCAGCGCGGCGGCCAGCGCCTCCCAGTCGGTCCGCGCGACGCGTCGGCGGGCCTGTGCGAGCGTGGGGGTCACGGTGGTTCCTCCCGTCATCCGAGCATCGGCTGCAGCGCACCCTCGAGCGTGAGCAGCCGTACCTTGCGCTCCACACCGAGGAGCCGGGCGAGCGCGCCGTACGTGGTCGTGGTGCCGTACGGGACGTTGTCGAGCCACTCCGGGGACTCCCCGCCGACCAGGAGCAGTTCACCGAGCGGACTCTGCATCGTCGTGCACGTTGTCATGGGTCCGTTCCCTTCCCTTCCGTTACGAGTCTGCTGCGCGGCCAGGGAGGGTGCTGGCGGAAATCGGACAGGGCGCTCAGACCTCGCGGTACCCCTGCTTACTTGCGCTGAGCAGGGAGTATTTACGAGTAAGTACCCCAGCGGTACCGTGAAGGACATGCCAGCTCTCAACGTGGAGTTCAGTGACCGCGAGCTAGAGGACCTGCGGCAGATCGCCAAGGAGCGCGGTACGTCGATGAAGGCCCTCGTGCGGGAGGCGGCCGCGGCCGACATCGCACGGCATCGCGCGCTCCAGGAGGGTGCGGAGGCCTTCCGGCGGTTCTTCGCGTCCCACGCGGACGAGTTCGCCGCGGCGTTCCCCGACGACGAACCGGCGGTCAAGGGTGGGGGACGGGGCGTCTGACCGATGGCTCCCGTCGTCCACATCGACGTGCCCTGGCTGCTCCAGCGTCACGAAGAGGTCCTGCCCGACCAGCCCACGGTCAACGACTTCTCCGCCTTGGTGGCAGCCGTCGCCCGCCACCGTGTCGACCCGCCGCGCCTCGGCGTGGACTCCGACCCCGCCTGGCGGGCCGCCGCGCTGCTGCACACCCTCGCCCTGCTCAAACCGCTGCCGTCGGCCAACGCCCGTTTCGCCTGTGCGACGGCGGTGGCCTACATGTTCGTCAGCGGCGCCGGCATCGATCCGCCCTACGGCGCCCTCGTCGACCTCGCGCGCGATCTGATCTCCGGCAAGACCGATGTGTACGGCGCGGCCGACCGGCTGCGCTCCTGGCAGATATAGGGTCCGACCGCCGACCGGACGCCCGCGGCCCCGGCCGGGACCGACCCCGGCCCGCCCTCGGGGCCGCCGACCGAGGGCGGGAGGATCGGGGTCGGCGGCCGTTTCGCGCAGGAGAGCCGCCGTCTTGCGCGTGGCCTCCGAGGGGCCGGTACCAGTGCACTACCGGGTGGCGCGCGCCGGGAGCGTGCGCGTCGCTCCGGCGCGTGCGCGTGTTTCACACGGGGCGCCTGAAATGCCGTGAACCCACGAGGACGACCTGCGTGGCGGCCGTTTCTGACTTTCTTTCAACGGTACGTATGTTGCCCGAGTGCCTTGTTGGTCATGACAGTGTTGTGCAAGGGTGAACTACCCGTGCGGGGGGTAAATGGCCGGGTCTTCTTTCGTCCGGTGGGGAACCCGGGCGGACGGGTCGTCGGCGAATTCCTACTCCTCGCGCCCTCGCCAAAAGGTATACACCAATCCCCGACTTTTTCGGCGAGCAGAACTTCTCAGAGTCACCTGCGCGTGGGAAGGAATCCGCTCAGTGCCCACCCCCCACCCCCCTCGTCCCCCTTACCCGCCACCAGGCGGCGTTACGGGGGAATCCGACGACGACCTCGCCTCCCTGCTCAGGGGTCGTCCGGACGGCGAGGCGGCCCAGGCGGCCGCGCTGTTGATGGCGCGGCACTGGCCCGCCGTCCATGAATACGCCGTCATCTGCCTCGCTTCCCGGTCGGACGTCGCCTCCATGGTGACCGCGGCCGCCTTCCACCAGGTCCTGGACCGGCTGGCACTCGGCGAGCAGGCCACCGCCCTGCGCCCGAGGCTTCTGGTGCGCGTCCGCGACACCGTCCGTGAGTGGTCGGCCGAGGACCGAATATCCGGTGTTCTGCCGGACCTCGGGAAACCGGCCGGTGGCCGCGGTATGCGGGCGGCGAAGTCCATGACGCCCGAAAACCGGAAACTCGCCGAGCGCTCTTTCCAGGTTCTGCCCGGACTCGCCCGCTGTCTGCTCTGGCACACCGAGGTCGAGGCCGAACCGATTGCCGTCCCCGCCGGACTGCTCGGCATGGAGACCGACACCGCGTCGGCCGCTCTCGAACAGGCGCGGGAAAAATTCCGCGAGGGCTGTGTACACGCCCATCGGGAACTCGCGCCGACCAAGGATTGCCGGTTCTACAACCGCCTCCTCGACGTCCCGATACGCCGGGGCGGAGCCCTGCTGCCCGATGTCCAGCAGCATCTGACCGAGTGCCGCTACTGCCGTTTCGCCGCCGAGCAACTGAGCCATTTCGAGGGCGGCCTGGGCACGCTGCTCGCCGAGGCGGTGCTCGGCTGGGGCGCCCGCCGCTACCTCGAGTCCCGCCCGGGACGTACCGATCCCGGCCCGCGCGGTCGTGGCGGCGCCCGGCACGGTGGTGGACGCCGTGGCCTCCTGTCCCGTGTCCCGTCCCCCGGCCGCCGCCCCCCGGAAGGGCCGCGGCCCTCACGGGTGCTGCTCACCGGGGTGGGCCTGGCCTCCGTCGGACTGCTCGCCAGCGTGCTGGCCGCGAACCTGTGGTCGGACGACGGTGCCGAGCCGGGCGCTTCCGCCAGCGCCTCCGGGGGCCGCGCGTCGGCCTCCGACGGTGTGTCCTCCTCCCCGCCGGGCACGGCCCAACTCCCCCTGATTCCAAAGCAGTCCAGACTGCGAAACGTCGCCGCCGACCTCTGCCTCGACATCCGGGGCGAGGTGAAGAAGGGCGCCGGCACCGAACTGGAGACCTGTTCGGACGCCGAGAGCCAGAAGTGGACGTACGACGACGACGGACTGCTGCACAGCGCCGCGAACCCCGACCTCTGCCTCGACTCGCACGTGGACGCCGGTGTGGTGATCCTCGGGACGTGCGCGGACGAGAAGAGCGAGCGCGCGGACGACGTGCGCTACGACATCACCGTGCAGGGCGAGTTGCTCACCCGCTGGGACGAGCAGCTCGCCCTGACCTCCACCACCGGGGCGGCGGACGCCGACATCGTCGTCAAGGTGCGTGACGGTTCCGGCGGGCAGCGCTGGGTGACCGACCCGGTGGTGCCGACCGCCGGTGCGCTCTCGGTCCCGGGCACCGGCACCCCGACCGCCCGGGCGGTCGGGGGACCCGTCTAGTTCACGACGTCGCGGGGCGGATCGCCCGCCAGATGGCCGGCCACGTTCTGGACGGCGGCCAGGGCGATCCGCACCAGCGTCTCCCGGGTGACACCCCCGACGTGCGGCGACAGCACCACGCCCGGGGCCCGCAGCAACCGCAGGGCCGGCGTGGGCGGTTCGGGGTCGAAGACGTCGATGCCCGCCCCGGCCAGGGCGCCCTTCTCCAGGGCGTCGGCGAGGGCGTCCTGGTCGATCAGGGCGCCCCGCGCCGTGTTGATCACGAACGCGGTGGGCTTCAGGAGCGCGAGCCGGCCGGCGTCGAGGAGCTGCCGGGTCTCCTCGGTCAGCGGCACGTGCAGGGAGACGTAGTCCGACGTGCGCAGCAGTTCGTCGAGGGGGACATGACGGGCGCCGCCCAGCTGTGCCTCGGTCTCCTGCGGCAGTCGGCGCCGTCCGGCGTAGACGACGCTCATGTCGAACGCGACCGCGCGCCGCGCGACCTCCCGCCCGATCTGCCCCAGTCCCACGATGCCGAGCGTCTTCCCGGACAGTTCGGTCAGGGAGCGCTGGAGCCGGGGCAGCGCCCAGTCCGCCTCGACGAGCGCGGTGTGCGCCGGGACGAGCTGCTTGGCGAGCGCGAGCATGAGGGCGAAAGTCTGCTCGGCCACGTTCTGCGCCTCGGCGCCGCTGGAACCGATGGTGCAGACGTCCACGGCGCGGGCCCGCGCCGCCTCCACGTCGACGTAGTCGAAGCCGTGGCTGGCGCACTGCACCAGCTCCAGCTCGGGCGCGGCGCCTAGGTGCTCGGCCGTCACGGGGGAGAGCGCCGTGATGATCACCTGGGCCGCGCGCAGCGCCCGCGGGTCCTCGTCGGTCTTCTCCACGACGGTCACGTTCGCCTCGCCCGGGAAGAGCGTGGCGAGCCCGGCCCCGGAGGTGCGGCCGCCCACATGGGGCGCGACGACGGCGAGCACGTTCTTCGGGGCCGTCATACGGGGTCCTCGATCAGGTCGGCGGGGCCCACAGTGGTGGGGGAGGCGTGCCCGGACAGGGCGAGGGTGAGGTCCAGTTCGGCGAGCAGACAGCGGATCACATGCTCGACACCGGGCTGTCCGTCCAGGCCCAGGCCGTACACGTACGGACGCCCGACGAGCACCGCCTGCGCCCCCAGCGCGAGCGCCTTGAAGACGTCGTCGCCGGTGCGGATCCCGCTGTCGAAGAGGACCGTCAGCCGGTCGCCGACCGCCTCGGCGACCCGGGGCAGCGCGTCGGCCGCCGCCACGGAACCGGCCACCTGCCGGCCGCCGTGGTTGGACACCACCACCCCGTCCATCCCGGCGTCCGCGGCCGCCCGTGCGTCGTCCGGGTGCAGGACGCCCTTGAGGACGATCGGCCCGTCCCAGTGCTCCCGCAGGAACGCCAGGTCCGGCCAGGTCTTGCCCGGGTCCGCGAACATGCCGACGAAGTGCATCACGGCCGCGTTCGGATCCTCGGCCACCGGCTTGGCCAGGCCCGCCTGGAACGCCGGGTCGGAGAAGTAGTTGGCGGTGCCCACCCCGTGCAGGAACGGCAGATAGGCCTGGTCGAGGTCGCGCGGCCGCCAGGCCAGCAACGGGGTGTCCAGCGTGACGACGAGCGCGGTGAACCCGGCGGCCTTGGCCCGGTCGAGGAAGCTGAGGGCCACCTGCGGGTCCTTCGGCCAGTACAGCTGGAACCAGCGCTCGGCGTCCCCCATCGCCTCCGCGACCTGTTCCATCGGGGTGCTGGACGCCGAGGACAGGATGTACGGCACGCCCTGCGCCGCGGCGGCCCGGGCGGCGGCTGACTCGGCGCCCGGGTGCATGATCGACAGCACGCCGACCGGTGCCAGGGCCAGCGGGGCGGGCAGGGCGCGGCCCAGCACCTCGACCGACAGATCCCGTTCGTGTACGTCCCGCAGCATCCGCGGCACGATCCGACGGCGCTCCAGGGCCGCCCGGTTGGCCCGGGCGGTGCTCCCGTCACCGGCGCTGCCCGCCACGTACCCGACCGGGCCGGGGCCGAGGCGCTGCTCGGTGAGCTCCTCCAGCCGGGTCAGATCGGTGGGCAGCCGCGGTACGGCGCCCGACATGCCGTTCAGATAGATCTCGTACTGGAAGTCCGCCCAGTGCTTGGCCATGTCGTACGTCCCGCCTCTCGTCGCTGAGAACGCGTTGCGCTCCGACGATACTGGCGAGTAAACGCCGGTCAGAACACCGGGGTCAGCCGCCGTTCGCCACCGCGACGGGCTCCGGCTCGCCGGGCTTGGCGCCCGGTCCCGTGATCGGCGGCACCGGCACGTCGACGGTACGGGCCAGCCGGGCGCCCTCGGGTCCGTACACCGCCCGGGGCTCGGGGAAGAGCCGCAGCAGCGACAGGAACAGCGCCGCGGCCACGATCAGGGACAGCGGCAGACCGATGTCGACGCCGTTGGCGAGGTCGCCCAGCGGTCCGACGAACTGGCCGGGGATGTTGGTGAACAGCACACCGATCACCGCCGACACCCACCAGGCGGTCATGCCCCGCCAGTTCCAGCCGTGCGCGAACCAGTAGCGGCCGCCGCGCTGGCGGCGGTTGAAGACCTGGAGGGCGTCGGGGTCGTACCAGCCGCGGCGGGTCCAGAAGCCCAGCATCATCACGACCATCCACGGGGTGGTGCAGGTGATGATCATCGTGGCGAAGGTCGAGATCGACTGCACGAGGTCCAGCCCGAACCGGCCGATGAAGATGAAGGCGATGGACAGCGCACCGATGAAGAGCGTCGCCTGCACGCGGCTCAGCCGGGGGAACACGGAGGAGAAGTCCAGGCCGGTCCCGTACAGCGCGGTCGTGCCCGTCGACATGCCGCCGATCAGCGCGATCAGACACACCGGCAGGAAGAACCAGCCCGGTGAGATCGCCAGCAGGCCGCCCACGAAGTCGGGGGCCGCGGGGTCGACGTAGTCCGGTGCCTTGGCCGCGATGATGCTGGCGGTCGACAGGCCGAAGAGGAACGGCAGCAGCGTGGCGATCTGCGACAGGAAGGCCGCGCCGATCACCCTGCGGCGCGGGGTGCTCGCCGGGATGTAGCGCGACCAGTCGCCGAGGAACGCGCCGAACGACACGGGGTTGGACAGCACGATCAGCGCCGCGCCGATGAAGGACGGCCAGAACAGCGCGTCGGTGGCCGCGTCCGCCGAGTCCGTGAAGACGCCCGCGTACGACGGGTCGAAGTCGCCGGCGAACGCGATCGCGCCGAGCAGGAACAGCAGGCTCGCCGCGGCCACCGCGATCTTGTTGACGAACAGCATGAACCGGAAGCCGTACACGCACACCGCGAGGACCAGACAGGCGAACAGCGCGTACGCCACGACGTACGACAGGTCGCCGCGCGGCAGGCCGAAGAGCCGGTGGGCGCCGCCGACCAGGGCGTCCCCGGAGCTCCACACCGAGATGGAGAAGAACGCGATCGCGGTCAGCAGCGACAGGAACGAGCCGATCACCCGGCCGTGCACACCGAGGTGCGCGGACGAGGACACGGCGTTGTTGGTGCCGTTGGCCGGACCGAACACCGCCATGGGGCACAGGATCAGCGCACCCGCCACGACTCCGAGCAGTGTGGCCGCCAGGCCCTGCCAGAAGGAGAGTCCGAACAGGATCGGGAAGGCACCCAGCACACAGGTGGAGAACGTGTTGGCGCCGCCGAAGGCGAGCCGGAACAGGTCCAGCGGGGTTGCGGTGCGCTCGGCGTCGGGAATGCGGTCGACGCCGTGGGTCTCGACCTCGGTCAGGGACGGCGCGGGGGAGATGTCGGGCTGCGGGGACAAGAGGGCTCCAGCGAGGGGACCGGCGGTGGAGCGCGTCGTGACGCGAGCGGGTCTGGGTGAGGGGCGGGCGCTCGCCTCGGCGGGGGTGGGCGGGGCGAGGGGGTGCCGTCCTCTCGGGGGTCTGCCGACGGTAAGGCCGGGTTCACGAGCCACACCAGAGGACGGTTCATCCATCTTTCGTCATGTGACTGTACGAAACCTCCATCACTCCGTGTCCGAGGGCGTGTCCTCCGTTTCGGCGTCGGGGCCCTGGGCCCGTACTCGCTGGACGTGTTCGAGGGAGTCCCGCAGCTCGGCGAGCCAGTCGTCGGTGTGCTTCTGGACCAGGCGCACGCACCAGGCGAGCGCGTCGCTGCGGCTGCGGGCCACCCCGCCGGCGATGAGGGTGTCGAGGACCTGCCGCTCGGGCTGGCGCAGCCGGGTCATGACGGGTGCGGACACATGGGTGAACAGGGCGCGCTCCCCGTCGCACTCCACACCCCAGGAGACCTTCCTGCGGAACCGGTGCTCGGCCTCGACGGCCACCTCGATCCGGGCCTGGCGGGTGCGCTCCCGGAACTCCTGTACGCGGCTCTGTACGGCGGCCTCCCGTTCGGTGGCCGAGGCGCCCTCGGCGAGCCGGGGCGCGGGGATGCGGCCGATCACGGTGATCTCCTCGCGGTCGACCGTCAGCTCGGCCAGCTCCTCGAAGAGGTCGTCGGGCAGGCGGCCGGCGAACCAGCCGCGCAGCTTCTCTCGCTGCTCTGTCGTAATCATGTAATGACGATTACTCGACTGGAACGTGAACGCAAGGGGTGTGCGGAGGGTCCGCCGAGAGCTCAACCGGAATGTTTCAGGCCTATTGCGGAGGCGGGGTGAACCGGCCATTCGGTCGGTTGAGACGATCAAGAACCCCATGGTTCCGGCGCTGACACGTTCGAATTACGTGACTTCACGCCACTGATTCAACACGCAAGGTTACTGAAACCCGTGGGGTCGATGTGAGATTCGGCCCCGGACTCGGCAGACTCCCGCTCGCCGGTCCGGCACCGATCGCGCCGGGCCCGGTACCACCCCCGTATCAGCGGAAGGATGCACACAATGCGGAACACCGCGCGCTGGGCAGCGACCCTCGCTCTGACGGCCACCGCCGTCTGCGGCCCCCTCACCGGGACCGCCCTCGCCGCCCCCGCCTCGCTCTACGCCCCCTCGGCCCTGGTGCTCACCGTCGGCCACGGTGAGAGCGCCGCCCTCGCCACCCCGGCCCGCGCGGTCACCCTGACCTGCGCCCCCACGCCCTCCGGAAGCCATCCCGCGGCAGCCCTCGCCTGTGCCGAACTGCGTGGCGCCGGCGGCGACTTCGACGCGCTGACGGGCCGGGGCGACGTGCTGTGCACCAAGCAGTACGACCCGGTGGTCGTCACCGTCGACGGTGTCTGGCAGGGCAAGCGCGTCTCCTACGAGCGGACCTTCGCCAACGAGTGCGTGAAGAGCACCCACGGGACCAGCCTCTTCGCGTTCTAGAGACCGGGGTCGCAGGGACCCGCACCGACAGCGGCTCGTGGCTGGGGAGCGCGAGTCCTGACGCGGGGATCCCTCGCGATCTCGTACGGGGGCCGGTCGGGCGGAGTGGGGCCGCCCGGCCGGCCTTCGGATCAGCCCCGCCGCTCCGGCAGCTCCGGCAGCGGCGGGAAGCGGCCCAGTAACCCCGAGGCGCGCAGGAGTCTCCGGATGCGCTCACTCCGGGAGACGATCCGCAGCCGCCCGCCGTGCTCCCGCGCCCGGGAGTCCGCCCGGCACAGGACCCGCAGGCCGGAACAGTCGAAGAAGTCGACCGTGCGCAGGTCGACCAGGACGTCCGGTCGCGTGCCCTCGGTCGCCGCGTGCAGGTGCTCGGCCAGGGAACCCGCGGTCGCCATGTCGATCTCGCCGGCGGCCTCGACCACTGTGAAGGGGTCGCGCCGGTAGGTGCGGGCGTACGGGTTCGCGGCCGGGGGCCCGGATCCGCCGGACTCCGGTGTCATGTCGGCTCCACCTCGGCAGGGGCGCGTATTCGATCTCGGTAGCTACCCCGGTGGGGCGCGGGGCATCCCTGAGGAACCCGGCACCGGATCTGGTTCACTCGACGTGGTGAATTTCGCGAGCAGCCATTGACTTTGAGTCGGTTTTTCTGCAAGTCGGTGCCCTGTTCAAGCGGTTGTCGGCGCCGTAGAGTCACCGTGCCGCCCCGGCCCCCGGCTGCACCGCTGTCGCGCAACAGGGGGTGGGACGTGGGTTCGCCCGCACACACTTCCTCCGGCGAGCCTCCGCTGCTCACCCAGTTCGGACTGCTGGAACCCGCGCTGGAGATGGAGTTCACGGCACACTTCGCCCGTCGTGGCGGCGAGGTGGCGGCAGGCGCGGCGACGGCCGCGGTCACCGGGGTCGTCGAGGCGCCGGCGTGGTTCCTGGCCTCCCTGCTCGACGCCGGCCGGCGGGTGAGCAGCTGTCTGCTGGCCCGGACGACGGCGGACGTGTGCCGGATCGTCCTGACGGCGGACAGCGGGGGCATCAAGGTGGCGGGCACGGACGACGTGCTGATCCCCCTGGACCGGGTCCACGACGACGGAGCGACGAGGTTGCCCCTGCTCGGCGTCGTCGACGGACTGCGGATCCATCGCGGCTCCGAGGGGCCGGTGTGGGTGGTGTGGGAAGGGCACTGGTGCCCGGCCGGTGACGCGCGGGGCGCGGAGCCTAGGACCGCTCGCGGTGGCTGGTGTCGCACCACGGATAGCGGCGGCTGCGGCGGCAGGTGCACAGGGCGACGCGGAAACGGTCCGAGGAGACCGTGGTCCCGTCCTCCAGCTCCACCTCGACGGGGCCGTCCACCAGCAGCGGGCCACGGCGTTCGAGCCGGATGCGGCAGGTCGGGTCAGCGGGTGACTTCGGCACGGGCCACCTCCAGTTCCTCGCTCTTCTCGGCCGCGGACAGCGGCCCCACTCACACAGCCGGTCCACCGACACCCGGTGATACCGGCGTCACGCGGCTCGGGTACCCCGGCAATCAGGAGATATGGGAGCTTTCGGAATCGAGTGGTGTCCGCAGGGACGACCGCCCCGAGCGCCAGGCGGCCAGGAGGCGATCGGCGAAACGGTCCTCGAGGTGTCCGGTGGCGTCGACGCCGAAGGCGACGTCGGACGCGAGATGCGGCTCCTCGGCGAGCAGTCCGCCGATGACCTCGTGGCGGACGACCTGCTCATGGACCGCGTCGGCCTCGACATGTTCGTCGTAGAAGTGTTCGGCGGCCGCCCCGGCGCCCGTGCGGCGCATGGCCTCGGCCAGTCGTCGGGAACCCGGCGAGGAGGAGACCTCCACCGCCGCGAAGTGGCCCACGAGGGCGCCCCGCAGGGCTCGGTGCAGACCGAAGAGGGACATGAGGTTCACCGTCGCCAGGACTTCCGCGCAGGCGGCGTCCAGGTAGTGCCCGTAGGTCGTCTCCAGGCCCAGGTCCGTCATCAGGTCCGCGAACAGCTGTGCGTGCACCCGGTCGGGGCGGCCGCCGCCGTACTCGTCGAACTCCACGGCCGCCATGGCCGCCTTGGCCCGTCCCCACAGCCGTGGCAGCACCCAGGCATGGGGGTCGGCCTCCTTGAGGTGGTACAGGGAGCGCTGGGCCGCGTACTCGCGCAGCTGCCACAGTTCGCCCTCGTCGCGCAGATAGTGGCTGGTGCCCGTGCCGTCGACGGGCTCGACGAGGAGTTCACCCAGGGCGTCCTCGACGCTGTCGTGCGCCGGGGTGTCGGCCCGCAGTGCCGTCAGGAAGCGGTGCTCCAGCGCCGCCCGGGTGCGCAGCAGGGCCGGATCCCACTCGGAGTCCGGCGAGACGCCGGCGAAGCCCCGGTAGTGCAGTTCGTAGCAGAGGTAGAGGGCGAGCTGGAGGTCGTCGCCGTAGACGGCCGCGCGGGCCACGTCGGCGTCGCCCGGCAGGGGGCCGGCGCCCAGCAGATACTCCGACACGGCTGCGGAGACCGGCCCCCGGGCGGGCGGCAGTCGTGGTCCTTGGGGGTCCTGTGCCATGCGCCCCGGGTACCCGGGCGGCACGAGGTCATCCGTCCGTGGGGGAGCGGGCCCCGTCGGGCCCGCCGCCCGTGCGGTGCCGTCAGTCGCCCGTGGACTTCTCCTGGGCGCGGGTGTTGGGCGTGACGGCATCGTCCGCCTCGCCGTCGGGGCGGTTCCTGTCGTCGGACCCGGACATGGTGTCTCCTTTCCCGGCGGTCCTCGCCTTGGTCAGCTCCGTGCGGCCGCGATGCGCAGGGGCATCGGTCCCTGGGGGGCGTCCTCCTCCTCGAGGCGACTGACCTCCGTCCACCAGGAGGGGCCGTCCTCGATGCGGCGCAGCAGGACGCCCTCACGGATCGCCCATGGACACACGGTGACCGTCTTGATGCCGGTCAGCTTCATCGCCGTGTGTCCGACCACCGCACCGGCGAGGCTCTGGGCGGCGCGTGGTGCGGAGATGCCGGGCAGCCGGGAGCGCTCGGTGGCGGGGAGCGCGGCGAGGCGGACGATCGCGTCCCGCAGGTCCGAGCGGTGCAACCGGCGTTCCGTGAAGGGTCCGTGGCGTCCGGGCGGGGCCCCGCACAGTCGCCCCAGCTGCTGGAAGGTGCGGGAGGTGACCACCGCGGTGTGCGGCCCTTCCCAGCGGATCCGGGCCGCGACGTCACGCAGTTGGTGGCGGACCCGGCGGCGCAGCGCCCGCACCAGGTCCGGCGTCGGCTGGTCATCGCCCGCGAAGAACTCATGGGTCAGCCGTCCCGCGCCCAGCGGCAGCGAGGCCACGAAGTCCGGCAACCGGCCTCGCCCGAAGGCCACTTCGAGCGAGCCGCCGCCGATGTCGAGCAGCGCCAGCGGACCCGAGCGCCAGCCCATCCAGCGCCGCGCTCCGAGGAACGTGAGCTCGGCCTCCACTTCGCCCGGCAGGGTGTAGAGCCCGACACCGGTGCGCGAGCGCACCTCGCGCAGTACCTCACTGCGGTTGGAGGCGTTGCGCACCACGGCGGTCGCGAAGGCCTGCGGCGGCGCCGCGCCCCACTTCGCCGCGGTCCTGCTCGCCTCGGCCACCGCCATCACGAGCCGTTCGACGGCCTCTTCGGGCAACGGGCCGCCGGGGCTGACCTGTTCGGAAAGTCTCAGGCGCCACTTCGCGGTGTGTACCGGCAGTGGCACCCCGCCCTCCGCATCGGCCACAACCAGTCGGACCGTGTTCGAGCCCACATCCATCACGCTGAGTCGCATGGGTTCGTGAGTACCCGTTCGAGGGCGTCACTCACCGTGCCAGGGCGTGAGCCGGGGCAACCAGCCAGGCACGGCACCGCGGTAACGCGAGTACTGTGCGCCGAACCGGTCGGCGAGCGCGGGCTCCTCGTACCATCGCGCGAACGCCCACATCAGCGCCCAGGCACCGGCGCCGTAGCCGAACAGCACCGGCCGGGCGAGCAGCAGACCCTGGCCGCCGATCACCGCGACCACGGCGACGTACATCGGATTGCGTACATGCCGGTACAGCCCGCCCACCACCAGGTGCTCGGTCGGCGCGACCGGCGCCGGAGTGCCCAGGCCCTCGCGCACGAACCGCACGAAGGCGGCCGACAGAACGGCCACGCCCGCGAGGAGCGGGAGCAGACCGAGCAGGCGGACGGGCGGCCACCAGTCGCCGGACCGCCAGTCGGTCAGCCACCACGGCAGCAGCCCGGCCACCGTGCCGGGCGCGAGCGCGAAGAAGACCGTGCTGCCGATGGCCGACGCCGGTGTGCGCATGCCGCCACCATGACAGCGAGGAGGGGCCGCCGTCTCCCTGCAGACGGCGGCCCCTCGGTTCAGGTGTCGGTCACATGTGGACGACGGGTGCGGCGTCCGCGTCCTGCTCCGGAACTCCGCGCCGGTAGAGCAGGAAGGCGATCAGCGCACCGGCGGCGAAGAAGCCCGCCGACCACCAGAAGGCGGTGGTGTAGCTCTCGATCGTGGCCTGTGCCTGGACCAGCTTGCTGCTCGCGTCCTTACCGGCCAGGTAGTCGGTCGCGGCGCTCGCGGCCAACGTGTTCAGCAGCGCCGTACCGATCGAACCGCCCACCTGCTGCATGGCGTTGACCGTGGCGGAGGCGACGCCCGCGTCCTCGGCCGCCACCCCGCCGGTGGCCAGCTGCATCGCCGCCGGCATGACCAGGCCGAGACCGGCGCCGATGATGATCAGCTGGGGCAGCACGGCGGTGAGGTAGGCGGAGTCGTTGCCGATCCCGGTCAGCCAGGCCATGCCGACCACGGAGATCGCGAAGCCCAGCGGGACGACGGTCTTCGGGCCGATCCGCGGCACCAGCACGGTCGTGCCGAGCTGGGCCATCACCATCAGCGCGGCGACCATCGGCAGGAAGGCGACACCGGTCTTGGTCGGGCTGAAGCCGAGGTTGAGCTGGAGGTAGTAGGTGAGGAAGAGGAAGACGCCGAACATGCCCGCGCCGGAGATCAGCACCGCGAAGAACGAGGCCGCCCGGTTGCGGTCGGTCAGGATGCGCAGCGGCAGCAGCGGGTGCGCGGCCTTGGTCTGCCACCAGGTGAAGGCGGCCAGCAGCACACCGCCGGCGATCAGGAAGCCCCAGGTCTCGGGCGAGCTCCAGTCGTGCGTCTCGGCGTTGGAGAAGCCGTAGACCACGGCGAACAGACCGGCGGCGACGAGGATCGTGCCGGGCACGTCCAGCTTGGAGTTGGCGGCGTCGCGGTGGTTGTTGAGCAGGAACCAGCCGCCGACGAAGGCGACCACGGCGATGACGACGTTGACGTAGAGGGTCCAGCGCCAGTCGAGGGCGTCGGTCAGGATGCCGCCGAGCAGCAGACCCACCGCGCCGCCCGCGCCGGCGATGGCGCCGTAGACGCTGAACGCCTTGGCGCGCTCCTTGGCGTCGGTGAACGTCGTGTTCAGGAGCGAGAGCGCGGCGGGCGCGAGCAGTGCGCCGAAGGCGCCCTGGAGGGCACGGGCGGTGACCAGCATCTCGAAGTTGGTGGCGGCACCGCCGAGCGCGGAGACCCCGGCGAAACCGACGACACCGATCAGGAAGGCCGGCTTGCGGCCGAAGAGGTCGGCGATCCGGCCGCCGAGCAGCAGGAGGGAGGCGAAGGCCAGCGCGTACGCGGTGACGATCCACTGCCGGTTGCCGTCGGAGAACCCGAGGTCGGCCTGGGCCGAGGGAAGGGCGATGTTCACGATGGTCGCGTCGAGGACCACCATCAGCTGGGCGAGGGCGATGACCGCGAGGATCCACCACCGCTTGGAGGCGGAGGCCTCGGGCGACGCTTCGGGAGCGCCTGTCGCGGCGTTCTCGGTCAGGGTCTTCTGGGACATGGCGGAACCACTCCAGGGAAGTCGTTCGGATTTTACCAATTCGTAAACGAAACTGTTTCGTACACCTTGAGGCTAGAGCACTTTTAGCGAAACGGCAAAGTTTCGATGAGGGAGGCGGTCGATTGTGATCGGCGGCACATTAGGGTCCGCCGGGACAGTCCGATATGCCTTGACTGGCATATAACCGAAGAGACATATTGGAGTCATGTCCGACGCCGCGCTCTGGACCGCCCTCGCCGACCCCCACCGGCGGACCATCGTCGCGCTGCTCCTGGAGCGGCCGCGGTCCGTCGGGGAGATCGTGGAGGAATGCGGTCTGAGCCAGCCGAGCACCTCGAAGCATCTGAAGGTGCTCAGGCAAGCGGGTCTGGTCCGGGTCCGGCAGGACGCGCAGCGCCGTGTCTACGCCCTCGACCCGGCCCCGATCGCCGCACTCGACGCCTGGCTGGCCCCCTACCGCAGGCTGTGGAACACCAGCCTGGACGCACTGGGCCGCCGCCTCGACGAGACCGCGCCGGACGACCCCGAGGAACCCTCTCCGAAGGACTGATCCGCCATGTCCGCAGACCTCACCGGCACCTATCTGACCCTGGACGACGGCCGCCCGGCCGTCCGCTTCAGCCGTATCTACGACCACCCTGTCGAGCGCGTCTGGCAGTTCGTGACCGACGCCGACGAACTCGCCCACTGGTTCCCGTCCCGCGCCGAGATCGACCCGCGCCCCGGCGGGGAGATCACCTTCAGCGGCGACCCGAACATGGCGGACTCCAAGGGTCGGGTCCTTTCCGTCGACGCGCCCCGGCACCTGTCCTTCGAGTGGGACGGTGACGAACTGCACTTCGACCTGGAGGCGTTGGACGACAAGCGCACCCGCTTCACGCTCACCAACGTGCTGGGCGAGGCGAACACCGCGGCCCGCAACGGCGCCGGCTGGGAGGTCTGCCTGGCCGCCCTGGAGACATACGCCGACGGGTCGCCCACCAGGGGTCAGGCCCCCTGGAAGGAGTTCTACGACGGCTACGTGGCCGTCGGTGTCCCCTCCGGCGCCCCCGTCCCGGGCCTGGACTGACCCCTCACGCCAGCTGTCGGCGCACCAGCTCGTGCAGTCGCCCGCCCGTGTCCGCGAGCAACTGCGCGGGCGGTCCCTGCTGGGCGACCTTGCCGTCCTCCATCACGATCACACGGTCGGCGTCCAGCACCGTCGAGAGGCGGTGTGCGATGACGATCCGGGTGGCGTTGAGGGCCTTGGTGGACTCGATCACCCTGCGCTGTGTCTCGTTGTCGAGGGCACTGGTCGCCTCGTCGAAGAACAGGATGCGCGGCCGGCGGATCAACGCCTGCGCGATCATGAGCCGCTGGCGCTGGCCGCCGGAGACCGCACCGCTGCCGGAGACGATCGTGTGGAGCCCCATCGGCATCCGCTTGATGTCCTCCGCGAGCCCCGCCATCTCGGCCGCCACCATGACCTCCTCCGGCGTGAACGGCTCGGTCCCGCAGATGACGTCCATGATCGAGCCGTTGAACGGCTGGGCGTGCTGAAGCACCACCCCGCACTGCCGGCGCACGGCCGACTGGTCGAGCGCCGCCAGGTCCTGACCGTCGTACAGCACACTGCCCGAGACCGGCGGATCGAAGCCGATCAGCAGCCTGAGCAGCGTCGACTTGCCGCAGCCGCTGGGTCCTACGACCGCCACGAACTCGCCCGGGCGCACCTCGAACGACACGTCGTCCAGCACGAGCGGGCCGTCGTCGGAGTAGCGGAAGGACAGCCTGCGCGCCTCGATCCCGCCGGACAGCGGGCCCGGCCGGGTGGTGGCCGTGCGCACCTCGGGCGCGGCGTCGAGGACCGGCTTGATCTCCTCGAACAGCGGCAGCGCGCCCACCGCTGAGACGAAGGAGCCGGTCAGCTGGGTGACGGAGGTCAGCACCATCGTCACCGAGGTGTTGAAGGTGAGGAACGCCGCCGCCGACATCGAGCCGCGCGCCGGCCCGGCGAGCAGCATGAACATCAGCAGGGTGCAGACGGGCAGATAGACGGCGCCCATCACCGTGGTGAGGTTCTTGATCCGCCCCACCTTCTGCTGGAGCTCCCGGCTGCGCGCGAACTGCGAGGCCCACGCCGCGTACGCGTAGTTCTCGGCGGCCGCGACCCGCAGCTTGGGCAGACCGCGCAGGGTCTGGAAGGCCTGGTTGTTCAGCTTGTTGCCGAGCACCACCAGACGCCGCTGCCAGCGCACCTGCCACAGCCCGAGCCCCAGGAACACCCCGGCGATCACCACGAGCATGCCGATCGCCGCCATCGCCATCGAGGCGCTGTACCAGAACAGCAGCCCCAGGTTCATCGCACCCACGGTCACCGACTGGGCGACGACCGGCCCCACCCCCGCCAGCAGCCGGCGGATCGAGCTGATCCCCATCGCCGCGCTCGCCAGCTCACCGGTGGACCGCTCGGTGAAGAACTTCGTCGGCAGCCGCAGCAGCCGGTCCCAGACCGCCGGCTGGAGGGTCGCCTCGATACGGCCCTCCAGACGCAGGATGGTGAGGTTCTGCAGCAGCATGAACGCCGCCGCGACGAAGCTGCTGATCATCACCGCGAGACAGACCTGCGCGATCAGGTTCGTCTGCGCCTTCGGTACGAACTCGCCGAGGATCTTGCCGGTGGCGATCGGCACGATCGCCCCGATCGCGACCGTGACGAGACCGCTGAGCAGGAGGTTCGTCAGGTCCCCGCCCATGCCCTGCATGCTGAACCGCAGCAGTGCGAGCGGACTGAGCCGCCGCTCGGGCAGTGGCCGGTAGAACATGACGGCACGCGGCTCGAACTCCTCCGCGTTGGCCTTCTCGATCGGCGTCTCACGACCCGTCGCCGGATGCACCGCCACATAGCCGCCGCGCCGCCACAGCAGGGCGACCGGAGCACCGGACAGCGCGCGATGGCCCACCAGCGGGCCGACGTTGTCGCGCCACCAGCTGCCGTCCAGACGCACGGCCCGGGCCCGTATGCGGGAGGCGAGCGCTATCTGCTCGACCGGGTCGAGGCGATCGCTGCCGGTACCGCTCTGCGCCGGGTCGGCGAGCGTGATCCCGGCGGCCTGGGCGACCAGCCTGCACGCGGCGTAGGAGGCGTCCGCGTCGGCGGGCGTCGTGCGCTTGCCCGAAGGCTTGCCGATCGACGCGAGCAGCGTCCGGTCGGCCTGGGCGCGGACCGCCTCACCGGCCTTGATGCCCTCGGCCGTCCGGTTCTCGTGGGTACGTTCCAGCTGCTCGATCCAGCGGTCCAGCGTGGTCAGCAGCCGGTACTGCTGGTCGACCATGCTCTGCCAGACGGCGGGGTCCATCAGGAGGTCGGCGGCCGCCTCGGCGCCGTACAGCGATCCGTACTGCACGCTGCCCGGCGGCACCTGCATCCAGAACACGTCGTCGTCGGTGACTTCGGCGGCCCGCTCGTTCGCCATCGGTGCCTGGAAGAGGATCGAGAGGCTGCGGCCGACGCCGAGGGCGAGGGCGTACTCCAGCGGGCTCGTCGTCGGCGGCACGTACTGAGGGTTGCCGTACTCGTCGTAGGACCAGGTCTGGGTGTTCGCGGGCTGGTGCAGCTCCCGCAGTCCGATGCGGTGGACCACGCAGTCCCTGAGCGGGCGGGCGACCAGGGTGTGCTGGGGGCCGGGGCCGGGGCCGAGGATCAGGGAGCCCGCCTCCAGGCGGCCCAAGTGGTGCCAGTGGCCCTGCTGTTCGACGTCCACCGCGAACAGGTCCACGGCTCCGGACGCGACCAGCCACAGCACCTGCGGACCTTCGAGGTCGAGGCGGTTGAACCCCGAGCAGTCGATGGGGGTGCCCATGGCGCCGAGCGCGGTGAGGACGACGTCCCCTTCGTATGCGGTCGTCATCTCATCGCTCCCTGACCAGCGCCGCGTAGGCGCCGCCGTGCGCCACCAGCTCCTCGTGCCGCCCGCGTTCCACGATCGTGCCGTGCTGGAGCACGACGATCTCGTCGCTGTCGCGAACGGTGCTGAGCCGGTGTGCGATCACCACACACGCACAGCCGCGCCTGCGGAGGTTGTCCATCACGATCTGCTCGGTCTCCGCGTCCAGCGCGCTCGTCACCTCGTCCAGCACCAGGATGCTGGGGCGGCGGACCAGGGCCCGGGCGATCTCCAGGCGTTGGCGCTGGCCGCCGGAGAAGTTGCGGCCATCCTGCTCGACCCGGCTCCGGATGCCGCCGGGGCGCCGCATCACCACGTCGTACAGCGCCGCGTCCCGCAGCGCCTCCACCACCGCCTCGTCCGGGATCGACGGGTCCCACAGCGCCACGTTGTCGCGGATCGAGCCCTCGAAGAGGAAGACGTCCTGGTCGACGAAGGAGACGGAGGAGGCGAGCGCCCCGCGCGGGATGTCCTCCAGGCGCTGCCCGTCGATGCGGATGACACCCTCCCAGGCCGTGTACAGGCCCGAGATCAGCCGGGAGACCGTGGACTTACCGCTGCCCGAACCGCCGACGAGGGCGACCTGCTGGCCCGGGCCGACGGTCAGGTCGAAGCCGGTCAGCAGGGGCTTGTCGAGCGGGTTGTAGCCGAAGGTGATGTTCTGCAGCTCGACATGGCCGTGCAGGCGGCGCGTGGAGTCGCCGGCGCCGGGACGGCCGTAGAGCGGGTCCGCCTGGAAGTTCTCCACGTCCTTCAGACGGGCCACGTCCGCCGCGAAGTCCTGGATGCGCCCGGCCACTCCGTTGAGCCGGGTGATCGGGGCGGTGAAGCGGGTGACCAGCGCCTGGAACGCCACCAGCAGACCGACCGAGATACCGCCCTCGACCGCGCGCATGCCGCCGATCCACAGGATCAGCGCGCTGTTGAGCGAGGCAAGCGTCGGGGCGACCACACCCAGCCAGGCGCTCGGCACGCCGAGCCGCTGCTGCTCCTCCAGCGTGGTGGCGTGCTGCCCGGCCCACTTGCGGAAGTAGCCGTCCTCGCCGCCGGTCGCCTTCATCGTCTCGATCAACTGGAGGCCGGTGTAGGCGGTGTTGGTGAGCCGGGCGCTGTCCGCGCGGAGTTTCGCCGTACGGGTGGCCCGCAGCCGGATGACGACCCGCATGGCGACGATGTTCAGCAGGGCGACGGCGATGCCGACGAACGTGAGCTGCGGATCGTAGGTGTAGAGCAGCAGGGCGTAGAGCACGACCACCACCGCGTCCACGCCCGCCGCCGCGAGGTCGCGGGCCAGCGTCTCGGACACGGCGTCGTTGGACTGGAGGCGCTGCACCAGGTCGGCCGGGCTGCGCTGGGAGAAGAACGTCACCGGCAGCCGCAGCAGATGGCGCAGGAAGCGGGCGCTGGAGAGCGTGGAGGAGATGATGCGGCCGCGCAGCAGGTTCGCCTGTTGCAGCCAGGTGAGGACGAGGGTGAGCAGGACGCACGTCCCCATCGACGCGAACAGCACGCCGAGCAGGGAGGTCTGCCCCCCGATCAGGAACATGTCGATATAGGTGCGGCTCAGCGCGGGCACCGCCGCGCCGACCAGCACCAGGAGCAGGCTGGAGAGCACCGCGGCGGGCATCGTGCCCGCGGTGCCGCGCAGCCGGGCCGGCATCGCGCCGAGCACCCCCGGTTTGCGCCCACCCCTGGTGAAGTCGTCGCCCGGCTCCATCACCAGGACGACACCGGTGAAGCTGGAGTCGAAGTCCTCCATGGGCACGAACCGGCGGCCCTTGCCGGGGTCGTTGATGAACACCCCGCGGCGGCCGAAGCGGCGGCCCATGCCGTCGTAGACGACGTAGTGGTTGAACTCCCAGAACAGCACGGCCGGCGTCCTCACCTCGGCGAGGGCGGCCGTGTCCATCTGCATGCCCTTGGCGGTCAGACCGTAACTGCGGGCCGCCTTGAGGAGGTTGCTGGCGCGGGAGCCGTCGCGCGAGACACCGCAGGCGATGCGCAGCTCCTCCAGCGGGACGTGCTTGCCGAAGTGGCCGAGCACCATCGCCAGCGAGGCGGCACCGCACTCCACGGCCTCCATCTGGAGGACGGTGGGTGTACGGACGGTCTTCGCCCTGCCCTTGGGGACGGGCCGTTTGGGCGGGGTGGCGCGGCGTCTGCTGCGGGTGTCCTGTGCGGTGCTCACGGCAGCAGCCAATCGACGGGGCGCTGGTCGGCCAGCCGGATCGAACCCGTGGCCACGGTCATGGAGGTCAGGGTGAAGGGCGGCCCGTCCTTGGAGGACCACTTGTAGCCGCTCTTCGTGCCGGCGGCCTTGTCCAGCTTCACCAGGACGGCCACCGGCCTGCCGTCCTTGGTGAACTGCTCGCCGAGCTGGCTGTCCCCGAGGAAGGCGGAGATCTGCTGGGCCGACTGCGCGGAGCGGTCCACCGACTTCACGTGGCCGCGCAGCACCCCGTACTCCTGGGTGGGCACCGAGGAGACGGTGAGATCCACGGCGGCGTGCGCGGGGATGGAGGCCGCGTTCTCGGCGGGCACGTACACGGTGGCGTACAGGGGGTCCTTGGTGTGCGCGACCTTCTCCACGGCGGCGACGTTCGCCCCGGTCTGGATGATCTGCCCGATGGTCGCGGCCAGTGCGGTGACCCGCCCCGCGGCGACCGAGCGGACCACGGAGTCGCCCTGGGACGTACGGACCTTCAGTACGGGGGAGTTGGCCGGCAGTTGCTCGCCCTCCTCGGCGAGGACCGCGGTGACCTGGCCCGCGACAGGGCTCTGCAGGATGTAACTGCCCTGCCCGTGGGTGAGGATCGCGGACGCGCTCACGGTGGAGGCGACCGAGCCGGTCACCGCCCACACGGACGCGGCGGCCATGACGACCACGGTCACGGAGAGCGCGAGCCAGCCCTGGGGGCGGGCGAAACGCACCGGAAGGTCGAGCTCCTCCGGTGACTGGAGCTTGGCGAGGGCCTGTTGGCGGAACTGCACGGGACTTTCCCCCACCTGAAAATGACAGTGGACCGGCCCTTGGGAGCCGGTTGCTTCAGGGCATCCGTGAGTCCCGGAGCCGGGAAACGGCTCCGGGACTCAGGACACAAGGTGCGATCAGAGACCGGCGACCAGGTTCGTGACCGGGGCCACGGAGAGGCCGGTGACACCCTCGACGGTGCCGACGGCCGTGTCGACCAGGCCGGAAACCGGGGCGACGCCGTCCACCAGGCCGGTGACGGTGCCCAGGGCGTTCAGCTGCAGGCCGCCGGAGACGTTGTCGAGCTCCGCGTCGGAGATCTCGACGGTCTCAACCTGGGGGGTGGAGTTCATGATGGAACTTCCCTTCATATGGATATTCACAAGGGGGAGCGGTGACCCCTCTGGGGACGGCCGCGACCGCAGGCGCCAAGCGCCCGTTTCCGAAGCCCTGTGCGGCTCCTGCGGTGCGATGGATCAAAGCACGCGGCGGCCGTGCCCTTCCAATCAACCCATGGCCTCACCAGGCAACTTGGGCCCCACAAGCACCGAACCGTGCAGGAGTGCGCACGGCTCGGTGGCGACTTCTTCACACCTGGCGCGCGTTCCGTTCATACGCGCCCTTGCGGCCCGGGAAGCGAATCCGACACTCCCGCCCCAATGACGTACGAGGCCGCGCGGGCTTGTGCAGAACCACCGCGCCCGGTGACTTCGGTGAGTATTGGATGTGCAGATTCCCTGAAGCCAGGATTCGGTACGAAGTTCGGAACGGACCGTTGCCGTCCGGTCGCGGACCGTGTCAGCCCAGCAGTGCGTACACCGTGCTCGCGCGGGCCGCGAGTTCACCCGACTCCGCGTCGGTCATCGTGATGTCGGCGAACGCCATGCGCCGGCCCAGCTTGGTGACGACCGCTTCGATCAGGACATCCGAACCGGCCACCGCACGCTGGAACGACGTCGACTGCTGCACTGTCGTCATCGGTCCGTAGGCGCCGCGCGCCCCCGAGACGGCGATCACCGTGGCCGTGTCGGCGGCGGCCATCAGCGCCTGCCCCGACAGCGCCCCGCCCTCCCGCGACAGACGGTCCGACCAGGGCAGACGCAGGATGGCGCGGTGGTCGTCCAGGGACTCGACCGACAGGCCCAGCTCAAGGACCCAGGGGGCGAAGTTGTCGGCGAGGATCTTGTCGGCTTCGGCGGTGGTCATCGTCATATAGGGGATTGTTCCCGCTCCCCGCCCGCCGGACGCGGACCCTGGCCGATTCGCGGTTGCGTAAAGAGATTGCCTGCAAACGGAATTGAACGCCCCACGTGACTCCTGCGTACCCACTGCCATCCAGGCGCCCCGACAAGCCGCCGACGACCGGCGGCACTGACCCCGTCCTTCAGGAGGTCGAGTAGTTTGAGTCACAAGCGAATTCCGAAGCGCAAGGCCGCGATCGCAGCGGGCGGCGTGGTGGCGCTCGGAGCAGCCGCAATTCTCCTGCCGCAGGCGAACGCCAACCAGGACGGCTCCTCGGGCCAGACCGCAGCACCCAAGACCCTCAAGGCATCGGACGCCTCGGATCTCGCCTCCCAGCTCGCCGACCTGCTCGGCGAGTCGTTCGCCGGTTCGTACTACGACACGGACCAGCAGCAGCTCGTCGTCAACGTCATCCCGGGCGACAACAACAATGTGATCGTCCAGGCGAAGAAGGCCGGCGCGGAGATACGCGAGGTCGACAACAGCCTCGCCGAACTGGCCGCCGGCGCGCAGACGCTGAAGTCCGACGCGACCATCCCGGGCACGGCCTGGGCCGTGGACCCCCGGACGAACAAGATCCTCGTCACCGCCGACAGCACGGTCACCGGCGGCAAGTGGGACCAGCTGGAGTCGACCGTCCAGACCCTCGGCTCCGGCATGGCGACCATCAAGAAGTCGGCCGGCACCTTCAAGACGTTCCTCTCCGGCGGCGACGCCATCTTCGCCGGCGGCGCCCGCTGCTCGGCGGGGTTCAACGTCACCGCGGGCGACGGCTCCCCGGCCTTCCTGACCGCCGGTCACTGCGGGGTCGCGGCGGCGGAGTGGTCCGACGCGGACGGCGGCGCGCCGATCGCCACGGTCGACCAGGCCACGTTCCCCGGTGACGGCGACTTCGCACTCGTCAAGTACGACGACCCGGCGACCGTCGCGCCGAGCGAGGTCAACGTCGGCGACCAGACCGTCGCCATCTCCCAGGCCGCGGACGCCGAGGTCGGCCTCCAGGTGTTCCGGATGGGCAGCACCACCGGGCTCAACGACGGCCAGGTCCTCGGACTCGACGCCACCGTGAACTACCCGGAGGGCACCGTCACCGGGCTCATCCAGACCAACGTCTGCGCCGAACCCGGCGACAGCGGCGGCTCGCTGTTCACCCAGGACGGCCTGGCCATCGGTCTGACCTCCGGCGGCAGCGGCGACTGCACGGTCGGCGGCGAGACCTTCTTCCAGCCGGTCACCACCGCCCTGGAGGCGGTCGGCGCGACCCTCGGCGCGGGCGACGCGGCGGGCGGCGGCGAGGCCGGCGCGGGTGCCGGTGACGAAGCCGGTGCGGGCGAGGAAGCGGGTGCGGGCGAGGAAGCCGGTGCCGGTGAAGAGGTCGGTGGCGAGGAAGCCGGTGCCGGCCAGGAGGTCGGTGGCGAAGAGGTCGGCGGCCAGGAGGTCGGCGGTGAAGAGGTCGGCGGCCAGGAGGTCGGCGGCGAGGAAGCCGGCGCGGGCGCGGAGGACGGCTCCTCCGGTGTGACCGAGACCCACTGACCCAGCGCCCCACAACGCCCCACCAGCAACCCACGGACACGGTCCGGCCCTCCGGCGGGAGGGTCGGACCGTTCGTGTGTCCCGGCACGCCGACGAACGCCGGCATCTACCCCCTCGGCTCCCTCCCATGCCCCCACAGTCGAAGCGCGCGGCGGCGTACGGGGCTCCGGGAGTGCGCCCCCACGCACCCTGTTGGCCGGTTCTTCGCGCCCGGGAAAGGTGCGGGGCGCGAACAATGGGGCACGCGCTTTTCACCCCACGGAACGGCGAACGGTGAGTCGAAGGGACGGGCAGTTGATCCGGGTTCTTCTGGTGCACGACGAGTGTCTGGTCAGATCGGTTCTGGCGGAGTGGCTGCGCCGGGAGCCGGACCTCGGGGTGTTCGACGCCCCGTGGCGCAACGCGCCGAACCGGCTGCGAACCGTGGCGCCGGACGTCTGCGCGGCCGACCTGGAGTGCTCGGACAGCTATGGCATCCCCCCACTGCGCGACCTGGGCGCCCGCCAGTCGGACGTGCCGCCGCCCCGCCTGCTGGTCCTGGCCAGCGCCAACCGCCCGGGGCTGCTGAAGCGCGCGGCCGAGGCGGGAGCGCTCGGCTATGTCGACAAGGAGGGCTCACCGGAACGTCTGGTGCGCGGCATCCGGCGCGTCGCCGAAGGGAAGCGTTTCGTCGACGACTCGTTGGGCTTCGGCTTCCTCAGGGCCGCCGAAATGCCTTTGACCAGACGGGAGTTGAGTGTCTTAGTCCTGGCCGCCGAGGGGGCCTCCATCGCGGAGATCGCGGGGAGCCTGCATCTGTCCCACGGGACGGTGCGCAACTACATGGCGGCCATCACCCGCAAGACCGGGGCCCGCAACCGCGTCGACGCGATCCGGATCTCCCAGGGCGAGGGCTGGCTCTGACGGCACGGGCGTCCAACTGCCGACGAGATCCCGGTAGAGCGCCGAGCGCCGCATGAGCTCGTCATGCGTCCCGTACGCCGTCTCCCGCCCGTCCATGACCAGGACCCGGTCGGCACGACGGGCCGAACTCATACGGTGCGCCACGACCACCAGGGTGCCGCCGGGCCGTTCGGCGAAGGCCCGCTCCGCACGCTCCTCGGCCTCCGGGTCCAGATGGCAGGTCGCCTCGTCGAGCAGGACGAGCGGGGCGTACGACAGATAGGCGCGGGTCAGCGCCACGAGCTGCCGCTCGCCCGCGGAGAGCGCGGCGGGATCGATCGTCGCCCGCGGTCCGCCGAGCGTCTCGAGCAACGGCAGGAGTCCCACCGCCCCGGCCGCGGCGAGGAGTTCCTCCTCGGGCACGGGGTCGGGTCGCAGGTGCCCGAGATTCTCGGCGAGGGTGCCGGTGTGGACGTATGCCTGCTGCGGGATGAGCACCCGGCACGCGGCGGCCTCCGCCCCGGGCACGGGGTGCCCGCACACCCGGACCGAGCCCTTCGTGGGCTCCAGCAGCCCGGCGACCAGTGCGGTGAGCGTGGACTTCCCTATGCCGCTCGGGCCTACGACGGCGAGGTGGGCGCCGGGGGCGAGGGTGAGGTGGAGGTCCTGGACGACGGGGGCGGCGGCGGGGCCGTAGGCGAAGGTGAGCGAGGTGAGGCAGAGGGCGGGGGCGCCGGGCGGGTTGCCGGAGGGGCGGGGGAGCCGGGCGGGCAGCGCGCCGCTGGTCCGCCGCAGCCCCTCGAACGGCTCGCGCGCCCTCCCCGCCGTCGCGCCGGCCTCCCGCGTGCTGTTCCGGACCAGCCGCCGCACCACGACCACCAGCCGCGATCCGCTCGTGCCCAGCCCGTGCACCAGGTTGCTCAGGGCGGGCAGCAGCGACTGGGTGACGTAGGCGAGGGCGCCGACCAGGCCGCCCGTGGTGACGCCGTTGCGGAGCAGCCAGGGCGCGGTGGCGAGCAGCAGCACGATCGGCAGCTGGCCGCCGATCGCGAGGGACACCACGCGCAGCACACTCCAGCGGGCCAGGGAACTCGCGGCCCGCAGTTCGGCGTCGACCCGGTCCCCGGTGCCGTCGGCGACCTGTTCCTCCGCACCGGCCGCCGTGATGTCCCGCAGCCCCGGACAGACGGCACCGAGCCGCTCCGCCAACGCCTCGTCGGCGACGAGGAACGCCTCCTGACGGCGGGCCAGCGGCCGCAGCGTCGCCGCGAACAGCGCCACCCCGGCGAGAAGCGGGAACCCGACCACCACGAGGAGCAGCGGGGCGAGCGAGAACAGGCCGACGAGGGCGCCCGCCGCGGTGAACACGAACGAACGCGACACCATCACCAGGCCGGCGAACGTGTCCCGCGCGATCTCGGCCTGCTGGGTGAGCCCGGACAGCGCCCCGGCGTCCCCCTCCCGGACCCCGCGCGCGACGACCCGCGCCACCAGCCGGTCCCGGAGCGGTTCGACGAGCGCGGCGACCGCGGCGTACACCCGCACCGTGCCGTACGCCCCGACGAGGACACCGAGCCCGGCCACCCCCAGCCACACGAGTCCCGTGCCCACCCGTCCCGCCAGGAACCCCTCGTCCAGGGCGCGGGCGGGCGCGTACCCGGTGAGGAAGGTCTGCCCGGTCTCCAGCACGGACCAGGCCCCGAGCCGCAGCACGACCCGCCACCGCTCCCACAGGAAACGCAGACCGGGACGCAGAACCCTCTCCGTCGGCTCCGCTCCGGCGGCCCCGCCCGTCATGCCCCCTCCCCGCCCGCGAACACCGCCCGATACCCCGGCATCCGCCACAGCTCCTCGTGCGGTCCGACCGCCCGGATCCGTCCCCCGTCCAGCCAGGCCACCGCGTCCGCGCGGGCCGCCGTCGACGCTCGGTGGGCGATCAGCAGCCGGGTGCCGTCCGTGCCGGCGCCCACCAGGGACTCGGTGATCCGGGCCTCCGTCACCGTGTCGAGGCTGGACAGGGCGTCGTCGAGGACGAGGAGGCGGCCGCCGTGGGCGAACGCCCGGGCGAGGCCCAGGCGTTGGGACTCGCCGCCGGAGCGCGGGGCGTCGGCGCAGCGGGTCGCGTACCCGGCGGGGAGCCGGCTGACGAAGTCGTCCGCGTGGGCCGCGCGGGCCGCTTCCCTGATCCGGGCGGGGGAGGGGGAGGCGAGGCCGAGGCCGATCTCCTGCGCCAGGGTGCCGCCCAGCAGGGCGGGTCGTTCGAAGGCGTGGCCGATCGCCCGGCGCAGTTCGTCACGGGGCAGGTCCCGCAGCGGCACGCCGTCGAGCAGGACCTCCCCGGCGTCCGGGTCGGCGAGGCGTCCGGCGAGCGCCGCCAGCAGCGACTTGCCCGCGCCGGACCGGCCGACCACGGCGAGGGTCGTCCCGCCGGGTACGACGAGGTCCACGCCGTCGAGCACGGCCCGTCCGCCGCGCCGGGCGGTGACACCGCGCAACTCCAACCGGCCGGGACCGGAGGGCAGTCGGCGCTCACCGTGCGCAGTGGCGGGCTCCGCGAGCACCTCGGTGAGCCGTCCGGCGGCGGCCCGGGCGCGGGCCAGGCCCGCGAGCTGTCCCACCAGGACGCCGACGCCGGTCGCGAGCACGGCGTAGCGCGAGGCCGCGAGCACCTCGCCCACCGTCAGCCGGTGCCGGGCGAGCAGGACGCCGGCCACCGCGACGACGCCCAGCTGGAGCAGCGGTGCCACGGCGACGGACTGGCCGGCCGCCCGGCCCTGCACCCGCCACATGCGATGACCGGCCGAGGAGAGTTCGGGCAGCGGTCGCAGGATCCGCGCCGTCTCGCGGTCCGCCGTCCCGGCCGCCGCGATCGTGCGGTGTCCGCCGACGGCCTCGGACAGCGCCGCCGCGATCCGCCCCTGCGCCTCCTGGTAGCGCGTCACGCATTCCCGGGTGTCGCGGGCGAAGGCGCGCAGCAGCAGCGCCAGGACCGGTGCTCCGGCCAGCCACACGGCCGCGAGCCACGGATCGATCAGAGCGAGGGCGACCAGGCCGCCGACCGGTCCGGCCAGCGCGGAGAGCAGGGCGGCGCGGGAGGTCGGCGCGGTGCCGGCCTGCGCGGCGTTGCCGACGAGACGGGCGACGAGATCGCCGGGCCCGAAGCGGGCGGCGGCGCGCGGTCCGACGGCCAGGACATGAGCGGTGAGGCGCCGGCGCAGCCAGGCGGTGGTGCGGGCGTCGACCGTGCCGCCGAGCACGGTCTCGCAGGCGTCGAGGAGAGCGATCAGCAGGACGAGTGCGGCGCAGTACAGCACCCAGCGGGTCGCCGGGTCGTGCGCGAGGAGCAGGTCCAGGGTGCGGCCCAGCGCGGCGGGCAGCAGCAGAGCGGCGCCGGTCGCCGCCGTGCTCGCCAGGCACAGGGCCAGCCAGCGGGCGGGGGCCGGACCGAGCGGCCCGTGCGGCGTGCCGACGTTCTCAGCCATGTCACCCCTCGATGTGCGGGGGCTCCGGGCGGCCTCTCCCTCGCGGGAGCGGCCGCCCGGAGCCTAGGTACGCAGGGTGCTCGTCAGAGACAGAGCGTGACGCTCGCGGCGCTGACGCAGGACAGCAGACTCAGGGTGCTGTTGCCGCCGCCGGTGAGCTCGTCGGACTCCATCGTCTGCAGGTCGAGAAGTGCCATGTCGCTTCCTTCCATCGGTGTCGTCCACCCGTGGGGACGGGGTTGGGTCACGGCTCCGTCAGTTCGCGGAACCGCGCTGTGGGGGCCGCCCGAGCGGCGGCAGGAACGGCAGGTGCGCGTGCGTACCGCTGTCGAGGGCCGCGCCGAGCGCGAGCAGGCACCCTGCCGTTCCGGTGCCCAGGTCCATCGACAGCCGCATCATCTGGTGTCCGGGGAAGGCCAGTTGGCCCTGGTAGTCCATGGCGAACCAGCCGAGCCCGGCGATCTGCCCGGCGAGCCGCTCGTCGCCGGTGCGGGCGAGGTGCAGGATCAGTCCGGCACGGCCCTGGAAGAGGCCGGGCTGCACATAGAAGCGGCAGGTGGCGGCCGTCAGGATGCCGTCCCGGGCGTGGACGAACTCCTCGCCGGGGGCGTCGGCATGGGCGAGGTAGTCGTCCAGGACCATCCCGATGCCCGCGCTGCCGTCGCCGAGATACGGCAGCGTGCGCCAGCCCTCGTCGACCTCCATCGCACCGCCCTCGCGGGTCGCGCAGCACTCCAGGTCACGCCGCAGCGCCACCTCGGCCGCCGCCAACAACCCCGGTTCACCGGTGCGTTCGTACTGCCGCAGCAGGAACAGCGCGGCCCCGCTCGCACCCCGCAGCAGCCCGGCCCGTCGCCGCCGGGGCGTGTCCGGGGGCGGCTCCGCGAGACGTCGTACGAGGATGTCGGCGGCCTCCGCGGCCCGGTCCCGCAGCTCCGGCTCGCCGGTCGTGCGGGCCAACTCGCCCAGCACCAGGCCGAGTCCGGCCAGCCCGCCGTGCAGGTCGGAGGAGAGGTTCTGCCAGCGCTCGGCGAGGATCGAGTCGATCAGGTCGAGCGCGCGCTGCCGGTGCCCGAGCCGGTCCAGGACGTGGGCGACGCCCGCGAGCCCGTCGTACAGGCCCAGCGGTGTGCCCCGGGGCGGCGGCGCGGTGCGGGCCAGGAGCCAGCGTTCGCCCTCCTCGTACCGGTCGGCGCCGATCGCGTCCAGCGCGTACAGCACCCCGGCCGCGCCGTGTGCGAGGCCCAGGCCGCCGCCGTCGGAGAACTGCGCGATGTCGCCGGGGAAGAGCCGGTCCTCGCGCTCCGGGGTGGCCGAGGCGAGGATCGCCTTGACCATCGAGTCGCGGCTGAACGGCCAGTCGCCCGGCTCCACGTAGGACGGGGCGCGCACCGGCGTCTCCCGGGTGATCTCCGCGACCGCCTCGTCGAGGAACTCGCGCGGCACGTCCGGGAACTGACGGGAGATCACCTCCGCCAGATGGGCCGCCTTGCCGCGGTCGACCACGAACAGCGTGGTGACCGGCAGGAACAGCGCGAGCCGGAGACAGGCCAGCGCGTACCGGTCGACGTCGATGCCGGTACGGTCCGGCGGAGCGAAGAACCCGGGGTGGGCGACCACCTGACGGCCGTTCTCGCTGACCGGCGCGGCCGCCTCGAAGTCGAGCAGGGACACCGACTCCTCGTCCGGGCCGACCATGACGTTGAAGACGTGCAGGTCGTTGAAGACGATCCCGCGCGCGTGCACCGCCGCCACCGCCCGCTCCACGGCTCCGTGGATGCGCACCGCCCACGCCGTGTAGTCCGCCACGGCCTTCGGATCCGGATCCGGGGTGAGCAGCGGATGGCGCTCCGCGAAGAACGAGTTCAGCGGGCGGCCCTCCAGGAAGTCCATGACGAGGAACCGGTGGTCGCCGAGGGTGAACCAGTCCCGCACCTCCGGCACCACACCCGTCCCCGCCACCTGTTCCAGGGCGTACTTCTCCCGCTCCAGCCGCGAGATCGCGTCCGCCCCGTCCGCGGCCAGCCCGGCGTGCGGCCGCCCCTCCTTGAGGACGACCTTGCTGCCGTCCCGGGTGTCGGTGCCCGCGTACACCCCGCCGCCGTTCGAGAAGTGCAGCGCCTTCTCGATCCGGTACGGCAGGTCGCCCACCGTCGTCGTGTTCCGCGCCGCCAGATGCGGCTCCAGGAACGCCGGCAACGTCACCCACTCGGGCACCTGGAAGGACGGCGCCCGCCGGTCGGGGATCAGCTTTCCCGCGCCGTCCCGCACCGCCGGCACCAGCGAGCCCCGCTCGTCGACCACGAAGGTGCGGGCGAACGCGCCGTAACGGACATAGAGCGGGCCGTCGTACCAGCGCAGATCGGTGAGGATGTAGGGCCCCTCGAAGCCTTCGAGGAGCTTGCCCAGCTCACGCAGGACGGTGTGCAGCTGCTCCTCGTCGGCCGGGTAGATCGTGACGAACTTGCCGCTGGTGTCGCGGCCCGCGTACTTGGTGTTGCGCAGGTGCAGCAGATGCGGTCCCGGGACGAACTTGAACGCGATGCGCCGCGGCACGCAGTAGTCCCACACGATCGCCGCGATCCGCTCGGCGTTCGCCCGGGTGGCCGAGGCGTGGATCTTCCAGCCCTGGGCCGGCCCCGGCGCGGGGGCGCCGTCCGCGCCGAGCGGTGTCAGCGCCAGCCAGTCGCCGATCCGCGAGGCGTCCCAGCCGCCGGGCACCTCGCGGCGCGCCGTCTCGTACTGGGGCGCCGCCTCGGTCACCCCCGCGGACAGCCGGTCAGGCGTCTCGTAGAAGTGCCGGTCGGCGAGCGCGTACACCTCGTACCGCTTGTCCATACGACCCCCTCCGTGGCCCGGCATCGAGCTTCCTGCGGGGACGGCGGGCACGGACAGTCATGCCTGTCACGACCTCACCGTGCGGAACGCATGGGTCAAGACTTGTTCGGTGGGTTTCGAGCGTGAGCACCCCGGAGCCGCCGCGGGAACTCCACGGAACGGTCACAGGGGCTGCGCGGGTGTCTCATAAGCGCTGTAATGGCGAACGTGGTCAGTGAGGGCGCTGCGGGACGCAGAACGGGAACGCCGCGTGCCGAAATCGCCCTCAAAGCGGTCACGGCCGATCCGGGCTCGCCCGAGCGGCTGCGGCGCGTCCTGGAGCAGGTGCTCGTCTTCGCCAGGGCCTCCTTCGCCGCCGTGTACACGCCGAGCCAGGACGGCGAGCTGCTGTGCCTGGCGGAGTCGGTCGGAGTGCCGCGGACCCTGTACGGCGTGCGTGACGGCTATCCCGCCTCCGGAAGGTCTCCGGTGGCCGACGTCCACCGCACCGGCAAGGCCGCCTGGCTCGGTCCCGACGAGCTCGCCGAGGCCGCCGAGTCGCGGCGCACCCCGGCGGGGGACTTCTGCCTCGCGGCCCTGCCCGCCCGCGGGGGCGGTGGCGGAGGCTGTCTGGTCGCGGTGAGTGAGCGCCCCGACGGCTTCGACGCCGACGACCGCGCATGCCTGGAACTCATCGCCGACGCGGTGGCCTACTCCGCTCCGGCCCGGCCCGCCGAGGGCGAGGAACTGCCCGCCAACGCCTTCACCCTGGCCATGGACACCGGACGCGTCGAGGTCGGCGTCGACATCCTGGAACTGTTCCGCATGGGCCGGGAGGACTTCGACGGCCGGGTCGAGACCCTGCTGGCGCTGACCGTGCCCGAGGACCTGCCCTCCCTGATGTCGGTCGTCGAGGCCGACCACATGTCCATCGGCGAGCGCGAGCTGGAGTTCCGGGTCCTCCAGCCCACCGGACCACCCAAGTGGCTCAGACTGCGCGGCCGGCTCCTGCCGGGCGGCGAGGGCCGGCCCGCCCGTCTGGTGGGCACCGTCGCCGACGCCTCCACGCTGCGTTCCGACGTCACCGACGTGGCCCGTGTCCAGCGCCTGGCCGCCGCCCTGGCCGCCGCCGGCACCGTCCGTGACGTCAGCCAGGCCGTGGTCGCCGCCCTGCGCAAGCCGCTCCAGGCCGACCGCATCGCGCTGGCCGAGCTGGAGGGCGACCGGCTCATCGTCACCGTCCTGGACCCGCCCGAGGCGGAGTCCTGGCCCGAGCTGTGGCGCCTGGAGTGGCGCACCGAGTGGCCCGACGCGCCGGTACGCGCCATGCCCACCCTCGCCGCGGCCCTGAGCGAGGGCCGCGCTCACATCTGGCCCGCGGGCACCGCCCTGGAACCCGCCCTCGCCGAGGTCGGCCCCGGCGGCCTCGCCGTGCTGCCGCTGCCCGGCGGGGGCCGCATGGTCGGTGCCTGTCTGATCGGCTGGGACACCCCGCACGACTTCGGCCCCGACGAACGCGCCCTGCTCACCGCCTCCGCCGGCCTCGCGGGCCAGGCGCTGATGCGGGCCCACGCCTTCGACGCCGAACACGAACTCGTCGGCATGCTCCAACGCCAGCTGCTGCCGCGCCGTCTGCCCAAGCTGCCCGGCGCGGTCGCCGTCGCCCGCTATCTGCCCAGCACCGCGGGGCTGGAGCTGGGCGGCGACTGGTACGACGTGATCCCGCTGCCCGACAACCACGTCGCCCTCGTCATCGGCGACGTCCAGGGCCACAGCGCGGCCGCCGCCACCCTGATGGGCCAGATGCGCACCGCCCTGCGCGCCTACGCCGTCGAGGGACACCCCCCGGACGTCGTCGTCTCCCATGCCAACCGGCTCCTCATGGACATGGAGACCGACCTCTTCGCCACCTGCTGCTATGTCGACGTCGACATGGAGGAGGGCTCCGCCTGGTACGTGCGCGCCGGACACCTGCCGCCGGTGCTGCGTCACCCGGACGGCGGTACCGAGATCGTCGAGGCCGAGGGCGGCCCGCCCCTGGGTGTGGTCATGCAGGCGGACTTCCCGATGACCCCGCTCAGACTCCAGCCCGGCACCCTGATCGCCCTGACCACCGACGGCCTCGTGGAGTCCGTCGACTCCGACATCGACGAGGGCATGGACCGCTTCGCCCACGGGCTGTCCGTCTCCGACCCCGCCCACCTGGGCCTCGTCGCCGACGCCCTGCTCGGCAACGCCCGCCGCAGCGACGACGTCGCCCTGCTCCTCATGCGCTACGACGGCATGGCCACCCGTCCGCAGCGCGAGAGCTGGACGGTGTGGCGCGTCCCCCAGGCCGTCGGGCACGCCCGCCGCTTCACCCGGCGCACCATGCGCACCTGGGGTGTGTCCGACGACGCCCTGGACACCGTGCTGCTCGTCGTGTCCGAACTCGTCACCAACGCCCTCGTGCACACCGACGGCCGGGTCCGTCTCGAACTCACCCTCGTCAACCACCGGCTGCGCGTCGCCGTCGCCGACTCCTCGCCGCGCACCCCCGCGAGGGCGACCCGCATCGGCTGGGAGGCCACCGGCGGGCGCGGCATCCTCCTCGTCGAGGCCATGTCGGACACCTGGGGGACGCTGCCGGTCAGCGGGGGCAAGCAGGTGTGGAGCGAGATCTCACTGGAGCGGTGAGTGCCGGGCAGCGCCGACGGGGTACCCGGTGCCCGACAACGCCGTGCACCCGTGCAGCAGAAGGAAGATGAACCGCCGTGACCGCACACATGCTGGAGAAACCCGTCGCCCGCCGGCCCGAGACCGGCTGGGCCAGGGCCCGCCGACTGCGAGGCCGGACCGTCGTGCGCACCTGGGTGCCGGCCGTCGTGGATTCGGACGGCACGTACGCCATGGGCCCGGTCGCGGAGGGCAACATCGTCAGGGGTGAGGACTGACGGCTGGGGTTGACCACTCGTACGAGTGCACCGGGAACTGATCGAACACATGGCGAGTTGATCGAAGACGCCCGTGTCACCACGGGATTTCGGCACGCGCAAGCCATAGAGCGAACGGTCCGTTACCGGCGAACCAGACTAAGGTGAACCAAATGAAGGCTCTTGTCCTGTCTGGTGGCGCCGGTACGCGATTGCGGCCGATCACCCACACATCGGCCAAGCAACTCGTGCCCGTGGCCAACAAACCCGTCCTCTTCTACGGCCTGGAGTCCATCGCGGCCGCCGGGATCACCGAAGTCGGGGTGATCGTCGGCGACACCGCCGCGGAGATCGAGGAAGCCGTCGGAGACGGCTCGAAGTTCGGCCTGGAGATCACCTACATCCCGCAGGACCGCCCGCTCGGGCTGGCCCACGCGGTACTGATCGCACGGGACTTCCTCGGCGACGACGACTTCGTGATGTACCTCGGCGACAACTTCATCGTCGGCGGCATCTCCGAACTCGTCGACGAGTTCCGTGTCAACCGGCCCGCCGCGCAGATCCTCCTCACCCATGTGCCCGACCCGCGCTCCTTCGGCGTCGCCGAGCTCGACTCCGAGGGCCAGGTGATCGGCCTGGAGGAGAAGCCCGAAACCCCCAAGAGCGACCTCGCCCTGGTCGGCGTCTACCTCTTCACGCCCGCGATCCACGAGGCGGTCCGCGCCATCGAGCCCTCCTGGCGGGGCGAGTTGGAGATCACCCACGCCATCCAGCACCTCATCGACCTCCACGCCGACGTCCACTCCACGGTCATCAAGGGCTACTGGAAGGACACCGGCAACGTCGTCGACATGCTGGAGGTGAACCGGACGGTCCTGGAGACCATCGAGCACCGCATCGACGGCGAGGTCGACGAACGGTCCGAGCTCGTCGGACGGGTGGTCGTCGAGGAGGGCGCGCGGGTCACCGGCTCCCGTGTCGTCGGACCCGTGATCATCGGCGCCGGTACGGTCGTCATCGACTCCTACGTGGGCCCCTTCACCTCCGTCTCCGAGAACTGCCGGATCCAGGACAGTGAGTTGGAGTTCTCGATCGTGTTGCGGGACTCCTCGATCCAGGGCGTCGGGCGTATAGAGTCCTCCCTCATCGGCCGTCATGTCGAGGTGACCCCGACGGTCGGTATGCCCACCGTCCACCGCCTCGTGCTCGGAGACCACAGCAAGGTGCAGATCCATTCATGAATCTCCTCGTCACCGGCGCCGCCGGCTTCATCGGCTCCCAGTACGTGCGCAGACTCCTCGCCTCGGAGACCCCCGACGCGCCGCGGATCACCGTGCTGGACAAGCTGACCTACGCGGGCACCCTGGACAACCTCGAACTCGACCACCCGCGGCTGGAGTTCGTCCAGGGCGACATCCGTGACGCCGAGCTGGTCGACAAGCTCATGGCCGACGCCGACCAGGTCGTGCACTTCGCGGCGGAGTCCCATGTGGACCGCTCGATCGCCGGGGCGACCGACTTCGTGATGACCAACGTGGTCGGCACCCAGACCCTGCTGGACGCGGCCCTGCGGCACGGCACCGGCCCGTTCGTGCACGTCTCCACCGACGAGGTCTACGGTTCCATCGAGCACGGCTCCTGGCCCGAGAGCCACCCGCTGCAGCCCAACTCGCCGTACTCGGCCTCCAAGGCCTCCTCCGACCTGCTCGCCCTGGCGTACCACCGCACCCACGGCATGGACGTCCGCGTCACCCGCTGCTCCAACAACTACGGCCACCACCAGTTCCCCGAGAAGGTCATCCCGCTCTTCATCACCAACCTCCTCGACGGCCTGAAGGTCCCCCTCTACGGCGACGGCCGCAACGTCCGGGACTGGCTGCACGTCGACGACCACTGCCAGGGCGTCGACCTGGTGCGCACCGGGGGCCGGGCCGGCGAGGTCTACAACATCGGCGGCGGCACCGAACTCAGCAACAAGGAACTGACCGGACTGCTCCTCGAAGCGAGCGGCGCCGACTGGGACATGGTCGAGTACGTCGAGGACCGCAAGGGCCACGACCTGCGCTACTCCGTCGACTGGACCAAGATCCACACCGAGCTCGGCTACCAGCCGCGCCACGACTTCGCCACCGGCCTCGCCGAGACCGTCGCCTGGTACCGGGAGAACCGTTCCTGGTGGGAGCCGCTGAAGCGGCGCGTCGCCCAGGAGCACGTATGAAGTGGCTGGTCACCGGGGCCGGCGGAATGCTCGGCCGGGACACGGTCGACGAACTGACGCGCCGCGGTGAGCAGGTGACGGCCCTGGACCGCGCCGGGCTCGACATCACCGACCCCGACGCCGTCGACGCCGTCCTCGCCGAGCAGCGCCCTGACCTCGTGGTCAACTGCGCCGCGTACACCGCCGTCGACGACGCCGAGACCGACGAGAAGCAGGCGCTGCTGATCAACGGCGACGGGCCGCGGAACCTCGCCCGCGCCTGCGCGGCCCGGGGAGCGCGCCTGGTCCACGTCTCCACCGACTACGTCTTCGACGGCGACGCCCGCAGCGCCCCGTACCCCGAGGACCACCCGACCGCTCCGCGCACCGCCTACGGCCGCACCAAACTGGCCGGGGAACAGGCCGTGCTGGAGGAGCTCCCCGAGTCCGGCGCCGTGCTGCGCACCGCCTGGCTCTACGGCGCCCACGGCCGCAACTTCGTCAGCACCATGATCGCGCTGGAGGCCTCCCGCGACACCGTCGACGTCGTCGACGACCAGCGCGGACAGCCCACGTGGAGCGCCGACGTGGCGACCCGCATCGCCGACCTCGGCCCCCGCATCGGCCAGGGCGCGAGCGGCGTCTTCCACGCCACCAGCTCCGGCGAGACCACCTGGTACGGACTGGCCCGTGAGGTGTTCCGGCACCTCGGTGCCGACCCCGGCCGGGTGCGGCCGGTGGGCAGTGCCGCCTACCCGAGGCCCGCACCCCGTCCCGCGTACAGCGCGCTGGGTCATGCGCGCTGGGAGCAGGCCGGCCTCACCCCCATCCGAGACTGGCGGGAGGCGCTGGCAGCGGCCTTTCCGTCCCTGGCGTGACCATCACAGAGGGAGAATCCGGAGCATGTCGATCAAGTCGGCCGTGAAGAAGGCCGTCAAACCCGTCGTCGGTGAGCGTGGCTGGGAGACGCTGCGCAAGGTCAAGCAGCGGACGGTCGGCCCCCAGCCGAAGCCCAAGCCGAAGGCCCTCACGGGTGTCGCCGCGATCTCCGACGACCTGTGCAAGCTGGCCGCGCACTTCAAGACCGACAAGTGGGGCGCCCACAAGTACGCGAAGCACTACCAGCGCTACCTCCAGCACCTGAAGAACAAGGAGTTCAACCTCCTGGAGATCGGCATCGGCGGCTACGCCCGGGCCGGTCAGGGCGGTGCGTCGCTGCGGATGTGGAAGGCCTTCTTCCCCAACGCGCAGATCCACGGCGTGGACATCCAGGACAAGTCGTTCGTCGACGAGGACCGGATCACGACGTACATCGGCGACCAGTCCGACCCCGACTCGCTGCTGTCCATCGCCGGGAAGATCGGCAAGCTCGACGTCATCATCGACGACGGCAGCCACCGCAGCCCGCATGTCATCACCACGTTCAAGACCCTGTTCCCGCTGCTCGCGGACGGCGGCATCTACGTGGTCGAGGACACCCAGAGCTCCTACTGGCCCGAGTGGATGGGCAGCGAGGACCTCGACTCCCCGGACACCAGCATGGGCCTGCTCAAGCGGCTGACGGACGGGCTGAACTACGAGGAGTTCGTGGACGAGGACTACAAGCCCACGTACACCGACCGCAACATCGTGGGCGTGCACTTCTTCCACAACCTCGTGATCATCGAGAAGGGCGTGAACGCGGAGGGCAGCAACAAGCGCCAGGCCCTCAAGGCCCGCTACGGCACCCCCGCCGCTCCCAAGGCGACGAAGACGTCGTAGGACGCAGGCCGTGCCCCCGGCATGGCAGCAGTGGACCCCGCCCTTCGATCCGAAGGGCGGGGTCCACTGCTGCCATGCTCGACGCAGCGCCGTCAGTCGCCGGGCCGCCCGGCGCGCAGCCGCTCGTAGTAGCCGGAGCACTCCTCGTACGACGGAAGCAGTCCGGACCGCTCCGCCTCGGCCAGCGACGGCGCCTGGTCGTCCTTCTCCGACAGCACCGGCGCGATCCCCTCGGGCCAGGCGATGGCCAGCTGCGGGTCGAGCGGGTGCACGCCGTGCTCACGCCCCGGCGCATATCCCGTCGAGCACAGGTACACCACGGTGGCGTCGTCGGTCAGTGCCATGAACGCGTGCCCGAGCCCCTCCGCGAGGAACACGGCGTGCCGCGTGTCGTCGTCGAGCCGCACCGCCTCCCAGCTGCCGAAGGTCGGTGAGCCGACGCGGATGTCCACCACCACGTCCAGGACGGCGCCGCGCACGCAGGTGACGTACTTGGCCTGACCGGGCGGCACGTCCGCGAAGTGCACTCCGCGCAGCACACCCCGCTTGGAGACCGAGCAGTTCGCCTGCGCCAGCGACAGGTCGTACCCGGTGGCCTCGCGGAACTCCTCGCCGCGGTACCACTCGTGGAAACTGCCCCGCTCGTCCGGGAAGACCTTGGGCTCCAGCACCCAGGCGCCCTCAATGCCCAGCGGTCGCACGCCGCTACCTCCTGCCGTTCTTGATCCGGGATGTCGCACCGCGCAGCACCCTGCCGAGCTTGCGGCGGACCCGGCGGGCCAGCCGCTCCAGGCCACCGGGGTTGGGCGCACGCACCGCGCGGACCGTCTCGCCGGTGACGCGCAGGGCGAACGGCAGGACGAGGAAACGCGGTTCGGCCGCCTCCGGGACGGGACTCAGCGCGACCCGCCAGGTGGAGGCCCTGAGTTCGGCGAGGGGCAGTTCGGCCTCCAGCACCGATCCCGAACCGTCCGCGGCGGGGGAGAGGGTGCCGGGCACGTCCACGATGCTCGCGGAGCCGAGCCGCAGCACGACCTTGCGCTCACCGGACACATGCAGCGGCAGCGGCACCTGGATGTGGTCGTCGGAGACGGTGACGGTCCCGGGCGTGGCACGGTCCAGGCCGAGCCGTTCGGGCGCGCGGTCCACGGCGAGGGCGAGGTTGCCGTGGGGGTGGGTCCAGTACGGCAGGACCGTACGGCCGCCCGCGAGGGCCGCCTGCGGTGCGGGCCGGTCGTGCGCCGGGGCGGGGCCCAAGCGGCACTCCTTGGTCCAGCCGCCGAGGCGGACGCGGACGAAGGCGTCCCACAGTCCGCCGGCCGGGGGCGCGCCGCCCGCCGCGGTGGCCGGGTCGACCGTGGCCGTCACCCGCAGCACCAGCCGCACCCGCTCGCCGTCGCCTTCCGGCACCGTCTCCCGGGTGACCTGCACCGACTGGAAATGCTGCGCGGAGCTGGCGCGCTCGCGCAGCAGCAGGTCGCCGGCCGCCGTGTCGAAACGCGCGACGGAGTCGGCGGACACCCACGCGATGGCCTCGGTGGCGTCCAGCGGCGGACCGCCCGTCGCCGGAACGCCCTGGGCCGGGAACACCATCGGCTCGCCGCCCGACGTGAACTCGGTGCGCAGAGCGACCCGCAGCGTGCCGTCCTGCCACTCGACGCCCTCCGGGACGGCCCTGAGGGCGATGCCGGCCTCCCACTCGGCGAAGGCGACGACATCGGCGTAGCGGTCCGCGGCGATCAGCTCGGCCACGACCCGTTGTGTCGGCGGGAGCCCGGCCGCGACGCCGGGACCGAAGCGCTCGACGACGGTGGAGTGGATCTCCGTGAACAGGGCGCGGCGGTAGTCCTCGGGCATCGCCAGCAGGCGCTTGCCGCGCATCCGCTCGACCATCTCGTTGCGCAGCCAGCGGCGGAAGAGACGGTCCCGCAGGTCTCCCGGCTTGGTGTACGTCTCGACGACGTCGAGGGCCTCGCGCAGGTTCTTGAAGTACCCCGCCGGTTCGAACTGCTGGAAACCGGCGTTGGAGGCGTCGTCGCGGCGCACGTGGTAGTAGCACACGTAGTCACTGAGCACGGAAACGTTGTCCGCGCGCAGATACGCCTCGGCGATGAAGACGTGGTCCTCGAGGCGCCGCCGGCCCTCGGGGAAGCGCAGTCCGATGTCGTCCAGGAAGGCCCGGCGGAACATCTTGTGCGGGGTGAGGCTGTCGATGAGCGGAGCGTTCTCGACCGACGCGCGCGGGTGGTTGCGTCGGAACAGCTCGACGGGGACGGGACGTCCCTTGCCGGCCATCTTCCCCACGATCACATCGGCGCCGTTGGCCACGCCGTAGTCGTACATCCGCTCGAGGGCCTCGTCGCCGAGGTAGTCGTCGTTGTCGACGAACATGACGTACTCGCCCCGGGACGCCTCGATCCCCACATTGCGGGGCTTGCCCGACCACCCGGAGTTCTCCTGGTGGATGACATGTACGCGGGTATCCTCGGCAGCGAGTTCATCGAGCCGGGCTGGTGTTCCGTCGGTGGAACCGTCGTCGACGAAGACCACTTCGAACTCGTCGGGAGGCAGTGACTGCCTCTTCAGAGATGCGATGCAGTCCTCGATGTAAACCCCGGGGTTGTACACGGGGACGACGACGCTGACCTTGACCGGCATGAGGCTCGGTCCCCCTTGGGTCGCTTGTCGTTTCTGTCATGGTGCGGTGCTTGTGGCCAGATGCTAACCCGACGACACCACGGTTCTCGCTTCGGCCACCGCCCGGATCGCATACCGATCAGGTGAACGTTGACGATCTCTCACCGATAGTCTGACCGCGTGCGTCTGCTCCTCATGTCCGACACGCATCTCCCGAAGCGGGCGAAGGTGCTGCCGAACCCGCTGCTGGCCGAACTCCCGCGCGCCGACGTCGTGTTGCACGCCGGGGACTGGGTCGACACCGCGACCCTCGATCTGCTGGAGCGCCTCAGCGGGCGTCTGGTCGGTGTGTACGGCAACAACGACGGACCGGGGCTGCGCGCCCGGCTGCCGGAGGTCGCGTACGCGGAACTCGGCGGTCTGCGCTGGGGAGTGGTCCACGAGACCGGTCCAGCCCAGGGCCGCGAGGCACGCTGTGCCGCGCGCTTCCCCGACCTCGACGTGCTCGTCTTCGGGCACAGCCACATCCCCTGGGACACCACCGCCCCCTCCGGCCTGCGCCTGCTCAACCCGGGCTCTCCGACGGACCGCCGCCGTCAGCCGCACTGCACCTACATGACGGCGACCGTCGACGACGGCCGGCTCATGGACGTACGACTGCACGAGCTGCCGCCGCGGGCGGCCTGAGGAGACAGGATCCGGGCCGCTCCGCGTTCGCGGAAGCGGCCCGGGCGCTGCGAGTGTGCGCTGTCACGGACCTCCTTCCGTCAGAGGTGCCCAAGAGGGAGTGCGCCCCTCTTCCGTCGCGCGGCGGCTACCCGTCGGCGCCGGCCCCAACCCCCTGATTCGTTGGACGCCGGTGGCGTCGCCCCGCTGAGGTGGACGGCGTGCCGATCGACGCCACGCTCGTACGCCGTCTGCCCACCACCCGGTTCCCGCAATGGGCCGACCTCCCCCTCGCCCCGCTTCAGCAGTCCGGCATGGACAACGCGACCTTCCGGCTCGGCCACGACCTGTCCGTACGCCCGCCCCGGTACCCCCACTGGGCGGGCCAGGCGCACCGCGAGCACCGCCGGCCGCCACGGCCGGCCCCGCGGTTGCCGGAGGGCCAGGCCTAGCGGCGCCGCCACCGCCGTAGCACCACTACCAGCGCGACGATCACGGCGGCCGCGGCGGCCGCGCGCTTGGCGACCGGCACCCCGGCCGTGCGGAACAGGTCCAGTGGTTCGTCCACCACCGGCGGCGGTGTCTCCTGCGGCTCGTCGCCCAGTTGCTCGGCGAGGTTCTGCGCGAACCGGCCGATGATCCGGTCGCCCACCTCCGCCATCACCCCGCGTCCGAACTGCGCCGGACGTCCGGTGACCGTCAGATCGGTGCGCACCGACACGGCCGTACCACCGTCCTGTCCCATGAGCGTGCCGGTGACGGTGGCGCGGGCGGTGCCCTGGCCGCGGGTCTCGCGGCCGCTCGCGATGAGGACGACGCGGTGGGCGTCCTCGTCCTGTTCCTCGAAGACGGCGGTGCCCTTGTACGTCACCGTGATCGGGCCGACCTTGACCTTCACCGAGCCGTTCACCGTCTTGCCGTCGTAGTCCTGCACGGTCGCCCCCGGCATGCACGGCGCGACGCGCTCGATGTCCAGGAGCGCCCGCCAGGCCTCGTCGACCGGGACGGGCACGGTGAATTCGTGGAGCAGTTCCATGACTTCCTCCGTCAATGGGGATGGATGGCTCCCGCGGTGGCGGTCAGAGGGGTTCCCGTGCCGCCCCACCTCAGTGCGACGATCTCGGCGGCGACGGACACGGCCACCTCCTCCGGTGTGCGGGCGCCGAGGTCGAGCCCGACCGGGGAGCGGAGGCGGGCCAGTTCACGGTCCGTGAGCCCGGCCTCGACCAGCCGCTTCATCCGGTCGTCGTGCGTACGGCGGCTGCCCATCGCCCCGATGTAGGCGGCGGGCCGGCGCAGCGCCTCCTCCAGGAGCGGGACGTCGAACTTGGGGTCGTGGGTGAGGACGCAGATCACCGTGCGCCCGTCGGTGTCCGTGTCCCGGAGGTAGCGGTGCGGCCAGTCCACGACCACTTCCACGCCCTGCGGGAAGCGTTTGGGGGTGGCGAAGACCGGGCGGGCGTCGCACACGGTGACCCGGTAGCCGAGGAAGTCACCGATACGGGCGACCGAGGCGGCGTAGTCGATCGCGCCGAAGACCAGCATGCGTGGGGGTGGCGCGAAGGAGTGCAGAAAGACGGTGACCGCGTCCTCGCGGCGCTCGCCGCGCGGGCCGTAATGGCGCAACCCCGTCGCTCCCAGGGCGAGTTCGCCGCGCGCGTCGGCGGTGACCGCCACGTTCAGACCGTCGGTGCCGAGGCTCCCCGTGACCCGGTCCGGCCACACCGCGAGGGTCGCCCCGCGCGGCGCCGGTCCGTCGGTCACCGTCGCCACGGTCACCGGGCGGCCCGCCGCCACCGACTCGGCGACCTCGCCGAAGGCCGGGTCGGTTGCCGGGGAGACGGGCCGCACCAGCAGGGTGATCTCGCCGCCGCAGGTCAGCCCCACCGCGAACGCGTCCTCGTCGCTGTACCCGAAGGTCTGCAACCGCGCCTCGCCGCTCGCCACCACCTCCTGCGCGAGCTCGAACACCGCCCCCTCCACACAGCCGCCGGACACACTGCCGACGACCTCGTCCCCGGGCCCCACGGCCATCGCCGCACCGGGGTCGCGCGGCGCGCTGCGGCTCACGGCGACGACGGTCGCCAGGCCGAACGGCACTCCCGCCGCGTACCAGGCGCTCAGCGCCGGGAGAATCTCACGCACGATCCGCTCCTCTCACCACCGCCGCCAGGCTCTCCAGCGCGGCCAGGCTGTGCCCGTCGACGAACGCGTCCACGCTCGGCAGTGCCGCCGCCATACCGGCCGCCAAGGGTGCGTACCCGGGGCGTGCCCTGCGCGGATTGGCCCAGATCACGCGGTGGGCCAGCCGCCGCAAGCGTCGCATCTGTGCCGCCAGCACCTCCGGATCGCCACGCTCCCAGCCGTCCGACAGCACCACCACGACCGCGCCGCGTGCCATCCCGCGCTGCCCCCAGCGGTTCAGGAACTCGCGCAGCAGCACTCCCAGCCGGGTACCCCCGCGCCAGTCGGGCACGGCGGCCGCGACCGCCCTCATCGCGAGGTCGGGGTCGCGGTGGGAGAGCTCGCGGGTCACCCGGGTCAGCCGGGTGCCGATGGTGAACACCTCGGTGCGCGGACCCCGGGCGGCCGCGTGCGCGAACCGCAGCAGCGCGTCGGCGTACGGCGCCATGGAGCCGCTGACGTCCACCAGCAGTACGACCCGCCGAGGCCGCTCGGTCCGCGCGTGCCGGCGCAGCCGCCCGGGCTCCCCGCCGCGGCGCAGCAGCTCTCGCACCGTCCGGTGCGGATCGACCTCCCCGCGCCGGGCCGGCCGCCGCCGCGCACTGCGCCGGGACGCGCCGTGCAGGGCGAACGCGGCCAGCAGGCGCCGCAGTTGCGCACGATCGGCGCCGGTCAGTTCCGCGACGTCGCGGTGGCGCAGGACCTCGGCGGAGCCGGCGAGGGAGGCGGTGGGCGGTCCTTCGCGCTCGCCCGAATCGGTCGTACGAGGTTCCCGGGCATCCCGCACGAGCAGACGCAGCCGGGACGGCGAAGGCGCGGACACCGCCTTCCGGTCCGTCTCACCGGTGCCGAAGTACGCGGCGAACACCCGCTCGTAGCGCTCCAGGTCGTCCCGGTCCCCGCACAGGGTCAGCCGCCCCGCCCAGTACACGTCCGCCCGCAGCGAGGGGTCCAACTCGTCCACCGCCCGCAGGAAGGCGTGCAGCCGGTCGGCGCTCGCGTCGACGCCCGCCGCGCGCAGTGCGCGGGCGAAGCCGAGGAGCGCGGCGTCCGCGGCGAGTACGTCCCCCATGCCCCTCACGCCCCCCGGGCGGAGAGCAGGGCCGTGAAGTCCAGCCTCCGCGCCCGCTCCGCGTCCTCCCGGTACTTCAGCACCGACCCCAGAGTCGTCACCGCCAGCTCCGCGTCCACCTCGCTCGCGCCCAGCGCGTCCAGGGCTTCGGCCCAGTCGATCGTCTCGGCCACGCCGGGCGGCTTGAGCAGGTCCTGCGCACGCAGGGCCTGCACCAGCGTGGTCACCTGTTCCGCCAGCCGCGCCGACACTCCGGGCAACCGCCGCCGCACGATGGCGAGTTCGCGGGCGAACCCGGGATGGTCGAACCAGTGGTAGAGGCAGCGCCGCTTCAGGGCGTCGTGCACCTCACGGGTGCGGTTGGAGGTCAGCACGACCACGGGCGGGGACGGGGCGCGCAAGGTGCCCAGCTCCGGAATGGTCACCGAGTACTCGGAGAGCAGCTCCAGCAGGAACGCCTCGAACTCGTCGTCGGCACGGTCGATCTCGTCGACCAGCAGGACCGACGGCTGTGTCTCCAGCGCGCGCAGCAGCGGCCGGGCGATCAGGAAGCGCCGGTCGTACAGCTCGCTCTCCAGCCGGTCGGCGTCGCTGACCCCGGCCGCCTCGGCGGCGCGCAGGTGCAGCAGCTGGCGGGGGAAGTCCCAGTCGTACAGGGCCTGTGAGGCCTCGATGCCCTCGTGGCACTGGAGCCGGATCAGCGGGGCGTCGAGTGCCTCGGCGAGGGCGGAGGCGAGCGCGGTCTTGCCGACGCCCGCGTCGCCCTCGCAGAAGATCGGCCGGGCCAGCCGGAGGGCCAGGAAACAGGCGACGGCCAGCCCGTGGTCGACGAGGTACCCCGTCTCCTCCAGGCGGGCCCGCACCTGTTCCGGGCCGTCGAACCCGGTGATCGCCCCTCACCCCATTCCGGCCGCGGTGAGCACCGCCCGCTTGGTGAGCACCCGCGCCAGATGCGCCCGGTACTCGGGCGAGGCCGAGATGTCCTGCGACGGCTGGGTCCCGATCGCCGCCGACTCCGCGGCCCGCGCCACGGCTTCCGGGTCCCCGGCGCCGGTCAGGGCCTCCTCGGTCGCCGTGGCGCGCAGCGGGGTCGTGCCCATGTTGGTCAGTCCGACCCGGGCCGCGGCGATGTGCCCGTCGTCGCGCCGCACCAGAGCGGCCACGCCGACCGTCGCCCAGGACTGGGCGACCCGTTGGAACTTCTCGTAGTGGAAGCCCCAGCCGTCGGCCTTCGGTACTCGTATCTCCACGAGCAACTCGTCCGGTTCCAGGGCCGATTGGAGGTAGTCGACGAAGAACTGCCGGGCGGGGACGGTCCGTCGTCCGCGCGGGCCCTGGGCGACCAGTTCGGCGTCGAGCGCCAGGACCACCGCGGGCAGGTCACCGGCCGGGTCGGCGTGCGCCAGGGAGCCGCCGAGGGTGCCCCGATGACGTACGGCGGGATCCGCGACGGTCGCCGTGGCGGCGGCGAGCAGGCCCGCGTGGCGGCGTACCAGCGGGTCGCGGATCACGTCGTGGTGGGTGGTCATCGCGCCGATGACGAGGGTGTCGCCGTCCTCGCGGACCCCGCGGAGTTCGGGGATGCGGCCGACGTCCACGACCAGTTCGGGGAAGGCGAGGCGGAGCCTGAGCAGGGGCAGCAGGCTCTGTCCGCCGGCCAGTACCTTGGCGTCCTCGCCGGCCCCGGCGAGCGTGCGTACCGCTTCGGCGACGTCGGCCGGACGGGCGTAGTCGAATGCCGGGGGAATCATGCCGAGGCCTCCTCGATGGCTCGCCACACCCGTTCGGGCGTGCAGGGCATCCCTACCTCCGTCACGCCCAGCGGGCGCAGCGCGTCCACGATGGCGTTGACGACGGCGGGCGTGGACGCGATCGTCCCTGCCTCGCCGACTCCCTTGACGCCCAGGGGGTTGGTGGTCGACGGCGTCTCGGTGCGGTCCGTCACGAACTCGGGCAGGTCCGGCGCGGACGGGACGAGGTAGTCGGCCATCGTGCCGGAGACGAGGTTGCCCTGGTCGTCGTAGACCGCCTCCTCGTACAGCGCCTGTGCGATGCCCTGGGCGAGGCCGCCGTGCACCTGGCCCTCGACGATCATCGGGTTGATGACCTTGCCGACGTCGTCGACGCAGACGTAGGAGCGGATGTGGGTCCGTCCCGTCTCGGTGTCGACCTCGACCGCGCACAGGTGGGTGCCGTGCGGGTAGGAGAAGTCGTCCGGGTCGGTGACGTGTCCGGCGTTGATGGTGGGTTCCATGCCGTCGGGCAGGTCGTGCGAGGAGAACGTCTCGAAGGCGAGCTCCTGGAGGGTCTTGCGGGCGTCGGGTGAGCCCTTGACCGAGAAGACGCCGCCGGTGAACTCCAGGTCCTGCTCGCTCGCTTCGAGCAGGTGGGCGGCCACCTTGCGGGCCTTGTCCACCACCTTCCGCGCCGCGTGGTGGATGGCGGTGCCGCCCACCACGAGGGAGCGCGAGCCGTAGGTGTCCATGCCCTGCGGGGCCGCCCTGGTGTCGCCGTGCACGACCTGGACGTCGTCGAACGGCACACCGAGGACGTCGGCGGCGATCTGGCTCCAGCACGTCACATGGCCCTGGCCGTGCGGACTGGTCCCGGTGACCACCTCGACCTTGCCGGTGGGCAGCACCCGGATGCTCGCCGCCTCCCAGCCGCCGGCCGCGTACCGCAGGTCCCGCAGCACCCGGCTCGGCGCGAGCCCGCACATCTCGGTGTAGGTCGACACCCCGATGCCGAGGCGTACGGAGTCTCCCCTGCGGTTGCGGTCCGCCTGTTCGGCGCGGAGCTTGTCGTAGTCGAACAGCGCGAGCGCCTTCTCGGTGGCGGCCTCGTAGTTGCCGCTGTCGTAGGTCAGACCCGCGATCGTCGTGTACGGGAACTCCTCGTGCCCGATCCAGTTCCGGCGCCGCAACTCCACCGGATCCAGGTCGAGTTCGACCGCGAGCTCGTCCATGATGCGTTCGATGGCGTACGTCGCCTCCGGGCGCCCGGCGCCGCGGTAGGCGTCGGTCGGCGTCTTGGTGGTGAAGACGCCGGTGACGTTGAGTTCGTAGGAACCCATCTTGTAGATCCCGGGATACATGAACGCGCCCAGGATCGGGATGCCCGGCGTGACCAGCATCAGGTAGGCGCCCATGTCGACCAGCAGGTCGGCCTTGAGGCCCAGCAGCCTGCCGTCGCGGTTCGCGGCGATCTCGACGTCCTGGATCATGCCGCGGCCGTGGTGGGTCGCGAGGTAGCCCTCGGAGCGGGACTCGGTCCACTTGACCGGGCGTCCGAGGCGGCGGGCGACCGTGAGGGCGATGGCCTCCTCGCCGTACACCTGGAGCTTGGAGCCGAAGCCGCCGCCCACGTCGGGGGCGATCACCCGCAGCTTGTGCTCGGGGACCCCGGTGACCACCGCGAGCATGAGCCGCAGGATGTGCGGGATCTGGGTGGAGGAGTAGAGGGTGTACTCGCCGGAGGCGGCGAGCGGGGTGACGACGACTCCGCGCGGTTCCATGGCGTTGGCGATGAGCCGCTGGTGGACATAGCGGCGCTTGAGGGTGACCTCGGCGCGCCGGCGTACGGCGTCGAAGTCCTCGCCGGTCTTCAGCGGCCAGAGGTAGCTGCGGTTGGTGCCCTTGTCGGAGTGGACCAGGGGAGAGTTCTCGGTGAGCGCGGCCTCCAGGTCCAAAACCGGCGGCAGGGGCGTGTAGTCGACCTCGATCGCTTCGAGGGCGTCGGCGGCCGCGTACCGGTCGCGGGCCACGACGACCGCCACCGGGTCACCGGCGTACCGCACCTCGTCGACGGCGATCGGCGGGTGGTCGGGCAGCACGATGTCCTCGGTCACCGGCCACGCGCAGGGCAGCGATCCCATCCCCTCCGCGAGGTCGCTGCCGCTGAACGCCGCGACGACGCCCGGGCGTTCGAGAGCGGGCGCCACGTCGACACGGTCGATGTGCGCATGGGCCATGGGGCTGCGCAGGATCGCCAGATGGAGCAGTCCGCCCACGTTGATGTTGTCGGTCCAGTTGGTCTGCCCGGTGAGCAGGCGCGCGTCCTCCTTGCGGGGGCGCGAGCGGCCGACCTCGCGCTCTGCGGTCCCGCTCATGTCCGTACCTCCTGTTCGGAGGCGTCGAGCACGGCGCGCACGATGTTCTGGTAGCCGGTGCAGCGGCAGAGGTTGCCCTCCAGGGCGTGGCGCACCTCGTCGGAGGTGGGGTGGGGGTTGTCCCGCAGCAGATCCCGCGCCGCCATGAGCATGCCCGGAGTGCAGTAGCCGCACTGGAGTGCGTGCCGCTCGTGGAAGGCCCGCTGGAGCCCGGTCCACTCGCCGTTCGACGTCAGGCGCTGGACGGTGGTCACTTCGCTCCCGTCCGCCTGGACGGCCAGGACCGAGCAGCTCTTGACGCTCGCACCGTCCAGGTCGACCGTGCAGGCCCCGCAGTTGGAGGTGTCGCAGCCCACGGGGGTGCCGGTCAGGCCCAGCCGGTCACGCAGGTAGTGGATCAGCAGGAGACGGGGTTCGACCTCGTCCTGGTAGTTCGTGCCGTCCACCTTCACCGAGATACGGGTCATGTGCCCTCCCAGGGAACCGTGCGAGGGGATAGCAGGGGGCGGGGGAAATCGGCCACCTGACGTGATGGGCGTCACTCTAGGACCGGCCAGGGGAGGGGGCGAGGGCTGGGACGCGGGTTTGTTGACCGTTAATTCGTTGGCGCCCGGTGCGCGGATCTGCTGCACTGCGAGGGACCGGTAGGCGATCAATGGAGGAGCGCGGTAATGCGAGGAGCACGCATGTCCACCCAAGAAGGAATGACCCCCCTCTTCGAAGGACATGACGCTTCGTGCACTTGCTCAACCTCGGGATCCTCGCCCACGTAGACGCCGGTAAGACCAGCCTCACCGAGCGGCTGCTGCACTCCGTCGGAGTCATCGACGAGATCGGCAGCGTCGACGCCGGCAGCACTCGGACCGACTCGCTCGCGCTGGAGCGCCGGCGCGGCATCACCATCAAGTCCGCCGTCGTCTCGTTCGCGGTCGACGACGTCACCGTCAATCTCATCGACACCCCCGGCCACCCGGACTTCATCGCCGAGGTGGAACGGGTGCTCGGCGTCCTCGACGGCGCCGTGCTGGTGGTCTCGGCCGTCGAGGGCGTCCAGGCGCAGACCCGCGTCCTGATGCGCACCCTCCAGCGGCTGAGCATCCCCACGCTGATCTTCGTCAACAAGATCGACCGTCGCGGTGCGCGGTGCGACGGTGTCCTGCGCGCGCTCTCCAAGCGGCTCACGCCCGCGGTCGTACCCATGGGGCGGGCCCTCGGGCTCGGCACCCGCAAGGCCGCGTTCGCCCCGGGCCGCGTTCCCGTCGACGTCCTCGCGGACCACGACGACGAGCTGCTCGCCGCCTATGTCGAGGGGACCCTCTCCGAGGACCGGGTGCGCGCGGCACTCGTCGCCCGGACCCGCGAGGCCCTCGTCCACCCGGTGTTCTTCGGCTCCGCGGCCACCGGTGCGGGCGTCCCCGAACTCATCGCGGGGATCAAGGAGTTGCTGCCCCGCGCCGACAGTGACCCCGACGGCCCGGTCTCCGGCACCGTCTTCAAGGTCGAGCGGGGCCCGGCGGGGGAGAAGGTCGCCTACGCGCGGATGTTCTCCGGAACGCTGCGCACCCGCGACCGGGTCCCCTTCGGCGACACCCGGACCGGCGACGCCCGCGACGAGGGCCGGGTCACCGCGGTGAGCGTCTTCGACCACGGCACGGACATCCGTGAGGACGCCGTAGCGGCGGGGCGGATCGCGAGAGTCTGGGGTCTGGCCGACGTGCGGATCGGCGACGCGATCGGCGAACCCCGCAAGGCGCACGGGCACTTCTTCGCCCCGCCGACCCTGGAGACCGTGGTCGTACCGGGCCCGGACACGGACCGCAGGGCGCTGCACCTCGCGCTCGGTCAACTCGCCGAACAGGACCCGTTGATCGGACTGCGCCACGACGAGGTACGCCAGGAGACCTCCGTCTCCCTGTACGGGGAGGTCCAGAAGGAGGTCATTCAAGCCACTCTGGCGGAGGAGTTCGGGCTCGCCGTCGGCTTCCGGGAGACCACGCCGCTCTGCATCGAGAGGCCCGCGGGGACGGGGGCCGCCGCCGAGTTCATCAAGAAGGACGCCAACCCGTTCCTCGCGACCGTCGGCCTGCGCGTCGACCCCGCCCCGCCCGGAACCGGCGTCGCCTTCCGGCTGGAGGTGGAGCTGGGTGCCATGCCGTACGCCTTCTTCAAGGCCGTCGAGGACACCGTCCGCGAGACCCTCGGCCAGGGCCTCAACGGCTGGCAGGTCACCGACTGCGCGGTCACGATGACCCACTCCGGCTACTGGCCCCGCCAGAGCCACGCCCACCAGGGCTTCGACAAGAGCATGTCCACCACCGGAGCCGATTTCCGGGGCCTGACACCGCTGGTGCTGACCGAGGCGCTGCGCAGGGCCGGGAGCCAGGTGTACGAGCCGATGCACCGCTTCCGGATCGAGGCCCCGGCCGACACCCTCGGGGCCCTGCTGCCGGTGCTGGCCGCGTTCCAGGCCGTGCCGCAGACCACCGAGACACGCGGGGGGAGCTGCGTCCTGGAGGGTGCGGTGCCGGCGGCCCGCGTGCACGCGCTGGAGCAGCGGCTGCCCGGACTCACGCGGGGAGAGGGCGAGTTGGAGAGCGGGTTCGACCATTACGCGCCCGTCGTGCGCGGTGATGTGCCCAGCCGTCCGCGCACCGATCACAACCCGCTGAACCGCAAGGAGTACCTGTTGAACGTGACGCGCAGAGTGGGGAACTGAGCTGGCTGAGAAAGAACGTGTAAAAAAACCTGAGACTTACTCATGAGTCAGAAGTGTTGACGGTGTCCGGAAACCGCCCGACTGTAGTGAACATGCCGAATATCCGGTTGCGTTTGCTGGCGGTTCTGGTCGTCCTCTTCGGATCCCTGACGGTGGCGGGCGCCGGGCCCGCCACCGCCGCCGTCCCTCATTCCCTCTGGTTCGACGGCACGGCGCTCACCGTGTCGAACGGCCGCTTCGTCGACGGCCAAGGCCGCGAGGTGGTTCTCCGCGGCTACAACGTCTCCGGCGAGACCAAGCTCGACGAGAACCACGGTCTGCCCTTCGCCTCGGTGGCCGACGCCAAGAAGTCGGCGACCGCGCTGAGAGCCCTCGGCGGCGGCAACTCGGTCCGTTTCCTGCTCTCCTGGGCCTACGCCGAGCCGGTGCGGGGCCAGCTGGACACGGCCTACCTGGCCGCCGCCACCGCACAGATGGGCGCCTTCCTGGACGCGGGCATCCGCGTCTACCCCGACTTCCACCAGGACCTCTACTCCCGCTACCTCTTCGACTCGGACAGCTGGTACACGGGCGACGGCGCCCCGCAATGGGCGGTGGACCTCGGCAACTACCCGGACGAGTCCTGCGGGATCTGCTTCCTCTGGGGCCAGAACATCACCCAGAACGGCGCCGTGAAGGCCGCCCAGTACGACTTCTGGCACAACGCCCACGGCCTTCAGGACTCCTTCCTCACCACGGCCCAGAAGACCATGGCCTACATCAAGCAGAACCTGTCCGCGGAGCAGTTCACGGGCGTCCTCGGCTTCGACCCCTACAACGAGCCCTACGCCGGCACCTACGACTCCGGCCAGGCCAGCCGCACCTGGGAACGCGACCTGCTGTGGCCCTTCTACGTGAAGTTCCGGGCCCGGATGGACGCGGCCGGCTGGACGGACAAGCCCGCCTTCGTCGAGCCGAACCTCTTCTGGAACGGCAACGTCAGCAAGGAGGAGGGCGGCCTGCTCGACGCGGGCGCCATCGGCTCCCGGTACGTCTTCAACACCCACTTCTACGACCAGAAGGCCATCTCCGGCGTCCTCATGTGGGGCAACGCCTCGGACGGCCAGTACGTGAGCGACTTCGCCACGGTCCGCGACCGGGCCTCCGCGCTCGGCACCACGGCCATCGTGAGCGAGTTCGGCCACCCCCTGAACGGCTCCACCGCCGGCAAGGCCCCGACCGTCCTCAAGGCGATGTACCAGGCCCTGGACTCCCGGGTGAAGGGCGCCAACTGGTGGACCACGCCCGCCACTTCGGGTCCGGTGCTGTCCGGCTCGCAGTGGCAGTGGGACATCTACAACGGCCGCCACAGCGAGCTCATGAACGGCAACCCCGACAAGGAGCTCACCACCGGGGACGCCTGGAACGACGAGGACCTGTCCGCCGTACGCCTCGACGACTCCGGCAAGGCGGTGCTGCGGCAGGACGCCCGGCTCCTCGATCGCGTCTACCCGAGCGCCACGTCGGGCAGCGCCCTCGCCTTCACCTACGAGGACCGCTCCCGCGACGGTTCCACGACCCTGACCTGGAACCCGGTGCCGAGCAGCCTGCCGAACGTGTCCTCGCTGGTCGGCTCCGGCCAGTACTCCCTGCTGGTGTGGCGCTCGGGCAGCGGCTCGGCACCGACCGAACTGCACCTTCCGGCGTCCTTCCCGAACGCCTCCACCACCGTGGTCTCCGACCTCGGCACGGTGTACGCCCCGCCGGCGTACACCTCGACCACCCCGGTAGGCACGACCGCCGAACCGGGCGGCACCGGAAGCCGCCGTCTCCTGCTCACCGACACCGACAGCGGCACCCTGCACTACGCGCTGGTCACCAACGGGGCCACCTCGCCCTCCGTCACCGTGCTGAACGCGGCCAAGTCCGAGCTGGCGGCCTGGATGGCGTCGAAGTTCGCTTGACCCTCTCCTTACGTCAGGGTTGAGGCTGGACCCTGACGAAAGGGCAGGTGAATGAGCTACTCCGTGAAGCAGGTCGCGTCCTGGGCCGCGGTGACGGTGCGCACGCTCCATCACTACGACCGGACCGGCCTGCTCACGCCCAGCACCCGCAGCCGGGCCGGGTACCGCCTCTACGACGAGACGGACCTGGCCCGGCTCCAGCAGATCCTCTTCTACCGCGAACTCGGCTTCTCCCTCGACGAGATCGCTGCCATCCTCGAAGACCCGCAGGCCAACGCCCTGGATCATCTTCGGGACCGGCAACGGCGGTTGAGCGAGGAGATCGCGCGGCTCCAGCGGCTCTCCGAGGTCGCCGAGCGGGCCATCGAGGTCCAGCGGACCGGCGTGACCCTCACCCCGCAGGAACGCTTCGAGGTCTTCGGCGAGATCGGCTTCGACCTCAGCTACGCCACCGAACGGCAGCTGAAGTGGGGCGACTCGCAGGGGCAGCGCGAGTCGATGGCACGGGCGGCCGCCCACACCAAGGAGGACTGGCGGCGGCTCATGGCGGAGGCCGGGGAGTGGCGCGCACGGCTGCTCGCGGTCTTCGACGCGGGGGAGCCGAGCGACGGCGGGGCGGCCATGGACCTTGCCGAGGAGCACCGTCGGCACATCACCCGCTGGTTCACCGAGTGTCCGCCCGCCATGCACCGGCGGCTCGCGGACGACTTCGTGGCCGATCCGCGCGCCTTCGCCCTCGTCGTCCCGCCGTCGCAGCAACGGCCCGGTCTCGCCGCCTACTTGGGCAAGGCCGTGCACGCCAACGCGGCCCGCAACGACTCCCCGGAGGAAGAGAGATGAGGATCCTGATCGCCGCGGCCGGATCGCGCGGCGACGTGGCGCCGTACACGGGACTCGGCAACGCGCTCCTGAGGGCCGGGCACGAGGTCGCCCTCGCCGCCCCGGACGCCTTCGCGCCTCTGGTGCGGGAGGCGGGGCTGGAATTCCGTGGTCTTCCCGGCCGTGGGGAGAGCGGTGGAGCGGCGACCAAGCGTGAACTGATGCGCACCGCAGCCGAGTTCGTCACCGAGCTCGGCCAGGGATTCGCCGCGGCGATGGACCGGGGGACGGATCTGCTCCTGCTGTCGACGACCACGGCTCCCCTCGGCTGGCATCTGTCCGAGGCCACCGGCACCCCGGCGATCGGCGCGTACCTCGTGCCCGCCGCCCCGACCGGCGACTTCCCGCCCGTGGTCACCGCGGCCCGCTCACTGGGCCGCCCCGGCAACCGTACGGCCGGGCGCTTCGCGCTGCGCATGGCCGACCGTCTCTACGCGGGGGCGGTCGCGGACCTCCGCCGGAGCCTCGGCCTGCCCTCGCTTACGCCGCAGGCGATGCGCCGCCGACAGGAGCAGGCGGACTGGCCCGTCCTGCACGGCTTCAGCACGGCTCTCGTGCCGCGCCCCACCGACTGGCGGCCGGGGCTGGAGGTCGTGGGCACCTGGTGGCCGTACGTCGACGAGGCGCGGCGGCTGACCGCGGAACTGGAGGACTTCCTCGCGGCCGGAGCGCGGCCGGTGTTCATCGGGTTCGGCAGCATGGCGGCCGGGCAGGGGGAGCGGCTCGGCGACATCGCGGTACGGGCCCTGCGGCGGGCAGGGATGCGCGGGATCCTCCAGACCGGCGCCGCCGGACTCGCGGCCGACGGTGACGACGTCCTGACCGTCGGGGACGTGCCGCACGCGCTGCTGTTCCCGCGGGTCGCCGCCGTGGTCCACCACGGCGGAGCGGGCACCTCGGCGGCCGGACTGCGCGCCGGGGTGCCCGCGGTGCCCGTGCCGGTGACGGCGGACCAGCCGTTCTGGGCGGGACGGCTGGCCGCACTCGGGGCCGCCGGCGACCCGGTCCCGTTCAGGTCGCTCACGGCCGAGGCACTCGCCGACGCGCTCGGCCGTGTCGTACGGCAGCAGTCCTACAGCTGTGCGGCCGCGACCGCCGCGCAGGCCATGGCCGCCGAGGACGGGGCGGGCGCGGCGGTCAAGGCCGTGGAACGGGCGGCGGGCTGAGTCTCAGGAGGCCGGGCTCGTCCAGTTCGGCGCGACATGGCCCAGGCGGACGCGCTGGGGGTGGTCGCCGACCGGGACGGACACCGTCTTGCGGCCGGTGGCGAAGTCGATGGCCGTGACCTGGTCGGTGCCGCTCTCGGAGACCACGCAGAGCTTGCCGTCGCCGCTGACCGTGGCCCAGTAGGGCTTGGAGGCGGTGACGAGCGGGCCCTCCTGGAGTGTCGTGCGGTTGACGACGGTCGCGTAGTCGTCCATGGTCCCGGCGATGCACAGCTTGGTGCCGTCGGGGCTCATCGACATGCCGTGGTGGCGGGAGTCGTTGACGAACGTGGTGCGGTCGTCGCTGGTCGCCGGGTTCTTCGGGAGGGTCTTGGTCCGGGTGATCTTGTCGGTGGCGAGGTCGTACTCGAAGAAGCCGTTGAAGAACGACACCTGGAAGTACAGCTTGGACTCGTCCGGGGAGAACACGGCCGGGCGGACCGCGTCGGAGTAGTCCGTGAGACCGATCGCGTCCAGCTTCGGCCGCATGTCGATGACCTTGACCTGCTGGTACGTCGTGGCGTCGACGACCGTGATGCGCCGGTCGCCCTTCGTCCAGTCCAGCCACGCGGCGTCGGTGCTGGTGTTCACGTCACCGATCGCCATGTTGTAGATGTACTTGCCGTCCTTGGTGAAGATGTTCTCGTGCGGCTTGTCGCCGGTGGTGAACTTGCCGAGCTGCTTGCCGGAGTTGATGTCGAGCACGTGCACGGTGTTCGAGGTCGAGGCGGACACCGCCACCCGGGTGCCGTCGGGGGAGACCGCCATGTGGTCCGAGCGGTAACCCGACACGGGGAACCGCCAGTTGATGGCCCCGGTGGACAGGTTGATCGACACCACGTCGGCGAAGCTCGGCCGGGAGACGACGACCGACGCGCCGTCCGGTGTGGTGTACATGTCGTCGACGAACTGGTCGTGGCCCTCGCCGACACCGTTGCGGATCGCCATGAAGTAGATCCACTTGATCGGATCGGCGTTGATCTCCGCCATCCGCGCGTCCTTGTCGGGGATGACGTTGATCCGGCCGATCTTCGCGAGATCGCCCGTGGACCTGAGGACGTCGGCGGTGCCGTCCCAGTTGTTGCCGACGAACAGCACCTCGCGCAGGGCGGCGGCGTCCGCGGCGGTGGCGGCGGTCGCCGGGGCGGTGACGGTCAGGGCGACGGCGGCGGCCAGAGCGCCCAGGTGCCTGGCTCTGAAAGCGGGCATGACGGCTCTCTCCTCTGAGTGGGGTTCATGAGTAGGACATGCCAAGGCGAAGCTCGTGAATCTGAACACAGACGCTTTCAGAATCAACTTACTGAAAAGTAAGGAAGGGGCGCCCTGTCCACAAGACCGCGGACACGATAAAAATTGGCGCGTCGAAGGACGATCAACGGAGGTGACCGTGGCGGGCAGGCTCAAGGCGCCGACCGGCCGCTACGGCGGCAAGACGGCCGAAGAACGGCAGGCACTGCGGCGCGGGCGTTTCCTGGACGCGGCCCTGCAACTGTTCGGCGACACCCCCGGCTACCGCAACACCACGGTCGCCGCGCTCAGCGAGGCCGCGGGCCTGTCGACCCGGCAGTTCTACGAGGAGTTCCGCACCCTCGAGGATGTCCTCGCCGCCCTCCACCTCCAGGTCAACGGCTGGGCCGAAGAGGCGGTCCTGACGGCGGTGGCCGACGCGGAGTCGCTGCCGCTCGCCGAACGGGTGGCGGCCATCTTCCGTGCGTACGCCGCGAACGTCACCGGCGATCCTCGCCGTGTCCGCATCACCTTCGTCGAGATCATCGGCGTCAGCCCGCGTCTGGAGGAACAGCGCCTCGCCCGCCGCGCCGGGTGGATCGACCTGCTGTGTGCCGAGGCGAACGCGGCCGTCGCGCGGGGCGAGGCGGTGCCGCGGGACTATCGGATTCCGGCCGCGGCGTTCATCGGCGCGGTCAACGGGCTGCTCCACGACTGGAGTGCCGGATGGGTGGAGGCGACGTTGGACGAGGTGGTGGAGGAGCTGGTGCGGCAGTTGTTGGCGATCCTGCGGCCGGTCGAGTGGTGAATCCGCTCTGCGGCCGGTCGGGTGGTGCATCCGCGGGCCCGCGGGGGCTGGTCGCGCCCGCGCGGCGGAGCCGCACATGGATGCAGCCCCGCGCCTCCTCGGGGGCGCTGTTCAGCGCGTCAGCCTGTTGACCGCCTCCACCACCGGCCCGACCCCGTCCTCCTCGCGAATCCGCGCCCCCAGCGCCCGCGCCCGCTCCCGGTAGCCGGGATCGCGGGTGACCCGCGTCAGCGCCGAGGCCAGCGTGTCCGTGTTCAGCCCCCGCAGCGGTACCGCACGCGGTGCCACGCCCAGCGCGACCAGCCGGGCCGACCAGAAACCGGCGTCGAACTGGACCGGCACCGGTACGGCGGGTACCCCGGCCCGCAGCCCCGCGGCGGTCGTGCCCGCGCCCGCGTGATGGACGACCGCCGCCATGTGCGGGAAGAGTGCCGAGTGGGCGACCTCGCCGACGGTCAGCATGTCGTCGCCGTCGGCCGCGAGCCCGCCCCAGCCCTGCTGGATCACCCCGCGCAGCCCGGCCCGGCGCAGCGCGCGCACGATGTCGGCGCTGAGCCGCCCGGGGTCCGGGACCGTCGCACTGCCCAGACCCACGAACACCGGAGGTTCGCCCGCGTCGAGGAAGTCCCGCACCTCGGGCGGAAGTTCGCTCTTCACGTCGTACGGCCACCAGTAGCCGGTCACGTCCAGCCCCGCCCGCCAGTCCCGCGGCCGGGCCACCACCAGCGGGCTGAAGCCGTGGTGCACCGGCCACGCCTGCCGCTCCCGGGCCCGCAGTGCCGCCGTGCTGCGGACGCGGGGCATCCCCAGCCGTCCGCGCACCGCCGGGACGGTCGCGGCGAAGACCTGCTCCACGGCCAGGCCCACGCCGTGTCCGGCGAGCCGGTTGCCGGCGGCTCCCCAGGAGCGGCCGCCGAGCAGGGGCGGGCCGAACTCGCGGGTGGGGGCGACGGGTTGGAGGTAGACGCCCATGCTGGGCAGCGACAGACCCTCGGCGACGGTGTGCCCCAGCGGTGCGAGCGAGCCGGACAGCAGCAGCACGTCGCTGCCCCGCGCGGCCGCCAGCACGTCGTCGGCCACCTCCTGGGCCAGGGTCCGCGCCATGCGCACCACCCGGAGCAGCTTCCCGGTGCCCGTCGCACTGTCGTGCAGCGCCCGCCCGCGTGAGGACTCCAGCTCCGCCCGGGGATCGAGCGGCAGGGCATGGAATCCGACCCCGGACCCCGCCACCAACGGCTCGAAGGAGCCGTGCGTGACCAGGGTGACCTCGTGTCCGGCCCGCACGAGGCCGTGCCCCAGTCCGGTGAACGGGGCGACGTCGCCCCGGGATCCCGCCGTCATGATCGCTACGCGCACAACGGCCAGTATGGCGCGGCGGCTTGCGGCGGGGGGTGAACGACCCAAGGGGACCGGCTACTTCACGCCTGTCGCATCCGTTGACTTCCCCCTCCCGTGGCTCTACTTTCGGCGCGCGACACGTTCGAATTGTCGATCCTCGTTCGAAATATCGTCGTCACCCTTGAGTGTTTCCCCGCACGAAGGAGCCGAGCCGCATGTACCCCCCACCGCGTTCCGCACGCCGCCTCAGAGCAGCCGCCGTACGCGCCCTCGTCCTCGCCCTGACCGCCACCGCCGCCCTGCTCTTCGCGCAGCCGGACCAGGCGCGGGCGGCGACCAGCCGTCAGATATCCGTGCCCGCCGCCCCGATGGGCTGGGCCTCCTGGAACAGCTTCGCCGCGAAGATCGACTACAACGTGATCAAGCAGCAGGTCGACGCGTTCGTCGCCTCGGGTCTGCCGGCGGCGGGCTACCAGTACATCAACATCGACGAGGGCTGGTGGCAGGGCACCCGTGACAGCGCCGGCAACATCACCATCGACGAGGCGGAGTGGCCCGGTGGCATGAAGGCCATCGCCGACTACATCCACAGCAAGGGCCTCAAGGCCGGCATCTACACCGACGCCGGCAAGGACGGCTGCGGCTACTACTACCCGACCGGCCGCCCCGCCGCGCCCGGCTCCGGCAGCGAGGGCCACTACGAGCAGGACATGCTCCAGTTCTCGCAGTGGGGCTTCGACTTCGTGAAGGTCGACTGGTGCGGCGGCGACGCCGAGGGCCTCGACGCGAAGACGACGTACCAGGCCATCAGCGACGCGATCACGAAGGCCACGGCCACGACCGGCCGCCCGATGACCCTGTCGCTGTGCAACTGGGGCCGGCAGAACCCGTGGAACTGGGCCCCGGGCCAGGGCGCGATGTGGCGGACCAACGACGACATCATCCTGTACGGCAACAAGCCGTCCATGACCAACCTGCTGACCAACTACGACCGGAACCTGCACCCCACGGCCCAGCACACCGGCTACTACAACGACCCCGACATGCTGATGGTCGGCATGGACGGCTTCACCGCCGCCCAGAACCGCACCCACATGAACCTGTGGGCGATCTCCGGCGCCCCGCTCCTCGCCGGCAACAACCTCGCCACCATGACCACCGAGACCGCGAACATCCTCAAGAACCCCGAGGTCATCGCCGTCGACCAGGACGCGCGCGGCCTCCAGGGCGTCAAGGTCGCCGAGGACACCAGCGGACTGCAGGTGTACGGCAAGGTCCTGTCCGGCGCCGGCAACCGCGCGGTCGTCCTGCTCAACCGCACCTCCACCGCCCAGAACATCACCGTCCGCTGGTCCGACCTCGGCCTGACCAACGCCAACGCGACCGTCCGTGACCTGTGGACGCAGCAGAACATCGGCTCGTACGGCACGAGCTACACCACCGGCGTCCCGGCGGGCGGCTCCGTGATGCTCACGGTCAAGGGCGGCACCGAGGCCGCGAGCAGCACCTACACCGGCACGTCGAGCTTCTCCGGCGTGGTCGCCGGGAGCACCGGCCTGAAGACCGTCGACGTCGCCTACACCAACAACACCTCGGCCGCCCGCAAGGCCACCCTCAAGGTCAACGGCCAGGGCCCGACGGCGATCTCCTTCCCGCCGACCGGTTCGAGCCAGGGCACGATCAGCGTCCAGGTCGCCCTGTCCAAGGGCTCCTCGAACACGCTGACCTTCACCGGCGCCCCGACCCTTGCCGACATCACGGTCAGGCCGCTGCCCGGCGCCAACGGCAGCCTGGTCGTCGGCACCCAGTCGGGCCGCTGCGTCGACATCAACGACAACACCCTCACCAACGGCACCCAGGCCCAGCTCTGGGACTGCAACGGCGGCCAGAACCAGGCCTGGACGTACACCTCCCGCAAGGAACTCGTGGTGTACGGCAACAAGTGCCTGGACGCCTACAACCAAGGCACGGCCAACGGCACCAAGGCCGTGATCTGGGACTGCAACGGCCAGAACAACCAGAAGTGGAACGTCAACACCGACGGCACCCTCACCAATGTCCACTCCGGACTCTGCCTGGACGCCTACAACAACCAGACGGCCAACGGCAGCCAGCTGGTGCTGTGGTCCTGCGGCACCGGTGACAACCAGAAGTGGACGCTGAACTAGCGGAGGCGAACCCCCGCACGGGCGAGGCTGTGTCCGGCACGGCCTCGCCCTCCACCACCCGCAGGCGCGACCCGGTCAGTCGGGGAGGTTCCCCTCGCCGCCGAGGTTCGCGACCATCCGGCGCAGGACATCGACCGTCACGGCGTAGTCGGCCGGGTCGATCCCGTCATGCGTCCGCTCGTGGACCCGCAGGTTGCGCTCCCGGGCACGGACGCGCCCCGCCTCACCCGCCTCGGTCAGCCGCATGCCGTCCGGCTCCTCCCTGAGCCAGCCGCGGGCGACCAGGTCGTCGAAGACGCCGTCGAAGTCGATGCCCTGGTCGTCGTACGGAGTCAGCCGCTCGACGAGCGCCGCGCGGGTCCACCGTCCGGGATCCCCGGCGGCGTGATTGAGCGTCCACCAGTGGGGCTGCGTCAGGTTCTCCACAGCCAGCTGCGCGCGGATTCCTCCCACCACCCGGCGGTACACCTCACCGCTCCACGCCCCGATCGGCTGAGCGGCCAGTTCCTCCTGCGAGTACTCCTTGATCGCCATATGGCGACCGTAGAACCTCGACTTTGCTCGAGGTCAAGGCCGAAGCTGCGGTACGAGACACACCACCAGGACACCGAAGAGCCCGGCACAGCCCAGCAGTCCACTCGCCAGCACTCTGCGCCGCAGCTCGCGGTACTTCGCCTCGTACTCGTCCCGGAGCCTTCCGGCGCGCACCGCGGTGTGCTGCCAGGAGTCGCGGGCGAGGGCGAGGTACTCCGCCTCGAACCGCCGCTCCACCTCGGCCCGTTGGGTGTCCGTGAGCCAGGGCAGGGGTGCGGTGAAGCGCTGGGCGGCCGTGCGGCCCTCCTCGCGGGTGGCGGCGAGCAGCAGATGGCCCTCGACGTCGGCCAGGAACTTGCTCACGGAGCGGTCAACTCCCTCTGCTGCTCGGTGGTGTGGTGCAGGTCGAACGCCGGGGACTCGCTGCGGATCCGCGGCAGGGCGAGGAAGTTGTGCCGCGGGGGCGGGCAGGACGTCGCCCACTCGAGCGAGCGGCCGTAGCCCCACGGGTCGTCGCTCTCGACCTTCTTGCCGTACTTCGCGGTCTTCCACACGTTGTAGAAGAAGGGGAGCAGCGAGGCGCCGAGCACCAACGAGAAGATGCTCGACAGGGTGTTGAGGGGGGTGAGTCCCTCCACCGCGAGATAGTCCGGAATCCGGCGCTGCATACCGTTCACGCCCAGCCAGTGCTGGACCAGGAAGGTGCCGTGGAAGCCGATGAACAGCGTCCAGAAGGTGATCTTGCCGAGGCGCTCGTCGAGCATCCTGCCGGTGAACTTGGGCCACCAGAAGTGGAAGCCGGAGAACATCGCGAAGACGACGGTGCCGAACACCACGTAGTGGAAGTGCGCCACCACGAAATAGGAGTCGGAGACCGCGAAGTCGATCGGTGGCGAGGCGAGCATCACGCCGGTCAGACCACCGAAGACGAAGGTGATCAGGAAGCCGGTGGCCCAGAGCATCGGTGTCTCGAAGGACAGTGAGCCCTTCCACATCGTTCCGATCCAGTTGAAGAACTTCACGC
>NZ_JBIUUU010000021.1:0-216553 GCF_044742595.1 Streptomyces sp. NPDC087859 | reverse complement strand
CGAGCACGTCCGCGTCTTCCCGCTGTCCAACTGGACCGAACTGGACGTCTGGCAGTACATCGCCCGCGAGGGCATCCAACTGCCGGAGATCTACTACGCCCACCGGCGTGAGGTCTTCCAGCGGGCCGGCATGTGGCTGACCGCCGGTGACTGGGGCGGACCCAGGGCGGACGAGACCGTCGAGAAGCGGCAGGTGCGCTACCGCACGGTCGGCGACATGTCCTGCACCGGCGCGGTGGACTCCGACGCCGACACCATCGAGAAGGTGATCGCCGAGATCGCCGCGTCCCGGCTCACCGAGCGGGGCGCGACCCGCGCCGACGACAAGATGTCCGAGGCCGCGATGGAAGACCGCAAGCGCGAAGGGTACTTCTGACCATGACCGCCACCACCGACACGGCCGGCACCACCGACATGGTCGGCGCCACCATCGACACCCTCCGTTTCGCGACGGCCGGTTCGGTCGACGACGGCAAGTCCACGCTGGTGGGCCGGCTGCTGCACGACTCCAAGTCGGTCCTCGCCGACCAACTGGAGGCCGTGGCGCACGCGTCCCGCAACCGTGGTCAGCAGACCCCGGACCTGGCGCTGCTGACGGACGGCCTGCGCGCCGAGCGCGAGCAGGGCATCACCATCGACGTCGCCTACCGCTACTTCGCCACCGCCAAGCGCCGGTTCATCCTCGCCGACACCCCCGGCCATGTGCAGTACACCCGCAACATGGTCACCGGAGCCTCCACGGCAGAGCTGACGATCATCCTCGTCGACGCCCGCAACGGCGTGGTCGAGCAGACCCGCCGCCATGCCGCCATCGCGGCTCTCCTGCGGGTCCCGCACGTGGTCCTCGCCGTCAACAAGATGGACCTCGTCGGGTACGAGGAGAAGGAGTTCGACCGTATCGTCGAGGACTTCGCCGGGCACGCGGCCGAGCTGGGCCTGCCGTCCTTCACCCCGATCCCGGTGTCGGCCCTCGTCGGCGACAACGTCGTGGACCGCTCGGCGCACATGGACTGGTTCGGGGGCCCGGCGCTCCTGGAGTTCCTGGAGAACGTGCCCGTCGGTGTCGAGGCCACGGACGCGCCGGCCCGCTTCCCGGTGCAGTACGTCATCCGCGACGGCGAAGTCCGCCACTACGCGGGCCAGTTGGTGTCGGGCGCGCTCCGGGTCGGTGACCGGGTCACGGTCCACCCCTCCGGCGAGGGCTCCGAGATCACCGGCATCGACGTGCTCGGCGTTCCGGCCGAGGCGGCGTACGCACCGCAGTCGATCGGTGTGCGACTCGCGGACCAGCGGGACGTCTCGCGCGGCGACATGATCACGGCCGGCGTCGATGTCCCGGCGCTCACGCGGGACGTCCGGGCGTCCGTCTGCCATCTGGCCGACCGTCCGCTGCGAGTCGGCGACCGGGTGCTGGTGCGGCACACGACACGGACGGTCAAGGCCATCGTCAAGGACCTCGACGGCGCTGGGGAGTTGAGCGCGAACGACCTGGGTCGCGTCACCCTGCGCACCGCCGAGCCACTGGCGCTCGACGACTACGCGCTCTCGCGGCGCACGGGCGCGTTCATCCTGATCGACCCGGCGGACGGGGTGACGCTGACGGCGGGCATGGTCGAGCTCTCGTGAGCACCCTCCCGCGCACGCCCTCAAGTCCCGAGTGTCAGGCGGGGCTTGGGGGCGTCGGTGCGTCCGGTCTGGGGGCGTCGGCTGCCCGCCCGGTACGGGGCCGGCCAGCCGACGCCGGGCCCTTCGTACCCTTGCTCGGCGGCGGCGTGCAGCGTCCAGTGCGGGTCGTAGAGGTGCGGGCGGGCGAGGGCGCACAGATCCGTACGCCCGGCCAGGATCAGGGAGTTGACATCGTCCCAGGAGGAGATCGCGCCGACCGCGATCACCGGGACGCCGGTCTCATGGCGGATGCGGTCCGCGAAGGGCGTCTGGTACGACCGCCCGTACGCGGGCCGTTCGTCCGCGACGACCTGCCCGGTCGACACGTCGACCGCATCGACGCCGTGCGCGGCGAAGGCGCGGGCGATCTCGACGGCGTCCTCGGCGGAAGTGCCGCCCTGTGCCCAGTCGGTGGCGGAGATCCGGACCGTCATGGGCCGTTCCTCCGGCCACACGCCTCGTACGGCATCGAAGACCTCGAGGGGGAACCGGAGCCGCTTCGCGAGGGTGCCGCCGTAGGCGTCGGTGCGGCGGTTGGTGAGCGGGGAGAGGAATCCGGACAGCAGGTAGCCGTGCGCGCAGTGCAGTTCGAGCAGGTCGAAGCCGGCCCGGGCGGCTCGCCAGGCGGCGGCGGTGAACTGTTCGCGCAGGTCGGTGAGTTGGGCGCGGGTGAGTTCGTGCGGGGTCTGGTTGGCGGGTCCGTACGGGATCGGGGAGGCGGCCACGACGGGCCAGTTGCCGTCGGGCAGCGGCTCGTCGATGCCCTCCCACATCAGCTTGGTCGAGCCCTTGCGGCCGCTGTGGCCGAGTTGGACGCCGATCGCGGTGCCGGGCGCCTGGGCGTGCACGAAGTCGGTGATCCGTCTCCAGGCCTCGGACTGCTTGCCGGTGTAGAGGCCGGTGCAGCCGGGGGTGATACGGCCCTCCGCGCTGACACACACCATCTCGGTCATGACCAGACCCGCGCCGCCGAGCGCCCTCGCCCCCAGGTGGACGAGGTGGAAGTCGCCGGGGAGGCCGTCGGTCGCCGAGTACATGTCCATGGGCGACACCACGACCCGGTTGCGCAGGGTCAGGCCGCGCAGCCGGAAGGGGGTGAACATCGGGGGCGTACCGGGCGGGCAGCCGAACTCGCGCTCCACGGCTCCGGTGAAGCGGGCGTCCCGCAGTCGCAGGTTGTCGTGGGTGACGCGGCGGCTGCGGGTGAGCAGGTTGAAGGCGAACTGGAGGGGCGGCTGGTCGAGATAGCGGGCGATGTTCTCGAACCACTCCAGGCTGGCGCGGGCGGCGCGCTGTGTGGAGGCGACGACGGGTTTGCGTTCCGTCTCGTAGGCGGCCAACGCCTGCTCCAGTGAGGGCTGTTCCTCCAGGCAGGCGGCCAGGGCGAGGGCGTCCTCCACCGCGAGTTTGGTGCCCGAGCCGATCGAGAAGTGCGCGGTGTGGGCGGCGTCGCCGAGGAGGACGGTGTTGCCGTGGGACCAGTGTTCGTTGACGACGGTACGGAAGGTGGTCCAGGCGGACTTGTTGGAGCGCAGCGACCTGCCGCCGAGCGCGTCCGCGAAGATCTTGGCGCAGCGTTCGACCGACTCCTGCGGGGTGACGTCGTCGAATCCGGCCGCCTGCCAGACCTCCTCCCGCATCTCGATGATCACCGTCGAGGCGGCTGCCGCGTACGGGTAGCCGTGCAGCTGCATCACGCCGTGTTCCGTCTCGGCGATCTCGAAGCGGAAGGCGTCGAAGGCGAAGTCGGCGGCGAGCCAGATGTAGCGGCAGTGGTGGGTGGTCACCTGGGGGCGGAACGCCTGGGCGTGGGTTTCGCGGGTGGTGCTGTTGACTCCGTCGGCGGCGATGACGAGGTCGTGGGTGGTCGCGAGGCCGGGTGGGGCCTCGGTGCGGAAGCGGAGGTCGACGCCGAGGTCGTGGCAGCGGGTGTGCAGGATCTCGAGGAGGCGTCTTCTGCCGAGGGCGGCGAAGCCGTGTCCTCCGGAGGTGTGGCGGGTGCCTCGGTGGACAATGTCGATGTCGTCCCAGCGGGTGAAGTCCTGTTGCAGGGCCTCGTAGACCACGGGGTCGGCGTGTTCGATGCCGCCCAGGGTTTCGTCGGAGAGGACCACGCCGAAGCCGAAGGTGTCGTCGGGGGCGTTGCGTTCCCAGACGGTGATCTCGCGGGTGGGGTCGAGGCGTTTGAGCAACGCCGCCGCGTAGAGGCCGCCGGGGCCGCCGCCGATGATCGCGACGCGTAGGGGGTGGCTGGTCGTAGTCGGCGGCTGCGGGCTCGTGGTGGCTGGTCGCGCAGTTCCCCGCGCCCCTGGGGGTGCCACGGTTACCGTCCCTGCCATTTGGGAGAGCGCTTCTCCGTGAACGCCTTGTGGAACTCCGCGTAGTCCTCGCCGTTCATCAGCAAGGCCTGCGTCGAGGCGTCCAGTTCCACACTCGCCGCCAGCGGCATGTCCAGTTCCGCCGTCAGCAGGGCCTTCGTCTGGGCGTACGCCAGGGCTGGGCCGTCGGCCAGGCGGCGGGCCAGTTTCTGGGCGGCCTCGTCCACCGCTCCCTCGTCCGTCAGTTCGCTGATCAGGCCGATGCGCTCGGCCTCGGGTGCCCGCACCGGTTCGCCGAGCATCAGCAGGCGGGTCGCGTGGCCGAGGCCCACCACCCGGGGCAGCAGGTACGCCGCGCCCATGTCGCCGCCCGACAGACCCACCCGGGTGAAGAGGAAGGCGAACCGGGCCGTGGGGTCCGCCACCCTGAAGTCCGCCGCCAGGGCCAGTACCGCCCCCGCGCCCGCCGCCACGCCGTGCACGGCCGCGATCACCGGGAACGGGCACTCCCGTACCGCCCGCACGACCTGCCCGGTCATCCGGTTGAAGTCCAGGAGCTGGGCCGTGTCCATCGACAGGGTCGCGCCGATGATCTCGTCCACGTCGCCGCCGGAGCAGAAGCCGCGGCCCTCGCCGGCCAGCACCAGGGCGCGTACCGACCGCTCCCGGGAGAGCTCGGCGAGCAGGTCGCGCAGGTCGGCGTAGGCGCCGAAGGTGAGCGCGTTGAGTTTGTCGGGGCGGGCGAGGGTCACGGTGGCGACGCCGGACGTGACCTCCACGCGCAGATGTTCCCAGCGGGTGGTGCGGGCGGCGGAGCCGGTGAAGGGACTCATGCGGTGCGGCCTCCCCAGACGAGGTGCGCTCTACCCTTCGAAGCTATCACCCATCTTTGACTGTCGTCACGAGGGCGCGATAGCACCGTATGGATGTGACCTGGACCGGTCACATCTGTCACGGCTCGTCGACAGAGCCGCTACGGCGGGAGCAGCCGTGCGAGGGAGGGCGTTGTAGGGGGTAAGCCGCCCGGTAACGGGGTCGAAGGTCCCGTACGGTGCCCGTCGGATGCCTCTGCCGGTCGGCGCCGTACCATTCATAAGGTTGAAAGCAGGACAGCCTGCTCATGAACGGAACCGCCTTGCAAGATCGCCCCGCAGCCTCCGCCTCCTGGCGCATCGCGCTGCCGCACTCCGCGGCTGCCGTGCCCGTCGCCCGCGCGCTGGTGCGCACGGCGCTGGCCGAGCTGAAGCACGGGGCCGACAGCGACACCGCTGAGCTGCTGACGGCCGAGCTGGTCGCGAACGCCGTCGAGCACACCGCCGGGGACGCCCCGATAGAGCTCGTCGTGGAACTGCTGCCCAGCGGCTGCCAGGTCGAGGTGCACGACCCGGACCCGGCACCGCCGGGCAACCTCACCCGTCCGGTCGACGTGGAGCCGGACCCCTGGCAGGAACACGGCCGGGGCCTGCTCCTGATCCGAGCCCTGAGCTCGTCCTGCGGCCACCGGCCGACGGAGTCGGGCAAGGCGGTGTGGTTCAGGCTGCCGGTGGTGCCGCCTCAGTGGCGACCCGCGTGACCCTGCTCAGGCCAGCGTCGCCACCAGCACGGCCTTGATCGTGTGCATCCGGTTCTCCGCCTCGTCGAAGACGACCGAGTGTGCCGACTCGAAGACCTCGTCGGTCACCTCGAGGGACTCCAGACCGTGGGAGTCGTATATCTCCTGGCCGACCTTGGTGCCGAGGTCATGGAAGGCCGGCAGGCAGTGCAGGAACTTGACGTCCGCGTTGCCGGTGGCGCGCAGGACGTCCATGGTCACGGCGTACGGGGCGAGGGCGGTGATCCGCTCGTCCCAGACCTCCTTGGGCTCACCCATGGAGACCCAGACGTCGGTGGCGACGAAGTCGGCGCCCACGACACCCTCCTCCAGGGACTCGGTGAGGGTGATCCGGGCCCCGCTGTCGACGGCGAGCTGACGGGCCCGTTCCACGATGTCCTGGGCGGGCCAGTAGGTCTTCGGGGCGACGATCCGGACGTCCATGCCGAGCAGGGCGCCGGTGATCAGGTAGGAGTTGCCCATGTTGAAGCGGGCATCGCCCAGGTAGGCGAAGGTGATCTCCTCGACCGGCTTGCTGCTGTGCTCGGTCATCGTCAGCACGTCGGCGAGCATCTGAGTGGGGTGCCAGTCGTCGGTGAGACCGTTGTAGACGGGCACCCCGGCGAACGCGCCGAGCGTCTCGACGGTGTCCTGAGCGTCCCCGCGGAACTCGATCGCGTCGAAGAGCCGCCCCAGCACCCGCGCGGTGTCCTTCGTGGACTCCTTCTTGCCGATGTGCGAGCCCGAGGGGTCGATGTACGTCGTGGAGGCACCCTGGTCCGCCGCCGCGACCTCGAAGGAGCAGCGCGTGCGCGTCGAGGCCTTCTCGAAGATCAGCGCGATGTTCTTCCCCCGCAGGTACTGCGTCTCGGTCCCCGCCTTCTTGGCCGCCTTCAGCTCGGCGGCCAGCTCGATCAGACCGAGGAACTCCGGCCCGGTGAAGTCGAGCTCCTTGAGGAAGTGGCGCCCGGCGAGGGCGGTCGGGACGGTCGCCATGGGGGCGCTCCAGGGATACGAGTGACACGGACTTATGGAAGTCTATACGACGTCTTACATTTCTATGCGATCCCCTGTACGCCTATACGGCCGCACGTTCGACCGGACAGCTCATGCAGCGCGGCCCGCCCCTCCCCCGCCCCAGCTCGCTGCCCGGGATCTCGATGACCTCGATGCCCTGCTTGCGCAGATGGGTGTTGGTGGTGGCGTTGCGCTCGTAGGCGACGACGACGCCCGGTTCGACGGCGAGGACGTTGCAGCCGTCGTCCCACTGCTCGCGCGCGGCGGCATGCACGTCCTGGGTCGCGGTCAGCACGCGGATCTCGCTGAGCCCGAGGGCGGCCGCGATCGCGCGGTGCATGTGCTCCGGCGGATGGTCGGTGACCTTGAGCTCCTTGTCGCCGACGCCCGGTTCGATGGTGTACGAGCGGAGCATGCCGAGCCCGGCGTACTGAGTGAAGGTGTCGCCGTCGACCATCGTCATCACGGTGTCGAGATGCATGAAGGCCCGCCGCTTGGGCATGTCGAGCGCCACGATCGTCTGCGCGGACCCGGCGTCGAACAGCTTGTGCGCGAGCATCTCCACGGCCTGGGGCGTGGTCCGCTCGCTCATGCCGATGAGGACGGCGCCGTTGCCGATGACGAGGACGTCCCCGCCCTCGATGGTGGACGGGTAGTCGGCCTGGCCCTCGCTCCACACGCGGAACGTCTCGTCGCGGAAGAGGGGGTGGTGCCGGTAGATCGCCTCGAAGTGGACCGTCTCGCGCTGCCGGGCCGGCCAGCGCATGGCGTTGACGGAGACGCCGTCGTAGATCCAGGCGGAGGTGTCGCGGGTGAAGAGGTGGTTGGGCAGCGGGGCGAGGAGGAAGTCGTCGAGGTCCATCACATGGAAGCGGACGGAGACCGGCTCCTCGTGCGCGTCCAGGAACTCCCTCTTGGTCATGCCGCCGACGAGCGCCTCGGCCAGTTCGGCCGCGGGCAGCGACTCGAAGACGGCACGGAGGTGGTCGGTGGCCAGGACGCCGTACTCCTTCTCGTCGAAGACCCGGTCCAGGACGAGGGTACGGGCCGCCGGGATCGCCAGGGCCTCGGTGAGCAGGTCGCCGAAGAGGTGGACGGTGACCCCGCGGTCGCGCAGCACGTCCGCGAAGCCGTCGTGCTCGGCGCGCGCCCGGCGCACCCACAGCACGTCGTCGAAGAGCAGAGCGTCCTTGTTGCCGGGGGTGAGCCTTTTGAGCTCGAGATCCGGCCGGTGCAGGATGACGCGGCACAGCCGCCCGGCCTCGGAGTCGACATGGAATCCCATGAGTCCATCCTGACCACCGGCGACCGTCTTCACCCCCCGCTTGCCCACTTCCCTTTCTCGTCCCCTTGACGACAACTAACACGCACGGTTATCGTCGTACAGACGAAAAGAGGGTCTCGTGGCAGACATCACCCGGCGCCTGGGCTGGCGCCATCTGCGTGGCGCACCGACCGCGCATGTGCGGCACCACCGCGGCGGAAAGCTCCTGCACGACGGTCCGGGCCTGAGCTTCTGGTACCGCGCCCTGACCGCGGCGCTCTCCGAAGTACCGGTCGACGACCGGGAGTTGGCGATGACCTTCCACGCCCGCACCTCCGACTTCCAGGACGTGGCGGTGCAGGCGACCGTGACCTACCGGATCAGCGACCCGACGCTCGCCGCGGCCCGCCTGGACTTCTCGGTCGACCCGGACACGGGCGCGTGGCGCGGCACCCCGCTGGAGCAGCTGGGCACGCTGCTCACGGAGACGGCACAGCAGCACGCGCTGGACGTGCTGGCCCGTACGCCGTTGTCGGCGGCACTGATGGACGGTGTGGCGGCGGTACGGGAGCGGGTGACGGCGGGACTGGCGACGGAACCGCGGCTGCCGGCCACCGGGATCGAGGTGGTGGCCGTCCGGGTGGTCGCGCTGCGACCCGAGCCGGAGGTGGAACGGGCCCTGCGCACCCCGGCCCGCGAGCAGATCCAGCAGGAGGCGGACCGGGCGACGTACGAGCGACGGGCGGTGGCGGTCGAACGGGAGCGGACGATCGCCGAGAACGAGCTGGCCAGCCAGATCGAACTCGCCCGGCGCGAGGAGCAGTTGGTGGAGCAGCGCGGCACGAACGCCCGGCGGGAGGCCGAGGAGCACGCGGCGGCGGACGCGGTACGGGCCGAGGCCGAGGCGGCACGATCGGTCAGGCTGGCCCGCGCCGAGGCCGAGGGAGCGCAGGCGGTGGGCGCGGCACGGGCCCAGGCGCAGGCGGCGTGGCTCCAGGTGCACACGGAGGTGGACGTGGCCGTCCTGCACGCGCTCACCGGGACACGGCTGGCGGAGAACCTCCCCCGCATCGACAGCGTGACGGTGTCGCCGGACGTCCTGACCGGCCTGCTCGCCAAGCTGGGCGCACAGGACCGGGCATGAGCCTCGCCCCGCGGGTCGTCCTCGTCCACCGCACCACGGAGTACGAGGAGCTGGTGGCCCACCACGGCACCCACGGCCAGGCCGCCTTCTTCCTCTCCTCCCGCGGCCGGGACATCGAGGAGGTGGCCGAGCGCCACCGCCGTACGCGACGCGCGCTCGCGGAGGTGACGGCGGCGATCCCCCTGACCTGGCGTCAGTCACGCGTGGAGCGCCGGGACTTGGACCGTTTCCTGTTCGCCCCCGAGGACGTGGTGGTCGTGGTCGGCCAGGACGGACTGGTGGCGAACGCGGCCAAGTACCTCTCCGGGCAACCGGTGGTGGGCATCGACACCGACCCCGGCCGCAACCCGGGCGTGCTGGTCCGCCATCGCCCCCAGGACGCCGCGAAACTCCTGACGGCCGGCACCCCCGCCGTCGACGAACTCACCATGGTCGAGGCGGTCGCCGACGACAGCCAGCGTCTGGTCGCCCTCAACGAGATCTACCTGGGCGCCCCGGGCCACCAGACCGCCCGCTACCGCCTGGGCCTCGGCGGCCACGGGGGTGCCGCCGAGGCCCAGGCTTCCTCCGGGGTGCTGGTGGGCACGGGGACGGGCGCGACGGGGTGGGTGCGGTCGGTGTGGCAGGAGCGGGGCAGCGATCTGCCACTGCCCCGCCCCACCGAGGACCGCCTGCTGTGGTTCGTCCGCGAGGCCTGGCCCTCGCCGGCCACCGGTACCTCACTGGTGGCCGGCGAACTGCCGGCGTCGGCCGCCCTGCACCTCACCGTCGAGTCCGAACGGCTGATCGCGTTCGGGGACGGGATGGAGTCGGACGCCCTGGAGCTGACCTGGGGCCAGAGCGTCCGTGTGGGTGTGTACGCGGAGCGGCTGAGGCTGGTCGGCTGACCGTCACAACCGCGGGTCCACCGGCTCCGACTCCAGCGCCAGCACCCCGAACACCGCCTCGTGCACCCGCCACAGCGGCTCACCCTCGGCCAGGCGGTCCAGGGCCTCCAGGCCGAGCGCGTACTCGCGGATCGCGAGCGAGCGCTTGTGGTTGAGGAAGCGGCCGCGCAGCCGGGTCAGGTTGTCGGGGCGGGTGTACTCCGGGCCGTAGATGATCCGGAGGTACTCGCGGCCACGGCACTTGATGCCGGGCTGCACCAGCCGCCCCTCCTCGCTGCGCACCACGGCGCCGACCGGCTTGACCACCATGCCCTCGCCGCCGCGGCCGGTCATCTCCAGCCACCAGTCGACGCCCGCCTGCACCGACTCGGGGTCGGCCGTGTCGACGTAGAGGCGACGGGTGGTCTGGAGCAGACCCGTGCCGTCGTGCTCCACCATGCGGTCCAGCAGGGCCAGTTGCTCGTCGTGCGGCAGGGACGCCAGGTTGCGGCCCTGCACGGCCAGGATCTGGAACGGGGCCAGACGTACGCCGTCCAGGCCCTGCGTCGGCCAGCAGTATCGCCGGTACGCCTCGGTGAACGCGGCCGCGTTCGAGGCCCGTTCCCGCTGGCGCCCCAGCAGGTCCGTCACGTCGACGCCCCGCTCCGCCGCTCCCTCCAGCGCGGCCAGCGCGCCCGGGAACACCGCCCCGGACGCGGCACCGACGGCCGCGTACTGCGAGCGCAGCAGCCCCGACGCCTTCAATGACCACGGCATCAGCTCGGCGTCCAACAGGAGCCACTCGGTGTCGAGTTCGGCCCACAGACCGGCCTCGGTGACCGCTGCGCGCAGCCGGCCCAGGATCTCCTCCGTCACCGACTCGTCGTCGAAGAACGGGCGACCCGTGCGGGTGTACAGCGAGCCGGTCGGGCCGTCCACGCCGAACCGCTTGCGTGCCGCTTCCGCGTCCCGGCACACCAGCGCCACCGCCCGCGAGCCCATGTGCTTCTCCTCGCACACGACCCGTGCGACCCCGTCCGCCGCGTACTGCGCGAAGGCCTCGACCGGGTGCTCCAGATAGCCCTCGACCTGCGAGGTCGCGGTCGGCGCCATGGTCGGCGGGAGGTACGGCAGCAGCCGCGGGTCCACCGCGAAACGGCTCATGACCTCGAGGGCCGCGGCCGCGTTCTCCTCGCGGATCGCGACACGGCCCTGGTGCCGGGTCTCCACCGCACGGCGGCCGTGCACGTCCGCCAGGTCCAGGGGCCGCCCGTCGTGTCCGCCGGGTGCCTCCGACTTCAGCGGCTTCGTCGGCTCGTACCAGACCTTCTCCGCCGGTACGTCGACCAGCTCCCGCTCCGGCCAGCGCAGCGCGGTGAGCTTGCCGCCGAAGACGGCGCCGGTGTCCAGGCAGATGGTGTTGTTGAGCCAGGTCGCCTCCGGGACGGGGGTGTGGCCGTAGACCACGGCCGCCCGGCCCCGGTAGTCCTCGGCCCACGGGTAGCGCACCGGCAGCCCGAACTCGTCGGTCTCCCCGGTGGTGTCGCCGTACAGCGCGTGCGAGCGGACCCGGCCCGAGGTGCGGCCGTGGTACTTCTCCGGCAGACCGGCGTGACAGACGACCAGCCTGCCGCCGTCGAGGACGTAGTGGCTGACCAGTCCGTCGATGAACTCCCTCACCTCGGCCAGGAACTCCTCGGACGCCCCCTCCATCTGCTCGATCGTCTCGGCGAGCCCATGGGTGTGCTGGACCTTGCGGCCCTTGAGGTGACGGCCGTACTTGTTCTCGTGGTTGCCGGGCACGCACAGGGCGTTGCCGGACTTCACCATCGACATCACGCGGCGCAGCACGCCCGGGCTGTCCGGGCCGCGGTCAACGAGGTCGCCGACGAAGACCGCGGTACGGCCCTCGGGGTGCACCCCGTCGACGTAGCCCAACTTGCCCAGCAGCGACTCCAGTTCGGATCCGCAGCCGTGGATGTCGCCGACGATGTCGAACGGGCCGGTGAGGTGGGTGAGGTCGTTGAAGCGCTTCTCGGTGCGGACGGTGGCGTTCTCGACGTCCTCCACGCCCCGCAGGACGTGCACCTTGCGGAAACCCTCGCGCTCCAGGTGCCGTACGGAGCGGCGGAGTTCGCGGATGTGGCGCTTGATGACCCGGATCGGCATGTCCGCCCGGTCGGAGCGGGACGCGTTGCGCTCGGCGCACACGTTCTCCGGCACGTCGAGCACGATGGCGATGGGCAGGACGTCGTACTGCCTGGCCAGCTCGATCAGCTGGCGCCGCGAGTCCGACTGCACGCTGGTCGCGTCCACGACCGTACGACGGCCGGCGGCGAGGCGTTTGCCCGCGATGTAGTGGAGCACGTCGAAGGCGTCCTTCGTCGCGCCCTGGTCGTTCTCGTCGTCGGAGACCAGGCCGCGGCAGAAGTCCGAGGAGATGATCTCGGTGGACTTGAAGTGCCGCCGGGCGAACGTCGACTTGCCGGAGCCGGAGGCTCCGACGAGGACGACCAGGGAGAGGTCGGTGACGGGCAGCACGCGCCCCTTGGTCTGGTTCTCGGTCATGCCGCCTTCGCCTCCTTCTCGGTCCCGTCGGTCCTGCCGTCGGCTGTGCTCAGTTCGAAGACCGCCATCTGGGTCGGCGGTCCGACCTCGGGGTCGTCCGGCCCGACGGGCACGAACTCCACGCCGTACCCGTGCCGTTCGGCCACCGCCCGGGCCCAGGTCCGGAACTCTTCCCGCGTCCACTCGAAGCGATGGTCGCCGTGCCGGACATGGCCGGCCGGGAGGGTCTCCCAGCGCACGTTGTACTCGACGTTCGGCGTCGTCACGAGGACGGTCCGCGGGCGGGCTGCGCCGAACACCGCGTACTCCAGGGCGGGCAGCCGTGGCAGGTCGAGGTGCTCGACGACCTCGCTGAGCACGGCGGCGTCGTAGCCCTTGAGGCGCTTGTCCGTGTAGGCGAGCGACCCCTGGAAGAGCTTGACGCGCGAGGCCTGCCGCTCCCCCATGCGGTCCAGCTTGAGCCGCCGGGAGGCGATGGTGAGCGCGCGCATCGACACGTCGACGCCCACGATCTCGGTGAACCGCACGTCCTTGAGCAGCGCCTGCACCAACTGGCCCTGCCCGCAGCCGAGGTCGAGCACCCGGGAGGCGCCGGCGGCCTGGAGGGCGGCGAGGATGGCGTCCCGGCGCTGCACGGCGAGCGGGGTCGGCTTCTGTTCGTCCTCGGTCTCCGCCTCGACGGCGTTGTCGATCTCCTCGACCTCGCTGTCGTCGGCCTCGGCGAGCCGTACGAGCTCCAGGCGCTCCATCGCCGCGCGCGTGAGCGACCAGCGGCGCGACAGATAGCGGCTGGTGATCAGCTTCTGCTCGGGGTGGTCGGGCAGCCAGCCCTCACCGGCCCGCAGCAGCTTGTCGACCTCGTCGGAGGCGACCCAGTAGTGCTTGGCGTCGTCGAGGACCGGCAGCAGGACGTAGAGGTGACGCAGGGCCTGGGCGAGGGTCAGGGTCTGCGACTCCAGCACGAGCCGCACATACCGCGAGTCGCCCCACTCCGGGAACTGCGCGTCCAGCGCGACCGGTTCGACGGTGACCGCCCAGCCGAGCGGCTCGAACAGCTTCCGTACGAGGTCGGGGCCGCCCCGGGCGGGCAGCGCGGGTACCTCGACGCGCAGCGGCAGCGGCTGCGCGGCCCGCTCGGGGCGGGCGTTGCACACCCCGCGCATGGCGCTGGAGAACACCGCGCTCAGCGCGACGGCGAGCAGCGAGGACGCGGCGTAGGGCCGGTCGTTGACGTACTGCGCGAGCGCCGCGTCCGGAGCACCACCGCGGCCCTTGCCCTTGCCGCGCCGGACCAGCGCCACCGCGTCGACCTCCAGCAACAGCGCCGCCGTGCAGCGCTCGGCATCGGCCTCGGGGTAGAGGACGTGTGCCGTGCCGTAGGACGTGGAGAACGCCTGCGATTTCTCGGGATGCTTGTGCAGCAGGAAACCGAGGTCGGTCGCGGGGCGTTCGGGTGTGCCGGTGGTACTGATCGTGAGGAACACGGTGGTTACACCTCTGGGATCCTTCTGAGCTGCGGCTTCTCGCCGTCCCGAGCTGCGGGGGGCCCGCTCAACGTACCTCGGGCCACCCCGTACGTACTCTCGATTTATCGCCCGCCGGCACCCACCGCGCCTCAGGCCTCGCGGACCGTCGCGCTCCGGACGGCGGACGGCGATCGGAAATGTTCGCTAGCCTCCGGTCGACCGGGCGTTCGAGGGAGGATCCACGACTGTGAGCACGATCGACACCAGCAAGCCGCATTCGGCCCGCATGTACGACTACTTCCTCGGCGGGAAGGACAACTACCCGGTCGACGTGGCGGCGGCCGAGCAGGTGACCTCGCACTTCCCCGCGGTGAGTCAGATGGCGCGGACCAATCGCGCGTTCATGCACCGGGCCTCCCGGCTGCTGGCCGAGCGGGGCGTGCGGCAGTTCCTCGACATCGGCACCGGCATCCCGACCGAGCCGAACCTCCACCAGATAGTCCAGGGGATCGCCCCCGACGCCCGGGTGGTGTACGCGGACAACGACCCGATCGTCCTCCGGCACGCCGAGGCTCTGCTGCACAGCACGCCGGAGGGGAAGACCTCCTACGTCCAGGCCGACGTACGGGAACCGGGCAAGATCCTCGCGGCGGCCCGCGAGACCCTCGACTTCAGCCGGCCGATCGCACTGTCCCTGGTGGCCCTCCTGCACCTGGTCGCGGACGAGGACGAGCCGGTCCGGATCGTGCGGGAGCTGGTCGAATCCCTCGCCCCCGGCAGCTACTTGACGCTCTCCCACGCCACCGGGGACTTCGACCCTGAGACCTGGGAGCGGGTCGTGGAGGTGTACCGCAAGGGCGGTACGGCGGCGCAGGTCCGCTCGCGCGAGGAGTTCTCCGGGTTCTTCACTGGGCTGGAGCTGGTGGACCCGGGTGTCGTGCTCGCGGCCCAGTGGCATCCCGAGCTCGGCGCACGGCAGGGCGGCGAGGAGATCCCCCTGTACGTGGGGGTCGGGTACAAGTCCTGACGGAGGACGGTCCGGCGGACCGGGCCGTGTGGCGCGGTCCGCCGGTCGGTCGTTTCCCGGGGTTACGACAGCTGCGACTGCACCTGCGCCGAGATGAGCTCCAGGTGTTCCAGGTCGTGGAGGTCGAGCACCTGGAGGTAGATGCGGCGGGAGCCGATCTCGGCGTAGCGGCCGATCTTGTCGACGACCTCGGCCGGGGAGCCGGCGAGGCCGTTGCTCTTCAGCTCGGGCACCTCACGGCCGATCGCGGCGGCGCGCCGGGCGACCTCCTGGTCGTCCTTGCCGACGCAGACCACGAGGGCGTTGGAGTACGTCAGCTCGTCGCCCTTGCGGCCGGCCTCCTCAGCGGCGGCGCGCACCCGGGCGAACTGGCGCTCGCTGTCCTCGACCGAGGCGAAGGGCATGTTGAACTCGTCGGCGTACTTCGCGGCCAGCGCCGGCGTACGGGAGGGACCGTGGCCTCCGACGAGGACGGGGATCTTCGCCTGGGCCGGCTTGGGCAGCGCGGGCGAGTCGGTGAGGTCGTAGTACTTGCCGTGGAAGTCGAAGGTGCTGCCGGCCTCGGTCGCCCAGAGTCCGGTGACGATCTCCAGCTGCTCCTCCAGGCGGCCGAACTTCTCCTTCGGGAAGGGGATGCCGTACGCCTTGTGCTCCTCCTCGAACCAGCCCGCGCCCAGGCCCAGTTCTACGCGGCCGCCGGACATCTGGTCGATCTGCGCGACCTGGATGGCGAGCACGCCGGGCAGCCGGAAGGTACCGGCGGTCATCAGCGTGCCGAGGCGGATGCGCTTGGTCTCGCGGGCGAGGCCGGCGAGGGTGATCCAGGCGTCGGTGGGGCCGGGCAGGCCGTCCGCGGAACCCATCCTCAGATAGTGGTCCGACCGGAAGAAGGCGTCGAAGCCAAGGTCCTCGGTGGCCTTGGCGACCGTGAGAAGTGTGTCGTAGGTGGCCCCCTGCTGGGGCTCGGTGAAGATGCGAAGATCCATACCTCCATCCTGCACGCCGTCCCGCCGGCCAATCCCATCCGCCCCCGCCGTCCCTCCTTTGCCCGGTCGGGTGAAATTCCGTCAACGCGGCGCACGGGGGCTGCCCGGGCCAGTGACCCGGCGAAGGTGATGATCGTTGCTCGGGCGGAGCCGGACCGACCGGCGCCCGCGCCCGGCCGGTCAGCGCCGGGCGTCACCCGTGTCGGCCTCCTGTGGAGGCCTGGGCCGAGGAGGCCGTCATGTCCGAAGAATCCGTCCCGCAGCAGGGGGCCGGGCCGACCGGTCAGCCGAAGGGTTTGCTGCAGCAGATGGAAGAGCTGATGGCGTCGCTCAACGCGGACCTCTCCGCCCTGGACGCGGATCTGCAGTCGGCGGTGCGCGGTGCGGACGAGGCCGAGGGCCGCTGAGGGGAGCGCCGACGTCGCTCACCCCGGGGTCCGGATCCGCTGAGCGCTCACCCCGCCTCCCGCTCCGGTAACGCCTGATCCCGGTCCGCGAGCTTGCTGAGCATCTCCAGGACGCGGTCCCGGGACTCGTCCGCCGCGTCGATCGCCTCCATGCACTGCCAGTACATACCTTCGTCGTCCACGGCGCAGGCGAGGCCGACGAGGGCGATGCCCACCTCGCCGAGCAGGCCGCCGAGGCAGAGCAGAACCTGGCGGGCGTCGCCCAGTTCGGTGAGCTGGGCGGCGCGCAGGTCGGCGGTGTCCAGGTCGGGACGGTCCAGGACACCGCAGCCTCTGCCCGCCAGCTCGGTCAACCCCAGTGCCTCGCCGCGGAGTCGGGGAGGGCCGGAGACCGCCAGCCTGCTGCCGATCGCCTGGGCCAGCGCCTGCGCCTGCCACACCTCCCTCAGCACCTGAGGCGCCGCGCCGCTCCCCGCGAGGGCCCGCCTGCTCGTCACTATGAGCCGCACCGCATCCATGCGCTGCCCCCGTCTGCCGCCCGAACTCTGTTGTCCACTACCCAGAGTGAGGGTCGGCGGGACGAAAAGCCAGAGGAAGGCGGAAATCTGCGGACAACGAATCGATTTCGGACCGGATTTTGACTGCGGAGAGTGAAAACGGACCGCGCTACTCCCTGTGAAGCGGAGTTGCCGCCCCCACTACGGCGCCGGGAACCTCCGCTCGTTCCGGTCGATCTTCGCGTCCAGTGCCGCCAACGGATCGATGCCCAGCACCTCGCACAGTTGCAGCAGATACGCGAGCACGTCGGCGACCTCGTCCGTGACCCGGTGCGCGGTGTCGGCGTCGTCCATGACGCGGGCCGACTCCTCGGGGGTCAACCACTGGAAGATCTCGACCAGTTCGGAGGCCTCCACGCTGAGCGCGGCGACGAGGTTCTTGGGGGTGTGGTACGGCTGCCAGTCGCGCGCCGCCGCGAACTCGGCCAGCCTGCGCTGCAGTTTCGCCACATCGAGAGGGTCTGTCACGGGTCCAGGTGTACCACCGTGAGCCCCTCGGTCTTCGTGGCCCAGGACGCGTCGGTCGCCGTGCCGAGCAGCCGGATGTGCCCGCGGTCGCACATCCGGGCGGCGAGGCCCAGGAGTTCGTCCCGCTGGCGTGGGTCCAGCCGCCGGTCCAACCCGTCGGCGAGCACGGTGAGCGTCTGCATCGCCGCGGGCACCTCACCGGCGGGGTCGACCTCCAGGACGCCGGGTCCGGTGAAGAGCACGAGGGCGAGCGCGAGGTACCGCAACTCGCCGTCGCCGAGCCGTGCGAGTTCCGTACGGGCACCCTCCCCGCGGTCGAGCACGGCCCGCACCGTGCCGTCGCCGAGCAGTTCGGCGAGGACGTCCGCCACCGGGCCCGCGCATCCGGTGTGCACCGCCGCGACGAACTGCGCGTGGCGGCGGCCGCATTCGGAGCGGGTGCGCCACAGCACGTCGGCGAGGTTGTCGCAGCCGCCGAGGAGGCGCCCGGAGCCGGTGGGCACCGGGGCGCGCATCCGGTCGGGGCGGGGGTCGCAGGCGAACACGGACCGCAGGGCGATCACCATCTGTTCGGCGGCGGCGAGCACCCGGCGCTGCCCGTCGGTCTTGCCCGCCACCCTCAGCGGCAGCAGTGCGGTGCCGAGCCGGTCGTCCGGGAGCGGGGCGCGGGTCACCGGCGACGAGCCGGCCGTGTGCCACGCGGCCTGCACGGCCCGTCGCGAGGGGTCGCGCAGCGCCGTCTCCAACAGGACCTGTCCGCCGGCGGCCAGCCGCTCCCCCACGACCCGGAGCTCGGGTTCGGCCTGCACGGCGACGTCGAGCCGGACCGGCCCCTCGGGACCGTCCGTCGTGCACCCGATCCGAAACCCGCGCCGCCGCTGTGCGTCGGGCCGCGCCCACTCCGGCACACACGCGAGCGGATCGGGGAACACCTCCCCCAGCTCCGCCCCGGCGGCAAGCCGCGCCAGTGCCTCGTACGCCCGCAACGCGCTCGACTTGCCGGATCCGCTGGGCCCGACGAGAAGGGTGAGAGGACCCATCGGGAAGCTCGCACGTCTGTGTGAGGCGAAGGCGGAGAGCCGCAGTTCGGTGAGGTGGGGGCGACTGGGGTGGTGACCGGCCGCGACACGGGCACCGGGCGAACCGGACTGCGGCGCCGCCGGGCGGTCGGCGGCGGACACCCCCGGGTGCCCCTCGGCGGACGACTCCGCGTGTCTCGCGCCCGACGACTCGCCGAGCGCCCCTGGACGCCCGCCGTCACCCGCCGGCCGCCCCTGGGGCGGCACCCTCCGGTCGCTGGAAGTCTCCGGAACCGTATGAGCCGCAGAACCCGCCGGCACAGAAGTCACGCACATGTCCGGACCGTAAGCCTCCGGAACCAGGTGAACCGTTCCGCCGGGCGCCGCTTCCTACGATCGGGGGACCGGGCTCAGGCGCTGGGGGCGCCCGCGGTCTCCATCAGGCCGCTGACCTCGGTGCCGGGCGGGGTCAGCAGGAAGACGTTGCGGTCGACGCGGTGCATGCCGCTGGCGAGGCCGAAGACGACTCCCGTGCTGAAGTCGAGGACCCGTTTGGCGACCTCGCCCTCCGCCCCGGTCAGGTCGAGCAGCACCGGGATGCCCGCCATCAGGGTCTCGGCGACCTCACGGGCGTCGCCGAAGACATTCACCCTCAGCACGACGAAGCGGCGGCGCGGTTCCGTCACCGCTTCGGGCGGCACCCGGTGGTCCACCGCGGACGGCCAGGCGTCCCGGCCCCGCAACGGAACGACCTGGGCGAGCCCTTCCCACTGTTCATCGGTGACGTCGTACCTGCTCACCGGTTCCCCCCGGACTCGCTCGCCTTGATTGCCTGCACCGGCCAATTCTTACGCCAAGTCACCCGTTCGGCCCAACAGCGACACGGACCGCGACAGTCCCGCCCCCTCACATCGCGCCACGAACGGCTGTGTGTCCGACGTAACTCCTCATGATCAAGCCATGTGACATCGGCGTAATGGGCGATTCGTACGCTCTGGGGGCAAGAGCCGACCGCCGAAAGGGCCCCGTGTGACCCCCACCACTCCCACGTCCCAGGTGCGCTCGGTCTGCTCCTACTGCGGAGTGGGCTGCGGCATCGTGCTGGACGTCGGCATGGGGCCCGACGGGCGGCGTACGGTCCTGAAGGCCAGCGGTGACAAGGCGCACCCGGCGAACGCGGGGCGGCTGTGCACCAAGGGCGCCACCACGGCCGAGATGCTCTCCGCGCCCGGGAGGCTGACCACCGCGCTGGTCCGGGACGACCGCGGTGCGGAGCCGGTCCCGGCGCCCATGGCCGACGCCATCGCCGAGACCGCGCGGCGGCTGCGCGCGATCATCGACGAGCACGGTCCGGACTCGGTCGCCTTCTATGTGTCCGGGCAGATGAGCCTGGAGGCGCAGTACCTCACCAACAAGCTCGCCAAGGGGTTCGTCCGCACCAATCAGATCGAGTCGAACTCCCGGCTGTGCATGGCCAGCGCCGGGGCCGGATACAAGCTGTCGCTGGGCGCCGACGGGCCGCCCGGGTCGTACGAGGACTTCGACCGGGCCGATGTCTTCCTCGTCATCGGGTCGAACATGGCCGACTGCCATCCGATCCTCTTCCTGCGGATGATGGAGCGGGTCAAGGCGGGCGCGAAGCTGATCGTCGTCGATCCGCGGCGCACCGCGACGGCCGCCAAAGCCGATCTGTTTCTGCAGCTCAAACCGGGTACCGACCTGGCGCTGCTCAATGGCCTGCTGCATCTTCTGGTCGAGGAGGGGCACACCGACCCCGATTTCGTCGCCGCCCACACCGAGGGCTGGGAGGCGATGCCGGAGTTCCTCGCCGACTACGCGCCCGACGTCGTCGCCGAGATCACGGGACTGGACGAGGACGACCTTCGCGAGGCCGCCCGGCTCATGGGGGAGGCCGGTGAGTGGATGAGCCTGTGGACCATGGGCCTCAACCAGTCCACGCACGGCACCTGGAACACCAACGCCCTGGTCAACCTGCACCTCGCGACCGGCGCCATCTGCCGCCCCGGCAGCGGCCCCTTCTCCCTCACCGGCCAGCCGAACGCCATGGGCGGACGCGAGATGGGGTACATGGGGCCCGGTCTCCCCGGTCAGCGGTCCGTCCTCGTCGACTCCGAAAGGGAGTTCGTCGAGGAACTCTGGGAGCTGCCGGCGGGCACCGTCCGCAAGGACGGCGTCGGCAAGGGCACCGTCGAGATGTTCCAGAAGATGGCCGACGGCGAGATCAAGGCCTGCTGGATCATCTGCACCAACCCGGTCGCCTCGGTCGCCAACCGCCGTACCGTCATCGAGGGCCTGGAGGCCGCCGAGTTCGTCGTCACCCAGGACGTGTTCGGGGAGACGGAGACCAATGCCTACGCCGACGTCGTGCTCCCCGGGGCTATGTGGACCGAGGGCGAGGGCGTCTTCGTCAACAGCGAGCGCAACCTCACCCTGACCATGCCGGTCGCCGACCCGCCGGGCGAGGCGATGGCGGACTGGCGGATCATCGCGGCCGTCGCGCGGGAGATGGGGTACGAGAAGGGGTTCTCGTACGACAGCGCCGAGCAGGTCTTCGAGGAGATCCGGCGCGCCTGGAACCCCGTGACGGGGTGGGACCTGCGCGGGGTGACGTACGAGCGGCTGCGGGAGACGCCCGTGCAGTGGCCGGCCGCCGAGGGCGGGCCCGCGCGCAATCCGATCCGGTACGTCAGCGGCGACGAGCTGCGCTTCCCCACCGCGAGCGGCCGGGCCGTCTTCCACGCGCGGCCGCACATACCGGCCGCGGAGATGCCGGACGACGACTTCCCCTTCGTGCTGAACACGGGGCGGGTGCAGCACCAGTGGCACACGCTGACCAAGACCGGAAGGGTCGCCAAGCTCAACAAGCTGAACCCCGGGCCGTTCGTGGAACTGCATCCCGAGGACGCGGGTGCGCTGGGGATCGCCGAGGGCGACCGGGTGGAGGTGGCCTCGCGGCGGGGGCGGGCGGTGCTGCCCGCGGTGGTGACGGACCGGGTGCGGCCGGGATGCTGTTTCGCGCCGTTCCACTGGAACGACCTCTTCGGTGAGTATCTGAGCGTCAACGCCGTGACCAGCGACGCGGTGGACCCGATCTCCTTCCAGCCGGAGTTCAAGGTGTGCGCGGTGTCGCTGACCCGGGTTTCCGCAGCTCCCGCGCCGGCAGCCGCACCCGCGGTCATCGTCCCCACCTCCGTCACCCCCGGCGCCAACCCCTTCGGCCTCGACCCCGCTCCGCCGCCCGTCCTGACCGCCCAGGAGCGCCTGTACCTGACCGGCTTCCTCGCGGGCATCGACTCCGGCGCCCCCGGCGTGCCGGTGCTGCCGCCGGACGCGCCGTTCAGCCCCGAGCACGCGATGTGGGTCAACGGCGTGCTGGCCGGCATGTACTCGCGGTCGGCCCCGGCGCCCCGCACGCAGCCCGGCCGTGAGGTGGTCGTGCTGTGGGCCTCGCAGACCGGGAACGCGGAGGAGTTCGCCGGTGCCGTCGCGGACCGGCTCTCCGCGAGCGGACACCGCCCCCTGCTGGTCGGCATGGACGACACCGACCCGGGCGCGCTGCCCCGGGGCGCCGACCTGCTGCTGGTCACCAGCACCTTCGGTGACGGCGACGCGCCCGACAACGGCTCCGGCTTCTGGGACCGGCTCGCGGCCGAGCAGGCCCCGCGCCTGGACGGGGTCCGCTACTCCGTGCTGGCCTTCGGCGACTCCTCGTACGACGACTTCTGCGGCCACGGGCGACGGCTCGACGCCCGCCTCGACGAACTGGGCGGGGTGCGGCTGGCGCCGCGCACCGACTGCGAGCCGGACTTCGAGCCGTCCGCGGACGCCTGGCTGGACGAGGTGCTCTCCGCGCTGGGAAGCCAGACCGTCACCCCGCCCACCGGCACCACCGAGGCGCCGAGGAAGCCCGCCCGCTCCCCCAGGCCCGCCCCCACCACCGCCCGCCTCGTCGGCAACCGGCTGCTCAGCCTGCCCGGCGCGGGCAAGGAGGTCCGGCGGTTCACCTTCGACACGAGCGGGACCCCGCTGACCTACGAGGCGGGGGACGCGCTCGGCGTGCGGCCGGTCAACTCGGCTGCCCTGGTGGAGGAGTGGCTGGCGGTCACCGGCGTCGACGGATCGACCGCCGTGGACCTGGACGGTGTCGGCGAGGTCCCCTTCGCCGAGGCCCTGCACCGGCACCTCGACATCACCCGTATCACCCCCGACCTCCTCCGCTTCGTCGGTGAACGCGTCCGTGACGGGCGGGAGTTGAAGAAGCTCCTGCGGCCCGACAACAAGGACGGGCTGGCGCAGTGGAGTTGGGGACGGCAGGCGGTGGACGTACTCGCCGAGCATCCGGTGCGGGCGGACGCGCGGGACTGGGCGAACGTTCTCAAGAAGCTCCAGCCGCGCCTGTACTCCATCTCCTCCAGCCCCCTCGTCGACGCGAACCGGGTTTCGCTGACGGTGTCGGTCGTGCGGTACGAGAACCTGCGCGGCACACCGCGCGGCGGGGTCTGCTCGCCGTTCCTCGCGGACGCCGAAGCGGGCACCGAGGTACCGGTCTTCGTCCAGGCCTCCCCGCACTTCAGGCCGCCCGCCGACCCGGCGACGCCGATGGTGATGGTCGGTCCCGGCACGGGGGTCGCGCCCTTCGTGGGCTTCCTCCAGGAGCGGCGCGCGCTCGGTCACCCGGCGCCCAACTGGCTGTTCTTCGGGGAGCAGCACCGGGCCAGCGACTTCTACTACGAGGAGGAGCTGACCGAGCTGCTCGACGAGGGCACCCTCGCCCGTCTCGACACCGCCTTCTCCCGCGACCAGCGCCGGAAGGTCTACGTCCAGGACCGGATGCGCGAGCACGGCCCCGAGCTGTGGCGCTGGCTCCAGGACGGTGCGCACTTCTATGTGTGCGGCGACGCCTCCCGGATGGCCAAGGACGTGGACCGGGCGCTGAAGGACATCGCGGTCGCGCACGGCGGGCTGGGCGAGCAGGAGGCGGCGGCGTATGTGAAGCAGTTGGCCGCGGCGAAAAGGTACGTGCGGGACGTCTACTGACAAACCCAGCTTTCTTACCCCTCTCCTACCGGACTCTTCACCTCCCCCACCACCTCGCTCACCGGCCGCGATTACGGTCCGGTGCCGTGCACTTGGCAGAACTAAAGCCGGTGACACCCGGCCGGCGCACACAGTCGGCGGTGTCCTCCCCCGGTCCGGAAACACCCGCGCAGTGGCATCGCGTCCTGACGCTGCTCGCCGACATCAGCCTCCTCATCGGGACACGCGCGGTGTGGACACAGGCGGCCTCGCACCAGGTCGCCGTGGCCGCGGTCATCTCGGTCTGTTACGCCTCGATCCTGGTGTGCGGGGTGATGGGGCTGGTGGTGCGCCGGACCCGTTCGCTGGCCCGCGTCGACCTGTGCGTCCTGGTGACGGCCGTGGCCCTGACCCTCTGCGCCTGGTCGGTGCTCCACCAGGGCGGCGACGAGGCCCTCCTGACCACGCAGGCCGCCCGGGAGCTGGTCGCGGGGCACCCCGTCTACGGCCGGTCGTGGCCCTGGCTCTTCGGTCACGGCGTCGCCCTGACCCCCACGGTGACCGGCGGCTACGACTTCACGTACGGCTATCCCCCGCTCGCCCCGCTGCTGACCGCGCCGCTGCTGTGGCTGGGCCACGGCGGCGCCCCGGCGACGGCGGTGAGCACGGGTGCGCTGGTCGTCGGCGCGGTCGTGCTGTGGCGGATGCTGCCGGTGCCGTGGCGCCCGGCGGCGACCATGGTGTGCCTGGGCTTCGCGATGCTGCCGCAGTACGGCCGGCTCGGCTATCCGGCGATCCTCGCGCTCGCCCTGCTGGTGCCGGTGGTGGTGCGCTGGCCGCGGATCGGGCGGGGCGGGCGGCTGGGCGCGGCCGGGGTGGCGCGGGCCGTGTGCCTGGGGGCGGCGTGTGCGGCGCAGCAACTGCCGTGGTTCCTCGCACCGTTCCTGCTGGCCGGGATCTACGCGGTGCGCCGCGGGGAGCTGGGCGGCCGGGGTGCGGTGCTGGTGGTGCTGCGGGTCGTCGGGGTCGCCGCCACCGTGTGGCTGCTGATCGACACGTACTTCCTCGTGAGCGAGCCGGGCCCCTGGCTCACCGGTGTCGCCCTGCCGTTGACCCAGGGCGCGGTGCTGCACGGGCAGGGCCTGGTGGACGTGTCCGCGTATCTCACGGGCGGCAGCGACCGGCTGGACTGGTACGGGCACGCGAGCGTGCTGCTGGCGGCGGGTCTGCTGGTGCTGTTCGTGCTGTTCGTAAGGCGGTTGGGGCCTGCCGCGACCGTGCTGCCGTGGTGTGCCTTCTTCCTGGCGACGCGTTCGCAGGACGGCTATTACCTGATGATGACGCCGCTGTGGCTGGCGGCGGCCGTCACCGCGCCCGCGTCGGAGTTCACGGGCGCCTGGCAGCCGGGGCCGCGACTGGGCTCCCGTGCGGCGCGGACCGCGGTGGCCCTGCTCGTGCTGTCGCCGGCGCTGGTGAGCGCGGCCCTGGCGGTGACGGGCACACCGCCGCTGCGGATGCAGGTCACCGGGTTGCAGCGGGCCATGCCTGCCGACGGCTCCCGGCTGACGATCCGGGTCGCCAACACGGCCGACCGCGCCCTCGCGCCCCACTTCATGCTGACCGTGGGACAGGGGATGAGCCGGTACTGGACGGTCGTCCGGGGGCCGGCGACGCTGCCCGCCCACGGCACGGCGCGTTATGAACTCCGGCCGCCCGCCGGGGGGTACGGGCTGCCCCGCGCGGGCGCGCGGATCCGGCTGCGGGCCTTCACCGCCGTACCGCAGACGCTGTCGAGCGTGTACGTCAGGCTGCCGTCCGGATGAAGCGGAGGGTGGTGGTGACCGTGGTGAGGCGGGCGATCATGCCGAGCTGGTTCCAGCCCATCCCGAACTGGTTGCGGTCCACGGAGAATTCGGCGTCCAGGGTGAGGGCGTCGGCGTCCGCGCCGGTGAGGCGGGCGGTGAAGGTCTGGGGGCGGCTGATACCGCGCGCGGTGAGCTGGCCGACGACGTGGACCTGGTCGCCGTCGCGGAGTTCCGCGCTGCGGACCGCGAAGGTGAGCTCGGGGTGGTTGTCGGCGTCGAAGAAGTCGGGGCCCTTCAGGTGGGTGTCGCGCTTGGGGTTCTTGGTGTCCAGGGACGCGACGGTCAGGGTCAGGGTGCCGACGGCGGATCCGTCGGGGCGGACCTCGCCCTGGCCGGTGACGGCAGTGAAGGCGCCCTTCACGGTGATGAGCCCCCAGATCGACTTGTGCTTGATCGCGACGGTCGAGGCGGCGGTGTCGAGCTGCCACAGGCCGGTTTCCACGGCGACGGTCATGACGGGGTCTCCTTCGTGCTGATGTCCATGCGGCGGTCATCCAAATTTGAATGACCTCACGCTAGCGGGTCATCCAAATATGAACAACCCTTTCGAGCCCTCTGATCCAAAATTGGACAACAGGTAGACTGGGCGTCATGGCCGATCACTCCGACTGCCCCTCCACCGCAGGTGACGGGCTCCTGCCCGCAGAGCTGCACGCCTGGATGCTGATGCTGGCCGCGACCGGAGCCGTCGAGCAGGAGCTGCGCTCCGTGGTCAAGGAGCGGCTGGACGTCTCGCACGACGAGTTCCTGGTCCTGTGCCTGTTGGCCGGGAACCCCTCGGAAGGTCTGCGCATGACGCGGATCGCCGAACTCCTGGGCCGCCCCAAGACCCGCCTCACCTACCAGATCGCCTGCCTCCAGCACGCCGGCCTCGTCACCCGCCAATCGGTCTGCGGCGACAAGCGCGGCATCGAGGTCGCCCTCACCGAGAAGGCCCGAGCCCTGCTGAAGGATGCCTCGGGGGTCCTGGCCCAGACGGTCAAGGAGGCGCTGGCCCGGATCATGGGACCCACCCAGCGCCAGGCGATGGGCGCGCTGGTGCCCGACTTCGCCGAGGACGCGGCGCCGGAGTAGTCGCCGGCGCGGGGCCTGTTCGCGATTCTCGCCACGGAACGGGCCGGCGCACGGTGAGATGAGGGGATGAGACGAAGACGGATCGTTCTGGCGGCAGCCGGCGTGGCGGCGCTCGCCGCGGTGTCAGGCTGCACCGTGCCGATCGCCGGCGCCACGGGCATCACGGTCGACGCGGACGGGCGGCCGATGGGGGTGCTGATGGTCTGTCACGACCACATCGACGGCGCCACGTTGTACACCGACAGCAAGCCCGCCGACCCGGACGAGAGCAGGTCGGTGGAGGTCGGGAGATGGAGCGGCGACGCCTCCGTGAAGGGATTCGCGACCTGGCCCCTCGACACGGGCGGCGACGGCTGGAGCGTCGACAAACCCCTTCAGGCCCTGGAGAAGAACCGCAGCTACCACCTGTACGGCTGGACCCGCGACAGCTCCTGGTCGACCGGCAACGTGACCTTCACCCCCGCGGATCTGGCCACCCTCACCCCCGGCCGGGTCCGCTACCGGAGCGGCGAAGGCGACGACTACGAGACGGGGTCCGTCGAGGACTTCCGCTCCCACGCCTGCCAGGACCGATGACCGCCCTCCGCCGATCGCCCCGCACCGCGCCGGTACCCGGTGCGCACCTTGTCGGGGCCGACCTGGATCTCCACGGGACAACTCGGTGTCGCCGAGCGGGTGTTGGGCCGTACCGTGCGCCGACCGGCCGGGCATCTGCGCGACGGCGGCCTCGTGGTCGGCCTGGAACGGAGCTGCACGGCCGTGTTCCGCTCGGACGCGGGCGACCCGTTCCCCGGCGACCCGGACGTACGGCGACTGCGCGCACAGACCGTCACCCTCGCCGGGCTGCTCACCGCGCACTCCCCCGGCTACGAGCCGCCCCAGGTGCCGGACCGCTCCGCGCGGGCGCTCGCCCAGGCGCACTGCCACCAGCACGCGGTCCAGGGCTGGGATGCCGACCGCGAGCTGTTGAGCCGCGCCGGGGGCGACGCCGAGCGGCTGGGCTCCGGCTGCTGCGGACTCGCCGGGAACTTCGGCTTCGAGCCCCGGCATCTCGACGTCAGCGAGGCATGCGCGGAGCGGGTACTGCCCCCGGCTGCGGGAGGCGGACGCGGCCACGGCGGTACTGGCGGAGCTGCCGGCCTGCGGACCGCCCGGGGCGGACGGCAGCGCGCCCTCACGCCGTGAGGGACCGGTCCGGAAGGTGAACGCGCGGCGACACGACATGGCACAGAGTTGGAACGAATCCATTTCTTGAACCATTCGTGTTTGTGGGGGTAGGTTGGCCCCCATGACTTCACCGCAGCCTCCGACCACCGCAGGGGATCTGCGGGGGGCCGGCCTGCGGGTGACGGCCGCCCGCGTCGCGCTTCTGGAGACCGTCCGCGCCGGTGACCACCTCGGGGTCGACGCCCTGACCTCCGGGGTCCGGGACCGGGTCGGCCACATATCAGTGCAAGCCGTCTACGACGCCCTCCACGCGCTCACCGCGGCGGGACTCGTCCGCCGTATCGAGCCACCGGGCAGCCCCGCCCGGTACGAGGGCCGGGTCGGCGACAACCACCACCACCTGGTCTGCCGGGAGTGCGCGGCCGTCGTCGACGTCGACTGCGCGGTCGGGCACGCGCCCTGTCTGACCGCTTCGGACGACCAGGGCTTCGCCATCGACGAGGCCGAGGTCATCTACTGGGGCCTGTGCCCCTCCTGTTCCACCGCCCGCAAGGCTTGAGCACCAAACCCCGGAAGGAATTACCCCTCATGTCCGAGAACAGCGCCGCTGAAGGTAAATGCCCGGTCGCGCACGAGCGCGCCGCACACCCCACCCAGGGCGGCGGAAACCGTCAGTGGTGGCCGGAGCGGCTCAACCTGAAGATCCTCGCGAAGGACCCGGTCGTCGCGAACCCGCTCGGTGAGGAGTTCGACTACGCCGAGGCGTTCGGCAACCTCGACCTGGCGGCCGTCAAGCAGGACATCGCCGAGATCCTGACCACCTCGCAGGACTGGTGGCCGGCGGACTTCGGCAACTACGGCCCGCTGATGATCCGCATGGCCTGGCACAGCGCCGGCACCTACCGCATCAGCGACGGCCGCGGCGGTGGCGGCCGTGGCCAGCAGCGCTTCGCGCCGCTGAACAGCTGGCCGGACAACGGCAACCTGGACAAGGCCCGCCGTCTGCTGTGGCCGGTCAAGAAGAAGTACGGCCAGTCCATCTCCTGGGCCGACCTCATGATCCTCACGGGCAACGTGGCGCTGGAGACGATGGGCTTCGAGACCTTCGGCTTCGCCGGCGGCCGCGCCGACGTCTGGGAGGCCGACGAGGACGTGTACTGGGGTCCCGAGACCACCTGGCTCGACGACCAGCGCTACACCGGCGACCGTGAGCTGGAGAGCCCGCTCGGCGCCGTCCAGATGGGCCTCATCTACGTCAACCCGGAGGGCCCCAACGGCAACCCGGACCCGCTCGCCGCGGCCCGCGACATCCGCGAGACGTTCCGCCGTATGGCGATGAACGACGAGGAGACCGTCGCCCTCATCGCCGGTGGTCACACCTTCGGCAAGACCCACGGCGCCGGCCCGGCGGACAACGTCGGCGCCGACCCCGAGGCCGCCCCGATCGAGGCCCAGGGCCTCGGCTGGGCCAGCACCTACGGCACCGGCAAGGGCGGCGACGCCATCACCTCCGGGCTCGAGGTCACCTGGACCACCAAGCCCACCCAGTGGAGCAACGACTTCTTCGACATCCTCTTCGGCTACGAGTGGGAGCTGACCCAGTCCCCCGCCGGCGCCAACCAGTGGGTGGCCAAGGACGCCGAGGCGATCATCCCCGACGCCCACAGCGACTCCAAGAAGCTGCCGACGATGCTCACCACCGACCTCTCGCTGCGCTTCGACCCGATCTACGGCGAGATCTCGAAGCGCTTCCACGAGAACCCGGACCAGTTCGCGGACGCCTTCGCCCGCGCCTGGTACAAGCTGACCCACCGTGACCTGGGCCCGAAGTCCCTGTACCTCGGCCCGGAGGTCCCGGAGGAGACCCTGCTGTGGCAGGACCCGCTGCCGCAGGCCGAGGGCGAGGCCATCGACGCCGCCGACGTCACGGCCCTCAAGGCCAAGCTCCTCGAGTCGGGTCTGACCGTCTCCCAGCTGGTGTCGACCGCATGGGCGTCCGCGTCCACCTTCCGCAGCAGCGACAAGCGCGGCGGTGCCAACGGCGCCCGCATCCGTCTGCAGCCGCAGGCCGGCTGGGAGGTCAACCAGCCCGACGAGCTGGCCCAGGTCCTGCGGGTCCTGGAGGGCGTCCGGTCCGAGTTCAACGCAGGCTCCGGCCTCAAGAAGGTCTCCCTGGCCGACCTGATCGTCCTCGGCGGTGCCGCCGCGGTCGAGAAGGCCGCCAAGGACGCCGGCCACGCCGTCGAGGTGCCCTTCACCCCGGGCCGCGTCGACGCGACCGAGGAGCACACGGACACCGAGTCGTTCGCCGCCCTCGAGCCGACCGCGGACGGCTTCCGTAACTACCAGGGCAAGGGCAACCGCCTCCCGGCCGAGTACCTGCTGCTCGACAGGGCGAACCTGCTCGGCCTGAGCGCCCCCGAGCTGACCGTCCTCGTCGGCGGTCTGCGCGTCCTGGGCGCCAACCACGGCGGGACGTCCCTCGGTGTCCTCACCGAGACCCCCGGTGTCCTCAGCAACGACTTCTTCGTCAACCTGCTCGACCTGGGCATCGAGTGGAAGTCGACCTCCGAGGACCAGAACCACTTCGAGGCCCGTGACGCCTCGGGCGCGGTCAAGTGGACCGGTACGCGTGCCGACCTCGTCTTCGGCTCGAACTCCGAGCTCCGCGCGCTCGCCGAGGTCTACGCGAGCGACGACGCGAAGGAGAAGTTCGTGAAGGACTTCGTCGCCGCGTGGGTCAAGGTGTCGAACGCGGACCGCTTCGACCTGGTCTGAGTCCGATCCGAGCCTGATCCGCTCACCGGGAACGCCCCGGCCGGCCCTCACGGGCCCGCCGGGGCGTTCCCCGTTTCCCGTGCCGCACGCTGGAGAGGCGCGGGCTGCTCAGGCGGGCCGGTCATCCGTCCGACGGCCGCCTGGTGCTGCTCAGCCTCTCCGCCACCTCACGCCGCCGTGTACCCCAACTGCCGCCGCATATAAGGCGTCATCAGCGTCTTCGCCTTCGCCAGCACCGACGTCCGTCCTCCCAGCACCGCGCTCTCCCCGCCCGGCACCGGCAGCAGGGTCATGCCGTCGGCCGCCCCGAAGGGGACGATGAGGGGGGTGCGGTGGACGGGCCGGTAGAAGCGGGGTTCCTTGCGGTGCTTGCCGGAGCTCTGGAGGTGGGCGCGGATGTTGTGGAACGCCAGGTCGGCCTGGGCCAGCGCGGCGGGGGTGATCTTCAGCTCCGTGGCGTCGTTGACGTCGCCGACCGCGAAGACGTCCGGACGCCCGTCGACCCGGAGCGTGCGGTCGACCTTGACGTGTCCGGAGGGGTTCAGCCAGTCGCCGTGGCCGGCCAGTCGCAGCCAGAGCGTGTTGGGGGTGGTGCCGGTGGCCCAGAAGGAGAGGTCGGCCTCCATGACGTTGCCGTGCGCGTCGCGATAGGTGCCGAAGTCGAAGCCGGGCGACATGAAGGAGTTCAGCCGCACGTCCACGTCGTGCGCCTCCAGCCAGGCCAGCGCCTTGCGCCCGGCGCGCTCACTGCCCGTGCCGTGCAGCAGCGCCGCCCCGGAGTGGGCCAGCGTGACGCGGGCGTCCGGCCGGGCCAGCCGTATCTCCGCGCTCAGCTCCACGCCGGAGGGCCCGCCGCCGACCACGAGGACGTGACCGGCACGGGCGACCGCCTGCTGATGCCCGGCGAAGGCCTTCAGCGCCTCGTCGGGGGTGGTCCCGTTGAAGCGGGCCGGTTCGGGATAGTCGGCGCCGGTGGCGATCACCACCACGTCGTACGGCAGCCGCTCCCCCGTCGCCAGGACGACCTGCCGGGCCTCCGTGTCGATGCGCAGCGCCTTGCCCAGCACCACGCGGCCGCCGTTCAGCAGCCGGTCGTACGGGATGAACGGCGTCACCGACCACTCCGGCCGGATCCCGGCGCGCAGTGAGGCGATGCGGTGGAAGAAGACCTCCTTGCGGTCCACCAGCGTGACCCGCGCCGTCCCGTCCAGCTTTTTCGCCAGGCGGACTCCCGCGTAGCCGCCGCCGATCACCACTACGTCGCCGTCGCTCACACGACTCTCCTGTATCCGTGGGGGGAAGTGAGCAGCGCGGCGCGTGGGCTCCGTCGCCCCCACTCGACTGGCGAAGAGCCTATCGCTTGAACTTTAAAGCTCACGGGTGAGGTGTGTGTGCGTTCCGTGAAGCGACGCGCTACCGCAGTGCCGCGACGAACTTCGCCAGGCGGGCGATCCCTTCGCGCAGTTCCCCGGCGGAGGCCGCGTACGACAGGCGTACGTGCGTCTCGGCCGTGCCCACCCCGAAGTCCCGGCCCGGGGTGAGCGCGACATGCGCCTCCTGGAGGGCCCGGGCGCAGAACTCCCACGAGGTGAGTCCGGTGCCGCTGACGTCGAAGTAGACGTAGAACGCCCCGTCGGGCGGCACGGGCACCGGCAGTCCGAGCTGTGCCAGGCCGTCGAGGACGAGCGCGCGCCGGCGCCCGAACTCGGCGCGCCGCTCCTCGCAGACGGCGAGGGAGTCGGGGGTGAAACAGGCCAGGGCGGCGTGCTGGGCGGGGGTCGAGGCGCACAGGAAGTAGTTCTGGGCCAGGCGTTCCAGCGCCGGTACGAGGATCTCCGGGACGACGCACCAGCCGAGCCGCCAGCCGGTCATGCCGAAGTACTTCGAGAAGCTGTTGATGACGACGGCGTCCGGGTCGAGCGAGAGCGCGCTGCGCGGCGGCCGGTCCTGGTCGTCGTGGTCGCCGAGGTCGAGGTAGATCTCGTCGACGATCCGCCACGCGTCCCGCTCCCGGGCGAGGTCGCACAGGGCGGCCAGTTCGCCCTCCGGGACCGAGGTGCCGGTCGGGTTGGACGGGGTGGCGACCATGATCCCGCGCGTGCCGTCCGTCCAGTGCGCCCGCACGGAGTCCGCGTCCAGCTGGAAGCGGGAGGCCGCGCTGGTCGGGACGAGCGTGACCCGGGCGCCGAAGCTCTCCATGATCTGCCGGTTGCAGGGGTAGGACGGGTCGCCGATGAGCACCTCGTCCCCGGCGTCGACGAGGGCTGCCGCGCCCAGCACCAGGGCGGCCGAGGCCCCGGCGGTCACGACGACACGGCCCGGGTCGACGTCGACGCCGTGCCGCTCGCCGTAGAACCCCGCGATCGCCTGCCGCAGGGACGGCATCCCGAGGGCCTCGGTGTAGCTCATGGGCCGCCCGTCCATGGCCGTCCGCATCGCCTCGACGACGGCCGGGGGCGCGCCGAAGTCGGGCTCCCCGAGGCTGAGTTTGACGACGTGGTGGCCCTGGGCCTCCAGGGCGGCGGCATGCTTGCCGAACTCCATGGCGTAGAACGGGGCGACGGACTGGGCCCGCTGCGAGATCCGCATGCGGCGACCTCCGGCTCGACGAGGGACGGAACGCCCTCGACCCTAAGCGGTCACGAAAGGGGCGGGCCCGCGGGCCCGCCCCTTCACTGCCGTGCGCCCTTCGGGCCCGGTGGTGCTCAGGCCTTGGCGTACTCCCAGCCACCGCAGCTGTACGGGGTGCCGTCGGAGCCTTCCTGGAGACAGGCGCGGATCTGGAGGGTGGTGCCCTCGGCGAAGGACAGGTTCCAGTCGTGGGCGACGGCGTAGCCATAGCCGTTGTAGTACGAGTGGGTGGCGGAGCTGGAGTTGTAGCGCCACTGGGCGGCGGTGCCGTGGCCGTCCTTCGCCATGTCGAGGGCGGTGAGGATCTCGCCGTCGGCGGCGAAGTACGTCTTCGCGGTGACGTTCGCCGAGATGATGGAGTTGGAGGCCTCGTAGACCTCGCCGGCGGCCTGGGCCGGGGCGATGCCCAGGGCGAACGCCGCAGCGGAGGCCGCGGCGATCCCGAGAACGGTCGTCAGTCGGCGATGGGGCTTGCGCAAGACAGCGTTCCTCTCTTCGAACAACTGGTCGCGCCCGAACCTACCTGAGTGCAAAGGAAGTTGATCCTGAATTTCCGTGCGACCGGGCTATGCGCCGGGCAGCGACGCCGCGAGGTGCTCCCACGCCGCGTGCACCTGCTCCCCCACGATCCCGAACTGTGTGAAGACCGCGGCGCAGCGGCCGTCCGCGTCGTCGAGTTCGAGGGCCGAGGTCGGGCCGTGGGCCGCCGCGGAGCGGACGAGCCGGCCGGCCCGGACGCCCGCGAGGTCGATCTCCACCGAGCTCCGCGCGATCGCCGCGAACACCCGCCCGCCGGTGGTCCGGTCGGTGACGTGGACCCGGCCGGCGCATGCCTGCATGGCCGAGGGGGCGAACACCGCGACGCCGATCGGCAGCCCGACGGAGCAGACGTGGTCGAGCACCGCGGGCACGACATCGACGTCGATGTCCCGGTGCTCGCCCCGGTAGCGGTCGAACGCCGCGCGCCGGGCGAGCCCGCCGTCCGCGAGGATCGCGTCGAGCTGGGCGAGCTGGTCGCCGTTCTCCCACGCCGGTACGCCGGGGACCCGAGAAGGTGTCGCGGCCGTCGCCCCGGCGTGGACCGTGGGGGCGAGCCCGGCCAGCAGCCGGTCCCCATCGGAGAGCAGCCGCCCCTCGTGCACGATCCGGCCCTCCGCGTCGAGCAGGCGCACGGCGACCGAGCCCTCGTCCCGCGCGACGACGGCCGTGTCCACCCCGTCCGCGTCGAGACGCAGCGCGATCTCGCCCGGGTGCACGGCGAACGCGTCGCCGCGCAGGCTCGGGACGGCGTAGCTGCCGGCCTGGTCGATGCGCGCGACCGGTCCCCCGGTGACGGCCTGGACGTACTGGAAGAGCGTCAGGCAGCGCGCCAGTTCCGGCATGCGCGGGTCGATCAGCCGTGCGCCGGTGTTCCGCCGGGGGCAGCAGCCCTCGAACGCGCAACCGTGCTGGTCCGTCATGCTCAGTACACGTCCCGTACGTAGCGCTTGGCCCGGCGCAGATCCGCGAGGTACTCCGCGGCGTCGTCGTCCCCGCGTCCGCGCTGCTCGGCGATGACGCCCAGCAGGGCCGTCTCCACGTCCTTCGCCATGCGGGAGGCGTCTCCGCAGACGTAGAGGTGCGCGCCCTCCTCCAGCCACGCGTAGAGCTCCCGTGACCGCTCCCGCATCCGCGTCTGTACGTAGATCTTCTCGGCCTGGTCGCGCGAGAAGGCGAGGTCCAGCTCGGTGAGCACACCGCGCTTTTGGAGCTCGGTCAGCTCGTCCTCGTAGACGAAGTCGGTCTCGCGGTGCTGGTCTCCGAAGAACAGCCAGTTCCGTCCGGAGGCGCCGCGCGCGGCCCGCTCGTGGAGGAAGCCGCGGAAGGGGGCGATGCCGGTGCCGGGGCCGATCATGATCACGGGCGAGTCGTCGTCCGCCGGCACGCTGAAGGCGGCGTTCGGCTGGAGGTAGATGCCTACGGTCGAGTCCGCACCGACCCGATCCGCCAAGTACGTCGATGCCACGCCCTCGTACCTGTCGTACCGCACGGACGCGACGGTGAGGTGGATGCTGCCCGGGTGGGCGAGCGGGCTCGACGAGATCGAGTACTGGCGGGCCTGCAACGGCCGCAGGAACGGCAGCAGTTCGGCGAGCCCTGGTGCGGTCGGACCGGCGTCCCGGAGCAGGTCGAGCACGTCCCGGCCCCAGAGCCAGGAGTCGAGGTCGGACCGGTCGCCGTGGGCGACGACCGAGGCCAACTCGCTCGCGGGCGCCCGCTCGACGAGGTCGGCGATCAACTCCTTGGAGGGGGTGCGGATTTCGCGTTCGGTGCGCAGGAGTTCGGCGGTCTCCCGATCGCCGCTCGCGCCCAGGTGCTCCAGCAGCGCTCCGACCAGTGCGTCGTCGTTCACCGGTACGACGGCCAGCGCGTCGCCCGCCTCGTAGGTGATGCCGCTGTCGCCGAGGTCGAACTCGTAGTGGCGGATCTCCTTCGCGCTGTGCGGGGCGGACAGGAGCCGGTTGGTGGCGAGCCGGGACGGGTAGGGGGTGCGCTTGTTCCACTGGGAGCGGGGCTTCTTCGGTGCCTCCGCGGCGCCCGTGCCCTTCGCGCCGGTCTCGGCGGCGACCAGGTCCAGGACCGCGGCCGTCCACTCTGCCGCCGGCTCCTCGAAGTCCACGTCGCAGTCCACGCGTTCGTGCAGCCGGGTCGCCCCGAGCTGCTCCAGACGGGTGTCGATGAGCTTGGCGGCCTGGCAGAAGTCGTCGTAGCCGCGGTCGCCGAGCCCGAGGACCGAGTAGCGCACGCCTTCGAGGCGCGGGGCCGTGTCGGACTGGAGCGCCTCCCAGAACAGCCCGGCGTTGTCGGGCATCTCGCCCTCGCCGTACGTCGAGGTGACGACGATGACGTGGGACATCGCGGCGAGCGCCTCGGGGGTGACGTCGTCGAGGGCGGTGGCCCGGCCGCCGAGTCCGCGGGCGCGGGCACCGGCGACGATGTCGTCGGCCACGAGTTCGGCGTTGCCGGTCTGGGTGCCGATCAGGACGTCGACGGTGGCCGCGGGCGCGTCGGCGCCGGCACTGTCCCGGCGTCCGGCGGCCGCGATGCCGGCGATGAACCCGGCGAGCCAGGACTCCTGCTGGGCGGAGAAGGGCGCGTCGGCCGGGATGAGGGATCCGGTCGGGGGCATGACGGTCATGCGGTCACCGCCTCGGTCGGGGCCTGCGGGGCGCGGCGGGAGGCGATGTCCTCCAGCGCGGCGTTCGCGAGCAGTTCGTCGAACCGGGCGGCGCGGACGCGACCGGCGTTCTTGGTGGTCTGGTGGATGATCCAGCCATAGGTGCCGGGGGCGTCCACGCTGAGGTTGTTGCGCTGCTTGAGCGCGCGCTTGTAGTCGTCCAGGCGCTTGATCGCGATGAGGGTGGCGAGTTCGCCGTCGTCGAAGCGGTCGAGCGTGCCGCGCAGGTACTTCACCACGCGCTGCTTGACGAAGAAGTCCTCGGTGAGCACGAGGTTGCGCACGGCTTCGGCGATGCGCGGGTCCTCCGGGCCACTCGCGCCCGGCACCCGCTGGAGCGCGAGGTCCTGCGCGACGCCGAGCACCGTGTACGACGACAGCAGCGAGAACATGTCGTCGCTGCCCTGGTCGCCGAAGGCCGGGGCCCGGCCGTCGAGCACGGTGCGGCGGTCCCGGTAGTCGACCTTGAACGCGCGGAGCTTGTCGGTCGCGATGGAGGTCGCCAGCTCGTCGAGGAGCTGGGACCGGGTCGCCGCGGCGAGGATCTCCGTGGAGTCCTGGTAGAGCAGCAGCGCGCGGGGCATCCCGCAGTACACGTGCTGCCGCTCGGTGTCCCAGTCGTGCAGGAGCCGGGTCGCCAGCTCGGAGCCGGTGGCCTCGGCATGCCAGGCCAGCAGCAGTCGTACGGCCTCCTCGTGGAAGGCACCGCGCGCGGTGTCCGTCACCGGGAACACCAGCAGCGAGTCGGCGCTCACCCGTCCGGCGAGCTCGCCCGAGGGGTCGTACTGGTACAGGAACCCGCCGCTCATGCCGTTGCCGAGGCCCTTGCCGAAGCCGCCGAGGTTGAGCACGGTGCCGCCGGTCATGTACTCGCAGCCGAAGTCGCCGACACCCTCGACGACCGCGGTCGCCCCGGAGTTGCGCACGGCGAACCGGTCACCGGCCTCGCCCTGCACGAACGTCCGCCCGCCGGTCGCGCCGAACAGCGCGAAGTTGCCGATGAGCACGTTGCCGCCGCGTTCGGCGCTGCCGCCGCCGGGAGCCCGGACGATGATCCGGCCGCCGCTCTGGCTCTTGCCGACGCCGTCGTTGGCGGTGCCGGTGTGTTCGAGGGTGATGCCGTCGTTGCAGAACACGCCGTACGACTGGCCGGCGGACCCCGTGGTGCGGATGCGGACCGCGTCGTCGACGAGGCGGCGGCGGCCGCGGTCGTCGGTGGTGACGGCGGGTCCGTCGCAGGCGCTCTCGTGGTTGAGCAGCCGCTCGATGTCGATGCTCAGCTGTCCGCCCACCGACTTGTCGCTGTTGCCGAGGCGGATGCCCTCGACGAGCAGGGACGGCTCGCGCCGGTCGAGGAGCGCCGCCCGGACGCGCTCGATGAGGGCGTCGTCGGTGGTGAAGTCCTTCTCCAGGTACTCCGGGTCCGCCACGATCTTCTCGGGCACGCTCGCCAGCAGCCGGCGCACGTCGAGGCGGCCGACGCTCGCGGGGTGGTCCAGCAGCTGGAGCAGGTCCGTGCGGCCCCGGGCCTCGCGGAGGGACCGCAGACCGAGGCGGGCGAGGATCTGGCGTACGTCGTGGGCGATGTTGAGCAGGTACTGGGCCAGCGCGCGCGGGTCGCCCTCGAAGACCTCGGGGTTCGTGGTGAGTCCGGCGGGACACTTCACGTTGCAGTTCTTCGCCATGACGCAGCCGAGCATCATCAGCGCGGTCGTACCGAACTCGAAGCTGTCGGCGCCGAGGAGGGCCGAGGTGACGACGTCGCCGCCGGTCTGGTGCGCTCCGGAGCAGCGCAGGACGACCTTCTGCCGGAGCCCGTTCGCGACGAGCGCCTGGTGCACCTCGGCGACGCCGATCTCCGCCGAACGGCCCGCGTACTTGAGGCTGGTGACGGCCGCGGCGCCGGTACCGCCGGTGTTCCCGGCGACGTTGATGACGTCCGCGCCGGCCTTGGCGACACCGACCGCGATGGTGCCGATGCCCTCCGAGGACACCAGCTTGACGATGACCCGGACCCGGGCCGCCTTGCAGTCGTGGATGAGCTGCGCGAGGTCCTCGATGGAGTACGTGTCGTGGTGCGGGGGCGGGGAGATCAGCTCGATGCCGGGGGTGCCGCCGCGCGCCGCCGCGATGTCGACGGTGACCTTCGGCGCGGGCAGCTGGCCGCCCTCGCCGGGCTTCGCGCCCTGTCCGATCTTGATCTCCAGCTCTTCGAGCATCGGGTCGGCGAGATAGCCCGCCCAGATGCCGAACCGGCCGGAGGCGAACTGCTTGATCCGTGAGCCGCGGATGGTGCCGTACCGGGTGTGGTGCTCGCCGCCCTCACCGCTGTTCGACATGCCGCCGACCATGTTCGTGCCGTGCGCGACGGCTTCGTGCGCGGTGGCCACGAGCGCGCCGTGGCTCATGGCGCCGGAGGCGAGGGACCGGGTGATCTCGTGCGCGGGCTGGACCTCGTCGAGCGGGACGCCGGCGGGGGCGCTGTCGCTGTCGAGGAGAGCCAGGAGGCGGGCTTCGGTACCGGCGGGGGCGACGTCGACGCCGTCGGCGCCCACGGCGAGGATCTCGGCCTCGCCCAGGTGCGCGAGCGCTTCGGCGAGGGCGGTGTGGCGGTCGAGGTCCGGTGCGGCAAGGCGCAGTCGGAAGGTGCCCTGTTCCGTGCGGGAGACGGCGACACCCCGAACCGTGACGCTCGCGTTCCCGTCCGTCGAGAACCGGCCCAACTCCCGGGCGAAGTCCTCGACCGTACGCAGTCCGGTGACGTCGGCGGGCAGTGCGAGCACGTCCCGCAGCGCGGCCGGGCGGCGCGAGCGCTCCTCGTGCGTGGTCCGCAGGAAGGCGCGGTACCCGGGGGTGATCCGGAACGCGTCGATCTCGGCGTCGCTGAGCGCGTCGTACCCGGTGTTGCGGTAGGCGGTGTCGGTGATGCCGAACGCGTCGTCGAGCTGGCCGAGGGTGAGCAGCCGGAGCGCGTCGGAGTCCTCGGGCTTCCCGAACTCCGGCCGCTCCTCGACCATGTCGCCGAAGCCGCGCACGGCCGTGACCCCGAAGGAGTGCCCGGCGCCGTCCGACCGCTCCTTGAACAGCCCGAGCAGCGGGATCTGCTGCTCGCCCTGGACCGTTCGGGCGCGCTCGTGCCAGTCCGTGGCGGCCTGCGCGATCCGGGCGAACCCGACACCGCCGACCGGGGCGTCCATGTGCGGGAAGGTCCGGGCGAAGACGTCGTCGCGGGTGTCGAGGTAGTTCGGTTCGAAGAACTCGCCGCCGATGTAGCTCTCGGCGGTGCACAGGCCGACCCGGCCCATGGTCTTGGCGAGGGACTTCTCGGCGGCCTTGCGGAACTTCGCCAGCGCCCGGTCGGTCGCGGTGATCTCACCGGCGGGGGCGGCCGCGCTCGGGAACTTCTCCTCGGCGCGCAGCCGTGCGCTGAGGCTGTAGACGGCGGAGGCGCCGAAGCCGAGGGCGGTCGCCACGTGGTGCGAGGAGGCCAGCTGTCCGCTCTCCGCGACGAGCGAGACGCGCAGCCGCAGCCCGGTCTCGATGAGCCGCTGGTTGACGGCGGCGACGGCGAGGATGACCGGCAGCGGCGCGCGCGTCGAGGAGACCGCCCGGTCGGTGAGGAGCGCGATGCCGCCCTGGTCGGACGCGAACCGTTCGACGTCGTCGCAGAGTTGCCCAAGCGCGGCGCGCAGGGCGTCGGCGTTGGCGGTCTCGTCCCCGGCGACCGGCTCGTAGAGCATGGCGAACCGCTTCAGCGGCACGATCCGCTGATCCCGCAGCCGGACCATGTCGAGGTGCCCGAGCACGGGCGAGGACACGACGAGTTGGCGGCCGCCGCTGTGCGCGGTCCCGTCGGGCTTGGGGCCGAGCGCGACCCGCATGCTCATGCCGTCGGCCTCGCGGATGCTGTCCAGCGGCGGGTTGGTCACCTGGGCGAAGCGTTGCGAGAAGTACTTCGCCATGCCGCCCTCGGTGTCGCTGAGCGCGTTGATGGCGTTGCCGTAGCCCATCGCCGAGATCCGCTCCGACCCGTCGGCGAGCATCGGGTCGAGCATGAACCGGAAGCTCTCCTGGTTCAGCGAGTACGCCACGTACCGCCCGGCGAGGGTCAGGTCGCCGTCGTAGCCGAGCGTCGTGGTGCCGCGGTAGTAGTCGGGGGCGGGCAGGTCGTCGAGATTCACCCGGGCGGAGGTGAGCAGTTCGCTGTACGGGCGGCGGGCGGCGAGGGCGTCCAGCACCTCGCGGGTGCGCAGCCGGCGTCCGGTGCGGTGGTCGACGACGAGCATGCCGCCGGCCTCGATACGGCCCCGGTGCACGACCTCGTCGTCGGGGAAGGCGACCTGACCGGCCTCCGAGGCCACCATCAGGTACTCGGCGGTCTCGACGGTGCGCAGCGGGCGCAGGCCGAGCCGGTCGAGGCGGGCGCCGACGACGTCGCCGTCGCTGAAGATGAGGGCGGCGGGGCCGTCGTTCTTCTCCTCGTACAGGGAGAAGTACTCCAGCATGTCCCTGGTGGCCGCGGGCAGCGTGCGGTCGTTCTCCCAGGCGGGCGGCATGAGCGACACGACCGCCTCGACGAGGTCCAGGCCGTCGTCGAACACGCGGCTCTGGAGGGTCTGGTCGAGCCGGCTGGAGTCGGACTGGCCCGGCGGGCGGACGATGCTCCGGGTCCGGGCCCGCGCGAGGGCCTCGTCGCTGAGGCGGTTCTTGCGGTCGGTGTTGAGTTCGCCGTTGTGCGCCATGAGCCGGAACGGCTGGGCCATGGTCGGGTGCGGCTCGGTGTTGGTGGAGAACCGGGTGTGGAAGTAGAGCGAGCGCACGGAGTGCCGGGGGTCGACGAGGTCGCGGAAGTACCCGATGACCTCTCCGGAGTTGAGCCGTCCCTTGAGCACCTGGGTGCGGGCGCTGAGCGACAGCACGTACAGCCCCGCGTACGTCGTACCGTCGGCGTAGGCCACGGCCTCCACGGCGAGCAGGGCACGGTTGGCGGCCGAGTCGACGCCTTCGCGCCCCCAGCTCTCGGGCGCCCGGAACACCCACTGCACGATGGGCAGTTGGTACTGCTCGGCGGCGGGGCAGGCGACGGTGTGGTCGACGGGTACATCGCGGACGAGGAGAACGTCGAAGCCCTGCTCGGCGATGCTCCGGCCCACGAGGTCGATCGCCGCGGCCCGGCGTTCGCCGTCGACCGGCACGAAGCAGTTGGCGACGCCGAAGTGCCCGGCGCGCAGTTCCTCGCCGGTGATCGCGCCGAAGAACTCCGCCGACAGGTCCACGTTCACGCCCGCGCCGTCCCCGACGCCCTCGGCGGACTTGCCGCCGCGGTGCGGGATGGTGCGGAGCGCCTCGTCGCCCTTGCGGATGACGTCGTGGCTCGGTGTTCCGTCGAGCCGGGTGATGAAGCCGACGCCGCAGTCGCTGTGGTCGAGGGCAGGGTCGTACAGACCGAAGGTGCTGTGATTCAAGGGGGCGTCCTGGGAGCAGCGAGTTCCGGCATCGGACGGCCAGGCTGCGTCGGTGAAGCGCTCGCCGCGGGCGGGGCCGGTGTTCCGGCCAGGGCCCTGAGTGGTGCGATTGTGAACGGTAAGGCTTACCTAACTTCTGCGCAAGTGTGCATCCTGCACTTATGTCGGAGCCTCGTCCCCGATCGTATGCGAAACGCGCCCGAACCCGCCGAGGCGTCCGCAGGCTGGTCCTCGGGCGCCGTTCGCGCACTTCACGGGGCGGACATGCCCTGCCCTGCCGGCGGCATTCCGCCGGCAGGGCAGGCACCTCATGCGTCCCTGGATCCGGCGGACCGCGTCCGCACGACGGCGAACGCGGCCGCGGCCAGCCCGAGCACGCCCATGATCAGCCCGGCGACGCCGAGCCCACGTGCCGTCGAGTCGCTGCTGTCGGCGGCCGCCTCCCGGGCTTTCGCCGGGGTGGCAGCGGTACCGGCCTGTTCGGCGGTGAGCTTCACGACCGGCGCCGGGTTCTCCGGCTCCTCGTCGCCCTGCGCGGCCTCCTCGATCCAGCGGACGGTCTTGCCGTCGGAGTAGGTCTGCAGGGCCTTGAAGGCCAGCCGGCCGGTGTCGTCGGGCAGCCGGCCGAAGGCGACGTCGAAGTCCTCGTACTGCCCGGCTCCGATCTTCCCTCCGGTCCAGGTGATCTCGGAGACGGCGTCGGTGATGGTGCCGTCGTCCGTCTTGACCGGCGTCTTGAGCCTGGTGTCGGTGACCTTCGCGGTCCAGCCGTCCCGCGGCGCGACGAGCACGCCGAGGAGGGGGTGGTCGGTGGGCAGGAAGATCTGGACCTCGGTGGTGGAGGCGGAGTCCTCCTCGTCGGGGACGCGGAAGGTCAGGGTGCCGTCGGTGGCTCCCCTGGCGTAGCTCTGCGGGTGGACGGTGACATGCGCGGAGGCGGCACCGGCGGCGGTGAGGACTCCGACCGCGGCGAGGGCGGTGACGGCGCCGACGCGGCGCGGGGTGGTGGACATGGCTGAGTGGATCTCCGTACTGCGGAAGGGATGTCGGGGTCAGACGGCGTACGACATCCCGGCGGGCGGCCCGCGCCGGTGCACGGCATAGCGCAGCCACGCCTGCCGCGGCGACCAGGTCCGGCCGCCGGCCCGGCGCACGGGCTCCGGTCCGCTCGGCACGCCCCGGAAGCCGCCGGCCGCCCGCCACCAGGCGGCGAGCCCCGGCACGAAGGCGACCGCCCATCGCAGCAGCGACCACAGCGCGGCCTCACCGCGCCGCAGCCACCAGGTCAGCAGGAGAGCCGCCCCGGCATGGGCGGCGGTGGCGTGGGGTGCCGACGCATGGAGGTGCGGAGCCATCCGCATGCCGTGCATGACGGTCCCGGCGTGCGGCCGGGCGGCGTCGAACGCGAGGTGCAGCCCGCCCTGGGCGGCCGACGTCCCGCCACCGATACCGACCAGCGACCGCTCACGCCCGCCCAGCAGCAGACCGGCCACGAAGACCGCCAGTCCCCCGGCGCCCTGCACCGACACCGGCGGGGTCACCCCCACGGCCAGCACATGTCCTCCGGTGGCCAGCAGCACGCACAGCACGGCGAACACCGCCGCGCGCAGGCTCCGCACCCCCAGGGACGCACTCATGCCACCCGATGCTGCCATGCGGCCGAAGCCTCCCCCGCACCGCCCGTACCCGCGCGCCACCGCGGAGACCGGCCTACCGAGGGTTCGCCCCGCGCGTCACCGCGCCGCCGCCTCGGGTTCGTCCGTCGCGGACGGGTGGACGTACCTGCCCTCGTCGAACGGGGTGAACCACGAACCGAACGCGATGGGCGCCCCGTCGAGCCCGACCCCCACGGCGGACGCGTCGATCCCGTCCGTCGCACCGTCGTAGAGCCACTCGTGGTCCATGTCCTCGTACACGTTCCCGGCGAACGCGTCGAGAGCGGCCGACACCTCGTCGTCGAGCAGCCCGTGCAGCTCCAGGGTCACGATGGCCTGGCTCAGGAGGAACCGCAGGGCGAGTTCCTCGGCGACACAGCTGAGCCGCTCGAAGCTCCCGTCGGTGAAGCGGGTGGTCATGGCGATCACCGTCACCAGGAAGCGGCGGGCGAAGCGGGCGTCGTACCGGAGCGCGTACCGGTCGGGCAGACGTTCCAAGTGCCACAGGGGGCCCTCGCATTCCGCGACGGTGGCGTCCTCCTGCGTCAGGACCTGCACGTCCTCGAACAGCTCGTCCACCAGGATGTCGATCGCGTGGACCAACGCGCCCGCGGCGAGTGCGGCGCTCGCCGCCGGAACGGCGAACTCGCCGTCACCGCCCACCCTCCCGTCGCCCTCCTCGCCGGGCACACCGAACACGGCCGGTGGAAAGGACCGCAGTTCAGCCGCCACCCCCAGCATCCGGCTCCGCACCGCCGCGGCCTTCGCCTCGCCGTCGTACGCCTCCTCGGCGCCTTCCGGCGCGGGACCCCCGGCGTGCCGCGCCTTGCGGGTGGCGGGATCGTCGGGCGGGGCATCGGGGCCTTCGGCCGCGTCGAGGCTCTTCCTCGCCAGGTCCTGGTGCAGCTCCACCTCGCATCGCTCGATCGTCCAGTCCGCCAACAGTTCGGAGCGCTCCAGCAGTTCGTCCACGAGCGCCCGCACCGAGTCCTCGGCCAACTCCAGCGCCGGAGCGTCCACGATCACCTTCAGCAGCGCGCCACCGGGGTGGACGGCCACGATGGTGTCCAGCAATTCGACCGCCACGCCGTCGGGCCCTTCGACCGCCCGGACGGAATCGAATCCGTCCTCGACGAGCGCCACGGCTCCGGCACGCTGAAGCGGGTCCATCTCCGGAGTGCCCTCCGGGATGCAGGTGTCCACGGTCACTACGTACGTCACAGGACCGAGCCTTACAGGAAAGAACCGTTCGCGCGACGCATTGGGCCTGTCCGCGAGGCGAACTCGGTCCGCGCGCCCGGCGAGGACCGCGACGCCCCGTCCGTCACACCAGACGCCTGATCTCTCCGCGCACCCGGTAGAAGCCGCCCGAGGAGGAGTGCAGCGCGTCCACCACATAGCGTGCGCCGGGCTGGCGTATCGCACGGGGGAACTGGACGTTCCAACTCGGCTCATAGCCCTCGGAGACCACATGCACCCGCACGCGGCCTCCGTGCTCGACGCACTCCACGACGACTCCGCTTCCCGCCGCGGGCACGGCGCTGACCGTGGCGACGGAGGCGGCGGTGGTCAGCGGCGCGTACGTCGGCAGGGCCGCCGCCAGTTTGACGTCCGCGGCGACCGGGACGGTGCCCGACTGGGCGGCGTTGATCGCGGCCTCGCTCGCGTCGATGCAGGCGAGCGAGCCGTCCGTGGAGACGATGTACAGCCGTTCGTCGTGGTACTGCATGGAGAGCGCCGAGCCACCACCCGTGCCGAGCTTCCACAGCCGGGCGCCGTCGGCGGTGAAGCAGTAGACGGAGGAGGCGGAGTCGCCCGCGAAGACGTACCGCCCGCCGGGGGAGGTGGCGCACGAGTACACCGCGGCATCGCACTGGTAGGTGGCCTCGACCCACCCGGAGGACTTCGCGAGCCGCTGCACGACCCGCCGCCCCGTCCCGGCGTACACCGCGTCCTCCTCCTGCCAGCCGAAGAGCACATTGCCGCTGGTCGCGGTGTGCCAGACCTGACCGGTGCCGTTCGCCGCGTAGGCCGTCACGCCGCCGCTGTGCCCGTGGTACACGGCGCGGTCGTCGGCCCGCACCATCCACCCCTGCTCACCGGAGGAGTTGCGCGACCACTGGAGCTCGTCCTCGTGGTCGATGACCGTCAGACCGCCGTTGCGGTCGGAGACGTTCAGCACGCCCGCGTGGATGTCCAGCCAGAAGATGTCCACCTCGGCCGCGATCTCGTAGGCGGCGAACGGCACCTTCGCCGAGAGGTCGTACACCCGGCCGTCGTCACAGCCCGCGTAGATCCAGAAGTCGTCCGCCACCAGGCACTTCACACCGTCGGGCAGGGAGTAGTGGGCCAGCACCTCGCCGTCATGGCTCAGGTTGTAGACGTCCCCGTGCTGGTTGCCGACCCAGCAGCGGTCCTCGTCCACATGGATTCCGAACGCCGACGCGCCCGTACGGAACCGCCACAGCACCGGGGCGGTCGCCCGCGCCGTGGACGGGGCGGACGTCACCTGACGGCGCGTCACGGGCCGGGCCGCACGCTGCCCTCGCACAGCCGGCGCGTACCCCTTGCGCACCTTCTCGGCGATCTTCTTCGCCGCCGCCGCGTTCGCCTTCTCCACCGTCGGGAACGCGGAGGTCTGACGCTGCCCGTCCACACCGATCCGCCCGTACCGCACGGAGACGGTGGCCCCCTCGACGGTCACCTCGTAGAACTTGTGGGCGCCGCCGCTCTCCTGAGACAGCTCCAGATACGTCGTGCTCCCCGACTGTCGTCCCTGCGCAGCGGACACAGCACACCCCTCCCCAAGACCCCGGTCGACCGCGACGGCCGATCCCCAGTGATTCCAAAGTAGTGGTCACCACTGACAACGCCGTGCGCGACCGGATCCGGGGAGGGGAGGACTTCCAGGGCTCGGTTCAGCGCCCCTTGGAGGCAGGCTCCAGAATCGCCACGCACTCCATGTGATGGGTCATCGGGAACAGATCGAACACCCGCAGCGACCGCACCCGGTATCCCCCGTCCCGGAAGTACCCCAGGTCCCGGGCCAGCGCGGCGGGATCGCACGCGACGTACGCGATCCGCCGCGCCCCCAGCGACGACATGTGCTCGACCGTCTTGCGCCCCGCCCCCGCGCGCGGCGGGTCCAGGACGATCAGGTCGACCTCGGTGATCCCGGTGCGCGGGAGGACGGACTCGACCTTGCCCTGTTCGATGCGGACGCGGTCGAAGGCGGCGAGGTTGTGCCGGGCGTCCTCCACCGCGCGCTTGCCGGACTCGATGCCGAGGACGGCGCCCTTGTCGCCGAGCCGGTCGGCGAGGGCGCCCGCGAACAGGCCGACGCCGCAGTACAGGTCCAGCGCCATGTCGCCCTTGCGCGGCAGCAGGCCCTGCATGACGGCCTTGACCAGCGTGTCGGCGGCCATCGGGTGGACCTGCCAGAAGCCGCCGCTGCCCACCCGGTGGGTCCGGCCGTCGGCCCGCTCCCGCACGAAGGCGCGGCCGTGCACCCGGTGGATGCCGCCGTCGTGCTCCTCGACGCGCATGACGGAGACGGGCTTGTCGAGCTCCACGAGGGGAAGGCGGGCGCCCGGGCGGGGCTCCAGGATCACCATGCGGTCCTGCGACCCCGTCGCGGCGATCGCCTCCACGGATGCCATCCCGGACCAGTCACGGTCCTCGATGCCCAGCTCGCTGACGCCCGGCGCCGCGATCATGCAGTGCTCGACCGGCTCGACCTCGTGCGAGCGGTGGCGGCGGAGACCCGCGTTGCCGTCGGCGTCCACCGCGTACTGCACCCGGGTGCGCCACTGCGGCACCTGGCCGGCCGGGAGCTTGTCGCCCTCGGCGGGCAGCACGGTGCCGTCCCAGCCGGCCTCCTCGGGCGTGAGCCCCGCGAGCCGCTGCAACTGCTCGGCGACGACCTCGCCCTTGAGCCGGCGCTGGGCCCCCGGCTTGGCGTGCTGCCAGTCGCAGCCGCCGCAGCGGCCGGGCCCGGCGTAGGGACAGGGCGCCTCGATACGGTCCTTGGAGGCTTCCAGGACCTCGACGGCGTCCGCCCGCAGGAACCGGGCGCCCTCCTCGCCGTCGGTCACCCGGGCCACGACCCGCTCACCGGGAAGGGTGTGCCGGACGAACAGCACCTGGCCGTCGGACGTACGGGCGATGCAGTGCCCGCCGTGCGCGACGGGGCCCACCTCGACCTCGTAGTCGACCCCCACCAGTGATTTCTTCGGTTCTGCCTGCATGGCGGGGAGACTCCACAACGATCGAGTGAGGGATGGACCACGGGACCGGCCCACGGGATGGGCCGACAACAACCCACCACTCTACTTCGGCGTCGACGCCTCCTTCGCCCGCTCCTCCGCCGGCCCCCGCCGCACCGCACCCGGCGCGTTCCAGTCCTGCCGCCTGCGGGCCCGCTTCTTCGCCGCCTCCGACGACTGCAACTGGTACGGCACCGAGGTCACCATGACCCCCGGCGTGAACAGCAGCCGGCCCTTGAGCCGCAGCGCACTCTGGTTGTGCAGCAGATGCTCGTACCAGTGGCCGACCACGTACTCGGGAATGATCACGGACACCGCGTCGCGCGGCGACTCCTTGCGCAGACTCTTCACGTACTCGATGACCGGCCGCGTGATCTCGCGGTACGGCGAGTCCAGCACCTTCAGCGGTACGTCGATCCCGCGCCGCTCCCACTCCTCGCGCAGCGCCTTGGTCTCCGCCGGGTCGACGTTGACGCTCAGGGCTTCCAGCGTGTCCGAGCGCATCAGCTTGGCGTACGCCAGGGCCCGCAGCGTGGGGCGGTGGATCTTCGAGATGAGGACGACGGAGTGGACGCGGGACGGTCGTACGCTGTCGTCGCTCGGGCCCTCGGGGGCCGCGATCTCCTCGGCCACCCGGTCGTAGTGCTTACGGATCGCGGACATCGTCGCGTAGAAGATCACCATGCCGAGCAGGGCGACCCAGGCGCCGTGGGTGAACTTGGTGACCAGGACGACGATCAGCACCAGACCGGTGAAGAAGGCGCCGAACGTGTTGATGGCCCGGGAACGGACCATGTGGCGGCGCTTGGCCGGGTCCTTCTCGGTGGCCAGATGGCGGTTCCAGTGCCGGACCATGCCGGTCTGGCTCAGCGTGAAGGACACGAACACGCCGACGATGTAGAGCTGGATCAGCCGCGTCGAGTCGGCGCCGTAGATCCACACCAGCAGTCCGGCGGCGCCGGCGAGCAGCACGATGCCGTTGGAGAAGGCGAGCCGGTCGCCGCGGGTGTGCAGCTGGCGCGGGAGGTAGCGGTCCTGGGCGAGGATCGAGCCGAGCAGCGGGAAGCCGTTGTACGCCGTGTTCGCGGCGAGGAACAGCACCAGCGCGGTGGCCGCGGCCAGCACGATGAACAGGAAGCTGCCCTTGCCGAAGACAGCCTCGGCGACCTGGGAGATCACCGGGTTCTGGACGTAGTCGGAGCCGAGGGCGGCGCCGTCCTTCAGCAGGTCCACGGCCGGGTTCTCGGCCATGCGGACCTTGGTCACCATGGCCAGCGCGATGATGCCGCAGAACATGGTGACGGCGAGCAGACCCATCGCCGCGAGCGTGCTGGCGGCGTTCTTCGACTTGGGCTTGCGGAAGGCCGGGACGCCGTTGGAGATGGCCTCGACGCCGGTGAGGGCGGCACACCCGGAGGAGAAGGCGCGCAGCAGGAGGAAGACCAGGGCGAAGCCCGCCAGGCCCTGGTGTTCGGCCTTGATCTCGTACGACGCCGTCGGCGCCCGCATGGTCTGGTCGAGGACCAGTCCGCGGAACGCCCCCCACGCGATCATGATGAAGACGCCCACGACGAAGACGTACGTCGGGATCGCGAACAGCGAGCCGGACTCCTTCACGCCCCGCAGGTTCATCAGCGTGAGCAGCACGATCACGGCCGTCGCGCAGAGCACCTTGTGCTCGACGACGAAGGGCACCGCGGAGCCGAGGTTCTCGATGCCGGAGGAGATCGAGACGGCCACGGTCAGGACGTAGTCGACGAGCAGGGCGCTGGCGACGGTGAGGCCGGCCTTGGGGCCGAGGTTGGTGTTGGCGACCTCGTAGTCACCGCCCCCGCTCGGGTAGGCGTGGACGTTCTGTCGATAGGAGGCGACCACCGTGAACATCAGCACGACGACCGCCACGGCGATCCAGGGGCTGAAGTGGTAGGCCGACACACCCGCGATGGACAGGACCAGCAGCACCTCGCCGGGCGCGTACGCCACGGAGGACAGCGGGTCGGAGGCGAAGACGGGGAGGGCGATGCGCTTCGGCAGGAGCGTTTCCCCCAGCCGGTCACTGCGCAGTGCGCGCCCGATCAGAATCCGTTTGGGCACGTCGGTCAGTTTGGACACGACAGAACATCGTAGGCGTTCGAACGGGTGCCCAACCACCCGCCACCCCGCTTCTGCCCTCCGGGTGAAAACACGAGGCTCCCCGGCTGCGGATTCCGCAGGTGGCCGGATGCGCATGGCTATATGACAAAACCCGTCTGCCGCCCGGGCAGTTCCTGTCTCTCGCCGCCCCCTGGAGGTCCCATGCACGCCACCGCGGAGCTGATCGGTGCCGCCGGCACCCTCGTCGGCCTCGGAATCCTGACTTTGGTGAGTGTCCGCAGCATCAGCCGCCGCTGATCGTCCCGATCCCCGGGACAACCGTGCACAGGGGTGCCGCCGTCCTACCGTGCGTGTGTAGCTTGGGCGACGGTCTGAGACCCTGATGGGGCTGAGCAGTATCTCTTGACACCGGAAGGACGGTCGTGCACATCGTCATCATGGGCTGCGGCAGAGTGGGTTCCGCTCTCGCCCAGACCCTGGAGCAACAGGGGCACACGGTCGCCGTGATCGACCAGGACCCCACCGCCTTCCGACGACTGGGCTCCGGGTTCGGAGGCCGGCGTGTCACCGGAGTCGGCTTCGACCAGGACACCCTGCGCGAGGCCGGCATCGAGGAGGCCGGCGCCTTCGCCGCCGTCTCCAGCGGTGACAACTCCAACATCATCGCCGCCCGGGTGGCCCGCGAGATGTTCGGCATCGAGAACGTCGCGGCCCGGATCTACGACCCCCGCCGCGCGGAGGTCTACCAGCGTCTGGGCATCCCGACGGTGGCCACGGTCCGCTGGACGGCCGACCAGATGCTGCGCCGGCTGCTGCCCTCGGGTGCCGAGCCGCTGTGGCGCGACCCCACCGGTGGCGTCCAGCTGGCCGAGGTGCACACCTCCGCCTCCTGGGTGGGCCAGCGGATCAGCCGGCTCCAGGAGGAGACGGGCGTCCGCGTGGCGTTCCTGACCCGTCTCGGCGAGGCGATCCTGCCGAGCTCGCAGACGGTGTTGCAGGAGGGCGACCTGGTGCACGTGATGATGCGCACCGACGAGGTCGACAAGGTCGAGGCGTCCTTCGCCAAGGGTCCCGAGGAAGAAGGCGGTCACTGATGAGGGTCGCCATTGCCGGTGCCGGTGCGGTGGGCCGCTCGATCGCGGGCGAACTGCTGGAGAACGGCCACGAGGTCCTGCTCGTCGACAAGGCGCCGACCGCCATCTCGGTCGAGCGTGTTCCCCAGGCGGAGTGGCTGCTGGCCGACGCCTGCGAGATCACGTCCCTGGACGAGGCCGCGCTGCAGCGCTGCAACGTGGTGATCGCCGCGACGGGCGACGACAAGGTGAACCTGGTCGTCTCGCTGCTCGCGAAGACGGAGTACGGCGTCCCGCGCGTCGTCGCCCGGGTGAACAACCCGAAGAACGAGTGGCTCTTCAACGAGTCCTGGGGCGTGGACGTCGCCGTCTCCACCCCGCGTCTGATGTCGGCCCTGGTCGAGGAGGCGGTGAGCGTCGGCGATCTGGTCCGGCTGCTCCGCTTCAGTCACGGTGACGCCAACCTCGTCGAGCTGACCCTGCCCGAGGAGTCGGCCCTGGCCGGCACCCAGGTCGGCGACGTCGAGTGGCCGCAGGACACGTCCCTGGTGACGATCATCCGCGGCACCCGTGTCCTCACCCCGACCCGGGAAGACTCCCTGGAGGCCGGCGACGAGCTCCTCTTCGTGGCCGCCCCGGCCCGCGAGGAGCAGCTGGAGGACCTGCTGTCGGTGCGCCGCGAGGACACGACGGGCTGACGCCGTCAGGCGCTACGACGACGGTGGGCGCCCCGGGATTCCCGGGGCGCCCACCGTCGTCGTAGTGGAAGTGCTCGAACCTACGCGTCACGCCGGTGCCGGGCGGCGCCGGTCGTCTCGCCGCGCTCCTCGGCCAGTGCCGCCTTGCGCTCTTCCTCCGCCTTCTCGGCCGCCTCCATCTCCGCGAACACGTCGATGGGCGCCGGGGCCTTCGCCAGGAAGACCCAGGTCAGCCAGACGGCGAGCAGGAAGGGCGGGATCTTCAGCCCGACCAGCACCCAGCCCAGCTGTGCCGTGTCGGCCCACCAGTACAGCGGGAAGAGGATGGCGCACTTGGCGAGCAGGATCGCGCCCCACGCGTAACTGGCCTTGGCGTACGCCTTCTTGCGGCCCGGGTTGCGGGTGCGCCAGGAGAGGTTCTCCTTGAAGACCGGGCCGAGGATCAGACCGATCAGCGGGACCCCGCACAGCGTGGTGATGATGTAGGCCAGGCCCAGGCCCAGGGTGTAGAGCATGCCGGGCAGGTAGAAGTCCTTGGCGTTGCCGGTCATCATCGCGAAGACGACACCGAAGGCGACGCCGAAGACACCGCTGAAGGCGTGCTTGACGGTGTCCTTCGTCACCAGGCGGACCACGACCAGGATCAGCGACACCGCGAGCGCGGCGATCGCGGACATGTGCAGGTCCTTGTTGATCGTGTAGATCGTGACGAAGAGGAGGCCCGGCAGCACCGTCTCCACCATGCCCCGCAGGCCTCCGAAGGCCTCGAACAGTGCGGCCTCGGTCACCGCCCGGGCGTCGTGCTGCTCAGTGTCTTCGGTCGGCTTGTCGAGCGACGTCACCGGCTACTCCCTACCGAGGGGTCTCAGTTCGTATTTCGGGTTGAACAGCACCCGGCGGCCCCGGCTCATCGAGATCCGGCCCGATGCGATCAGCTTGCGCCCGGGTTCGATCCCCACGATGGAGCGCCTGCCGAGCCACACCACGTCCAGTGCGGCGGAGCCGTCGAACAGCTCGGCCTCCAGCGCGGGGACACCGGCTCTGGGACGCAGCGTGACCGTGCGCAAGGTACCAGTAACGGTCACGATCTGTCGGTCGTGGCAGTCACCGATCTTGATGCAGCCTGCGGTCTCGGCGTCCTCCCGCAGCTCCTCCGACTCCAGGTCCTCCTGCGACGAGGAGAGCCTGTCGAGCATGCGCCGGAACCGGCCCACCGGCTTTTCGGAACGCGGAACAGCACTCATATGTGAAGCGTACCGGGGTGCACTGACACGTTCGTACCCGCGGTACTAGCCCTCGAACCGATAGCCCATTCGCGGCTCCGTGATGCTGCATCCCCCGGGGGACAACCCCCGGACCCCCGGACCCCCGGCCGCCCAGCAGCTCAGTTCTCGAACCGATAGCCCATCCCCGGCTCCGTGATGAAGTGCCGGGGATGCGAGGGGTCCGCCTCCAGCTTCCTGCGCAGTTGGGCCATGTAGACCCGCAGGTAGTTCGTCTCGGTTCCGTACGAGGGCCCCCACACCTCCTGGAGCAGCTGTTTCTGGCTGACCAGACGGCCGGTGTTGCGCACCAGCACCTCCAGCAGATGCCACTCCGTGGGGGTCAGGCGTACGTCCTTGCCGGCCCGGTTGACCTTCTTCGCGGCGAGGTCGACGGTGAACTCCTCGGTCTCCACCGTCGTCACGTCGTCCTCGCCCGGCCCGACCGGCTCGGCCCGCCGGACCGCCGCCCGCAGCCGGGCCAGCAGCTCGTCCATGCCGAAGGGCTTGGTGACGTAGTCGTCGGCGCCCGCGTCGAGGGCCTCGACCTTCTCGTCGGAGGAGTGCCGGGCGGACAGCACCAGGATCGGCACCCGGGTCCAGCCGCGCAGGCCCCGGATCACCTCGACGCCGTCCATGTCGGGCAGCCCGAGGTCGAGGACGACCACGTCGGGGTGGCGGGCGGCGGCCAGTTCGAGGGCGGTGGCGCCGTCGTGGGCCGCGTCGACCTCGTACTTGCGGGCCTTGAGGTTGATCACGAGGGCGCGCACGATCTGCGGCTCGTCTTCGATCACGAGCACCCGGGTCATGTGACCTGCCTTTCGGGTTGTACGACCGGTTGTGGCTCAGGCTGCGATCCTGCCGCCCTGAGCGTGAGGACCATCGTCAGGCCGCCGCCCGGCGTGTCCTCGGCGGTCAGCGTGCCGCTCATCGCCTCGGCGAAGCCCCGGGCCACCGCGAGGCCCAGTCCGACCCCGGCGCCGCGCGGGGCGTCGCCGTAGCGCTGGAAGGGCGCGAAGATGCGCTCCTTGGCCTCGTCGGGGACGCCGGGGCCGCGGTCGACCACCCGGACCTCGACCCGGTCGGCGATGGCGCTGGCGGCCACCAGGACGGCCTGGCCGGGCGGGCTGTACTTGACGGCGTTCTCGACGAGGTTGGCCACGGACCGCTCCAGCAGTCCCGGGTCCACGGCGACCATGGGCAGCGTCTCGGGAATGTCCAGCTCCACGCTGTCCTCGGGCACCCCGCCCAGCGCCATGGGGACGACCTCGTCGAGGTCGATCTCGCGGATCAGCGGGGTGACGGTGCCGGTCTGGAGCCGGGACATGTCGAGGAGGTTCCCGACGAGGTGGTCGAGCCGGTCGGCCCCTTCCTCGATGCCCTCCAGCAGCTCCGCCTGGTCCTCCTCGGACCACTCCACGTCGTCGGACCGCAGGGAGGACACCGCCGCCTTGATCCCGGCCAGGGGCGTCCGCAGATCATGGCTCACGGCGGCCAGCAGCGCCGTCCGGATCCGGTTGCCCTCCGCCAGCGCGCGGGCGCGGTCGGCCTCCTCCTGGAGCCGCCGCCGGTCCAGCGCGACGGCCGCCTGCGCGGCGAAGGCGGCCAGCACCCGGCGGTCCTCGGCGGGCAGCACCCGCCCGGTCAGCGCGAGGGCCATGTGGTCGCCGACCGGCACGTCCACGTCCGCGTCCTCCGGCCGCTCCACCGGGCGCCCCAGCCCGGCCCGGCCCGCGCAGGTCCACGGTTCGACATCGCTCACGCGCTCCAGCAGGGCCGCCGACTCCATCGCGAAGGTCTCCCGGACCCGCTCCAGCAGCTCCTCCAGGCCGGTCTCGCCGCGCAGCACGTTGCCCGCGAGGAAGGAGAGGATCTCCGACTCGGCCCGCAGCCGCGCCGCCTGGTGCGTGCGCCGGGCCGCGAGGTCGACCACCGAGGAGACCGAGACGCCGACGCCGACGAAGATCGCGATGGCGACGATGTTCTTGGGGTCGGCGATGGTCCAGTGGTGCAGCGGCGGTGTGTAGAAGTAGTTCAGCAGCAGGGAGCCGACCGCGGCCGAGGCCAGGGCGGGCGCCAGTCCGCCGAGCAGGGCGGCCGCGACCGTCACGGTCAGGAACAGCAGCATGTCGTTGGCCAGGCCGAGGTCGACGGTGCTGAGCAGCACGGCCAGGACCGGCGGGCCGGCCACCCCGACCGCCCAGCCCCAGATGATCCGGGCCCGCCCGAGCCGGGCACCCCGGGCGACGGGCAGTCCGCGCCCCTTGGCGACCTCGTCGTGGGTGACGATGTGGACGTCCAGGTCGGGTCCGGACTCGCGGGCGACCGTGGTGCCGACCCCGGGGCCGAAGACGTACTGCCAGGTCTTGCGGCGGGAGGACCCGAGGACGATCTGGGTGGCGTTGGCACCGCGCGCGAAGTCGAGCAGCGCGGCGGGTATGTCGTCGCCGACGACGTGGTGGAAGGTGCCGCCGAGGTCCTCGACGAGGGTGCGCTGGACGGCGAGTTCCTTGGGCGAGGCGGCGGTGAGTCCGTCGCTGCGGGCTATGTACACGGCCAGCACTTCCCCGCCGGCGCCCTTCTCCGCGAGCCGCGCGGCCCGCCGGATCAGCGTCCGCCCCTCCGGGCCGCCGGTCAGCCCGACCACGATCCGCTCCCGCGAACCCCAGATCTTCGACACCTGGTGCTCGCTGCGGTACTGCGTGAGGTACTCGTCGACCCGGTCCGCCACCCACAGCAGCGCCAGCTCCCGCAGGGCGGTGAGGTTCCCGGGCCGGAAGTAGTTCGACAGTGCCGCGTCGACCTTGTCGGACCGGTAGATGTTGCCGTGCGCCATCCGCCTCCGCAGCGCCTGCGGCGACATGTCGACAAGCTCGATCTGATCGGCCCGCCGCACCACCTCGTCCGGCACGGTCTCGCGCTGCCGTACCCCGGTGATCGACTCGACGACGTCCCCCAGCGACTCCAGATGCTGGATGTTGACGGTGGACACCACGTCGATCCCGGCCGCGAGGAGCTCCTCCACGTCCTGCCACCGCTTGGCGTTGCGGGAGCCGGGGACGTTGGTGTGGGCGAGTTCGTCCACCAGGGCGACGGCTGGGGCGCGGCGCAGTACGGCGTCCACGTCCATCTCGGTGAAGGCGCTCCCCCGGTACGCGAGCTCCCGGCGCGGGATCCGCTCCAGACCGTGCAGCATCACCTCGGTGCGGGGCCGGCCGTGGTGCTCGACGAACGCCACCACGCAGTCGGTGCCCCGCTCGGTCCTGCGGTGCCCTTCGGACAGCATCGCGTACGTCTTGCCGACGCCCGGTGCCGCACCGAGGTAGATCCGAAGCCTGCCGCGTCCCATGGGCCCCATTGTCTTCCGGTCATTACTGCCTGCGCAGCGTCGACCTTACGACCAGCAATCGCGGCAGACGGGACGGAGGGGCGCCGCCGGAGTCGTCTTTGACGCAACCCTGACGGCACACCCGCGACGGCGGCACCTCCACGGTCTCCGCGTCTAGACCTCGACGATCTCCCCGTCGCCCAGCTCCAGCACCCGGTCGGCGAGATCCAGCAGGGTCGCGTCGTGCGTGGCGACCAGCGCGGTGACGTTCTCGCTGCGTACGACGGCCCGCAGCAGCTCCATCACGGCGTGCCCGGTCTCCGCGTCGAGCTGGCCGGTCGGCTCGTCGGCGATCAGGAGCGAGGGGCTGTTGGCGAGGGCGCGGGCGATGGCGACGCGCTGTTGCTGGCCGCCGGAGAGCTCGGTGGGCCGCTGTGCCGCGTGGTCGGCGAGGCCCACCAGGGACAGCAGCAGCTCGACACGCTCCTCACGCGCGCGTGCCTCGGCCCGGCGCAGCCGCATCGGGACGCCGACGTTCTCGGCGGCGGTGAGGATCGGGATGAGTCCGAAGGACTGGAAGACGAAGCCGATGCTGTCGCGGCGCAGGGCGAGCAGCCCGTCCTCGTCGAGCCCGGCGAGGTCGCGGCCGTCGACCTCGACGCGCCCCTCGTCCGGGGTGTCGAGTCCGCCGACGATGTTGAGGAGCGTGGTCTTCCCGGACCCCGACCGTCCCTTCAGGGCGACGAGTTCACCGCGCGGCACCTCCAGGGAGACCCCGCGCAGGGCGTGGACGACGCCGGCTCCGCGCCCGAAGGACTTGTGGACGTTCTCGACCCGCACCATGGTCTCGGTGACCACCTGGCTCATCTGCCGCTCCCCCGTGACGCCTTCGACCGGGCGCCAGTATCCCCACCCGACGCCCGGCCGATCAACGGTTTCAGCTCAGGTTGTCCCCGTGGGTGAGGGTCTCCCATGCCACGAACAGGTTGTTGCTGCCGGCCGGGCGGTTCCGTTCGGTCAGCGTCTGCGTGTTAGTCATGCCCATGCCAAGCCTGTTGTGCAGGGCGTTGTAGCCGACCTCGGTGACCGGCCCGAGGCCCAGATGCAGCGACCCGCCGCACAGCGAGCTGGGCACGGCCGCGCCCAGCTCGTACTTGGCCTGGAACCCGAGCGCCTGCCGCAGCCGCTCGCCCACGTCGGTGCCGTACAGGTCCTGCCCCTGGATGCGGCTGGTCTCGGCGATGTGCGAGATCGCGGAGATGCCGTACCCGGTGTGCGTGAGGTCGCGGCAGGTCTCCTGGGTGAGGCCGGTGACGAAGGTGGACTGCCCCTGCCAGTACCTGACGACCTTGTCCCGGGTGTCGAGGTTCTGGCTCGGCACGGTCTTCGGCAGATCGCCGTCGGAGGCGAGATAGACGTAGGCGGCGGTACGGGTGCGGAACTTCGCCATGGCCTTGTCGTACGACGCCTTGTCCTCCAGGAAGACGGAGATGCCGACGGCGGCCTCCATCATCGACAGCTCCCAATTGCCGTTGGAGTTGGAGCCGTTGATGATCTCCGGGAGGTAGACGTTCCGGAGCATGGTCGCGAAGCGCCCGGAGTTGGCCCAGCCGCCCGTGTACGTGTGCTTGATGATCTCGGCCGCCTTCGGCCAGGAGGAGCCGGCCCAGCCGGTCTGGAGGGGCGCGTTGCTGTTGGTGTGGTCCGTGATCACCGCCGACCAGGCGTCCATCAGCTGGATCGACTTCTTCGCGTAGCGCTCGTCACGGGTGATGTACCAGGCGAGCGCCTGCGTGTACGCGGCGATGGCGTCCTCGCGCTCGTCGGTGCAGCCGTAGTTGGGGTTCGAGTACGAACCGCACTCGACGACCGCGCGGGGCTTGGGCGTGCGGTTCAGATCGGCGTACCTGCTCGCCATCATCTGGTCGTAGGCGCCCTTCCAGGGCTGGGCGCCGGCGTTGACCTTGGATCGGGCGAAGTCCAACTGACCCTTGGAGACGGTGACTCCGGGGTGGGCGAAGGTGGCGGGAGCGGCGTCGGCGGGCCAGGCCAGGGCACCGGCGACGAGCGCGGCGACGGCGGCGAGGAGAGCGGTTCTGCGCATACGTGGGGGGCCTTCCGTTCTCGTATATGAACGCGAAGCGCCTTTATGAACAGACGCGTTGGCCGGAGACGGTAGGTACAGACCAATGCGCCGTCAAGGGCCCACGCACGAGAAAGGGCCGCACCCCCGGTGGGGTGCGGCCCTCGTGGTTCTACGACGCTCAGCGGACCTCGGTGATCTCCGGGCCGCGCTGGAGCTGGCCCATGCCGCCGGAGAAGCGGGAGCCCTCCTGCTCCTGCTGCTGGACGCCCTCGGGGACCATCTGGGCGTCGTTCGGCAGCTTGAGGACGATCGGGTCGCGAGGGGCCATCGGGCCCTCGCCGCGGACCACGACCGTGTCCCGGAAGATCTGCTCGAGAAGACCCGCGGCCTGCGGCTGCACCGCGCCCTGGCCCGAGATCACACCGCGCAGGAACCAGCGCGGACCGTCCACACCGACGAACCGCACGACCTGGAAACCGCCCGTGCCGTCCGGCAGCTGCACCGGCACCTGGGCCCGCAGCTCCCAGCCCAGCGGGCCCTCGACCTCGTCGACGATGCCGCCCTGCTGGGTGATGCCGGTGGCGATCTCCTCGCGCACCTCGCCCCAGATGCCCTCGCGCTTGGGAGCGGCGAAGGCCTGCAGCTGGACGGCGCTGTCGCGCAGCACGACGGTCGCCGCGACGATCGCGTCACCCGCGACCTCGACCCGCAGCTCCATGCCGTCGACGCCGGGCACGAAGAGACCGCCCAGGTCCACGCGGCCCTCGCCGGGCTCGCGCACCTCGGTGTCGTCCCAGGGCCCGTCGGGCCGCGGCTCGGGCTCGAGCCTCACACGCTCACGCGCGCCGTCCTCGTCGTCCGCCTCAGTGTCGACACTGTCGACGACCTGCTCGGCCTCGCCGGCCGCGTCCTCGGCGGCACCCTTCTTGTTGCGACGTCCGAACACGTCACTGTCCTTCCCGGTCGGATACGACCGAAGCGTATCGATTCCCACCCGTTGTGCCGCCGTCGGCGGCCTGACCGCTTGTGCTGCTCGCCCCGGCCACCGCGGCATGGCCTCCGGTGGACCCGAAGCCCCCGTCGGCCCGCGCCGAGTCGGGAAGTTCCGCGACCTCCTGGAAGCGGACCCGTTCGACCTGCTGGACGACCAGTTGGGCGATCCGGTCGAAGCGCTCGAACCGCACCACCTCGCGCGGGTCGAGATTCACCACGATCACCTTGATCTCCCCACGGTACCCGGCATCAACCGTCCCTGGGGCATTCACGAGAGCGACACCGCAGCGGGCGGCGAGGCCGGATCGGGGGTGCACGAAGGCCGCGTACCCCTCCGGGAGCGCCACAGACACCCCGGTGGGCAGCACGGCCCGCTCGCCCGGCTTCAGTTCACAGCTCTCGGTGGTGCGCAGATCGGCCCCCGCGTCACCGGGGTGCGCGTACGACGGAAGCGGTACGTCGGGGTCGACGCGCCGGATCAGCACGCTCAGGGGTTCACGGCTCACGGGTTCACCTCGAAGGCACGGGCACGCCGGACCTGGTCCGGGTCGTCCATGGCGGCCCAGATCTCCTCCGGGCGGCCGTTGTCGATGAAGTGGTCGACCTTCACCTCGATGAAGAGCGCCTCGGCGCGAACGGCGACGGGCCCGTCGGGGCCGCCGATCCGTCCGGTGGCGGTCGAGTAGATCTTCCGTCCCGCGACGGCCGTCACCTCGGCCTCCAGATACAGCACGGTGCCCACCGGGACGGGCCGCGCGAAGTCGGTCTCCAGACGTCCGGTCACCGCGATCGTCCGCAGCAGCCAGTTCAGCGAGCCGAGGGTCTCGTCGAGGGCGGTCGCGAGCACGCCGCCGTGGGCGAGGCCCGGTGCACCCTGGTGGGCGGACCGCACGGTGAACTCGGCGGTGACCGAGACTCCTTCGCCGGCCCGGGCCTCCAGGTGCAGTCCGTGGGCCTGCTCGCCGCCGCAGCCGAAGCACTGGCCGTAGTGCGCGCCGAGGAGCTCGCCGGGTGCGGGCGCGTCGGGGTGACGCACCGGCTGCACGGCGTCGGCGGGAGGCTGAAGAGCTGCGGAACTACCACTCACAGCCGCAGACCTTACCCGCGCGTCGGCCTTCCTCTCACACCGTGCCAAGCTTGGCTTCATGCAGCTTTCCGCCGCCCCCTACGAAGAACGCCTCACCGCCCCCCGCTCGTGGTGGCTCATCTCGTTCCTGGTGGGGGTCTCCTTCGCTCTGATCCTGCTGCCGTTCGGCACGCTGCCGCTGCTCGGCGGCCTGGTCGGCGGCACCGCGGTCGCGGCCGTCGCCGCCAGCTCGTACGGCTCGCTCCGCATCCGCGTGGTGGGCGGCTCGCTGATCGCCGGCGAGGCGAAGATCCCGGTCACGGCGCTGGGTGCGGCGGAGGTACTGGACGCGGAGGAGGCGCGCGCCTGGCGCACGTACAAGGCCGACACCCGCGCCTTCCTGCTGCTGCGCGCCTATATCCCGACGGCGCTGCGCGTGGAGGTCACGGACCCCGAGGACCCGACGCCGTACCTGTATCTGTCGACGCGGGAGCCGGAGCGGCTGGCTGAGGCGATCAAACAGGCGCGGGACGCCACCTAGAACGTTCGCGCGAGGCTTCACTCCGCGCCGCCCCCGCTTTCCGACGGGCCCGTAATCTCACGGAACTCTTACCGGGTCCCGCGGTCCTCGCCGTGTCCCCGCCCGAGCTCCTTCGTGATGTCCCCGATCTCCAGGGGGTGCGCCGGCGCCTCCAGCGGCGGGAGCGCGTCGAGCGTGTCCCAGGGCACCTGGATCTTGCGCAGGTCCGCGCGGATGCGCGCCGCGAGCTTCCTGGTGTCTCTGCGGTTCATGACCGCGCCCACGGCCGCGCCGACCATGAACGGCATCAGGTTCGGCAGGTTCCGGACCGTGCGCTTCATGATCTGCTGCCGCAGCTGCTGCTTCATCTGGCCGCTGAGAGCGGAGTTGATCGTCGACGGCTTGGTCACGTCGATGCCGCGCTCCCCCGACCAGGAGTTCAGATACGCGGTGCTGCGGACCTTGAGCCCGCCCGGCGGCCGCACGCCGTAGACCTCGTGGAGCTCGGCGATCAGCTTCAGCTCGATCGCCGCGACCCCGGTGATCTCCGCGGCCAGCTCCGTCGGCATGGCCGGCGGGACAGGCAGCATCGCCGCCGCTCCGACCCCGGCTCCGACGGTCGAGGAGGCGTTCGCCGCGCCCGCCACGAGCTTGTCGGCGAGTTGCTCGGGCCCGAGCCCGGGGAACTGCCTGCGGAGCGTCTGGAGGTCGCGTACGGGGATCCGCGGGGCGTTGTCGATGATCCGGTCGGCGAGGTACGCCAAGCCCGCCCTGGCGCGGCTGCCGCCTCTGCGGACGCCTTCCCCGACCTTGTCGCGCATCACCGCGACCCGTCGCCTGGCGACGGGCGCGGGATGGTCCGCGGGCGCCGGGAAGTCACCCCGGCCGACCGCGGGTTCGAGCGAGGCTCCCGTGCCTGATGAGCCTCGCTCTTCGTCACGCGCACCGTGAGGGCCGTCGGACGGCCCTTGGTCCGCTCCCGGCAGGGGGGAGCGGCGCTTCCAAGGAGGGGTCGAGCCAGTCACGGCCGACCCGCCCTCAGTCGCAGTCGCGGCAGATCGGCTGACCGTTCTTCTCTCGGGCCAGCTGGCTGCGGTGGTGCACCAGGAAGCAGCTCATGCAAGTGAACTCGTCCTGCTGCTTGGGCAGTACCCGGACGGCCAGCTCTTCGTTCGAGAGGTCCGCGCCGGGCAGTTCGAGGCCTTCGGCGGCTTCGAACTCGTCGACGTCCACTGCGGAGGTCGACTTGTCGTTCCGGCGAGCCTTCAGTTCTTCAAGGCTGTCCGAGTCGACGTCGTCGTCGGTCTTGCGTGGGGTGTCGTAATCCGTTGCCATGTCGCTCTCCCCCTCTGGGTGTCTGCGGTGTCTCCAGCGCACGTAACGCGTGAGAGGCCGGACTTGTGCCCGACCCGAGGCGGAGATTTTGCCTCACATCAAGGTCTGTTACTCAATCGACACCCAACCGGACTCCTCTTGAGTGATCGGCTGGGATGGCGATGGGGACCGTACACGGTCCGAATGCCGCACTTCAAAGGCGTCTCACCGTGTACTTCCCGTGATCAAGCCCCCCGAAAACCCGGACTTTCCCGGCTTTCCGACAGCATTCCTGATCACCGACAGTAGATGGCCGGAAATTCGCCCTTGTGATCGATCACACACGGGACGGCTCGACGAGTGCCCAGAAAATTCCGCGCAAAGCGAACATCCCCGTGTGTCGGCGACATGATCTCAGATCGGCAGGGTGACCCGCATCACGAGGCCTCCCCCCTCGCGCGGCTGTGCGTAGATGTGCCCGCCGTGCGCCCGGGCAACCGAGCGGACGATGGACAGTCCGAGACCGACACCCTTGTCGCTGCCGGTGCGATCTGCACCCCGGAGCCGCTTGAACGGCTCGAAGAGGTTGTCGATCTCGTACGCCGGAACGACCGGGCCCGTGTTCGACACGACCAGAACCGCCTGGCCGTGCAGGACCTCGGTGGTGACCTCGACCCAGCCGTCCTTCTGCACGTTGTACCGCACGGCGTTCTGAACGAGGTTCAGCGCGATCCGCTCCAGCAGCACGCCGTTGCCCTGGACGACCGCGGACTCGCGCTCGCCGCGGATCACGACGCCCTTGCCCTCGGCCTCCGCGTGCACCTGGTCGACGGCCTGCTCGGCGACCTCGGCGAGGTCCACGGGCTTGCGTTCGATGATCTGGTTGTCGCTGCGGGCGAGCAGCAGCAGGCCCTCCACGAGCTGCTCACTGCGCTCGTTGGTGGCCAGCAGCGTCTTGCCGAGCTGCTGGAGCTCCATCGGCGCGCCCGGGTCGGAAAGATGCACCTCGAGCAGCGTGCGGTTGATCGCGAGGGGCGTCCTCAGCTCGTGCGAGGCGTTGCCGACGAACCTCTGCTGGGCCGTGAAGGCCCGCTCCAGGCGCTCCAGCATGTCGTCGAAGGTGTCGGCCAGCTCCTTCAGCTCGTCGTCCGGGCCGTCCAGCTCGATCCGCCGGGCCAGGTCCGAGCCGGCCACCGCGCGTGCGGTCCGGGTGATCCGGCCCAGGGGCGACAGGACGCGGCCCGCCATGGCGTAACCGAACGCGAAGGCGATGATCGCGAGACCGAGAAGGGCGAGGAGAGAGCGGCTGAGAAGGTTGTCGAGGGCGTGCTGACGCTGCTCGTTCACACACTCGTTGAGCGCGTGGTTGAGCTCGGCCGCCGGCAGCTGGGTGGACACGATGCCGCAGTTCTCGCTGGACACCGTGCCGGTGACGACCTTGAAGGGCAGATCGCTGCCGACGTTGAGCGCGTTCGCGGCCAGCAGGTAGATGATCGACAGCAGCAGGATGCCGGCGATCAGGAACATGCCGCCGTACAGCAGCGTGAGCCGTATGCGGATGGTCGGGCGCAGCCAGGGGAACGGCGGTTCGACCCTCCGCGGGTCCCAGGTGGGTTTCGGAGGCGCCCCGGGAGGCGCGGGTGCGGCGGCCACGGCGGATCAGATCCGGTAGCCGGAGCCGGGCACGGTGACGATGACGGGCGGCTCGCCCAGCTTGCGGCGCAGGGTCATGACGGTGACCCGGACGACGTTGGTGAACGGGTCGGTGTTCTCGTCCCAGGCCTTCTCCAGGAGCTGCTCCGCGGAGACGACCGCGCCCTCGGAGCGCATCAGCACCTCCAGGACGGCGAACTCCTTGGGCGCGAGCTGCACCTCCTTGCCGTCCCGGAAGACCTCGCGGCGGTTCGGGTCGAGCTTGATGCCGGCGCGCTCCAGGACGGGCGGCAGCGGCATGCTGGTGCGGCGGCCGAGGGCACGCACGCGTGCCGTCAGCTCGCTGAACGCGAAGGGCTTGGGCAGGTAGTCGTCGGCGCCGATCTCCAGGCCCTCGACACGGTCGCTGACGTCGCCGGACGCCGTGAGCATGAGCACGCGCGTGGGCATGCCGAGCTCGACGATCTTGCGGCAGACGTCGTCGCCGTGCACCAGCGGGAGGTCACGGTCGAGGACGACCACGTCGTAGTCGTTGACGCCGATGCGCTCCAGGGCGGCCGCACCGTCGTACACGACGTCGACGGCCATGGCCTCCCGGCGCAGTCCGGTGGCCACCGCATCGGCGAGCAGTTGCTCGTCCTCGACGACGAGTACGCGCACGTCGCTTGTCCTTCCTGTGTCCACCCGCGTAGCGCTTCTGGCGCACGCGGGCAGGGGCCTTGGTGAGGGTGTTGACCTCCATCCTGCCCTTTTCGGCCATAAGTCGGCTGTAAGGCGGGGAAGGGCCGTCTGAAGGCCAGGTGTGGGCCCGGGTGAAGGTCAGGTGTGAAGCCGGGGAATGCCAGATTTTCTCGCCGGGTTGAGGTTTCCGTGGAAGAGAGCGCGGGGAGGACGGCTTTACACCCCGCGATCACGCTCTGCATGTGCCGCCGCACCATGCGGTACACCGCAATCCGCTTTCCGCAGAGCGGGCGTGGATGTCCGGCGCCGCCGCCGCCCAGCAGGGCAGCGCTGGGGATCTGCTGGAGGCGTGATCGCCCCTTCCGAACGGCACACCCCCGTGCCACCGACCCACGACCCAGGACGAGGGGGCGCAGCATGGACGCATTCACCGCAGGACTTCTGCAGCGCATAAGGGCGACCGAGACCGACCTGACGCGGGCTCGCAACGAGGGCGACGACTTCCTCGTCGAGGTGGAGCAGGGCGAGCTCGAAGACCTGCGCCGCCTCGCCGCCGAGCATGGTGTGGAGGTCAGCGCCTAGCGTCTGATCGGCTTTGAGCACGACCGTGGGCCCCGGTGAATCCAGCACCGGGGCCCACTGGCTTGCGTTGGGTCGGTGCCCGTCAGTCGTGCCAGGCGCCGAAGTCCTCCAGAAGCCGCTGGAGGGGCTCGAAGACTCCCGGGGTGCCGGCGATCGCCAGATCCCGTGCGGGGCGTTCTCCGGGGCGTCCACCGGTCAGGGCGCCCGCCTCCCGGGCGATCAGGTCGCCCGCCGCGAGGTCCCAGGCGTTCAGGCCGCGTTCGTAGTAGCCGTCGAGGCGACCCGCGGCCACGTCGCACAGGTCCACCGCCGCCGACCCGCTGCGGCGGATGTCCCGGAGCAGCGGGATCAGCTTCTGCGCGACCTCGGCCTGATGGGCCCGGACCTCCAGGACGTAGTTGAAGCCCGTCGAGACCAGGGCCTGGTCCAGGGGCGGTGCCGGGCGGCAGGCCAGTCTGCGTTCGCCGTCCCACGCGCCCGTGGCCCAGGCGCCCTCGCCCTTCACCGCGTGGTACGTCTCGCCGCGCATCGGGGCCGCCACCACTCCGACGACCGTCTCGCCGTCCTGCTCGGCCGCGATGGAGACGGCCCAAGTGGGCAGGTCGTACAGGTAGTTGACCGTGCCGTCGAGCGGGTCGATCACCCAGCGGATGCCGCTGGTGCCCTCGCTGGAGGCGCCTTCCTCGCCGAGGAAGCCGTCGTCGGGGCGGTGGGAGGCGATCAGGTCCGTGATCAGTTTCTCCGCCGCGATGTCCATCTCGGTGACCACGTCGATGGGGCTCGACTTGGTGGCGGCCACCGCCAGATCGGCCGGGCGGCCGTCCCTCAGGAGGGCGCCGGCCTTGCGGGCGGCCTCCTGGGCGAGCTGAAGCAGTTCCGTGTGCAGAGGGGCGGTCACGGGGTTCCTCACGCGTAGGGGCTGTCGGCGCCCGCGGCGGCGGGGTGGGGGGCACGGGACGGGCAGCAGCCGACCGGGCAGAGGTTGTGGCTCGCGCCGAGTGCGCCGAGGGCGCAGGGCGTGACCTCCTGGCCGCGCTCGACCGCGGATCGCTCCAGGACCAGGTCGCGGATCGCGGCGGCGAACCGCGGGTCGGCGCCGACCGTGGCCGAGCGGCGCATCGGCAGCCCCAGCTCCTCCGCCTTGGCCTTGGCCTCCGTGTCGAGGTCGTACAGGACCTCCATGTGGTCGGAGACGAAGCCGATGGGGGCGATCACGACCGCGGGGGCGCCGGACGCGTGGCGCTCCTCCAGGTGGTCGCAGATGTCCGGCTCCAGCCACGGGATGTGCGGGGCGCCCGAGCGGGACTGGTAGACGAGCTGCCAGGGGTGGTCCACGCCGGTGCGCTCACGGACCGCCTCGGCGATCAGCCGCGAGACCTCCAGGTGCTGCTCGACGTACGCGCCGCCGTCGCCGTGGCCCTCGACCGGGCCGGAGGTGTCCGCCGACGCGTTCGGGACGGAGTGGGTCGAGAAGGCGAGGTGCGCGCCGTCCCGGACGTCCGCGGGGAGGTCGGCGAGGGACCGCAGGACGCCCTCGATCATGGGCTCCAGGAAGCCCTCGTGGTTGAAGTAGTGCCGCAGCTTGTCGATCCGCGGGAGCTCGACGCCCTCGGCCTCCAGCACCGCCAGCGAGTCGGCGAGGTTCTCCCGGTACTGACGGCAGCCCGAGTACGAGGCGTACGCGCTCGTGGCGAGGACCAGGATGCGGCGGTGGCCGTCGGCGGCCATCTCGCGCAGGGTGTCCGTCAGATACGGGGCCCAGTTGCGGTTGCCCCAGTAGATCGGCAGGCCCAGGCCGTGCTCGGCGAAATCCTTGCGCAGGGCGTCCAGCAGGGCGCGGTTCTGGTCGTTGATGGGGCTGACCCCGCCGAACAGGAAGTAGTGCTGTCCGACTTCCTTCAGGCGTTCCTTGGGGATGCCGCGCCCTCGCGTCACGTTCTCCAGGAACGGGACGACGTCGTCCGGGCCCTCCGGGCCGCCGAACGAGAGCAGGAGCAGGGCGTCGTAGGGGGTGGCATCGAGCGCGTCTCGCATGGGGCGATCCTGTCATCCGGTACTGACAGCCGGAAAACGGCGGGGTGACGGACGGAGTTCCGGATCCCGCCCGCCAGGTGCATTAGGGTCACCTAACTCGTAAGCTGTATCCGCCGCCTTCACGCCTTACTGGACTGTCGGCATCCACAGCCGATCCCGTCCGACCGGAGGCCTTCGTGCCGAGCCCCTACCTCGCCCTGTTCGCCGCCCCCGGCAGCAAGGGGTTCTCCGCCGCGGGGTTCCTCGGCCGGATGCCGTTGTCGATGATGGGCATCGGCGTGGTGACCATGGTCTCCCAGCTCACCGGGCGGTACGGGCTCGCCGGCGCGCTGTCGGCCACCATGGCGCTGGCCGCGGCGGTGGCGGGCCCCCAGGTCTCGCGGCTGGTGGACCAGCACGGGCAGCGGCGGGTGCTGCGACCGGCGACGCTGATCGCACTCGTCTCGGCGGCCGGGCTGCTGTTCGCCGCGCACTACCGGTGGCCCGACTGGACGCTGTACGTGTTCAGCGCGGGCATCGGATGCGTGCCGAGCATCGGTGCGATGATCCGCGCGCGGTGGGCCGCGCTGTACGGCGGGACGCCGCAGCTGCACACCGCGTACTCGTTCGAGTCGGTGATCGACGAGGTGTGCTTCATCTTCGGGCCGATCATCTCGATCGGGCTGTCCACGGCCTGGTTCCCGGAGGCGGGGCCGCTGCTCGCCGCCTGTTTCCTGGCGGTCGGCGTCTTCTGGCTGACCGCCCAGCGCGCCACCGAGCCCGCGCCGCACCCGCGCGCGAAGCACGGCGACGGCGGCAGCGCCCTGCGCTCCGCCGGGCTCCAGGTCCTGGTGGCCACCTTCGTGGCGACCGGTGCCATCTTCGGTGCCGTCGACGTGGTCACCGTGGCCTTCGCCGACGAGCAGGGCCACAAGGGTGCCGCCAGCATCGTGCTCGCCCTGTACGCGGCGGGCTCCTGCGCGGCCGGCCTCGTCTTCGGGCTGCTGCGCTTCAAGGGGGCGCCCGAACCTCGCTGGCTGCTGGGCATATGCGCGATGGCCGTGAGTATGATCCCCCTCCTACTGGTCGGAAACTTGCCGTTTCTGGCCGTGGCGCTGTTCCTGGCGGGCCTGGCCATCGCTCCCACGATGATCACCACGATGTCCCTCATCGAGCAGCACGTACCACGCGCGCAGCTGACCGAGGGCATGACCTGGATCAGCACCGGGCTCGCGGTCGGCGTCGCACTCGGCTCCTCCGCGGCCGGCTGGGTCATCGACGCGGCCGGGGCGCGCGCCGGGTACGGGGTTCCGGCGGTGTCCGGGGCCGTCGCGGTCATGGTCGGTTTTCTGGGGTACCGCCGGCTCAAGGGGCCGGCTCCGGGTCGGGGAGGCACCGTTGAGCAGCACAGCGAGCGGCAGGAACGGCACGTGGCGTAACTGGGGTGGAAACGTCGCCGCCCGTCCCGCGCGGGAGGTCACTCCCGCCTCGGTCGAGGAGCTCGCGGACGCCGTACGGAAAGCGGCCGCGGACGGCCTGAAGGTGAAGGCCGTCGGCACCGGGCACTCCTTCACCTCGATCGCCGCCACCGACGGAGTGTTGATCCGCCCTCAACTGTTGACCGGCATCCGCGACATCGATCGTGAGGCCGGGACGGTCACCGTGGAGGCCGGGACCCCGCTCAAGAGGCTCAACATCGCTCTCGCGCGCGAGGGCCTGTCGCTCACGAACATGGGCGACATCATGGAGCAGACCGTCTCCGGCGCCACCAGTACCGGCACGCACGGCACCGGCCGTGAGTCCGGTTCGATCGCCGCCCAGATCAAGGGCCTGGAGCTGGTCACGGCCGACGGTTCGGTGCTCAGCTGTTCCGAGAAGGAGAACCCCGAGGTCTTCGCGGCCGCCCGGATAGGCCTCGGCGCGCTCGGCATCGTCACCGCGATCACCTTCGCCGTGGAGCCGGTCTTCCTGCTGACGGCCCGCGAGGAGCCGATGCCCTTCGACAGGGTGCTCGCCGAGTTCGACGAACTGTGGGCCGAGAACGAGCACTTCGAGTTCTACTGGTTCCCGCACACCGGCAGCACCAACACCAAGCGCAACAACCGCAGCGCGGGCCCGGAGAAGCCGGTGCCGCAGATCCAGGGCTGGATCGAGGACGAGTTCCTCTCCAACGGCGTCTTCCAGGTCGCCCAGTGGGTCGGCCGCGCGGCGCCCGGGACGATCCCGACGATCGCCCGGATCTCCAGCAAGGCCCTGTCCTCGCGGACCTACACGGACATCCCGTACAAGGTCTTCACATCGCCGCGCCGGGTGCGTTTCGTGGAGATGGAGTACGCCGTCCCGCGCGAGGCCGTCGCCGAGACGCTGCGCGAGCTGAGGACCATGGTCGAGCGCTCCGGCCTCAAGGTCAGCTTCCCGATCGAGGTGCGCACCGCGCCGGCCGACGACATCACCCTGTCCACGGCGTCGGGCCGCGACAGCGCCTACATCGCGGTGCACATGGTCAAGGGCACCCCCTACCAGGCGTACTTCACCGCCGCCGAGCGCATCTTCACCGCGCACGAGGGGCGGCCGCACTGGGGCAAGGTGCACACGCGCGACGCCGAGTACTTCGCCGGGGTCTATCCCCGCTTCGGCGAGTTCACCGCGCTGCGCGATCGACTCGACCCTGATCGCCGGTTCCAGAACGACTACTTGCGGCGGGTGTTGGGCCCGTAGCGCTCGGCGGGCGTGGCGGACGGGGGCTCGGGGACGGGCGAAGTGGGCCTGCCGTCACCGGACTTCGCAGACATTCCCGGATCTCCCCCGCCTTTCCCGCACTTGACCAACCAACTGCACGAGAAAAGGACGTACGCACGAAACCGATAGTTCCGTTTCGGGCGATTGCGTGAGGTGCGCCACGTTCAAGATCCGTGAATTCGCGCGAGAGGCCGCCAAGTCCGGTCTGTTGCCAGAAGTTGGGCGGCGCGCCAATCCACGCACGTGGTCCAAATGGAGTACTGTTGCGAGCCCTGGATCCGGTCTCCCGCCAGGGCGTCCATGGCTCCAAGGACCGCCAGGAGGGGGCTAGTTGCACAGGGTGACGGAGTTGGTCACTTAGCGTTGCGAATAGGTAACCGTGCCATAACGGCGTTCCAGGGCCCGTGCCCGACACGCCGGGCAACTCGGCAAGGTTGTGGCAGGCTGCACCCGGGCAGGCCACACTCGACTAGCGGAAGCAGCGACGCACGTGACGTCGGCAGGCACCACCCGGGAGGTCCCCATGCCCGAACTGCGTGTCGTGGCCGTCTCGAATGACGGCACACGGCTGGTGCTGAAGGCTGCGGACAGCACGGAGTACACGCTTCCGATTGACGAGCGTCTGCGCGCCGCGGTACGCGGCGACCGTCCCCGCCTCGGCCAGATCGAGATCGAGGTGGAGAGCCATCTCCGCCCCCGTGACATTCAGGCACGTATACGCGCCGGTGCGACGGCCGAAGAGGTCGCGCAGATGGCCGGCATCCCCGTGGACCGCGTACGCCGCTTCGAGGGCCCTGTGCTCGCGGAGCGCGCGTTCATGGCCGAGCGGGCACGCAAGACACCCGTCCGCCGCCCCGGCGAGAACGCGGGCCCCCAGCTCGGCGAGGCCGTTCAGGAGCGCCTGCTGCTGCGCGGTGTCGAGAAGGACACCGTCCAGTGGGACTCGTGGCGCCGCGACGACGGCACCTGGGAAGTCCTGCTGGTCTACCGGGTCGCGGGCGAACCGCACTCGGCGAGCTGGACGTACGACCCGCCCCGGCGGCTCGTCCAGGCCGTCGACGAGGAGGCACGCTCGCTGATCGGCGAGTCCGACGACCTCGCCGTGCCGGAGCCCAGCTTTCCGTTCGTCCCGCGGATCGCGCGGCTGCCGCGCGACCGTCCGCTGGACCGCGCCCTCGAACGGGGGCCGAGCCTGCCCGTGCCGTCGACCGATCCGGTCGAGGAGGCCACGGCCGAGCGGGACTCGCTGACCAGCCTGCTGGAGGCGGTGCCGAGCTTCCGGGGCGACCTGGTGGTCCCGGAGCGCCCCCCGGAGCCCGCCCCGCCCATGGAGGAGCCCCCCGCCGAACCCGAGGTGGAGGAACCCCCGGCCCCGGCGGCCTCGGCCGGTTCGGCCTACGCGGACGTCCTCATGCCCCGTTCGGTCGGCAGCCACCGCGACCGCCTCACCGGCTCGACCGACCGCCAGGCCGAGGCCGACGGCGTCCGCCCCGGCCGCCGCGCGGCGGTCCCGAGCTGGGACGAGATCGTGTTCGGCACGCGCCGCAAGAAGCAGGAGTAGCCGGTCGTACGGCGGTGAAGACGGCCGTACGAGAAGGAGGGCCCGCGCCGGTCGGCGGCGGGCCCTCCGGCTTGTGCGACGCGGGTACGGCCGGGCGGCGCGGCCTCGCACGGCCAGGTCTTCAGCCGCCCGGCCTGCGGGCCTTGGTGACGAGGAGGGCGCCGCCCGTCAGCGCCGGGCCGCCCCCGCCCAGCCCCCGCGCCGGGTCACTGAGGGTCCGGACCCACGGCGACCGGCCGGGACGGGTCCGACGACCACTCCGACCAGGACCCCACGTACAGAGCCGCCGGAATCCCCGCGACCGCCAGGGCCAGCACCTCGTGCGCCCCGGAGACGCCCGAACCGCAGTACACCCCGACCTCGGAGCCGTCGCCCGCCCCGAGGGCCTTGAAGCGCGCGCCCAGCTCCTCCGCGGGCAGGAAACGCCCGTCCGGCCCCACGTTCTCGTTCGTCGGCGCGGACACGGCGCCCGGGATGTGCCCGCCGACCCGGTCGATCGGCTCGACCTCACCCCGGTACCGCTCCCCCGCCCGCGCGTCGAACAGCACCCCGGACCGCGCCAGCGCCGCCGCCGCGTCCGCGTCGAGCAGCCCTGCGGGTCCCGGCATCGGCCGGAAGTCGCCCTCGGCGAGAGCGGGACCGGGCACCGACGACTGCAGGGACCCCTTCCACGTCGGCAACCCGCCGTCGAGGACCCGCACGTCCGGGTGACCCGTCCAGCGCAGCAGCCACCACGCGCGGGCGGCCGCCCAGCCCTGTCCCCCGTCGTACACGACCACCGGCGCGGAGGCCGATACACCCGCCCGGCGCATCACCGCGCCGAACTCCGCGACATCGGGCAGGGGATGCCGGCCGCGCGGACCGGCGGCGGAGGCAAGTTCCCTGTCCAGGTCCACGAAGACGGCGCCCGGGATGTGCCCGGCCGCGTACTCGGCCCGGCCGTCGAAGGGGGGTTCCCCGGCCGCCTTGGCCACGCTCAACTGCCAGCGGACGTCGAGCAGTACCGGCGGGTTCTCGCCCGCTAGTTCGCTCACGAGTTCGGATGCGGAGATGATGGCGTTCATGGCCACCATCCTCGCGCACGGGGTGGCCGCATCGCCCATGTCCGGCTACTCTGCTCCGCCGGGCAGGCCCGATCACGAGGCGTACGGAATCGGGCACATGCTGTACAGCCGATCGACACCCGTGGGCAAGCGCGTAGAAACGGACGGGAAACCGCACACCGGGCATTCTGCGAACACGGGCCACGGAGCGGCGGCGCGCCCGGAGCGCGCCGTGCCACGGGTGGTGCGAGCATCGGCACGGGGTCCGGAGAGCGGCGGCGACATGGCCGCCGCGAGGGGTCGAGGAGAGAGTGACGATGACCGGCGAGACGCACACCCCCGGCACGCCCTGCTGGGTGAGCCTGATGGTGCACGGACTGACCACGACCCAGGACTTCTACGGCGAACTGTTCGGCTGGGAATTCCAACCCGGTCCCAAGCAGCTCGGCCCCTACGTCCGGGCCCTGCTGGACGGCGAGGAGGTCGCCGGAATCGGCCAGCTTCCGCCCGACCGCCACCTCCCGGTCGCCTGGACGCCCTACCTCGCCTCGGACGACGTCGACCTGACCGCGGAGACGGTCCGGCTGTGCGGCGGCACGATCGGGGTCGGCCCGCTGGACGCGGAGGACGCGGGCCGGCTGGCCATCGGATCCGACCCCTCCGGCGCGGTCTTCGGCATCTGGCAGGCGGGAGCGCACCGCGGCACGGGCATCTCGGGCGTCCCCGGCACACCGGCCTGGCACGAGCTGCTCACCTTCGAGACGGCGAGCGTCACCAAGTTCTACGAAACGGTCTTCGGCTACGACGAGGAGCCGGTGGTCTCCGCCGACTTCGACTACGTCACCCTCCAGGTCGCCGGCCACCCGGTTGCCGGTATCCACGGCGTCGGCAACTCCCTCCCCCGTGACCGGGGCCCGCACTGGATGACGTACTTCGAGGTGGCCGACACCGACGAGACCCTGTCCCAACTCACCGAGCTCGGCGGCCACATCCTGAAACCGGCCCACGAGAGCTCCCACGGCCGCGTGGCGACGGTGGCGGATCCCGAGGGGGCACGCTTCTCGGTGGTGCAGGGACCTCGCTGAGGTTCGGGTCGCCGTCGGCGCGGGACATGCGGGGTCGATGATCGGGCCGACGACGGTCATCGGCCGTCCAGGCCCAGGGAGCGGGCGCGGAGCACCGGCCAGGCGGCGAAGGACAGTGCCGCCATCACACCGAAGTAGTGCCAGGCGCCGCTGTCGAGCAGGGCGCCGCCGAGGATCGGCCCGGCGAAGAAGCCCAGGTAGCGGAGTTCCAGCGCACCGAAGAACGCCCCCTTCTCCGCGTCGGGCGCGAGGCGGTGGGTGACCAGGTCGGCCATCGGCATCAGGAGCGCCTCCCCGACGGTCCAGGCGAGCACCCCGGCCAGCAGGACCCACAGTCGGCCGTCGGAGGTTCCCCAGCAGAGGAAGGCGACGGCGAAGCCGGTGCAGCCCACCCCGGCCTGTGCCGGGAGCGTGGTGCGCCGGGCGAGCCATGCGGCCGGCCACTGGTAGGCGAAGCCCAGGACGGCGTGCACGGCGAAGACCACCGCGAACAGCGTCGGGGCACGGTCACCGGACTCTCCCTTGAGGTAAAGGGGGATCACCGATTCGAGCTGGGCGAAGACCAGGGTGATCAGGACGGCCGACACCAGCACGAGCCGGAACCGCCCGTCGCGCAGGGAGTGCGTCCAGGTCCAGCGCCCCTGGCGGGCGGCCGGTACGCGGACGTCCAGCATCCGCAGGGAGTCGCGTCGCGCGTGGACCAGCAGCACGCAGCAGGCGAACAGCGCCGCGGAGACGGCGAAGAGCGCCCGGTGGGAGACGCTGTAGGCCGCGGCACCCGCGAGCGGGCCGAGCGCGGCGCCGGCCGACACGGTCATGAACCGTATGCGGAAGACCAGTTCGCCGCCCTCGCCCGCGGCGAGGCTCATCAGCTTCTTCAAGGACGGCCCGACCAGCATCAGCGCGCCGCCCAGGCACACGATCAGGGGCAGCACCAGCGCCGGCGCGGTGACCGTGGCGAGGGCCGCGGCCAGCAGCGTGTAGAGGACGAGACCGGCGCGCAGCAGACTCCCGGCCCCGGCGCGGTCGGTGATGGCTCCGCCCGCCAGCGCCCCCACCGCACCGACCAGGGCGATGGAGCCGGTGAAGGCGCCGATCGCGGCCGGCGGCAGCGAGGTGATGTCGGCGAGGTAGAGCGCCAGGAAGGGCATCATGCCGAAGAAGGCACAGGAGTTGATCAGCGAGCAGAGTGCCAGGACGCGAACCGTCCGGTCCCCGATGAGGTCCGCGAAGCCCGCCTGGCGCACCTGGGTGGTCGTCGTGGTCATCGCGGGGCCGCTTCCGTCTCCGCGCGCATCTGCGCCCACAGCACCTTGCCGGCCTCGGTGAACTCCGCGGTGGGCTCGCCCTCGATCTCGTCCAGGCCCTTGGCGAGCAGATCCGCGTTCTGCCGCGTCAGTTCGCGGTGGATCTCCCGGCCGGTGCGGTCGTGGGCGCGGCGGTGGAAGGCGGTGATGCGGGCGAACGCGTGGACGGCCATGAGCATGCCCCACAGGGGGCGCGGGTCCTTGCGCACCGGGGAGTTGAAGGTCGCGCCTTCCGCGACGGTCACCAGCGGGTCGAGTTCCAGGAGCAGCATCAGCCGAAGGTGTGAACTCTCGTGCAACAGGTGCTCGGCGGTGTAGTGGGTGGCGCTGAACGGCTGAGCCGCCTCCGACAGGAACACCGCGCCCATCAGGATCGCCTCGGTGAACGAGGAGTGGAACTCGGAGGCGTAGGGGACAACCACCCGGGTGTAGGCGCGGATCTCGGTGGCGAGTTCGGGCCACACGTCCTCGATGAGGGCGAAGGCCCGGGAGATGTCGGTGATGTCGTCCTCGCCGATCTCCCGTACGGCGAGGTCGGAGCGGGGGTAACCGGGCTGCGGCTCATGGGAGTTCATGGACGTGAAGTGGCGGGTGATCGAGGGGCCGGCGTTGTCGATCTCGATGTCGGTTCCGGCGATCACCGGTCGCCGCACGCGCCGGGCGTCGCCCAGCCGGGGATCGCCCGCACCGTGGATGTAGGAGGCGGGCACGGCGGCGGAGCCGTCGCGGACGGTGCCGTCGCCGTCCTCGCGGATCACCAGCCGGTGCACGGGGGTGTCGAAGACCAGGTGATGGCGCTCCTGGGGGAACCGCACCTCGGTGACGGGCGCGGCCGTCCGCACTTCGGTGCCCTCAGGGTCCGCGGCGGGGCCGGTGGCGTGGGGCAGGGCGACGAACCGCGCGAAGTGCGTGGACCAGGCGCGGATGAAGTCGGCGTCCTTGCGCTGGGCCGCGAGCATCAACTGCCGCCACAGGTAGGGGAAGACCGGATGGGACAGGAGCCGGTGCGCGGAGTCGTCGTCCAGCGCCGCGAACCGCTGCCCCCACAGGGTCAGTTCGGCTTCGGTCCCCTCGCCCGCGAGCTGCCCCAGCCGCTTGGTCACCCGCGGGACGGAGGCACGGAGCTTGGCCACGTAGGCGGGCAGGACGGGGTCGTCGTCCCCGGCGAGGGCCAGATGGCCGCCGAGGAAGTCGGTGGTGGTCATGGTGAGGTCCTGTTCGGAGAGAGTGGCGAAGGGGCGATGTCCGGCAGGCCGCGGCGGCGGAGGAAGGGCTCGATGCGCGGCTGGTCCAGGCCGGTGAGCTCGTGGAACAGGGTCATCGCGGCCCGGGATCCGCCGGCGGAGAGCATCGTGCGGAGCCCCTCGCCGCTCGCGCGGGTCAGGCCGCCGCGCTGCTCCAGCGCCTCGACCAGGTTCGCGGCGATGATCTCGGACCAGAGATAGGCGTAGAAGCCCGCGCCGTAGGGGCCGTGGAAGACGTGGTCGAAGTAGCCGGAGCGGTAACGCGGCGGAATCTCGGGCACTGTGTCCAGCCCCCAGCGAGCGGCGCCCCGCGCTTCGATCCGCGCGGCGTCCCATTCCGCGTTCCCGCCCTGGTCGTCGGGTCCGTCGGGCAGCGTGTGCCAGGACCAGTCCACCGCGGCCGCGCCCAGGATCTCCACCAGCAGGTGCACTCCGCCGGTGCTGTGGCGCTCGCTGACCTGTTTGATCCACTCCGGGGGCAGGGGCTTTCCGGTGAAGTGGTGCCGGGCGTAGTGCTCGAGGAGTCGCTCGTCGAACGCCCAGGTCTCGTGGACCTGGGCGGGAGCCTCGGAGAAGTCACGGGGGACGCCGGGGGCCGAGTGCGCCGGATAGCGGACGTCGGAGAGCAGGGCGTGCAGGGCGTGTCCGAACTCGTGGAAGAGGGTGACGACTTCGGGCGTGTCGAGGAGGCAGGGGCGCCCGGTGCCGGGCGGGGTGAGGTTGAAGGTGTTCACCACGACGGGCCGGGTCGCGGTGGTGTGTGCCTGGGGACGCAGGATCCCCGTCCACGCACCGCCTCGTTTGCCGGGCCGCGAGAAGGCGTCGATCAGGAAGAGGCCCACCGTGGCGGCGTGTTCGTCGGTGACCTGGAAGACGCGGGCCTCGGGATGGTGGGCGGTGAGGTCATGGCGTTCGGTGAACTCGAGGCCGTACAGGAGGCGGGCGCTGTGGAAGAGGCCGCGGGTGATGACGGCGTCCAGTTCGAAGTGGGCGCGGAGCTCGTCCGCGGTGGGCCCTTCGGCGCCGCTCCGCCCTCCGTCGGCCGCGGGTCCCGCTGCCGCGTGGTGGGTCCAGTCCCAGGCCCGGATCCGGTGACCGGCCCTGGCCCGCAGGGCGCGGCGTTCGGTGTGTGCCGCGTGCAGGAGCGGCTCCGCCAGCCGCCGGAACATCGCCTCCACGGCCTCCGGGGTGCCCGTCGTCTGATCCTCGGTCGCCCATGCGGCGTACGACGGGTAGCCCAGGATGCGGGCCTGGCGGGCGCGTAACCGGGCGATCCGGGCGGCCCGTTCCTCGTTGTCCGCCCCTCTCCCGAGCGAGCGTTCGAAGAGTGTTCTGCGAGTGTCCCGGTCATGGAGCTGCACGAGCGCCGGCTGGCTGGTGGACGAGGCGAGCGGCAGGACGTGCCAGGGTTCCGCCCTGCCCCGGCGCGCGGCCTCCTCGGCCATGGCCGCGAGCCGGTCGGCGGGCAGACCGCGCAGGGCGTCGGGTCCGGGTACCGCCAGGGCCTGGCGGTGGGTGTCCTCGATCAGGGTCTGCCGGTAGGCGGCGCACTCCCGGGAGAGCTCGCGGTTGACCTCGCCGAGTTCCCGGGCGGCAGCGGCGGGCAGCATCGCGCCCACCCGCCGCATGCGGCGCCACCAGTGCACGGTGAGGGCCCGGGACTGGGGATCGGTGATCCGGTCGCGCCCGGCGTGCACCGCTTCGATACGGGCGACCAGGCGCCGGTTGCGGACGATGCGCCCCTCATGGCGGGAGAGCAGGACGGCGATGTCCTGTTCCAGGTCGGTCAGCGCCGCCTCGCCGCCCGCGGTCACCTGGTGGGTGAACGCGTCGTGGATGTACTGCACCCGGGTGCCGGAGAACTCGAGCGCCTCGACGGTGTTGGCGAAGTCCGGCGGCGCCGGGTCGGCGGCGATGGCGTCGACCCGGGCCTCGCGCTCGGCGATGGCCTGCTCCAGCGCGGGCCGGTAGTGCCCCGGACGGATGTCGGCGAACGGCTGCATCCCGTGGGAGGCGGGAGGCTCCAGAAGCGGGTTCGGACTCATCGGGCCGCCCGCATCCGCACGGCCAGTTCGTCCACGGCCCACTGGCGCAGCGGGGCGGTCCCGCCGTCGGTGCAGATGTCGCGCAGCAGGATCAGCGGGGACAGCGCCTGCCGGTCGAGGGAGGCCGACGCCACCAGGGCGCCGTGGGCCTGGTCCGGCTGCTCCAGCCGCAGGGAGCAGCGGGCGGCCTGGCAGTGGGCGTAGGAGGCGTACGGGGCACCCAGCCCGGCGGCGGTGCGGTACGCCTCGCGCGCCTCGGCGACCCGGTTCTCCCCCGTCAGGAAGTCGGCCAGCCGTACGTGCGCCTTGGGATCGAGCGGGTCCCACTCGGTCATCCGCCGGTAGAACCGCTCCGCGCCCTCGATGTCCCCGCGGGCCTTGGCCGAACGCCCTGAGGTCTCGAGGACCGGGTGGACGTTCTCCAGCGCCAGGAGCCGGGTGTCGCCGTCCGCGAGCGCCACGGCCTCCAGGGCGTATTTCTCCGCCAGTCGCAGCTGCCGGTCGACCTCCGCGTGGTCGCCCTCGAAGAACGGGATGAAGGCCACTCCGCGCCAGTAGATGGAGGTGTGCAGCGGCTCCATCTCCACGCCGGCCCGGTCGGCCACCTCGTCGGCGGCGGCCAGCCAGTACCGCATGTCGGCCAGTGCCTTCTGCTTCTCGCCCTTGGCGCACAGCACGATCATGTGGGCGGCGGCCCCGTACCGTACGGCCGGGTCGAACGCGTCGGTGCGGGCGATGGTCTCCATGACGCCGCGGGCCCGCACGAACGCGGCGGCCGCGCTCCGGGCGTCTCCGGCGAGCTGTGCGTCGGCGTTGTGCCGGAAGTAGGCCAGCCGCAGGGCGTCCAGATCGCGGCCGCCCGGGTCGGCGGGAACGAGGGCCTCGATGGTCTTCCAGAAGCCGAGCTTGGCCAGCGCGGTCACCAGGCGGGACCGGTCGCCGGTGGACAGCCCGGACCAGTTCTCGGTCAGGGCGCACAGGTGCTGCCAGCGGGCCGACCTCAGGGATACGGGCAGGTCGCGGGGGTCGTCCGGATGGGGCCGGCCGGGCTCCTCGGTCTTCAGCGCCTGCCTCAGCAGTCCGAGCGAGGCGATCTGGTAGACGGGAACGGGCAGGTCCTGTGCGAGGCGGCGGCCGACGTCGGTGGTGCACTGGGCGTGCAGCGGGCCGCCGGGGCTCTCCAGGTCGAAGTACGAGGCAAGGAGTTCGCGTGACCGAGGGGCCGGCTCCGGTGCGAAGGTTCCCCTCGGCGGCTCCTGCATCGGGGGCAGGTCGCCGACGTTTCCCTTGGTCCGCAGAAACTTCTCCACCGCCGGCTCCTCCGTCGTGGTCCTCTGTCGTCGATCGGCTGTCGTTGATCAGCTGTCGTGATCCGCTGGGTGCGCGCCACGAAGCGTGATGGCCGCAAAGGGAGTTCGCCCTTTGCGGCCATCGCGAGCCCGCCTGGTCGCCAGGAGGGCAGGTCGCCTGATGTCGGAGATCAGACGGCCGGGGCGTAGTAGGCCACGCCCGAGACCGTGAGACCGAACTCCTCGGCCAGCTCGTCCGTCTCGACCTCGACCTCGGTGATCTGCTCGGCGTCCATGTCTGAACCTCCTGTTGTCGACTGCGGCCCCTGGGGTTTTCGGGGACAGGTCAAACGTAGGAGGGGCTTCTCGAAGATCCGCCGAGCATTGCTGGAGATCGACTCGAGAGACGGTCAGGGCATGCGTGCGCCGGGACGGACCAGCAGGTGAGCGCCGTGCCGGGTCCTCAGCCGGTGGTGACGGGCAGCACGTCGGGGGACAACGCCGCCGCCCGTGCCGTGGCCGCGGTCATCCGGCGGCGGTGATGGCGACGGCACAGGACCTCGTACCCGATCGCTTCCGCCTGGTTGACGTCCCCCACGACCACCTGAGCGCCTTCCACGACCATCTCGCCCCCTATCGTGCGGGCGTTGTGCGTGGCGCGGGCACCGCACCAGCAGAGGGCCTCGACCTGCAACACCTCTACGCGGTCGGCCAGTTCCACCAGGCGCTGGGAGCCCGGGAACAGTTTGGAGCGGAAGTCCGTCGTGATGCCGAAGGCATAGACGTCGAGGCCCAGGTCGTCGACGACGCGGGCGAGCTGGTCGATCTGCCCGGGGGCCAGGAACTGGGCCTCGTCGGCGATGACGTAGTCCGCGCGGCCGCCCTGGGAGAGGTGGTCGACCAGGTAGGCGTACAGGTCCTGGCCGTCCTCGACCTCCACGGCGTCCGTGACCAGGCCGAGGCGGGAGGAGAGTTTGCCCTCGCCCGCGCGGTCGTCCCGGGTGAAGATCATGCCCTGCAGGCCGCGCGCGGAGCGGTTGTGCTCGATCTGGAGAGCCAGGGTCGACTTCCCGCAGTCCATGGTTCCGGAGAAGAACACCAGCTCGGGCATGGGGAGTTGAGCACCTTTCGGCAACGGAGGACGGCAGAGGGAGGCTTCAGGAGCGTACTTCGAGCAGGGGGACCAACTGCTCCGCGGGGGTCATCGAACCGTGGTTGCCGACCATCGCCGATTCCTTGGGCTCCCGCTCGGACGCGATGATCAGGACGTCGTCCCGCGCGGCCGCGATCACGTCGCCGAGGCGCGCGTACACCCGGTCGTCGACGTGGGGTCCGAACCAGCCCGCCGCGATCGCCTCGTCCCGCGAGGCCACCCAGAACTGCTCGCCGAGCACCTCGCGCCAGCAGGTCACGACGTCGTTCTCGGCGCCCGGCACCGCGTAGACATGGCGGGCCCGGCCCTCGCCGCCCAGCAGGGCGACCCCGGCGCGCAGCTCCCAGTCCTCGTCGAAGTCGATGCGGTGCTGCTCGTCGAAGGGGATGTCGACCATGCCGTGGTCGGCGGTGACGTAGAGCGCGCTGCGCGGCGGGAGCTGCTCCGCGAGGCGCTGCACCAGACGGTCCACGTGCATGAGCTGGCCGCGCCAGGTGTCGGAGTCGACGCCGAAGCGGTGCCCCGCGCCGTCGAGTTCGGCGTAGTACGTGTAGACGAGCGCGCGGTCGGCGGCGGCCAGCTGCTCGGCCGCGAGGTCCATGCGGTCCTCGCCCGCCAGCCGGCCGACGAACTTTCCGCCGCTCAGCGCGACCTTGGTCAGCGGGGTGTTCTCGAAGGTCGGTGAGGACACCTGCGCCGCGTGCACGCCCGCGTCGTGGGCGAGCTGGAAGACCGTGGGGTACGGCTGCCACACACGCGGCGAGGTCCACGGCTGCCAGCGCAGCTGGTTCATCAGCTCGCCGGTGTCGGGGTTGCGCACGGTGTAGCCGGGCAGTCCGTGTGCGCCCGGCGGCAGTCCGGTGCCGACGGAGGCGAGGGAGGTCGCGGTGGTCGCCGGGTAGCCGGCGGTGATCGGCCGGCCGGTGCCGCCGCGCGAGCTCGAGAGCAGCGAGGCCAGGAAGGGGGCCTCGTCCGGGTGCGCCAGCAGCTGTTCCCAGCCGAGGCCGTCGATCAGGAACACGCAGTTCCGGTCGGCGGGGGTCAGCTCGGTGATCGTGGCGGTCGTGCCGGGTACGCCCATGCCGGCGGCGAGCGTGGGCAGGAGGTCGGCGAGGGAGCCGCTGCCGTACTCGGGCAGCGGTGCGGAGTCGACGGCCAGTGGTTCCGGGTAGGGCTCCCAGGCGGTGGGCTGCGCCATCAGTGTGCGGTGTCCGCGGTCGCCTCGGAGAGGGACTGGGCGAAGGCGAGGGTCTGGCGGACCGTGTCGGGGCCGTCGCCGGCCTCGCTGACCCGCAGGCTGAGGTCGTCGGCGGTCGAGTTGCCCGTGTAGCCGTGGTCGGCCTCGCAGTTGGGGTCGCCGCAGGCGGCCGGCTCCAGGTCGATCCGGGAGACGGCGCCCCAGCCGATGGTCAGCACGACCTCGCGGGGCAGGGTGCCCGGCTGGTACTGCTCCGGGTTGGCGACCACGCGGCTGAGCACGACCGAGGAGATCCGGCCAAGCTTCACGGACTCCGTGGACGTCGTGGCGTACGGCGTCGGGGAGGTGGTGTCGGCGGCCTGCTCGTCGGTGTGGCTGACGATGAAGCGGTTGCCGGTGAGGACGAGCACGGTCACATGCCGCCGCACCTCGTTCTGGTCGAACGTCGTCTCCTGGTGGACCAGGTACGACCGGATGGGCTCGCCGCCCACAGCGGCCTCCACCGCCTCGGCCACGAGGGCCGGGTAGTAGCCGCTGCGCTCGATCGCCGCTCGCAGCCCCTGGGTCGTCGTACTGGTCTTGGCCATGACCCCCATCCTACGGGGGGCGACTGACTGCGAGGCACCGCTCAGGGGTGTCTCAGTACGCGGGCAGGGTCCGCGGGCCGAGGTCGTCGCGGGCGGGCGGGGGTGCCAGGCGTACGGACGCGCCGAGGACGCTCAGGCCGTGCGGGGCGACGACGACGGGTTCCAGGGTCACCGCGACGACCTCGGGGTGGTCGTCGACGAGGCGGGACACCCTCAGCAGCAGCTCCTCCAGGGCCGCCGTGTCGACCGGCGCCGAGCCTCTCCAGCCGAACAGGAGCGGTGCCGTCCGGATGGAGCGGACCAGAGAGGTCGCCTCACGGTCGGTGACCGGAATCAGCCGGTGCGCGACGTCCCCGAGCAGCTGCGAGGCGGCTCCGGCGAGCCCGAAGGAGAGCACGGCTCCGGCCGCGGGGTCGATGACGGCCCGTACGACGGTGTCCACGCCACGTGGCGCCATCCGCTGGACGACCGGACGCAGTTCCTCGGGCGTCCCGAACAGCTCGGCCAACTCGGCGTACGCCCGCCGCAGTTGTTCCTCGTCCGCGAGATCGAGCCGTACGCCGCCCAGATCGGCGCGGTGCCTGAGGTGCGGGGCGGTGGCCTTGAGGGCGACGGGGTAGCCGAGGGTGCGGGCGGCCACGGCGGCCTCGTCGGGGGTGGGTGCGGGCAGGGCCCGGTGCACCTGGACGCCGTACGTGCCGAGGAGTTCGCAGGTCTCTTCGGTGCCGAGGGTCAGGCCCTGTCCGCGCGCGAGGAGGCCGTCGATGAGTTCGGCGGCGCCCTTCTCGTCGATGGCCGCGTCGATGTACTCGGGCACCTTGCCGGGCTCGGCGGCGTCGCGTCGCCATTGCGCGTACTTCACGGCTTCGCCGAGGGCGCGGACGGCGCGCTCCGCGGCGGGGTAGGCGGGGATGAGGCGGGAGCAGTTCTCGGGTGCCTCTTCGGGGGCCTTGGCGGCGAGGCGGTCCAGGGCGCGGAAGGGGTGGGAGGCGCTCGGCGTGGCGGCCTGCGGTGCCGTGCTGGCCGCGGCGGACAGTGCCTCCGCGAGTCCGCCCAGCTCGACGTGGACCACCAGCACCGGCTTGCCCGGCACCCGCTCGGCCGCCGACCTGAGCGCCTCGGCGAGCGCCGCGTCCCCGGCGGAGCCCTCCCCCACGGCGGGTATCGCGGTCACGACCACCGCGTCGCAGGTGTCGTCCGCCAGCGCGCGCGACAGGGCGGTGTGGAAGTCCGCGGGCGAGGCGGCCGTCGTCAGGTCCAGCGGCGTCAGCGGCCTGAGCCCCTCGGAGAGGCAGGCGTCGTAGGTCAGCAGGCCCAGGGACTCGGAGTTGCCGAGGATCGCCACGCGCGGGCCGCCCGGGAGGGGCTGCCGGGCGAGCAGCAGGCCGGTGTCGACGAGCTCGGTGATCGTGTCCACGCGGATCACACCGGCCTGCGCGAGCAGGGCGGACACCGTCGAGTGCGGCAGCCGGGTGGCGCGTACGGCGTGCCCCTGGGGGGCGGCGCCGGCGCTCTGGACGACGACCAGCGGCTTGGCGGCCGCGGTGCGGCGGGCGAGGCGGGTGAACTTGCGCGGATTGCCGATGGACTCCAGGTACATGAGGACCACGTCGGTGTCCGGGTCGTCGTACCAGTACTGCAGGACATCATTGCCGGACACGTCCGCGCGGTTGCCGGAGGAGACGAAGGTGGACACGCCCGTGGTCCCCGTGACCCCGCCGCCGCGCCGGTGCAGCCGGGACAGCAGGGCGATGCCGATGGCGCCGGACTGGGCGAACAGACCGATACGGCCGGGGCGGGGCTTCTCGTTGGCCAGGGACGCGTTCAGCCGCACGTCCGGGTGGGTGTTGATGATGCCGAAGGCGTTGGGCCCGATGATCCGCATGCCGTACGCGCGCGCGTGCCGTACGAGTTCGCGCTGCCGTTCGCGTCCCTCGGGGCCGCTCTCGGCGTACCCGGCGGAGATCACCACGAGCCCCTGCACGCCGTGCTCGCCGCACTCGGTGACGACCTGGGGGACGTGCTCGGCGGGCACGGCGACGACCGCGAGGTCGACGGGCCCCTCGATGTCGCGCACCGAGCGGTAGGCGGGAACGCCGTCGAGCTCCTTGTCGGGGAAGGCCTTGTTCACGGCGTACAGCCGGCCCGTGAAGCCGGCGTCGCGGATGTTGTCGAAGATGCCGCGGCCCACGCCGCCACGGGTGCGGCCGACACCGATCACGGCGACCGAGCCGGGCGTCAGCAGCCGCTGCACCGACCTCGCCTCGGCGCGCTGCTCGCGCGCGTACTGCACGGCGAGGGAGCGGTCGGTGGGTTCGAGGTCGAACTCCAGGCGGACGACGCCGTCCTCGAAGCTGCGCTTCTGGGTGTACCCGGCGTCCCTGAACACCTTGATCATCTTGTTGTTGGCGGGCAGCACCTCGGCGGCGAAGCGGCGGATGCCGCGCTCGCGGGCCACGGCCCCGATGTGTTCGAGGAGGGCGGAGGCGACGCCCCGGCCCTGGTGGGCGTCCTGCACGAGGAAAGCGACCTCGGCCTCGTCGGCTGGTGCGGACGCGGGCATCCCATCGGCGCCGATGCGGTCGTAGCGTACGGTGGCGATGAACTCACCGCCGACCGTGGCGGCGAGTCCCACCCGGTCCACAAAGTCGTGGTGCGTGAAGCGGTGGACGTCCTTGGCGGACAGGCGAGGGTAGGGCGCGAAGAAGCGGTAGTACTTCGACTCGTCCGACACCTGCTCGTAGAAGCTGACCAGGCGCTCGGCGTCATCAACGGTGATGGGGCGGATGCGCGCGGTGCCGCCGTCGCGCAGCACCACGTCGGCTTCCCAGTGCGCGGGGTACTCGTGCCGGTCCGGCGAGGTCTGCATGGGCCCCAGATTACGGCTCGCGTACGACAACGGCGCGAGGCAGTCTGTGGAGAACGCAAGAGGATCGCAAGGACGGAAGCCGGACCGAGGCCGCGGTCCGGCGACTCACCCCGGACGGGACGCACGTCCGCTCCGGAGAAGCTTCACGTTGTGGGAAACTGGTCTAGACAACCCTGAACACCGAAGGGCAGCATCACATGGCTGAGCGCCGCGTCAACGTCGGCTGGGCCGAGGGTCTTCACGCCCGCCCCGCTTCCATCTTCGTCCGGGCCACCACGGCCTCCGGTATCCCCGTGACGATCGCCAAGGCCGACGGCAACCCCGTCAACGCGGCCTCCATGCTGGCGGTTCTGGGCCTCGGCGCCCAGGGCGGCGAGGAGATCGTCCTCGCCTCCGACGCCGAGGGCGCGGACGCCGCCCTCGACCGACTGGCGAAGCTGGTCTCCGAGGGTCTCGAGGAGCTTCCCGAGACCGTCTGATTTACCGGGGCCGGCTGATTCACGGCACCACAGAAGGGCTCGTCCGAATTTATCGGGCGAGCCCTTTGCATTTCTCGCTCACAGGCAGCGGAAATAATCCCCCGCGAATTACTGCCTCTTTGTATACGGCTCTTGTGTTAATGCCGCAGGCTCGGCATGTTTACGGGATGTTGCGAGTTCCTCACACGCTCCGGCCGATCTCCCGTGCCGGTGAATCGGAGCCGGTGCACGGCTGTCGAGCGCTCCGTGTGCAGAGCCGTGACCGCCCGCGCGCGCTCTCCGTCGCCGCGCGCCACGGCGTCGACGATGGCACCGTGCTCCGCCCAGGACTCGACGGGGTTGACCGGGGCGTCCACGGCGTACATCCAGGAGATCTTGTGCCGTAGCTGGGTCAGCATCGAGGTCAGCGCGGGGCTGCCGGAGGCCTGGGCGAGCGTCTCGTGGAACCAGCCTCCCAGGGACCGCAGGTCATCGCTGTTGCCCCTCCTGGCCCGCTCCTGGCCCAGCCTGACCAGACCGCGCAGGACCTTCAGATGCGCCTCGGTGCGCCGCTGGGCGGCCCGTGAGGCACCCAGGGGCTCCAGGAGCATCCGCATCTCCAGCAGGTCGGCGGCCTCCTGCTCGGTCGGTTCGGCCACGCACGCGCCCGCGTGGCGCCGCGTCACCACGAAGCCCTCGGCCTCCAGAGTGCGCAGCGCCTCCCGGACGGGGACACGGGAGACCCCGTAGCGACGGGCGAGGAGTTCCTCGGTGAGGCGGCTGCCGCGCTCGTAGACACCGGCGACGATGTCGTCCCTGATCGCGGTGCATACCGAGTGCGCCGGAATACGCATGACCGACCTCCGCCTTAATCCCCGTGAAACGTCGATGATTGACGTGTGTTCAGTGACTCTATTGCAAAGAACAGGAATTTCCGATGGCGGGCCGGAATCCATGCATATTTTTTGGACAACAGGGCGACAGAAACGGCAAAACCCCGGCTCGGTGAGCCGGGGTTTCAGAAGATCTCGCGGTCCGTCGTCAGACGTTCACGCCATGCGAACGCAGGTAGGAGACGGGGTCGATGTCCGAGCCGTACTCCGCGGTCGTGCGGGCCTCGAAGTGCAGGTGCGGCCCGGTGACGTTGCCGGTCGCGCCGGAGAGGCCGATCTGCTGGCCCGGGGTGACCGTCTGGCCCACCGAAACACCGATGGACGACAGGTGCCCGTACTGGGTGTACGTGCCGTCGTTCATCTTGATCACGATGTTGTTGCCGTACGACCCGCCCCAGCCGGCCTCGACGACCGTGCCGGAGCCGACCGCGTGGACGGAGGTGCCGGTGGCGGCGTGGAAGTCGACGCCGGTGTGGCTGCCGGAGGACCAGACGCCGCCGCCGGCCTTGTAGCCGGTGGAGATGTACGAGCCCGATATCGGGGCTACATAGCTGTTGAGGCGCTTGCGCTCGGCGGCGGCGCGGGCGGCGCGCTCCTTGGCCTCGCGCTCCTTCTCGGCCTTGGCGGCGGCCTTCTTGAGCGCCGCCTGCTCGGCCTTCTGCCGGGCCTTCTGCTCGGCGGCCTCGATGGCCGCCTGCTGCTGGGCCTCGGCCTGGGCGTCGATCTGGGCGGCGACCGAGTCGCCGATGGTGACGACCGGGGTGAGGCCGGTCTGCTCGGCCGCGGGCTCCGCCGCGAGGGCCGGGGCGGCGAGGGTGCCGATGACGCCGGTGGTGGTGAGGGCCGCGACCCCCGCCACGTGGGCGGTGGTGCGCTTCATCCTGCTGGGACGGCGGTGCTTCCCGGTGGCGCGCGTGAACGCCATGTGGTGGCTGGTCCTTTCCTTCCTTCTCGCCTACCGGGTTAGCTGACGGGTTCGGAGCAGGAAGGTCTCCTACGGACCCCCTCGCTGCGCGCGCGGGCGTCCGATTCACCCCAGGGACTACATGAATGTGGGTCCCCGGCTCCCCTGGCTCGCGCCGTACGGGGACTCGGCGATGGCTGTCCGGTGCCGCGGGCGCGGCGCACTGCCTGACGAACAGCCCGGATGACGCTAAGCGGGGCGACTTTCAATCCCCAAACGGATCAGGGGTTTTGTAGCGCATGCCACAGGGCAGACAGGCAACCTCTCCCCTAATTCGGACATTAAGGGGCCCTGGTGACACGTCAGTCACCAGGGCCCCTTCACGCGCGTGCCGCTACTCGGCGGACACGACGCTCACTTCACCGATCCCGAGGGCCTCGACGGGCGCCTTGATGGCGGACGCGTCGCCGACCAGGATCGTCACCAGCCGGTCCACCGGGAAGGCGTTGACGGCCGCTGCGGTGGCCTCCACGGTGCCGGTCGCGGCGAGCTGCCGGTACAGCGTGGCCTGGTAGTCGTCGGGCAGGTGCTGCTCGACCTGGTCGGCCAGCGTGCTCGCGACGGCCGCCGCGGTCTCGTACTTCAGCGGGGCCACGCCGACCAGGTTCTGCACGGCGACGTCCCGCTCGGCGTCGGTCAGCCCCTCCGCGGCAAGGGTGCGCAGGACCGTCCACAGGTCGTCCAGGGCCGGACCGGTGTTCGGGGTGTCGACGGAGCCGCTGATGGCGAGCATCGCGGCACCCGTTCCGTCGGGGGCGGACCTGAGGACCTGCCCGAACGAGCGCACCCCGTAGGTGTAGCCCTTCTCCTCACGCAGGACGCGGTCCAGGCGGGAGGTGAGGGTGCCGCCGAGGCAGTACGTGCCGAGCACCTGCGCGGCCCACACGCGGTCGTGCCGGTCGGCGCCGATACGGCCGATCAGCAGCTGCGTCTGGACGGCGCCGGGGCGGTCCACGATGACGACACGGCCCGTGTCGTCGGCGGTGATCGGCGGCACCGGACGCGGCTCGGCCTGGGAGCCGGTCCACGAGCCGAGGGTGTCGGCGAGCAGCGCGTCCAGGTCGATGCCGGTGAGGTCACCGACGACCACGACGGTGCCGGTGGCCGGGCGGACGTGCTTCTCGTAGAAGGCGCGTACGGCCGCGGAGTCGATGTTCTGGACGGTCTCCTCGGTGCCCTGGCGCGGGCGGGACATGCGCAGGTCCGCCGGGAACAGGGTCCTGGAGAGCTCCTTGGCGGCCCGGCGGGAGGGGTTGGCCAGCTCGTGCGGGATCTCGTCGAGGCGGTTGGTGACGAGGCGCTCGACCTCGCTGTCCGCGAACGCGGGCGCCCTGAGGGCGTCGGCCAGCAGACCGAGCGCCTTGGGCAGACGCGACGCCGGGACCTCGAGGCTCAGCCGTACGCCGGGGTGGTCGGCGTGGGCGTCGAGCGTGGCACCGGCCCGCTCCAGCTCGGCGGCGAACTCCTCGGCGGTGTGCTTGTCGGTGCCCTCCGAGAAGGCCCGCGCCATGATCGTGGCGACGCCGTCCAGGCCGGCCGGCTCGGCGTCCAGCGGGGCGTCGAGGAGGACCTCGACGGCGACGACCTGCTGGCCGGGGCGGTGGCAGCGCAGGACCGTCAGGCCGTTGTCGAGCGTGCCGCGCTCGGGGGCCGGGAAGGCCCACGGCCGGGCCTCGCCCGCCTGCGGCCGGGGGTGGAACTCCATCGTGGCGAGCTCGGTCACTTGGCCGCCTCCTCGTTCTTGTCGCCGGCCTCGACGGTGGCCTCGGCCTCGGGGTCCTCCGGCGGATCCGCGTCCTCGGCGGTCTCCGCGGAGACGGGCTCGTAGACGAGCACCGCGCGGTTGTCGGGGCGCAGGCGGGCCTTGGCGACCGCCTGGACTTCCTCGGCGCTCACTTCGAGCACCCGGTTGACGGCGGTGAGGGCGAGCTGCGGGTCGCCGAACAGGACGGCGTAGCGGCACAGTTCGTCGGCGCGGCCCGCGACGGTGCCGAGCCGGTCCAGCCACTCGCGCTCCAACTGGGCCTGGGCGCGCTCCATTTCCTCGGCCGTGGGGCCCTCCGCGGCGAACCGGGCGAGCTCCTCGTCGATCGCCGCCTCGATGACCGGCACCTCGACGTCACCGGACGTCTTCACGTCCAGCCACCCCAGGGAGGGCGCCCCGGCGAGCCGCAGCAGGCCGAAGCCGGCGGCCACGGCCGTACGGTCGCGGCGTACCAGCCGGTTGTAGAGGCGGGAGGACTCGCCGCCACCGAGGACGGTGAGTGCCAGGTCGGCCGCGTCGGCCTCGCGCGTGCCGTCGTGCGGCAGCCGGTAGGCCGCCATCAACGCGCGCGCGGGGACCTCTTCCTCGACGACCTCGCGCAGCTGCTCGCCGATGATCTCGGGCAGCGAGCCGTCGCGCGGGGCGGGCTTGCCGTCGTGGGACGCGATCGAGCCGAAGTACTTCTCGATCCAGGCGAGCGTCTGCTCGGGGTCGATGTCGCCGACGACGGACAGCACCGCGTTACCCGGGGCGTAGTACGTCCGGAAGAACGCGCGCGCGTCCTCCAGCGTGGCCGCGTCCAGGTCGGCCATCGAACCGATCGGCGTGTGGTGGTACGGGTGGCCCTCGGGGTAGGCGAGGGCGGTCAGCTTCTCGAACGCCGTGCCGTAGGGGACGTTGTCGTAGCGCTGCCGGCGCTCGTTCTTGACGACGTCCCGCTGGTTCTCCATCGACTCGTCGTCGAGGGCGGCGAGCAGCGAGCCCATGCGGTCGGCCTCCAGCCAGAGGGCGAGCTCCAGCTGGTGGGTGGGCATGGTCTCGAAGTAGTTGGTGCGCTCGAAGCTCGTGGTGCCGTTGAGCGAGCCGCCCGCGCCCTGGACGAGCTCGAAGTGGCCGTTGCCCTTGACCTGTCCGGAGCCCTGGAACATCAGGTGCTCGAAGAGGTGAGCCAGGCCGGTACGGCCCTTGACCTCGTGACGCGAGCCGACGTCGTACCAGAGGCACACCGCCGCGACCGGGGTCAGATGGTCCTCGGAGAGCACCACGCGCAGCCCGTTGGCCAGGCGGTGCTCCGTTGCTGTCAGGCCTCCGGTGCCTGCCTGGTCTGTGGCCGTGTGACCCATGGGCATGTACGTCCCTTCGATCGCGGTGCGGTTGATCTGAACCGCGTTTTTCTGCCGGTCCTGCCACTGTATGCAAGCGTGCGGAGCGCCGGTGAAGTTCCCGGTGGTCGTACGCCGACAGCGAGATCCCGTAGCCTGCGGGCGGGTGCCGCGCGCCGTACGGGTGAACACACGGCGGGACGGCTGACGCCGGGTCGTCGTCCGCGTTGTCAGTGCCACGGTCCACAATGGTCCGCGTCAGAACCCGTTCACGCTTCAGCAAGAGTGAGCCGAAGGGGCGCGACCCGAAGGCGAGCGACCAGAAAAGAGGAGCCGGCAGCGATGGCCCGCCGAAGCACGAAGACCCCGCCGCCCGACGACTCGTTCGAGGAGAAGATCCTCGACATCGACGTCGTCGACGAGATGCAGGGCTCCTTCCTCGAGTACGCGTACTCGGTCATCTACTCCCGCGCCCTGCCGGACGCCCGTGACGGCCTCAAGCCGGTGCACCGCCGCATCGTCTACCAGATGAACGAGATGGGCCTGCGCCCCGACCGCGGCTATGTGAAGTGCGCCCGTGTCGTCGGCGAGGTCATGGGCAAGCTGCACCCGCACGGCGACGCGTCGATCTACGACGCCCTGGTGCGCATGGCCCAGCCCTTCTCCATGCGTGTGCCCCTGGTCGACGGCCACGGCAACTTCGGTTCGCTGGGCAACGACGACCCGCCGGCCGCCATGCGGTACACCGAGTGCCGCCAGGCCGAGGCGACGAGCCTGATGACCGAGTCGATCGACGAGGACACGGTCGACTTCGCCCCCAACTACGACGGCCAGGAGCAGGAGCCGGTGGCGCTGCCCGCCGCGTTCCCGAACCTGCTGGTGAACGGCGCGTCGGGCATCGCGGTCGGCATGGCCACGAACATGCCCCCGCACAACCTCTCCGAGGTCATCGCGGCCGCCCGCCATCTGATCCGCCACCCCAACGCGGATCTCGAGACCCTGATGAAGTACGTCCCGGGCCCCGACCTGCCCACCGGCGGCCGGATCGTCGGTCTGGCCGGCATCCGGGACGCCTACGAGACGGGCCGCGGCACCTTCAAGATCCGCGCCACGGTGTCGGTGGACACCGTCACGGCCCGCCGCAAGGGCCTGGTCATCACCGAGCTGCCCTTCGCGGTCGGCCCGGAGAAGGTCATCGCCAAGATCAAGGACCTGGTCGGCTCGAAGAAGATCCAGGGCATCGCCGATGTCAAGGACCTCACCGACCGTGCGCACGGCCTGCGCCTGGTCATCGAGATCAAGAACGGCTTCGTGCCGGAGGCGGTCCTGGAGCAGCTGTACAAGCTGACGCCGATGGAGGAGTCCTTCGGCATCAACAACGTCGCGCTGGTCGACGGCCAGCCGCTGACGCTGGGCCTCAAGGAGCTCCTGGAGGTCTACCTCGACCACCGCTTCGAGGTCGTGCGGCGGCGCAGCGAGTTCCGCCGCACCAAGCGCCGTGACCGTCTGCACCTGGTGGAGGGCCTGCTCACGGCGCTCGTCGACATCGACGAGGTCATCCGCCTCATCCGCTCCAGCGACAACTCCGCGCAGGCCAAGCAGCGCCTGATGGAGCGTTTCTCGCTGAGCGAGATCCAGACGCAGTACATCCTGGACACGCCGCTGCGCCGGCTCACCAAGTTCGACCGCATCGAGCTGGAGTCCGAGAAGGACCGGCTCAACGCGGAGATCGAGGAGCTGACCCGGATCCTCGACTCGGACACCGAGCTGCGCAAGCTGGTCTCCACCGAACTGGCCGCGGTGGCCAAGAAGTTCGGCACCGACCGGCGTACGGTCCTGCTGGAGGCGGGAGCGGTCGCCCCCGCGGCCGGCGTTCCGCTTCAGGTGGCGGACGACCCGTGCCGGGTGCTGCTGTCCTCGACGGGTCTGCTGGCCCGTACGGCGAACGGTGAGCCCTTCCCGGAGGACGCGGACAGCCGGCGCGTGAAGCACGACGTGATCGTCTCGGCGGTCCCGGCGACCGCGCGCGGTGAGGTGGGCGCGGTGACGTCGAGCGGCCGGCTGCTGCGGATCAGCGTCATCGACCTGCCGCAACTGCCGGATACGGCGTCGGCGCCGAACCTCGCCGGAGGGGCTCCGCTGACGGAGTTCGTCTCCCTGGAGGACGGCGAGACGCTGGTCTGCCTGATGACCCTCGACGAGTCGTCGCCGGGTCTGGCGCTCGGCACCGAGCAGGGTGTCGTCAAGCGTGTGGTGCCCGACTATCCGTCCAACAAGGAGGAGTTGGAGGTCATCACGCTGAAGGACGGTGACCGGATCGTCGGCGCGGTCGAGCTGCGCACCGGTGAGGAGGACCTGGTCTTCATCACGGACGACGCGCAGTTGCTGCGCTACCAGGCCTCGCAGGTCCGCCCGCAGGGCCGGCCCGCGGGAGGCATGGCGGGCGTCAAGCTCACGGACGGCGCGAAGGTCATCTCCTTCACCGCGGTGGACCCGGCCGCGGACGCGGTCGTCTTCACGGTCGCGGGCTCGCGCGGCACGCTGGACGACTCCGTCCAGACGACGGCCAAGCTGACCCCGTTCGACCAGTACCCGCGCAAGGGCCGCGCCACCGGCGGCGTCCGCTGCCAGCGGTTCCTGAAGGGCGAGGACTGCCTGTCCCTGGCCTGGGCGGGCCCCGTACCGGCCCGCGCCGCGCAGAAGAACGGCACACCGGCGGACCTGCCGGAGATCGACCCGCGCCGCGACGGTTCGGGGGTGTCGCTGGCGAAGACGGTGTCGGTGGTGGCGGGGCCGGTCTAGAGCGCGGGGTCCTGAAGGTCTTCTTCGGGATCCTGTACGTAGCGCAGGACGCCCCACATTCCGTGCTCGTCGGCGGTGTGCGGGGCGTCGCTCCCGCACCCCTCCAGTTCCTTGCCGAGCGCGGGCACGTCGATGCCGGAGCCGATGAGAACCAGCTGGCTGAGGCGCTCGGCGTCCGCGGGCCAGGGTTCCGGGTAGAAGCGCAGGAACCGCCCGACGGCATGGACGGCGTAACGGTTCCGGGTGTCGTACGCCCCGAAGTCGACGTACCCCTTGATCCGGTACAGCCCCTCGGGCCGACTGTCGAGGAACCGCATCAGCCGGCGCGGATCGAGCGGCGTCCCGGAGGCGAAGGAGAGGCTCTCGTACGCGGCGTGCAGATGCCCGTCGTGCAGGTCGTCCCCGTGCCCGTGGTGGTGCAGGTCGTCGAAGGAGAGCTGCCCGATCCGTTCCTCGCCGGGCCGGCAGTCGAAGAGGAACTCGGGGTCGACGCGGCCGTAGGCGGCGGGCACCACGGCGGCACGGTCGACGAGGGACCGTACGAGTCCGAGGACACGCTCGCCGTCGGCCGCGCGGTCGAGCTTGTTGACCACGACGAGGTCCGCGAGGGCGAGATGCCGGTCGATCTCGGGGTGCCTGGCGCGGGTGTCGTCGAACTCGGCGGCGTCGACGACCTCGACGAGTCCGCCGTAGACGATCCCCGGATGCTCGCTCGCGAGCACCATGCGCACGAGTTCCTGGGGTTCGGCGAGCCCGCTGGCCTCGATGACGATCACATCGATGCCGGTGTCCGGACGGGCCAGCCGTTCGAGGTACCCGTCCAGCTCGCCGACGTCGACGGCGCAGCACAGGCAGCCGTTGCCGAGGGAGACGGTGGAGTCGCCCAGGGCGCCCGCGACGGCCATGGCGTCGATCTCGATGGCCCCGAAGTCGTTGACGATCGCGCCGATACGACTGCCTCCGCTGCGGTGCAGGAGATGGTTGAGGAGGGTGGTCTTGCCGGAACCGAGGAATCCGGCGAGTACGACGACCGGGATCTGCCGAAGGGTGTGACTCGGCTGACTCAACGTGCGACCTCTCTGACACCGATGCGTGCACCGGATCGTGGGCCCGGCGCACGTACGAGGATTGAATGCCGGACCAGGATACGAGCCGGAAGAATCACCGCGAAGTGAACGATTGTTAGCAGCACTTGCGGGGCAGACGTTGGGCAAGGCGCCGGTTCGTGCGACCCTCGCTTCCTTCCGTGCGCCTCCTCTCCGCCTCCCCCGCCGATCAGAGCCGCTCGGCACTCTGGGAGACGGCAAGCGCCGCCCATCGCTCGCCGGTCCCCTTCCGTCGACCCGCACCCCGACGACCGGCGGACGGCCGCCTGATTCGGGGGTTGACATGGCCACACTTAGGCACTTCGCGGGGAGGCTGAGCTCCGCCACGTTCGCGCTCCTGGCTGCCACGGTGACGATGGCAGCACGCCAACGGCACCTCGACGCGACCCGACTGCACGAGAGGCGACTGGAACTCCAAGCGCTGGCGGTTCGGCGCAAGGGGTATGCGCATCAGCAGCGCATGCACTGGGAGCTGCTGTCCAGGGCGATCGACGACCCCACCCTCTTCGCGGTGATCGACACCTACGACAAGAGCATCCCGGCGGCGAAGCGTCGCCAGTTCCTCTACGCCAACGCGTGGTACGCCTACCTGTTCCATCTGTTCCGAGCCGAGGTGCTGGACCAGGAGGAGCTCTACATAGCCATGCGCGAGTTGCTGCAGAATCCGCTGTTCCGCGAGTACTGGGACGCGTCGAAGGCCCAGCGGGCGAACTTGAAGCAGTCGTCCGACGAGGCACGCGTCGGGCGCATGATCGACGGTCTCGTACGGGACCTGGACGAGGCGGACACCGACGAGTGGTGGGTGGTGGGCAACCCTCCGTCCGAGTGATCCCGCCCGCCCTGCCGCACCATGTCGCTCAGTCACCCCGACAACACGAGTCTGCGACTTTTGGCGGCATGAACGCGTAGCACTCATCAACCCCAGTACGGTTCTGCCAGCACTGTGCCAACACAGCGAAGGACCGATACCCCTTGAAAATCGTGCGCCGCATCGGTGTGCCTCCAAGCGCCCGAGGCTCCAACACGGGCGCCAGCTGCCCGGACGTGTTCGAGCTGAGCGATGGCAACTTCGCCGTCATCGGAACCGAAGCCACCGAGGCGCTTGAGCGTGAGCTCCCCGCCGATGCCTCCCGTGCCGACTACGAACGCATCGTCATCGTGAGCCGGGAGACCCTGATCCGCGCCAAAGCGGACATCCCCGACGCCTGAACCACGGGCACGCGTCCGCACCGGACTCGTCACGTGAAAGAGCCCCGCCCGGCCGCACCCCACCACCAAGCGTCCCGGGCGCCCACCGGCGAGCAGCCCGTCACCCCGTCCCTGCTCGATCTCCATCGATGAGGCCTGGCGCCAGAACGGCACCAGGCCACACGCACGTCACGTCATGCCGCGAAGGCCCTGTGGAGCATGGAGGACCGCTCGACTCCTTCTCGGCCCTCGGCTCAATGGATCATCCAGCGTTCCTGACGCGATCGGTCGGTCAGGCGGGGTCCTCGTCCAGCTTCGCCACCACCCGGTCGGAGATGTCGGCCAGCGTCCGCAGCTCCGCCGGGGTGACATGGTCCAGGAACAGTTCTCGCACCGCCTCCACATGCAGCGGGGCCGCCGCGGCGATCGCCGCCCGCCCGGCGTCCGTGATCACCACGAACGCCCCCCGCGCGTCCTCGGGGCACTCCTCGCGGATCACCAGCCCTCGTCCGGCCATCCGGGCGATGTGGTGGGACATCCGGCTCTTCTCCCACTCGAGCGCCCGGGACAGATCCTGGTAACGCTGCCGGCCTTCCGGCACATCCGTGAGGTGGACCAGCACGCCGAAGTCCGCGGCCGAGAGCTTCGACTCGGTCTGCAGCAAGCGTGACAGACGGCCCACCAGCCGCTCGTGCAGCCGGACAAAGCTCCGCCAGGCGTGCTGCTCCTCCGCAGTCAACCACCGCACCTCGTCATCCATACAAGCGAGTGTAAAGGAGTTGACAAGTCATCCAGCTTGATGACGGGCGACCCACCGAACAGCAGCACGAGCACAGCACCATGTCCGAGATCTCGTGGTCAGGACGCGTATCGCGGTGTCCACTGCGTCGCCGAGATCGCGTCGCGCAGCTCGGCCTCCGTGGCCCGGGGGGCCACCCCGTCCTCCACCGCGGCCTCGGCCACGGCCACGGCGATCTCCCGGGCCGCCTCCCGCATGCCCGCCAGCGGGGGCAGCAGCGGGGTGGCCCCGTCCGTGCCCGCCCGTACCGCGCACTCCCCCACGGCCCGCGCGGCGGCCACCATCATGCGGTCGGTCACCCGCGAGGCGCGGCAGGCGGCCACGGCCAGCCCGACGGCGGGGAAGACGTAGACGTTGTTGGCCTGAGCGACCGGCACCTCTCGCCCGTCCAGCTTCAGCGGAGGGAAGGGCGAACCGGCGGCGACCAGCGCCCTGCCGTCGGTCCAGCGGGCGAGGTCGGCGGGCTCGGCCTCGGCGTTCGAGGTCGGGTTGGACAGCGGCAGGATCACCGGCCGGTCACAGGCGTCGGCCATCGTCCGCACGATCTCCTCGGTGAACGCGCCGTGCGCGGTGGACAGCCCGATCAGCACCGTCGGCTTCACCTCGCCCACGACCCCTGCCAGATCGCGCGCACCCCACTGTCGTACCTCCGCGTCATCGCGCGCGTAGAGCCGCTGCTCGGGAGAGAGGTCGGTGCGGGAGCTCACCAGGAGACCGTCGATGTCGACGAACCAGAAGCGGTCGGCCGCCTGCTGCTCGGAGAGGCCTTCCTCGACGAGCGCGGTGCGGATCATGTCGGCGACCCCGATCGCCGCCGACCCGGCGCCGAGGACCACGACGCGGTGGTCGGTCAACCGCGTCCCGGCGACCTTCGTGGCGGTGCTCAGCGCGCCGAGTGCCACGGCCGCGGTCCCCTGGATGTCGTCGTTGAAGGTCAGCAGCCGGTCCTGGTAGCGGCCGAGGATCGGGCGGGCGTGCGCGGTCGCGAAGTCCTCCCACTGAAGGAGGGTTCCTGGGAGCTCGGCCTCCACCGCGGACACGAACGCCTCGATCATCTCGTCGTAGGCGTCTCCGGTGACGCGGTGCTGCCTGCGGCCGAGATAGTGATCGCCGGCCAGCAGTTCCTCGTTGTCGGTGCCGGCGTCGAGCAGGATCGGCAGGGTGCGCGCGGGGTGGATGCCGCCGATGGCGGTGTAGAGGCTGAGCTTGCCGATAGGGATGCCCATGCCTCCGACGCCCTGGTCGCCCAGGCCCAGGATGCGCTGGCCGTCGGTGACGACGATGACGTCGACCTCCGGGTTGGGCCGGTTGCGCAGGATCTCCCGGAAGCGGTGGCGGTCCTCGTAGGTCAGGAACAGACCGCGCGGCCTGCGGTAGATCTGGCTGAAGCGCCGGCACGCCTCGCCGACCGTCGGGGTGTAGACGACCGGCAGCATCTCCTCCAGGTGGCGGGTGAGCAGGTCGTAGAAGAGCACCTCGTTGGTGTCCTGGAGCTGGCGCAGGTAGATGTGCCGGTTGAGCGGCTTGTCGTACGCGAGGAACGCCGCGTACGCCCGGTCCGCCTGCTCCTCAAGGCTCTCCGTCGCGGGCGGCAGCAGCCCGTCCAGGCCGAGTTCGGCGCGTTCTTGCGGGCTGAAGGCGGTGCCCTTGTTGAGCAGCGGGTCGGCGAGCAGGGCCGCCCCGCGGGCGGAAGCCGGGCTGGTCGAAGTCATGACGCTTCCTCACAGGTCCACGTGGGCGGGCTTCAGGGGCGGGGGATGTTGCGCAGGTTGGCACGCGCCAGGTCCAGCATCTTGCCGACCCCTCCGTCGAGCACGGTGCGACCTGCCGCGAACGCGAAACCCTTCACCTGGCCGGCCGAGATGTGCGGCGGGATCGACAGCGCGTTGGGATCGGTCACCAGGTCGACCAGGAAGGGTCCGTCGTGGGCGAAGGCCTGCTTGAGGCCGGCGGTGACGTCCTCGGGCCGCTCGACGCGGATCGCCTCGATGCCGGCGCCGCGGGCGATCGCCGCGAAGTCCACCGGCTCGTGGTCGGTCTCGTAGTCGGGCAGGCCGTCGACCAGCATCTCCAACTTCACCATCCCGAGAGAGGAGTTGTTGAACACGATCGTCTTCACCGGCAGGTCGTGCAACTTCGCGGTGAGCAGTTCGCCCATCAGCATGCCGAGCCCGCCGTCGCCCGACATCGAGATCACCTGGCGGTCGCGGTCGGCGAACTGCGCGCCGATGGCGTGCGGCAGCGCGTTGGCCATGGTGCCGTGCAGGAAGGAACCGATCACCCGGCGCCGCCCGTTGGGGGTCAGATAGCGGGCCGCCCAGACGTTGGACATGCCGGTGTCGACAGTGAACACGGCATCGTCGGCGGCGAGTTCGTCCAGGACGGAGGCCGCGTACTCGGGGTGGATCGGGGTGTGCCGCTCGACGTCGCGCGTATAGGCGCCGACCACCGTCTCCAGGGATTTGGCGTGCTTGCGCAGGCTGCGGTCCAGATAGGAACGGTCCCGCTTCGTCTCGAGCAGCGGCAGCACCGCGCGCAGCGTCTCCCGTACGTCGCCGTGGACACCGAGCTCCAGCACCGTACGGCGGCCCAGGCGCCCCGCGTCATGATCGATCTGTACGGTCCGCGCCTGCGGCAGGAAGTCGTTGTACGGGAAGTCCGTACCCAGCAGGACGACCAGGTCGGCCTCGTGCATCGCGTCGAAGCACGCCCCGTAGCCCAGCAGTCCGCTCATGCCGACGTCATAGGGGTTGTCGAACTGGATCCACTCCTTGCCGCGCAGCGTGTGCCCGATGGGGGCGGCGGCCTTCTCGGCGAGTGCCATGACCTCGGCGTGCGCGTCCCGGACCCCGGCGCCGGCGAACAGCATCACCTTCCGCGCCGCGTTCAGTTTCTCGGCCAGGGCCCGCACCTGCGTGTCCGGCGGGACCATCCGGCCGCGCTCGGCGACCAGGTCACTGCTCCCGGTCGGATGGGCCGCCTGGGCGTGGGTGACATCGCCCGGGACGACGAGCACCGAGACCGCGCCGTGGCCGAGGGCTCGCTGCAGGGCGATCCGCAGTACGCGGGGCATCTGCTCGGGGGTGCTGATCATCTCGCAGTAGTCGCTGCAGTCGGTGAACACGCGCTCGGGGTGCGTCTCCTGGAAGAAGCCGGTGCCGATCTGGTGCGAGGGGATGTGCGAGGCGATCGCCAGCACGGGCGCGCCGGAGCGGTGCGCGTCGTACAACCCCTGGATCAGGTGGGTGTTGCCGGGGCCGCAGCTTCCCGCGCACACCGCGAGCCTGCCGGTCAGCTGTGCCTCCGCCGACGCGGCGAACGCGGCGGCTTCCTCGTTGCGTACGTGCACCCACTCGATGCCGTCGGTGCGCCGCACCGCGTCGACCACGGGGTTCAGACTGTCGCCCACCACTCCGTAGATCCGCTCCACGCCCGCCTGGCGCAGGATGTCCACCATCTGCTGGGCTACGGTCACGTTTCGCATCGCCGGGCTTCTCCTCGTGAGCTGTACGCCGTGTCGTGCGGCTCGTACCCACTCCGAGGGCGGTCAGGCGCCCCGCGACGACTCCAGCCCCGTCCGCAGCGTCGTCGCGAGTTGTTCGACCGCGGCCGGCTGATCCCGCGTGAGAGGGCTGGCGAACAGTTCACGGACGGCGCGCAGATGGGGAAGGGACGCGCGCTTGAACGCTTCAGCACCCTCGGTCGTCAGCATCACCTCGGCACCCCGACTGTCGGCGGCGCACTCCGCACGCCGTACGAGCCCTCGCCGCTCCCTACGCCGGAGATGGTGCGAGAGGCGGCTGCGCTGCCAGCCGATGCGCGAGGCCAGCACGGAGGGACGCAGCCGTCGCCCCTCCGCCTCCCGAAGGGTGAGTCCATCGCCCCACCCTTCTTTAGTTGACACATCAATTAGGTCGCGACATTATTGACACGTCAACCGTTGGTGTTACGCAGTCACCCCGGACGGGCAACGCCTCTTCACGAAGGAACCCAGCCATGTCTGATCTCGTCTTCGGCCTGGACACGTTCGGCGACGTACCGGAGGACGACTCCGGCACTCCGGTCTCCGACGCGCGGGCCATCCGGCAGGTCGTCGACGAGGCCGTTCTCGCGGAGGCGGTCGGCGTCGACGTCATCGCCCTGGGCGAGCACCACCGCCCCGAGTACGCGATCTCGACCCCGGAGACCGTTCTCGCCGGCATCGCCACGCGCACCGAGCGGATCCGTCTGTCGTCCGGCGTGACGGTGCTGAGCTCCGACGATCCGGTCCGGGTCTTCCAGCGGTTCTCGACCGTGGACGCGCTCTCGAACGGCCGGGCCGAGGTCATCCTGGGGCGCGGCTCCTTCACCGAGTCGTTCCCCCTCTTCGGATACGACCTGAGCGATTACGACGTGCTGTTCGAGGAGAAGATCGAACTCTTCGCCAAGCTGCTCGAGGAGAAGCCCGTCACCTGGAGCGGCACCAAGCGGGCCGCGCTCGACAACGCCGACGTCTTCCCCAGGACCGAGTCCGGGCGGCTGACCACCTGGGTCGGTGTCGGCGGCTCGCCCCAGTCCGTCATCCGCACCGCGCAGTACGGCTTCCCGCTCATGATCGCCATCATCGGCGGCAGCCCGGAGCGCTTCGCGCCCTACATCGACCTCTATCAGCGCGCCACCGACAAGTTCGGCACCACCGCCCACCCGGTCGGCATGCACTCGCCCGGCTTCATCGCCGACACCGACGCAGAGGCCCGCGAACTGCACTGGCCGCACTACAAGGTCATCCGTGACCGTATCGGCGCGCTGCGCGGCTGGCCGCCGGTCAGCAAGGAGGAGTACGCGAACGAGATCGAGCACGGCTCCCTCTACATCGGCTCCCCCGAGACGGTGGCCCACAAGATGGCGGGCGCCATCAAGGCACTCGGCGTCGGCCGGTTCGACCTCATCTACACCACCGGGGCACAGCCGATCAGCGCCCGGCTGCGCGCCGTCGAGCTGTACGGCACGAAGGTCCTCCCGATGGTCCGTGACCTCCTCGCCGCCTGACCCCCCGAACGGAACAGACATGACCAGCACAGCCATTGCGACCGTCGGCATCCTGGGCGCGGGAAAGGTCGGCACCGTGCTCGCACGGCTGGCCCGTGCGGCCGGCTACCGCGTGCTCATCGCCGGCTCGGGCGACCCCGACAGGATCGCCCTCACCGTCGAAGTCCTCACCCCCGGTGCGGTCCCGGTGACCGCGGCCCAGGCGGCGGCGAAGGCGGACATAGTCGTCCTGGCCCTCCCCCTCGGCAAGTACCGGAGCATCCCGGCCAAGGCCCTGGAGGGCAAGGTCGTCATCGACGCGATGAACTACTGGTGGGAGATCGACGGCATCCGCGCGGACCTCACCGACCCGCGCACCTCGTCGAGCGAGATCGTGCAGGAGTTCCTGTCCGGCGCGCGCGTGGTCAAGGCCTTCAACCACATGGGCTACCACGACCTCGAGGAAGGATCCCGGCCCGCCGGAACCCGTGGCCGCAAAGCCATCGCCATCGCCGGTGACGACCCCGAGGACCTCATCACCGTCTCGCGCCTGGTCGACGACTTCGGCTTCGACCCCGTCGTCGCGGGCCCACTGGCCTCGGGGGTACGGCTGGAGCCGGGCACCGAGCCGTTCGGCGCCAACGTCGACGCCGAGGAGCTGCGCGCGATGCTGAGCCGCTTCCCCGAGTCGGAACGCGGACGGGCGGTCGCCGCCGCGCGGGCCACCCTCGCGGAACCGGTGCGCGAGCCGTCGTAGGCATCGGAACGTCTCAGCTGCGCCGACCTCGCCCTACCTGGTTGATGCGGCACCTACCCCTCGGCTCGGGTGTCGCGCCGTGCCGCGCCACCAGCGTTTGCCCGCCGATGGGCCGACGTCCTGCGGGCCATGATCCGCGACGAAGCGTGCTCCCAGGTCACACCGCCTCTTACGACTGCGGCTCGACATCAGGATCGGGAAGCCCTTCTGGGCGAAGTCAGCGACGGGACGGGTTGCGGCGCGGCCTGATCGTGGCGTTGGGGAGGGCGGGCGCGGGAAGCCGGCCTCCCGGAAAGCCGTCGATCGTGCCGTAGCGGTCGGAGGAGGTCTCCCAGTCCTCGCGGGCCTTGACGATGTCCTCGTGCGTACGGCCGACGAAGTTCCACCACATGACGATCTCCTCCTCGAACGGCGTGCCGCCGAGCAGAATCGCCCGCGCCGGACCGTCCGACTCGTTCGTCAGGGTCAACGCGTCGGCACCCGGCGGTACATAGCCCAGCTCCGCCCGGTGCAGCAGGGTGTCGGCCACACGGACGTCCCCGCTGTCCACCAGGACGCCGTGCTCGAAGTCGGCGTCCACGGAGAGGGTGATCGTCCTACCCGGTTCGAGGACGATCTCGGCGCCGAGCAACGGCGAGAACGTCCGCACCGGTGAGACCTCACCGGCGAGCGAGCCGAGAAACACCCTGATCCCGGCTCCCTGGATTCGCACGGGCTCGGGCGCGTAGTGCTGGAAGTCCCGGTCGGCGTTCCGGTGCTCCTCCGGCAGCGCCACCCACAGCTGCACGCCGTGGACGACGGTCGTGCGCGGGGTGGAGACCTCCGAGTGGGCGATGCCGTACCCGCCCGTCATGAGGTTGATCTCGCCGGGGCGCACCACGGCGTGGGTGCCGAGTGTGTCGCGGTGCTCGACCTCCCCGCCGAACAGCCAGGTCACTGTCTGCAGCCCGGTGTGCGGGTGCGGGGGCAGCGCCATGCCACCCCTGTCGGCGACCGGGTCGGGACCGTAGTGGTCGGCGAAGCACCAGGCTCCGATCAGTGTCCGGTCCCGCTGCGGCAACGTCCGCCGCACCGTCATCGACCGCGGTCCCCCCAGGGGCACGTCCCGTGCGGAGAGCACGTCGACCCGTGGCGTCCCGGCCGGCCGCACCTCGTCGACCGGCGCCCCGCATCTCATCACTGCCGACTCGGCTTCCCCATTGCTCACCGAGACCACCTCTCACGAATCTAGTTGCTACATCAACTATCATGCCATGATCGCTCGGCCGTCGACCGGCCAGAGCCGTGTCACAGACCCCTCACAGACCTCGCGGCGCCTGCCCATATATTGATTCAGTCAATATTGACAGAGGATTAGTCAAGCATGGACAGTCGAATCAAGCTCAAGGAGGGAACATGCCGATCAACCAGACCGCGTCCACCACCGTCGACGTGCCACGAGGCCTCGCGGGTGTCGTCGTCACCGACACCGCACTCGGTGACGTCAGAGGGCTGGAAGGCTTCTATCACTACCGCCAGTACTCGGCTGTCGACCTCGCGCGGACCCGCGGCTTCGAGGACGTCTGGTACTTGATGGTCCACGGCGACCTGCCGGACGCCGCGCAACTGTCCGCGTTCGCGGCGCAGACAGCGGAACTCCGTCACCTGCCCGAGGACGTGCGCGCCGTACTGCCCGCCCTCGCCGCGGCGAGCGGCGCTTCCGGCCCGCTTGCCGGCCTACGGACGGCACTGTCCCTGCTCGGGGCCTCGAAGGGGTTCCGGCCGGTGTACGACATCGACGCCGACCAGCGGCGCGCGGACACGGTCGCGGCCGCGGCGGCCGTACCCACGCTGCTGACGGCGCTGTACCGGCTCGGGCAGGGCCTCGAACCGGTGGAACCGCGGACGGATCTGCCGTACGCCGCGAACTACCTCTACATGCTGACCGGTTCGGAACCGGACGCGGACCGGACGAGGGCGATCGAGCAGTACTTGATCTCGACCATTGACCATGGATTCAACGCGTCAACGTTCACGGCGAGAGTGATCGCATCGACCGGGGCGGACGTGGCGGCCGCGCTGGCCGGTGCGGTGGGGGCGCTCTCCGGCCCCCTCCACGGAGGCGCTCCGAGCCGGGCGCTGGACACGCTGGACGAGATCGGCAGCCGGGACCGTATCGACCCGTGGATCCGGCAACACGTCCTTGCCGGGGACCGCATCATGGGCTTCGGCCACCCCGTCTACCGCACCGAGGATCCCCGCTCCCGCATGCTCCGTGGCATCGCGGAACAGTTCGGCGGCCCGCTGGTCGACTTCGCGACCGAGGTCGAGCAGCGCGTGGAGGCAATCCTGGCGGAGCTCAAGCCCGGCCGTGAACTCCACACCAACGTCGAGTTCTACGCGGGCGTGGTCATGGAACTGTGCGGCCTGCCTCGGCAGATGTTCACCCCGACGTTCGCGGCGGCGCGAGTGGTCGGCTGGGGAGCGAACATCCTCGAGCAGGCAGAGGACTCGAAGATCATCCGGCCCGCGGCGCGGTATGTGGGGCCGGAACCGCCGGTGGCGGTGCCGACGTTGGCCTGAGGCAGTCGGCGGCCTGGTTCGAGGGGGCGGGTCGATGACCACGAGCTTCTTCAGGTTGCCAGCGAGAAACCCTGGCCCCGGCATCACCGATCTCTGTGCTTGACGGACTTACCCCCCGGAATTGATTCGGCCGTCCATAGGTGACTCTGACGCCATCAATCTTGATTGAATCAACATTCACTCAACGCCGATACGGTGACCTCATGAGCGATCACGAACCCGTTCCCGACCTCGAGGGACGGCGGCTGACCACCAAGGAGGCCGCCGAGCTGCTCGGGGTGAAGCCCGAGACCGTCTACGCCTATGTGAGCCGCGGTCAGCTCGGCAGCCGACGGGTGCCCGGCGGCCGCGGCAGCACCTTCGACGCCAAGGAGGTACAGGCGCTCGCCCGGCGCAACAGGCGTGACAACGGCGGGAGTTCGGGATCCGGCGGCGAGCTGTCCGTGCGGACCCGCATCACGCTCATCGACACGGACCGGTACTACTTCCGGGGCGTCGACGCGACCGAACTGGCCGCGCGCCATTCCTACGAGGAGATCGCCGAGTGGCTGTGGACGGGCCGGATGCTTCCCGGCACGACGTTCACGGCCCCCGACACCTCCGTCTCCGTCGCCCGACGCGCCGTCGACGCACTGCCCGAACACACCTCGCCCACCGACCGGTTGCGGGTCGCGGCGATCGCCGCCGCGACCGCGGACCCGCTGCGCTTCGACCTGTCCGAGAGCGCCGTGCTGGGCACCGCGCGCATCCTCATCCCCACCCTCGTCGCCGCCCTGCCCCCGGTGCGGATCGGCCACCGCGACGAGGGCTCGCTGGCCGAGCGCCTGTGGGCGCGGCTCAGCGCGCGCAAGCCCGACGAGGCGTCCCTGCGCGCCCTGGACACCGCTCTGGGGCTGCTCGTCGACCACGACCTGGCCGCCTCCACCCTCGCCGTGCGGGTCGCCGCTTCGGCCCGCGCGCACGCCTACGCGGCCGTCTCCGCCGGCCTCGGCGTGCTCGAGGGCCCGCTGCACGGCGCGGCCAGCGGGCTCGCCCACCGACTGCTGCTGGACGTGCTCGACCGCGGCGACGCGGGCCCCGTGATCGCGGACGAGCTGCGGGCCGGGCGCCGCATCCCGGGACTGGGTCACCGGCTCTACCCGGGCGAGGACCCACGCGCGCGTGCCCTGTTCGGCCTCCTGGAGGAGATCCCCCGCGCCGCCCCCGCCCTCGCCGCGGCCCGCGACGTCGTGGCCACCACCGCCCGCCACACCCCGCTGCACGCCAACGTGGACCTGGCCCTCGCCGTGCTCACCGCCTCGTCCGGGATGCTCGCGACGGCTGGCGAGACGATCTTCGCCGTCGCCCGTACGGCGGGCTGGATCGCCCACACCCTGGAGGAGTACGGGGAGCGCCCGCTGCGCATGCGACCGAGCGGTCTCTACGTAGGCGCCAAGCCGCCTCAAGCCCTGCCGTAGCGGGACACCAGCACCGTCGGAAGTCGCCCCGAGCCAAGTCAGGTTAGGCTCACCTCTGTGAGTACGTGTGCATCCGTCTCCCGCGACCTCGACGAGCCCATTTCCGGGACCGCGGCGACCGCGAGGACCTGGCTGCTCCTCGAGCAGCCCGGTCCGTGGGGCGCGCATGCGCTCACCTCGAGCCATCTGGACCCCGCGCTGGGCCGCGCCCTGGAGCGGGCGGCGAAGGACACGGGCGTACGGATCGCGCTCATCCGCCGTCCCGGGCGCCACGCGGACTGCGGCACACCGTCCGTGCGCCGGGTGTACGCGTCCCACACGGCTCCCGGGAACGTGTGGCTGCACAGCGCCGAGGTCCGCGACCCGCGGCGCCTGCTCGATCTCGACTTCGCCGCGCTGGGCGCCGGTGACCACGACAGCTTCGGCTCGGCGCTCGCCGGACGCCCCCACACAGGTGACCCGCTCGCGCTCGTCTGCACCAACGGCAAGCGCGACCGCTGCTGCGCGCTCCTGGGCCGGCCCCTGGCGGCCGAGCTGTCCGCCTCCGGGGTCGAGGGGGTCTGGGAGGTCACCCATCTGGGTGGACATCGCTTCTCGCCGACGCTGCTCGTCCTGCCCTACGGCTACGCGTACGGCCGGGTCGGGGCCCACGCCGTCAAGGAGATCCTGCACAGCGTCCAGGACGGAAGGATCGTCGTGGAGGGCTGCCGCGGAGGCTCGGCCTGGGATCGGCCCGGCCAGGCGGCGGAGCTGGCGGTGCGCGCGGCGGCGACCGAGTACGCGGCGGACGCGCTGAGCGTCGTACGGATGGACGGCGCGGTTCCGCGCTGGGAGGTGACCGTCGCGCATGTCGACGGGCGCCACTGGCGGGTCGCCGTGGCCCAGAGCGCGTCCCTGCCGCCCCGCGCGGAGAGCTGCGGGACGTCGGTGCTGGGCTCGCCGGCGCGGATGGACGTGGTGGCGGTGCGCGAGCTGACACCGACAGCGCTGGCGAGCTGACCTGGGCGTACGACTTCCGCGCGATGAGGGTCGTACGGCCTCCATGTGTTGATCAAGAGATCCACGCCACACCCCTACAGCAGCTCGTACCCGTCCGCGTACCGTCATGGGTATGAGCCCCACTCCCCCCGCCCGACGCCTCCGCCTCGGTCTGCCGCGGCGGATGTTCTCGCAGCTGCTGCTGATGCAGCTCGCGATCGCCGCCGGGGTCACGGTGCTCGCGACCGGGCTCTTCCTCGCGCCGCTGAGCGACCAGCTGGACGACCAGGCGATGCGCCGGGCCCTCGCGATCGCGCAGACGACCGCCGAGCAGCCGCAGATCGCGAGGGACCTGCAGAGCACCTCCCCGTCGGTGAACGGACCGGTACAGGTGGAGGCCGAGCGGATCCGGAGGGCCACCCAGGCCGAGTACGTCGTGATCATGAACACGAAGGGCGTTCGCTGGTCGCACACCGACCCGCGGCAGATCGGCGGGATCGTCTCCACCGACCCCGCGCGGGCGCTGGCCGGCGAGCAGGTCATGGAGATCGACGACGGCACCCTGGGCCGCTCGGCCCGCGGCAAGGTGCCGTTGCGCGACGGCGACGGCGACATCATCGGAGCGGTCTCGGTGGGCATCGCGTACGACAGCGTGCGGGCCCGGCTGATCCACGCGATCCCGGGACTGCTCGCCTACGCGGGCGGTGCCCTGGCCGTCGGCGCGCTCGCCGCCTGGCTCATCTCCCGGCGGGTCCAGCGGCAGACCCGTGACCTGGCGTTCTCCGACATCTCGGCGCTGCTCGCGGAGCGCGAGGCGATGCTGCACGGCATCAGGGAGGGCGTCGTCGCGCTGGATCGCAGCGGCCGTATCCGCCTCCTCAACGACGAGGCGCGGCGCCTGCTGGGCATCGGCGACGAGGCCGTCGGCCGCTCCCTGGACGAGGCGCTCGGCGAGGGCCGTACGACCGACGTACTGGCGGGCCGGGTGACCGGCACCGACCTGCTCACCGTGCGCGGCCAGCGGGTCCTGATCGCCAACCTCATGCCCACCGACGACGGCGGCGCCGTCGCCACCCTGCGCGACCGCACCGAGCTGGAACAGCTGGGCCGGGAGCTCGACTCGACGCGCGGGCTGATCGACGCCCTGCGCGCCCAGGACCACGAACACGCCAATCGGATGCACACGGTCCTCGGGCTGCTCGAACTGGAGATGTACGACGACGCCGTGGAGTTCGTCGGAGAGGTGGTCGGCGATCATCGCGCCACCGCGGAGCAGGTCACCGAGAAGATCAGGGACCCGCTGCTCGCGGCCCTGCTCGTCGGCAAGGCGACCGTCGCGGCGGAGCGCGCGGTCGCGCTGTGGATCTCGGACCGGACCTGGCTTCCCGATCAGCTGATCGATCCCCGGGGCATCGTCACCGTCGTCGGCAACCTGGTGGACAACGCGCTGGACGCCGTCGCGGGCACACCGCACGCGCGCGTGGAGGTCGAGTTGCGCGCCGAGGGACGTACGGCCGTGCTCAGGGTGCGTGACACGGGGCCCGGGATCCCCGCGGAACAGCGTGAACTGGTCTTCACCGAGGGCTGGTCCACGAAGAAGCCGCCGGCACACGGCAAGCGCGGCATCGGGCTCTCCCTGGTGCGCAGGCTGGCCGAGCGCCAGGGCGGCAGCGCGACCGTGACCGAGGCCGACGGCGGGGGCGCTGAGTTCACCGTCGTCCTGCCGGAGGCCCTGGCGGGCCCCGACCTGGAACCGGCGCTCACCGTACCCGCAGTCGTCGAGGAGGAGTCGTGATGATCGAGGTCCTTGTCGTGGACGACGACACGCGTGTCGCGCGGGTCAACGCCGCCTATGTCGAGAAGGTGCCGGGCTTCCATGTGGCGGGCGAGGCGCACAGCGCGGCGGAGGCGCTGCGCCAGGTGGAGCTGCTGCCCCGGCTCGACCTGGTCCTCATGGACCACTACCTGCCCGACGAGACGGGTCTGTCGGTCGTCCAGGAGATGCGCCGCCGCGGCCACCAGACCGACGTGATCATGGTGACGGCGGCCCGGGACATCACCACCGTGCAGGCGGCGATGCGGCAGGGCGCGCTGCAGTACCTGGTCAAGCCGTTCGCCTTCGCGGGCCTGCGCGCCAAGCTGGAGGCGTACGCGGAGCTGCGCCGCACCCTCGATGGCGGCGGCGAGGCGGAACAGGCCGAGGTGGACCGCATCTTCGGCGCCCTGTCCGCACCCTCGGAACCGGACCTGCCCAAAGGCCACTCCCCCACGACCGCGGAGCTCGTACGGCAGTCCCTGATGAACGCCGAAGGCCCCCTGTCGGCCCAGGAGATCGCCGAACGCACCGGAGTGAGCCGCCAGACCGCTCAGCGCTATCTGAAGCTCCTGGAACGCACGGGACGTGCCCGCCTCACCCTGAAGTACGGCGACGCGGGCCGCCCGGAACACCGTTACGTGTGGGCGACCCGCGCCTGAGGGCACGGCCCGTGGGGGCGGGGGAAGGGAACCGTGCCCTTCCCTCTTACGGATGGCACCCCGTGGTCGTCTCGACGGCCTAGGCGGCTCCCGCCCCCGTGAGCGACCGCACCTCGGTCTCCGCGTGCTTGGCCTCGTCCGCCACCTCCGCCGAGGTGACCGTGCCGAGCCAGCCGGCGAGGAAGCCCAGCGGGATCGAGACGAGGCCGGGGTTCTGCAACGGGAAGAACTGGAAGTCGACACCCGGGAACAGGGACGCGGGACTTCCCGACACCACGGGCGACAGCACCACGAGCACGACGGCCGGGATCAGCCCGCCGTACACCGCCCACACCGCGCCCCGGGTGGTGAAGCCGGGCCAGAACAGCGAGTAGAGCAGCACCGGCAGATTGGCCGACGCGGCGACCGCGAAGGCGAGACCCACCAGGAAGGCGACGTTGAGGTCGCGGGCCAGGAGGCCGAGCCCGATCGCCACCACGCCGATACCGACGGCGGCGAGGCGCGCCACGGCGACCTCGCTGCGGGGCTTCGCGTTCCGTCGCCGCAGCGACGCGTACAGGTCGTGAGCCACGGACGCGGAGGAGGCGAGGGTGATCCCGGCGACGACCGCGAGGATCGTGGCGAAGGCGATGGCGGCGACGATCGCGAACAGAACCGTTCCGCCTGTGGAGTCCGCGCCGCCGCCCAGGTCGAGGGCCAACAGGGGCACGGCCGTGTTCCCGGCCGCGTTGGACCCGCGCACGGCTTCCGGCCCCACGATCGCGGCCGCCCCGAAACCGAGGACGATCGTCATCAGATAGAAGCCGCCGATGAGCCCGATCGACCACACCACCGAACGGCGTGCGGCCCGTGCCGTGGGCACGGTGTAGAAGCGCGAGAGGATGTGCGGCAGCCCCGCCGTACCCAGGACCAGCGCGAGTCCGAGGCTCATGAAGTCGAAGCGCGCGGTCCAGTCCTCACCGTACTTGAGCCCGGGGGCCAGGAACTTCTCGCCGTGCCCGCTGCGTTCGGCCGCGGTGAGCAGCAGCTGGTCGACATTGCCGTGGAACCGCACCAGAACGAGCACGGTCAAGACGATCGTGCCGCTGAGGAGCAGGACCGCCTTCACGATCTGGATCCATGTGGTGGCCCGCATCCCTCCCATCGACACATAGATCACCATGAGCGCGCCCACCCCGATGACCGTCCAGGTCTGCGCCGCCTCGCTGGTACCACCGAGCAGCAGGGCGACCAGGCTCCCCGCGCCCACCATCTGCGCCACCAGATACAGAACGGACACCGTGACCGAGGAGGTTCCCGCCGCGATCCGCACCGGCCGCTCACGCATCCGCGCCGCCACCACGTCGGCCAGCGTGAACCGCCCGCAGTTGCGCACCAGTTCGGCGACCAGGAACAGCACCACCAGCCACGCCACGAGAAAGCCCACCGAGTACAGCATCCCGTCGTACCCGAAGAGCGCGATGAGCCCGGAGATGCCCAGGAAGGATGCCGCCGACATGTAGTCGCCCGCGATGGCAAAACCATTCTCCATCGGTGAGAAGAGGCGACCCCCCGCGTAGAACTCCTCCGCCGAACCGTGCCGGTTGCGGCTCACCCACGTCGTGATCGCCAACGTGACCGCGACGAACGCGCTGAACAGCAGGAGCGCCAGCGTCTGATGATTGCCCGTCACGAAGCACCGCCCCGGATACCCCGCGTCAGCTCCTGCGTGTCCCACCGCAGCTCCAGCGCCGCCCGATCCCTGCGCAGCCGCGCGTGCCGGGCGTACGCCCACGTCAGCAGGAAGGTGGTGAGGAACTGCCCCAGCCCCGCGACCATCGCCACGTTCACCGCACCCGCCACCGGCCGTGCCATCAAGCCGGGCGCGGTCGTCGCGGTCACGACGTACGCCACGTACCAGCCGAAGAACACGACGCACGCCGGCACGACGAACCTCCGGTACCGGCCGCGCACCTCCTGGAAGGCCGCACTGCGCTGCACCTGGAGGTACACGTCCGCAGCCGCCGCATCCCGCCGCGCGCGCCCGGCCTGAGCAACCGGCAACGGCACAGGCGCGCCCGCACCACCCAACTCACCCCAGCCGGAGGCGAGCGCGTCGTACCAGGGGTCCTCGTACCTCACGGCGTCGGGCACCTCGGCGAGTGCCGGGTCGTGACCGTCACGGTGTTCGGCCGCACTTTCGGGACCACCCCCGCCGCCGCGGGGACGACCGTTGCTTGACTGCATGCCCAAGGATGGACAGAACGGGAAGATCCCCGACTCTTCTTCCCCTCGCGCTTCACCCCATCAGGTGACTCAACCCGCCGGAGGCCGCACAAGTCCCTTCGCATACGCGTAACGCACCGCCTGCGCCCGGTCCTTGAGCCCCGTCTTGGCGAACAGGTTGTTGATGTGCGTCTTCACGGTCGCGGTGGAGACATGCAGTCTTCTGGCGATCTCCTGGTTGCTGAGCCCATCGGCGATGAGCACCAGCACCTCGGTCTCCCGCCCCGTGAGCCCATCCGGCGCCTCCACCGGCTCGGCCGGCTGCGGCTCGGGGTCCGACAACCGCTCCAGCAACCGCCGCTGGATGCTCGGCGACAGCCCGGCGTCCCCGGACAGCACACTGTGCACCGCCCTGACGATCTCGTCCCCTCCCGCGTCCTTCGTCAGATAGCCGCGCGCACCGGCTCGCAGCGCCGGGAACAGCGACTCGTCGTCCGCGTACGTGGTGAGCACCACCACCTGGGTGCCGGGGTGCTCGGTCCGGATCCGCCGGGTCGCCTCCACGCCGTCGCAGCGGGGCATACGCAGGTCCATCAGCACCACGTCCGGGGCGAGTTCGGCCACGAGCCGCACCGCCTCGTCCCCGTCTCCTGCCGCGCCGACGACCTCGACACCGGGAAGCAACCCGAGCAGCATCACGATGCCCTCCCGGACCACGGTCTGGTCGTCGGCGACCACCACCCGCGCCGTCCTGCCCTGGACCTCCTCCGTCATACGGGCACCTTCAACGTCACCACGAACCCCTCCTCGTCCGGCCCGGCCTCCAGCGAACCGCCGAGCAGTTCGGCACGCTCCCGCATGCCCAGCAGACCGTACCCGGCCCCCGCGGCGGTGAGTTCGCCCGGCGATCCCCCCGAGTCCCGTACGCCCAAGGTCACTTGATGTTCGCCGTAGTCCAGCCTCAGCCGCACCTTGGCGCCCGGAGCGTGCTTGCGGACATTGGTCAGCGCCTCCTGGGCCACCCTGCGGACAGCCTGCGAGGCTTCGGCGGACAGGCCCCTGCGCTCACCCGTAATGGTGACCTCCGCATCGGCGGTCGTCTCCACGAGCTGGGTCAGGAAGTCCTCCAGCGGTGTGAGATCACCTCGCAGCGCCGAGAGAGCCTGCCGGGTCTCGGCGAGCCCGTCCCGCGCCATCCCCCGCGCCGCCACGACCCGCTCGAGGATCTGCTCCCGCTCGGCGCCCCGCTCGATCAAAAGCCGGGCGGCCTCCAGGTGCACGAGTTGCGCCGAGAGGCTGTGCGCCAGCACGTCGTGGATCTCCCGTGCGATGCGGGCCCGTTCCGCGAGGGCCGCCGACTCCGCCTCCGCCGCCCGCGCGGCCCGCTCCTGGGCCAGCAGCCGCTGGGTGCTGCCACGGGCTTCGGCGTCGAGGCGCAGGGTGTAGCCGGCGAGCGCCAGTCCGGCCGCCGTCACCGCCGTCGTCAGCCACGCGTCGTTGTTCATCGCGGCGAAGGCCGCGAGGGAGACCGCCGTCACGGGCAGCGCGGCGGCGAGGGGGAGCCGCTCCAGGGCACTGACGGCACAACCGCACCAGATGACGAGAGCCACGGTTGTGAAGTCGGCGGCCCGTGCCACGACCGCGATCCCCACGAGCACGGCGATGAGCGCGATCGACGGCAGGAGCCGGTGTGCGAGCGTGGCGCGCCAGAACGCCCAGGCGACGAAGGCGGTCAGCAGCACTCCCGCAACGGCCCCGGCCACGCCCCATCCATGGACGTGCGTGCTGTCGTACGCACCCCACAGCAGCATGCCGATCACCAACAGCCGCACGACCCAGCCGATCAGCCGCCGGGATCGCTCAGCGCCGGCACGGCCCAGTGCTTCCCGCGAAGGCCAGCGTGTCCAGGCGTTCTCCGTCACACACGCTCCTTCCACGCGGGCCGGGGAATGCCGTCACCGTACGCCGCGCCCCGTGCCGGAGCCGTGTGCGGGGACCGGGCCCGCAGGGCGAGGATCCCGGAGCGGACGAGCAGTGTGGCTGCCAGGGCGAGGAGCAGGGCGGACGACTCCTGGTGGACGCCCAGGGCGGCACCGAGGGCGTAGAGGCCGACGCGGAGGGCTATGCCGACGAACCAGACCATGCCGCTCGCCTTGGTGCTCTTGCTCCACACAACTCCGTCCGGCTCCGTCCATATGCGGGTGGTCCAGGCCCAGGCGGCTCCGGTGGCCAGACCGACGAGCAGCTCGGCGGTGAGCAGGACGACCGACGCCGTGTGGTGATGGGCATCGACGATGCCGGGCTCGCGCAGCGCCACGACACCCAGGACGACGGGCAGCAGCCACCAGCGCCGTCCCGCGTCGATCTGCTGCGCACGGAACTGTCGCGCGATCACCAGGGCGACCACGGCCACGATCAGAAACGCGTCGACCAGCCCGGACATCAGAGCCTCCGTGAGCGAAGAAGGGCCGTGCCGACAGCGAGCACTGCCGACGCCTTCGAAGCTACGGAAATCCGCAGGTCAGGAGATCGGAGCAGGGGTGGATCGCGGGTGGATCCGCGAGTGCGGCGGCGTCCACCCACGGGTGGAGAGACGCTGCCGCCAGTCGGTCGTGGGCGGGTGACCCTCCGCCGGCCGACACCGCCCGTTCTCACCGCGTCGCGCCCCGCCGGAAGCGCTCGTGCGCCTCGCGGTGAACCGGAGGCACGTCTCGGACTCACCTCGGACCGAGCCCGGCGACTTCACCAACTCGCGGCGGCCACTCCCGGCGCAGCCGCGCCCACCGGCCCGGCCCCGCCAAGCCCGGCCGGGGCCCCACTCCGGCATCGCCGGTCCGGGTTCCCGGTCCAAGCCGGCGCGGGCGTTACGCGTCGATGCGCGACCGGTCCAGCGTCGCCGCCGAGTTGGAGATGAACTCCTTGCGCGGCGCCACATCGTTGCCCATCAGGAGGTCGAAGACCTGCTCGGCGGCCTCCAGGTCGGAGAAGGTGATGCGTCGCAGAGTGCGGTGGCGGGGGTCCATGGTCGTCTCGGCCAGCTGGTCGGCGTCCATCTCACCGAGGCCCTTGTACCGCTGGATGGAGTCCTTGTACCGGACGCCCTTCGTCTGGAACTCCATGAGCTTGTCGCGCAGCTCTCGGTCCGAGTACGTGTAGACGTACTTGTCCTGCCCCTTCTTGGGCTGGACGAGCTCGACGCGATGCAGCGGCGGCACCGCCGCGAACACCCGGCCCGCCTCGATCATCGGCCGCATGTAACGCTGGAACAGCGTCAGCAGCAGGGTCCGGATGTGGGAGCCGTCCACATCGGCGTCAGTCATCATGATGATCTTGCCGTAGCGGGCCGCGTCGATGTCGAAGGTCCGGCCCGACCCCGCTCCTATGACCTGGATGATCGCGCCGCACTCGGCGTTCTTGAGCATGTCGGTCACGGACGACTTCTGGACGTTGAGGATCTTGCCGCGGATCGGCAGCAGCGCCTGGAACTCCGAGTTCCGGGCCAGCTTCGCCGTACCGAGCGCGGAGTCTCCCTCGACGATGAACAGCTCGCTGCGGTCGACGTCGTCGCTGCGGCAGTCGGCGAGCTTGGCGGGCAGCGACGAGGACTCCAGGGCCGTCTTCCGGCGCTGCGCGTCCTTGTGCTGGCGGGCGGCGATACGCGTGCGTGCGGCAGCGACCGCCTTCTCCATGACGACCCGGGCCTGCGCCGCCGCGTCCCGCTTCGTGGACGTCAGGAACGCCTTGAGCTCCTTGGCGATCACGGTGTTCACGATGCGGCGGGCCGCCGAGGTGCCGAGGACCTCCTTCGTCTGACCCTCGAACTGCGGTTCGGCCAGTCGCACCGTCACCACCGCCGTGAGGCCCTCCAGGGCGTCGTCCTTGACGATGTCGTCCTCGGCGACGCGGAGCAGCTTCTTGGCGCGCAGCACCTCATTCATGGTGCCGGCCACGGCGGTCTCGAAGCCCGCGACGTGGGTGCCGCCCTTGGGGGTCGCGATGATGTTCACGAACGACTTCAGGGTGGTGTCGTAGCCCGTGCCCCAGCGCATGGCGACATCGACGTCGAGCTCCCGGGTGACCTGGGTGGGCGTCATCTGTCCGTGCTCGTCCAGGACCGGCACCGTCTCCTTGAAGGTGCCCTGGCCGGAGAAGCGGAGGACGTCGCAGACCGCCTTGTCGGTGGCGAGGTACTCGCAGAACTCGCTGATGCCGCCGTCGAAGCGGAAGGACTCCTCTCCCTTGCTGCCGCCCTCGCCGAGACCGAACTCGTCACGGACGACGATGGTCAGTCCTGGCACCAGGAACGCGGTCTGCCGGGCGCGCTGGTGGAGGTTCTCCAAGGACAGCTTGGCGTCCTTGAGGAAGATCTGCCGGTCGGCCCAGTAGCGCACGCGCGTACCGGTCCGGGTCTTGGGGACCCGCTTGGTCTTGCGCAGGCCGCCCGGCTCGAACTTGGCGTCGGGACCGACTGCGGCGAAGGAGCCGGGGACGCCGCGCCGGAAGCTGATCGCGTGCGTGTTCCCGGCACGGTCCACCTCGACGTCCAGCCGGGCGGACAGAGCGTTGACCACGGAGGCACCGACACCGTGCAGGCCGCCGGAGGCCGCATACGACCCTCCGCCGAACTTGCCGCCGGCGTGCAGCTTGGTCATGACGACCTCGACGCCGGACAGGCCGGTCTTGGGCTCGACATCGACCGGGATGCCCCGGCCGTTGTCCCGGACCTCCACCGAGGCGTCATCGTGCAGGATGACCTCGATGTGGTCGCAGTAGCCCCCGAGGGCCTCGTCCACGGAGTTGTCGATGATCTCCCAGAGGCAGTGCATCAGGCCTCGACTGTCAGTCGAGCCGATATACATACCCGGGCGCTTGCGCACGGCCTCGAGCCCCTCGAGGACGAGCAGGTGCCGCGCGGTGTAGTTGGAACCGTCCCGGTCTGCTCCTGCCAGCAGCGCTGTGGACGGCACGGACGTCTCGGCGGTCACGCGGTTCGCTCCTCGCTGAATTTCAGATGTGGCCCTTGTGGGTAAGGGCGCGGCTTCGGTCGCCGCCAAGAGGGTACCGAGGCCTGGTAGAGCCGTTGTAACGCCACCCTCGTCCAAACTCACGATAGTCCAGGGTCGCATGCGTGTTCGATCCCTCGATTGAGTGAAGTACATATCACGTTCCCTTCGAGGCATGAACCATTTAGGCTCCGGGCACGTCCTCATGAACAACCGGCAACCCAGCCGGGAGGATGGACCTTGACAGCAAGAGCGAACCCGTAAGACACATAGACACGCAATACGGCACATTCGCCGCCAACCGGCAGCAGACAGCCGGACTCGAAGATTTTTTTCGAGGAGAGACCCTGAGCGGGAACGTTTTGGGGCTGGTTGGATGTTGACCCTGGTACGACAGCTCGTCGAGCTAGAGAAGAGGCGACGTGACTACTGTTCTGACCCCCGCGAGCCCGTTGACGGCCGCCGATCGCTGCGACCGCTGCGGCGCCCAGGCATACCTGCGCGTCGTCCTGCTCAGTGGCGGTGAACTGCTCTTCTGCGCCCACCATGGCCGCAAGTTCGAGCCGGAACTCAAGAAGATCGCCGCTGAGATACAGGACGAGACGGAGCGGCTGACGACCGTTCCGGCATCCTCCAACGAAGAAGAGCGCTGACACCTCGCGTCCACGACGAGCCAGCGTCGGCACAGGCCGGCACACGGGCGGCCGCCCCTGGAAGCAGGGGCGGCCGCCCGCGCCGCATCCGGCAACGGCCCTCAGGCTCCCTCAGGGGACCGCGTGCGGCCCTCGCAGCCCTCTGCCCCACCCCAGCGCCCGTACGACGTCAGACACGCGCGTATAGACGCCTGGGCTGCCAGGGCGACCGCAGCCGCTCCCCCAGGACACGAGCCCGACCAACTTCCCCTGGGCGACCAGCGGCCCGCCACTGTCCCCCTGACAGGCGTCGACACCACCCTCCGCCTCCCCGGCGCACAGCATCGCGTCGGAGGCATAGGTGCCGTCGGCGCCGCCCGGGTAGGCCCGCTCGCAGAGGGCGTCGGCCAGCACATGCACGCGTGCCGCCCGCAGACTGTGTGCGTAGTCACCACCCCCCGTGGCGTCACCCCAGCCGTAGACGACGGCAGCCGTCCCCGGCTCGTAGGCTGCGTCACCGGCGGGCGCCATCGTGACGACGGAGCTGCCCGCCAGGGGCTCGGCGAGTCTGAGGACCGCGAAGTCTCCGGCGTTGGTGCTCGTGTCGTATCCGGGGTTCACCCAGGTGTCGCGGACGGGGATCTCCTGCCCCTGGTCCGAGAGCAGGTCCGTGCGGCCCGCGATGACCTTGAGATCGCGCACCCGGTCCGGCGGCGCCCCCAGCACGTTCGCACCCATACAGTGCGCCGCGGTGAGCACGACGGTCCGGCTGACGGCCACACCGCCGCAGAACTGTCCCGCGCGAGTACCTCCGAAGCGGTCACGGCTGGACAGGGCCACGGTCCACGGCCCTTCGGAGATGTCGACGGGAAACCCGCCGACGACGACGCTGTCGGCGGCCACGGGGGCGGCGGACACCAGCGGTATGGCACCCGCCACGGCCGCCAGCACCAGCGACCCGTTCAGTGTCCGGGCAAAGGGACGGCGCATGCACGCTCCTCACTCTGGGGTGGTCATGGGACACCCAGAGTGATCCACGTCGGCACGGCGCGCACCCGCTCAGCACGAAGGCCCGGCTCCCACCAGGAGAACCGGGCCTTCGACGCCGTACGACCGCGACCTAGTCGAGGTAGTCGCGCAGCACCTGCGAACGCGACGGGTGGCGCAGCTTCGACATGGTCTTGGACTCGATCTGGCGGATACGCTCGCGCGTCACGCCGTACACCTTGCCGATCTCGTCGAGGGTCTTCGGCTGACCGTCGGTGAGACCGAAGCGCATCGAGACCACACCGGCCTCGCGCTCGGACAGGGTGTCCAGCACGGAGTGCAGCTGCTCCTGCAGCAGCGTGAAGCTGACCGCGTCGGCCGGGACGACAGCCTCGGAGTCCTCGATGAGGTCACCGAACTCGCTGTCGCCGTCCTCGCCGAGCGGGGTGTGCAGCGAGATGGGCTCGCGGCCGTACTTCTGGACCTCGATGACCTTCTCGGGGGTCATGTCGAGTTCCTTGGCCAGCTCCTCCGGGGTGGGCTCGCGGCCCAGGTCCTGGAGCATCTGACGCTGCACGCGCGCGAGCTTGTTGATGACCTCGACCATGTGCACCGGGATACGGATGGTGCGGGCCTGGTCGGCCATGGCGCGGGTGATCGCCTGACGGATCCACCAGGTGGCGTACGTGGAGAACTTGTAGCCCTTGGTGTAGTCGAACTTCTCGACCGCGCGGATCAGACCGAGGTTGCCCTCCTGGATCAGGTCCAGGAAGAGCATGCCGCGACCGGTGTAGCGCTTGGCCAGGGAGACCACCAGACGGAGGTTGGCCTCCAGGAGGTGGTTCTTGGCGCGACGGCCGTCCTCGGCGATGATCTCCAGCTCACGCTTGAGCTTCGGAGCCAGCTTGTCGGCGTTGGACAGCTTGTCCTCGGCGAACAGACCGGCCTCGATGCGCTTGGCGAGCTCGACCTCCTGCTCCGCGTTGAGCAGCGGGACCTTGCCGATCTGCTTGAGGTAGTCCTTGACGGGGTCGGCGGTGGCACCGGCCACGGCGACCTGCTGGGCAGGCGCGTCGTCCTCGTCGTCGTCGGAGAGGACGAAGCCCTTGGCCTCGCCGCCCTCCTCTTCCTCTTCGCCGGGCTTGATCTCCTCGAGGACCTCGTCCTCGGCGCCCTCGGCGTCGTCCTTGCCGGCGGTCGTCTTCTTCGCCGCCGTCTTCTTGGCGACGGTCTTCTTCGCGACCGCCTTCTTGGCGGTCGTCGTCTTCTTGGCGGCAGCCTTCTTCACGGGCGCCTCGTCCTCGACGGAGGCCTCGGCGGCGGGCGCCGCCGGGGTGGCGGTGGCGGTGGCCTTCTTCGTGGTCACCGTCTTCGCAGCAACCGTCTTGGTGGCGGTGCGCTTGGCCGGACTCTTCGCTGCGACGCTCTTTCGGGTGCGCTTGGGCTCCGCGGCACTGACCATCAGCGTCACACCCTCTTCCTCGAGGATCTGGTTGAGGCTGCGCAGTACGTTCTTCCACTGAGTGGCCGGAATCTGGTCAGCTTCGAAGGCCCGACGCACGTCATCGCCGGCGATCTGCCCCTCAGCCTTTCCCCGCTCAATGAGAGCCATGACAGAGACGGACTCGGCGATCTCCGGCGGGAGCGTACGGGATGTGCTGGCCGACACGAACAACCTCTCGGAACGTTGGAAAACGGCTTCCGGCCCCGTCCGGGATGGACAGGAACCGACCACCGGCCGTGGGGATGGGCCGACGGTGCGGGCGGGGGCCGGGAAGATGCACAGCGCCTTTTACGGCGTCCGTATTCCCTCCGCGGCTGTCACCTCTTAGGTCATCGCGTTGTTTCCACAAGCGTTACGCCCAATCTGCGTGGCCCGAGTCACACCCCGTAAGCGTTCAAAAACGGTCAGAAGCGGACAGAGGCGGTCATCGGTGAGCCCTTCGAGGAGAAAACTGCCCTGTCACACCGTCGGACCCCGCAGGATTCCGAAGGATCCTGCGGGGTCCGACGGAGGGACGGTTCACCGGCCGAACGATGCCCAGGAGGGGGAGGCACCCTCCGGCCGTACCGCCCGCGGTGCGCGGTCAGTGCTCGCGCGGCGCCGGCACCACGCGCTCGACCTCAGGATGAATGGTGAGCAGTTGTCGTACGGCCGCCTCGGCCGCCGTCCCGTCGCCCGTGGCGAGGGCGTCGACGATCCTGCCGTGCTGCACCAGCGACGCCTCGTTCGGCCGCTCACACCCCGTGACCGGACCGCCGGAGACCTGAAGGGCCGCCGAGACGATTCCCGAAAGATGTTCCAGCATGCGGTTGCCCGCGAGCTGGATGAGCAAGGAGTGGAACTCGGCGTCCGCGCGGGAGAAGGTGAGCGCGTCACCCTGCCCCATGGCATGCCCCATGATCTCGACCATGTCGGAGAGCCGCTGCTGGACATCGTCGCGTCCGTGCCCGGCGGCGAGGCGAGCGGCGAGCGGTTCGATCGTCCAGCGCAGCTCGCCCAGCTCGCGGCGCTGATCGTCGCGCTGCGGCCCGAAGGCCCGCCACTCGATGATGTCCGGGTCGAGCAGGTTCCAGTCGCTGACGGGGCGCACGCGCGTGCCGACGTTCGGACGGGCACTGACCAGGCCCTTGGCCTCCAGGACACGGAGGGACTCACGGACGACGGTGCGGGAGACCTCGAAACGCTGGCCGATCTCCTCGGGCACCAGCGGGCGGTCGGCGCCCAGGTCGCCCGAAACGATCATCTGGCCCAGCTGCTGGACGAGTTGGCCGTGCAGCCCGCGTCCACGGCTGCCCGCGGAGCGTCGGCCCACGCGCCCCAGCTCGGGGTCCGCGGCGTCCCAGGCGGACATCCCGCGGTCGGCGGCGGGCGCCTCGGCAAAGGGGTAGCGGTCGAGCCCGCCCGGGCCGGCGAGGCCGGAGTCTGCGGAGCGGGCGGCGGTCATCATGGTGTGCGCAAGGGTACTCACGGATCATTTGTCGGCGCTGGCCTCAACTGCCTTGAGGTCTTTGGTGAAAAGCACACGAAAGGGTGATCGCTCACCCCGTCGCAATTGACGCCTTATCGGAAAGAAATGGGCTTTCCACGGGGAGTTGTGCGCAGAGCAGGACCGGACGGGCACGGGCGGTCGTCATCGGACCCTGCTGCGCAGGGTCGTGAGCACATATGCGCAGAGCAGGGCCATCAGCGACAACGTCAGCGCACCACCCACGGGTTGGACGATCATGCGCGCCGCAGCGGAGAGATAGCGCTCGCCACCGAAGGGCCACTGCAGCAGGAGCCCTTCGCGCAGCCGCAGCGGAAACCCGGCCGCCGTCCGCACAGCCGGTCCTTCCAAGGCCTTTTGTACGAGGGGTACGACCACGACGGGTACCGCGACCACCGCCGCCAGCCCGGCCGTGGTGGAGCGGAAGATTCCGGCGGCCAGCACGCCGGCCCAGGCGCACCCGATCACGAGCCCGAACCAACTCGCGCTCAGCGGCAGCCAGTCAGCGGGAACTTGCGCGAGCTCCCGTCCGTAGAGGAGATAGAGCACTTCGGCGTCGCAGCCCACCGTGAGAAAGGCCAGTAGCAGCGCGGTGGCCGCGGAGACGACGAGTTTGGCCGCGAGCAGCCCCAGCCGACGGGGCACGGTGCCGCGGTCCGCCGCCAGGGCGGGGTGGCGGAACTCGTCACCGAAGGCGAACGCCCCTAGCAGCCCCGCGCCCAGAGCCGCGGGTGGCAACGGCAGCTCCTGCGGCCACGCGGCCAGCAGGCGGTGCTGCGGGGTATGGCCGACACGGGCGAGGAGTGCGGCGGTCAGGGCGGAGACGACGAGTACGGCGGCCCCGGTGAGGAACCCGGTCCCGACACCAGCGGCCCGGCGCAACTCGTACCGCAGCGGGCGGAGCGGGCTGGGAGCGGGGCGGACGGAGATGGGGGGCGGGAGTTCGGAGAGGGCGTTGCGGGTGGTGACTCCGGCAGCGGGTCGGAGCCTCGTCGGACCCTGAGGCGAGGCACCCTTGGCCGGGTGCAGTGCGACACCGGCGGAGGGTTGCCCGGTGGTCGCGCCGTCGGCCGAGGTATGCGCGGAGGTCGCTGGTCGGTCACTGACGTCGGCTGCCCCCGCACTGTCGGGTTCGAGGGCTCCTGAGTGATCGGCCTCGGCGACGAGCCGCGTCTCGCCAACCTCCCCCTGGTCGGCCTGACCGTCCTGTGCGAGCGGCGACGGCACCTCACACGCCCCACCCGGATCGAGGTGGCCTTCGTGGGCGACAGTCGACGGCGACCGGTCGGTTCCGTCCGAGGCTTCGGGACGGAAGGCGGCCACGTCCGATGGTGGCTCGTCGACAGGCGGCTTCGGCTGGGCTTTCGCCGCTCCGGGCGCAGTGGCTGAGGCCGGACCGTGTGCAGCGGTGCAGGGCTCCCGGATCGTGTCGAGCCGGTGCCCGCCCTCGGTGGCCTGCGGCGCGTCGGGGCAGGCCTCTCCCGCCCCGGGGCCCATGTCGCCGATCTCGTCCGCGAGTTGGTGTACGAGGATGCCGTGGCGGAACGCGGTCTCGCCGACGTCGGCGCAGGTACTGCCGTACACGGAGAGGCGGCTGCCGCCCTCGCGTACGACCTCGACGGAGCGTTGTGCCGTGCGGGCCTCCTTGGTGAGCAGGGTCGCGAGGCGGGCGGCGTGCGGGGTCCGGACGGCGACTCGGGGGCGCAGTCGGGTGCGGGAGAAGTCGGCGGCCTCCTGGTCGGCGACGAGTCGGCCCTCCTCGAGCGTGACGATCCGGTCGGCGGTGCGGGCGGTCTCCTTGGGGTCGGTCGCGGTGATCAGGACCGTGCCGCCCTGGTGCGCGTGGGCGCGCAGCATGCCGTACAGCCAGCGGCTCTCACGGGAGGAGAGCCCGCCGACGGGATCGTCGAGGACGAGTGTGTGCGGGTCGGACAGCAGGGCGCAGGCCAGACCGAGGCGACGGTCCATTCCGCGCGAGAGGGTGCCGAGGCGTTCCTCGCGCAGGCTGACGAGACCGACGACCTCGAGCACTTCGTCGGCGCGACGCACCGGGACGCCCGCGGCGGCGCACAGCATGCGCAGATGGCTGCGGACCGTGCGGGCGGGGTGCCCCGGCACATCGCCGAGGAGCACGCCGACCTCGCGTGACGGATGGGCGATCCGACGCAGGGGGCGCCCTCTGAAGTAGGTGACCCCGCGGCCTTGTTGGAGTTCGAGCATGAGTCTGAGTGCTGTCGTCTTGCCCGCCCCCGGAGCGCCGAGCAGCGCGGTGACGCGGCCCGCGCGTGCCTCGAAGGAAACGTCGTCGACGGCGGGCGGAAGCTCCTTGCGGGGGTTGCTGGTCAGTCCGAAGGCCTGGATCACCCGTAGCAAGATAGCGCGCTATGTCCGATTTTGCGGGCATCGCGAGGCTCGGTCCGCGAGCGGAGAGTGAGCCCGGTCGGACTTGTGTTCGGCGGCTGCGGGCGAGGCCGACCCGGTCCGAACCCCGATGGCTCAGTCACATCTCGCGGCGTCGGCAAGGAGATTGAGTGATCGTCACACTTCGGGGCGCAGCATCGGCGGGTTGAGCAATGTGGCGCCACCGGCCCGGAAGAGCTGGGCGGGGCGTCCGCCCTGACGGGTGGTGGTGCCGCCGGTGGGGACGAGGAAGCCCGGTGTACCCGTCACCTTGCGGTGGAAGTTGCGCGGGTCCAGCGCCACTCCCCACACCGCTTCGTAGACGCGGCGCAGCTCGCCGACGGTGAACTCGGTGGGGCAGAACGCCGTCGCCAGCGACGAGTACTCGATCTTGGAACGGGCGCGCTCCACGCCGTCGGACAGGATCTGGGCATGATCGAAGGCGAGCGGCGCGACCGGTTCGCCGTCCCGCCCGTAACCGCTCTGTTGCAGCAACTCCTCGACCGGCGCCCAGCGGGCGTTGCTGGCGTCGCCGCCCGCGCGGGGCGCGGGGAGGTCGGGGGCGAGCGCGAGGTGGGCGACGCTGACCACCCGCATCCGGGGGTCCCGCTTGGGGTCGCCGTACGTCGCGAGCTGCTCCAGGTGGGCTCCGTTGTCCTGCACGGGAACGGCCGGCTCGTGGGCGCGCAGCCCGGTCTCCTCGGCCAGCTCGCGGGCCGCGGCCTGCGACAGATCCTCGTCGGCCCGTACGAAACCGCCCGGCAGCGCCCAGCGTCCCTGAAACGGCGGCTCGCCCCTGCGCACCGCCAGCGCGCACAGAGCATGGCGGCGCACGGTCAGCACGACCAGGTCCACGGTGACGGCGAAGGGCGGAAAGGCTGACGGGTCGTAGGGCATGCGGCGATCATAGTCGTCTGCCTGACGATAAACACTCCCTTCGTGGCCGCATCGGTGACTGGTCCACCGCGGCTCGAGCGGGTCCCACCGTCCTCCCTGCCGTCGTGCGGCGATACGTTGTACGAGGTCACACTCCCAGTTGCAACCCGTCAGCCGCCTCCTCGACCATCGCGAGGCCCAGACGCCCGACCCGTACGGCGAACGGGGCACCCGCGATCCGCAGTCCGGTCAGAACGATCTCGCCCAGGGGTGCGCTGCGCACCGGGCGCAGGGTGACGGTCTTAGCGGGGGCGTCGGGACGGATGCCCGCGAGCGTGGTCAGCAGCAGCACGCCCGCTGCCGCTGCCGTGGCCGCGGGCCGGCACGCCGCCGGATGCGGGACGGGGGCGCTCCCGTCGGTGCGCTGCTCCCCCGCGTACATCTCGGGCAGCCGGTGGCCGAAGGCTTCGGCCGCCGCCAGTGTGCCCCGCAGCAGGGAGGCCGCCTCCTTCTCGTAGCCGGCGGTGGCCAGGCCGGCGACGGCTACGGCCGTCTCGTGGGTGCGCACGGCTCCCCCGCGGTGGCCGAACGGGTTGTACCCCGCCTCTTTGGCACCCAGACCGCGCAACCCCCAGCCCGAGTCCATGGCGGGGCCGCCCAGCAGCCGGGCCAGCTGTTCGGTCTGCACGTTGTCGAGCAGTCCGGACGCCCGTTCACCCCCGCCCAGCAGACCTGTGTCGAGAAGGTGGACAGTTGCCGCGCCCAGGTGTGGCACGAGTCGGCCGTCCGGAGCGCGGGCGGCCGCGGGCCGGCCACCCCCCAGGTCGTCGATCCAGAACTCCTCCCGGAACGCGGTCCGCAGTTCCTGGGCCCATTGCCGCAGCCCGGCGCCGCCCGGTCTGCCGCAGGCGTCCAGCAGATCGGCGCCGAGCAGTGCGGCGCGATGGGCATGAGCCTGTGTCTCGCAGCGGGCCGGACCGGCGGGCTGGGGATCGCGCAGGTAGGGGGCGTCACCCACGGTGGTTCGCAGCCAGGTCAGGCAGCGTTCGGCCGTGGGCAGCAGTTCTTCCGTGTCGGGATCGGGAAGTCCCCAGCGGCGGGCCTCCGCGAGGAGCACCGGAAAGAGCAGCGTGGCTTCCGTACCGGTGCAGCCCGGCGGGAGTTGGGTGCCCGCGTCGCGTCTGGGCCCGGGGATCATGCCGGACTGCTCTCCCGGGCCCCGGAGTTGGGTGCGGGCAAGGGTGCGCAGGGTGCCCGCGGCCAGCCGGGTACCGAGTGGCAGGAGCATGCGGGCGGCGGCAAGCGCCTCGGCCGGGGCCAGGCCACAGCGCCAAGGGGCTCCGGCGGCCAGGTGTGTGTCGGTGGGATGCGCGGGGTCCCGCAGGAGCAGCGCCTGGAGGTCCTCGATGCTCGTCCGGAGCAGTTCCCGGACTCGGGGATCGTCGCCCGCTGCCCGTGCGGGAGCGAGGGGACTCGTGGCCGCCCGGCCCACGGCCCGCACGGGCCCCGCACCGTCCGGACGGACCCGCAGCTCCACGCTCGCACTGCCTCCCGGGGGCAGGACGAACTCCCAGCGCAGCAACCCGGCCGAAGCCAGCGCGTCGGCGGGCTGCGGGGCCGCCGTGATCGACGAGTTGGCGACGGGAGAGGACCAGCGCAGACCGGAGTCGTGGACGCTCGCGGGCAGTTCGGGTCCGGGGGTGCCGCTCGCGATCGCTCCCAGGTCGGCCAGGTCCGTCCCGAGGGCCACCTCTACCGGTAGGCGCAGCGGGCGTGGGGCCGCGCTGTACAGGGTGATCCGCTCCGTGCCGTCCGCGTGCCGGACGCGCTCGACGACGACGTCCGGGTCCGGGCCCGTGTGCGCGGAGGTCCGAACGGTTCCCAGGAAACGGGCGCTGTCGGCCGTGGTCATGCGCGACTGGACCGCGACGGGTTCACGTCCGGCCACCCGGACCTGGCAGCGGGACAGCACGCGTCGACCGGCCCGGTAGAACCCGTCCAGCCCCCGCCCGGTCAACTGCCCCTGCTCCGTGGAGATCGCGAGGCCCGGGAGAGCGACGCAGATGAGGGCGGTATGGGTGGACGGCAGGTCGACGGGGGGCCGGGGTGGCGGAAGGGGGCTGCCACGACCAGGTGAAGTGGGCGGACGAGCTGTCAGGACGGTGGGCTGGGGTGGTGCCGAAGGGTGGCCTGCGGAAGGCGGAGAGGCGGGCCTTTCACCGGCCGACGGACCTGAGTGGTGTCGCCGACCTGCCGATCGGGCAGGGGGCGATCCGGACAGAACGGCCGGGTCCTGCTCGCCCCGGCCTGGCGGGCCCAGCCCCCTCGCCCGGCTGGCGCGATCGGCCGGCTCGGCCTCCCACGAGGGGCGGGAGACCGAGGGCGTCGCAGGAACGGGACGGCCATCAGGGGTCGCCTCCCACGAAGGCACCGCCGCCGGAGGCATCGCAGAACCAGGGTGACCATCGGGGTGCGCCTCCGATGAGTGGAGGGGACCTGAAGCCGTCACCGGACCAGGGCGTGCGATCCGGCCCGTCGGCCGGGTGGAATACGCCCCCTCCTCGGGCGACGTGGGCGCGTATCGGACCTGGCCGGGGGAGGCAGTGGGGCCACTCGGACTCTCCGGCGCGTGGCGGTCGGCGCCGTCCGCGTGCCGTGGCAGGCCGGTCTGCGGCCCTGGTCCGCTTTCGGCGGAGCGGTCGTCGTCGGCGGCGGCGGGCGGAGTCGGCTGATACATGGGCGGCTTCTTCTGCGCTCTGTGCGCCTCGGGCGTGGTCGGCGTCGGCATGGAGGTTCCTGAACGGCCTGAGCGGCAGGCACACCGGCAAGGCCCGCCCAGGCGTTCCGCCACTCAGGTGAACGGAACAGGGCTCCTCGGGGTCACGCCTGTGACGGCCGAGCCGACCGATTGGCGGCGGGTGTCAGGGCGGCCGTAACGTCCAGGCGCCGACGTGGGCCGCCGTTCCGCAGGCCGGTCCGGTCGTCTGAAATCCCTCGGACAGGAGGTGGGCCGATACACCTGAGGTCGGTGTTCGGCTGGCCGAGGCCTCTGGACGCCGATGCCGATGCGGGCTGACATTCCGAACGGTGGCGTCCGGGTCCGCCGAGGCCCCTGGCCGGCTACGTGTGTGGGCGTGCGGACATACCGAGGACTCAGGTCGGGTCAGCCCAGGATCCTTGGGCACCGGCATGGGCCTGCCTACCAGTTGCTCCCGCTCACACGTCCCCGTCGGTGTCACCGCCCCGACTCCGCACCGCCCTCTTCCGCGTGCGGTTCACCCGCGCGGCCAGCGGCCTCGTGCCTCCCGCCGACGTACGAGGGCGGGAACCGTTGGCCCCCTGTCCCTGCCTCTGCCCCTGCGCCCTGGCGTCCGCGGCGTCACCGGGTCGCGTCCTGCGTCGGCGTCCGGCAGCCGGTGCGGCGCAGGGCGCAGGTCCGTCCACGTCGCCCGCCTCCTGGCCCTCGGCGCCTTCGGGACTTCCGGATTCCGGCTGCTCCCTGTCCCCTCGTTCCGCGCGCAGACAGCGGCGGATCGACTCCGGGTCCAGTCCCTCGTTGCAGGCCTGGTGCAGCAGCCGCGCGAAGAGGTAATCAGGGTCCGCGCCAAGTGCCATGGCCAGGGCTTCCCTGGCCTCCAGGTCGTCGCCGGTGGACCAGGCGACCCAGCCGGCGAGGGTGAGCGGCGCGGCGGCGTGCTCGCCGTACGGGCCGACACAGCGCCGGGCCAGGGCCCGCCACAGCCGGAGTGCGAGGACGGCCTCGTCGCCCTCCATCCACTCGGCCGCGCGATCGCGAGTGGTGCGGTCCTGCAGTCCGAGAATGAGCGTGGCGGCCTCGTCGTGGTCGAGCAATTGATCGTCGCGGAGATCCTCCGTGAGCGTGCCGGACACGGCAGGAGCCAGTGCGTAGCGCTGCATGATCTGCCGCGCCAGCTGCAGCGTCTCCTCTGCCACGCCCGTACGGCTCGCGCCGTCGAGGATCCTCGGGACGATCGCCATACTGCCCGTGTCCAGGGCGATTTCCTGAGCCAGGGCGGAAGCGTTCTCCCAGGGCAGCAGCCTGCCCCGCAACTCCCTGAGCGTGCCGCGCACCTGAAGCCCGGCGTAGGTGGCGGCTGCCGCCAGGACGGACGTGCCGGGCAGTCCCATCGCCTCCCCTTCGGGCGGGCAGCATTCCTCGCTTCCGCAGCAGTAGGACCAGAAGCGGCCGTCCGAAATGCACAGCGCCTCGATCACCGGTACGTCGAGGAGACCGCACTCGACGCGCAGCTTCTGGGCGAGCCCCCTCAGTCGCTCCATCACCTGCCTGCCGGACTCGCCCTTCCCGGGCTCCTGACAGAGATAGGCGACCATCTGCTCGGGGCGGGCTCCCCTGCGTTCGCTGCCGGTGACCAGCCCGTGGGCCAGCTGTCGCGCCACGGCGGGCCAGTCGTCGGCGCTGCCGGGGATGCCGAGCCGGGCCCGGCCCCCGAAGCGGCCCCGTCCGCCCCGGTCATGGAGGGCGACCAGGACGATGCTGTCCTCGGGACGGTATCCGAGCAGATACGGCAGGGCGTCGGCCAGTTCGGCCGGGGTGCGCAGCGTCACCTGATGCTCGGCGCCGTGGCCGTCGTAGGTGGTGCAGTCGAGGTGGCCCATGGGCGTCGCATGCCCGCCGTGCGCACCGTGGGGTGCGCGCGGCTCCTGTCCCGCCGCGTCGCCGTTTTCGGGGGATCCAGTCGTTTCGCTGTGGTTCGTCATGCGCAGACGATCTCGCGGATCATGAAGTTCCGCTTTGCCCTGTGGATAACCCCGACCAGGAACACGTCAATTCACATCTTGACCGCGAGACCTCGTCCACCGGCGCCTCCGCCCAGCGCCCGCCCCGAGCAGTCCGGGCCCGGATTGTCAGTGGCGTCCTGTTGTATGGACGCATGGAGCACACGAGCAACGCCGATCTCCGAGTGGCCGCCGACGCGGTTCTCGCCCGTCTCGTCGGGGACCCCACGGGCACGGCCCGGCTGCGGGAGGACCAGTGGCGGGCGATCGAGGCGCTGGTGGCCGACAAACGGCGGGCCCTCGTCGTACAGCGCACGGGATGGGGCAAGTCCGCGGTGTACTTCGTGGCGACGTCGCTGCTGCGCTCCCGGGGCAGCGGCCCCACCGTGATCGTCTCGCCGCTTCTCGCGCTGATGCGCAACCAGGTCGACGCCGCGGCCCGGGCCGGCATCCACGCACGGACCATCAACTCCTCCAACACGGAGGAGTGGGACACGGTCCAGGCCGAGATCGCGGCCGGCGAGGTCGACGTCCTGCTCGTCAGCCCCGAGCGGCTGAACAACCCTGACTTCCGCGACCAGGTGCTGCCCAAGCTGGCCGCCGCGACCGGGCTCCTCGTGGTGGACGAGGCCCACTGCATCTCCGACTGGGGCCACGACTTCCGCCCGGACTACCGGCGGCTGCGCACCATGCTCGCCGACCTCCCGCCCGGCGTCCCGGTGCTGGCGACGACCGCCACCGCCAACGCGCGCGTGACCGCCGACGTGGCCGAGCAGCTCGGCACGGGGGCCACCTCGGACGCCCTGGTCCTGCGCGGCCCGCTGGACCGGGAGAGCCTGAGCCTGGCCGTCCTGCCGCTGCCGGACGCCGCGCACCGGATGGCCTGGCTGGCCGACCGCCTGGACCAGCTGCCGGGCTCCGGCATCATCTACACCCTCACCGTGGCGGCCGCGGAGGAAGTCACCGCCTTCCTCCGGCAGCGGGGCCACACCGTCACCTCGTACACGGGCAAGACGGAGAACGCCGACCGTCAGCAGGCCGAGGACGACCTGCTGGCCAACCGGGTCAAGGCCCTGGTCGCCACCTCCGCCCTGGGCATGGGCTTCGACAAGCCCGACCTCGGCTTCGTGGTCCACCTGGGCTCGCCCTCCTCCCCGATCGCCTACTACCAGCAGGTGGGTCGTGCCGGACGCGGCGTCGAGCACGCCGAGGTGCTCCTCCTGCCGGGCAAGGAGGACGAGGCGATCTGGGAGTACTTCGCCTCTCTCGCCTTCCCCTCCGAGGACCTCGTGCGACGCACGCTCGACGTCCTCACCCGCGCGACCGGACCGATGTCGCTGCCCGCGCTGGAGCCGCTGGTGGAGCTGCGCCGTTCCCGGCTGGAGACCATGCTCAAGGTCTTGGACGTGGACGGGGCCGTCCACCGGGTCAAGGGCGGCTGGGTCGCGACCGGGGAGCCGTGGGCCTACGACGCGGGGCGCTACGAATGGGTTGCCCGGCAGCGCAAGGCCGAACAGCAGGCGATGCGCGAGTACGCGTCCACGACGGGCTGCCGGATGGAATTCCTGCAGCGCCAACTGGACGACGAGGGTGCCAAGCCCTGCGGACGCTGCGACAACTGCGCGGGGACGCGCTTCACCGCGGATACGTCGACGGCCGCACTGGACGCCGCTCGCGTCGACCTGGGCCGGGCGGGCGTCGAGGTCGAGCCGCGCCGCATGTGGCCCACCGGGCTGCCGGCTATCGGCGTCGAGCTGAAGGGCCGCATCCCGGCAGGCGAACAGACCGCACCCGGACGGGCGTTGGGCCGCCTGTCGGACATCGGATGGGGAAACCGGCTACGCCCGATGTTCGCCGCCCAGGCCCCGGACGGCCCGGTACCCGACGACGTCGCGAAGGCGGTCGTGGGCGTGCTGACCGACTGGGCCAGGGGCCCGGGCGGCTGGGCTTCAGGGGCGCCGGACGCCCCGCCACGGCCCGTCGGCGTCGTCACCGTCCCCTCGCGCACCCGGCCTCAGCTGATCAACTCCCTGGGTGCGCGCATCGCCGAGGTCGGGCGACTGCCGCTGCTGGGGTCGGTGGAGTACGCGGGCGAGGCGGCCCCGCTGTCCCGGAGCAACAGCGCCCAGCGCCTCAAGGCACTCGCCGGAGCCCTCGTTGTGCCGCCCACCCTCTCCGCCGCGCTGGCCGAAGCAGGGGGCCCCGTCCTCCTCGTGGACGACTTCACTGAGACGGGCTGGACCCTCGCGGTGGTCGCCCGGATGCTCCGACGAGCCGGTGCGCAGGGGGTGTTGCCGCTGGTGCTGGCCGTACAGGGTTGATGACGCCGCGTCGCGGTACCCGGTCTCCGACGGCACGCACCGACTGTCTGGCACCTCGGGAGTCCGCGCCTCTCTGAGGTGCGCGGATGTCCCGGGCGTCACATGGCACCTCGCCGGGTAGGGATATAAACCACACACCGCCAGATTCCGGTCAGTGACCCCAATTGCTCGTTGCCGCAACCAAGTTCGACAGGAAGAATTGAAGTCCGCTCCCCGCACGGCTCGCCCGTGGTCCGGTAGGGCTCTGCTGCGGCGTGCGTTCCCCCGAATCCGACCCCGCCCGCAGTGTGGGCGCGTAGCCGAAGGGAGGACCGTGACCTTCGGATTCGCTCCGTCCTCCGCGGCATCCACGTCGACGTCTGCCGACCTGTCCGCCGCATCCAACAACCCGCTGACCCGCATGCTCGAACCCGCGGAGTGGGCCGCAGCCGGAATACCCCTGCTGCGCAACCCCCGGGAGGTCGTCAGCGGACTGCACTCCCGGCATCGCCCGAAGCCGGCGACCGCGATCGTGGCCGTGCTCGATCCGGACGAGCGGCTGTGCGCGAGTGCGTCGTTCATCCGGCGCCCGGCCCCGGCCGATGGCTGGATGTTCCGCAACACGCTGCTCGCCCAGCTGCGCCGGGTCATCCCGCACGATCTGCGGCGCCGCACTCCGGTGCGTACCGCCGTGCTGCTCTACTGCCGGGACGGCGACGCGCGTTGGACGGAAGAGGACGGCGCATGGATGTGGGGCCTGCGGGACGCCTGCACGCTGCACGGGCTGCGCTGCGGTGCGTACATCACGCTGACCCGTGACGGCTGGCAGGTTCTCGGCGAGGGCCGCGGCGGCCGCCGCCCCAACTCCGACTCGTCACCGGAGCCCTTCGCCCTCTCCGAGGCGCCGCCCCCGCTGCCCCGCACCGGCGGTGCCGCCTCGGAAGTCCTGCGCCGCGCGGCAGCCCGCTGAAGAAGCACTGCAGAACCCCGACCGACCCTTGCGGATCAGAGGTCGGGGGAACGCTCCGGACCCAAGCCGATGGAGCGGTCCGGCTGAGCACGCCTACGGATCGCTCCGGTTCGCGTCGCGATCAGCCGCGTATGGCATACGGCATACGGCTTCCAACGGGTCCACGAGCCCGACGATGTCCCCTTGTCCGCCGGCACACGCCTTGGCGCGTCTCAGCGCGGCGTACGACGGACGGACGCGAGGAGCATCGGGCGGCCGCCCGGTGATCGCAGACGACACCTCGATGCCGCGCTGCCGGCCTGCGGCGCAACTCCCCACGGTTTCAGGGCGCACTCGGGCGAGGGCGGACGCGCACGGACCATCCCCACGATCGTCCGCGCACGACAAACCCCCCGCTGTGCAGGTGCCGCCGAAGCGACGCCTTCGTCACCCCCGGGCCCCCCGGACGCGCCGGAACGGGCTCAGACGCCCGCGCCCAGCACCGAGTTGATCTGCTGCGGGTCGCCGCAGACGATCAGCAGGGCACCGGCCCGGCCGTGCGCCAGAGGCAGAACGGTCGCGGCAGAGGAGGCGGACCCGCCGTTGACGGCGACCACGACCACGGGGCGCGTGGCGGCACGGCCCACTGCGGCGGCGTCGGCGTAGAAGACGTCGTCGCCCGCGTCGTGCTGGGCCCAGTAGGAGGCTTCGCCGAAGGTCAGCTCGTGGGTGGCCCACGGGTGCTGCTCGCCGGTGGTGATCACCAGCACCTCGCCGGGGGCACGACCCGAATCCAGCAGCAGGTCCACGGCTTCCTCGGCGGCGTCGAGCGCGCCTTCGGCGGAGGCCGGGATCAGCTGGATCTGCGGGGCTGCCGGAGCCGGAGCGGCGGCGGTGCGGACGGCCGGGCCCGACGGTCCGGGCGTGGCGGCCACGTCATGCGGCGTGCGTTGCACCGGAGGCGTGGGCCGGAGGGGGCCGGGACGGCCGGGACGCGGATGCGCCGCGGGCCGGGGGCCGGGTACGGGACGGGGGGTCGGCGCGGTACGGCCACTGGCCGAAGTGGCGCGGGGACCCTGGGCACTCTCGTGAATCTGAGGCTCCTCGGGAAGGAGAGGCATGGCTGACTTCTATCAAACGTTGGTGCGACTCGCGTCGGCGGGTGGCACATGAGTGCGAGCGGAATGGTCAGAAATCGAATCCGAGTTGGCCCTCGATCTCCGGAACGCCGCCATCCGCCCAACTGCGGGCCTTCTTGAGGTGCCGCCACTGGGGCAGCGCATCAAGATACGCCCACGACATCCGGTGGTACGGGGTGGGTCCCCGCTCCTCCAGCGCGGCCTTGTGCACGGGCGACGGATACCCGGCATTGTCCGCAAAACCGAAGTCTGCATGGTCGATACCCAGTTCGGCCATCATTTTGTCGCGCTGAACCTTGGCGATCACCGAAGCCGCCGCGACGGCCACGCACGACTGGTCACCCTTGATCACCGTGCGGACCTTCCAGGGGACCCCGAGATAGTCGTGCTTGCCGTCGAGGATCACCGCGTCCGGCCGGACGGGCAGGACCTCCAGGGCACGGACTGCGGCCAGCCGCAAGGCGGCCGTCATGCCCATGGCGTCGATCTCCTCCGCGGAGGCATGCCCGAGGGCGTAGGACGTCACCCATTTCCGGAGCTCCTCGTCGAGCGCGGTGCGCCGTTTGACGGTGAGCAGCTTGGAGTCGGTGAGACCTTCGGGGGGCCGACGCAGTCCGGTGATGGCCGCGCAGACGGTGACGGGGCCGGCCCAGGCGCCGCGCCCCACCTCGTCGACACCGGCAATGACCTTCGCTCCGGTCGTGGCACGGAGGGAGCGCTCGACAGTGTGTGTAGGTGGTTCGTACGGCATGGCGCCCTTAGCGTACGCCGCCGGGATCACCCGGCGACACCCCGGTTTCCCCGAGCCCTGCCGCCCCCGGCCTCAGCCACGTTCAGCCGGCACTCGTCCGCAGCAGGGGAACCATCAACTGGTCGATCATCTCCTCAAGATCCCGATCATTCCATTCGCTACCGCACATCTTCGATCGGTACATCATCATCGCCGGTATGGCATCGAAGACGTAGCTGTTCGCCGCATCGGATCTGACCTCATGTCGCTTGATTCCGCGAGTGATGACCTCACGGAGCAACCTGATGGTCGGCTCGACGACCCCGTTGAAGATCACGCCATGGAAACGCTCCGCCTGGATGGGATCGCATTCGTGAATCACGGCACGGAGTGCGAATCCGGGACGCGAGTACATCGCCTCACGCGCCTGTCGACACAGTTCGAGGAGGTCCTCGCGCACGCTGCCCAGATCGGGAGCCGCCTCGATGATCGGCAGCCCGGACTGCAGGGCATCGGCGACGAGGTCCTCCTTGGACGGCCAGCGCCGGTAGACCGCGGCCTTACCGGTCTGGGCGCCGGCGGCGACGCCCTCCATCGTGAGGCCCTTCCAGCCGACCGTACTGAGCTGTTCCAGCGCGGCATCGAGGATCGCGCGTTCGAGCACGGCGCCGCGCCGACGGAGGGAGGCCGCCTGAGCGGGGGCGGCCGTCCAGCGCGAGGTAACCATCTGACTGACTCCAACAAGCAGAGGAAGCGGGGATTCCGGGGATACGGGGACGGTGCGTCGCGACGACGGGGGAATACGCCGCACGACGAGACCTAAGTGAACGCTTGCGTTCACTATGAGGGACTCACTACGGTTGGCGCGACAGTGAACGCGAGCGTTCACTAACGCACTTGTGGGGGACCCATAGTGACAACCTCTCAGTTGATCAAGGAACAGAAGCCAGGTGCGGCTCGTCGGGAAGGACATCCCGGCATCGCGCTCGCCGTCATCGCGGCCTGCCAACTCATGGTGGTCCTGGACGCGACGATTGTGAACATCGCCCTCCCGCACATTCAAGACGCTCTCAAGTTCAGCACCACCGACCTCACCTGGGTCGTCAGCGCGTACACACTCACCTTCGGCGGGCTGCTGCTCCTGGGCGGCCGGGCCGGCGACATCCTCGGCCGGCGCCGGGTCTTCACGACCGGCATCCTGCTGTTCACCTTCGCCTCGCTGCTCGGCGGATTCGCCCAGGAGCCCTGGCAGTTGCTGGCCGCACGCGTCCTGCAGGGTGTCGGTGGCGCGATCGCGTCGCCGACCTCGCTGGCCCTCATCACCACCACGTTCCCCGAAGGCCCGGAACGGAACAGGGCGTTCGGAGTGTTCGCCGCGGTCTCCGCGGGCGGCGGCGCGATCGGCCTGCTCGCGGGCGGCATGCTCACCGAGTGGCTCGACTGGCGCTGGGTGCTCTTCGTCAATGTGCCGATCGGTGTCCTGATCGCCGTCCTCACGCCGCTGTACATCAGCGAGTCCGAACGTCACACCGGCCGCTTCGACATCGCCGGCGCACTGACCTCGACGGCGGGCATGGCGTCCCTCGTCTACGGCTTCATCCGCGCGGCGGACCAGGGCTGGCGGGACAGTCTCACCATCGGTTCGTTCGGCGCGGCGATCGTGCTGCTGGTCGCCTTCTTCTTCATCGAGACCCGGGCGAAGGAGCCGATCACACCGCTGAGGATGTTCGCCGACCGCAATCGCTCGGGCACGTACGTGATCATGCTGAGCCTGGCCGCGGCGATGTTCGGCATGTTCTTCTACATCGTGCTCTTCGTGCAGAACGTGCTGGGGTACACCCCGATCGAGGCGGGTCTCGCCTTCCTGCCAGTGACGGTTGTGATCGCCCTCGGCGCGGGCCTGTCCCAGCGGTTCCTGCCGGTGCTCGGACCCAAGCCGTTCATGATCGCCGGTTCGGCGCTCACGATGATCGGACTGTTCTGGCAGACCCTCATCAGCTCCGACAGCTCGTACGCCGGCGGAGTACTCGGTCCGATGCTGGTCTTCGGTTTCGGCATGGGCCTCAACTTCGTCACGTTGACGATCACCGCCGTCTCCGGGGTCGCCCCGCACGAGGCGGGCGCGGCATCCGGGCTGCTCAACACCACGCAGCAGGTGGGCGGGGCGCTCGGTCTGTCCATCCTGACGACGGTGTTCGGCACGGCCAGCAAGGACGAGGCGGAGAAACAGCTGCCGCAGTTCATGGCCGACGCTTCGCCTGAGCAGAAAGCGGAGTTCGCCAAGACCCACGAGCTGCCCGCTCCGTGGGGTCATGAAGTGCTCACCCAGGGCATCTCGACGGGATTCATCGCCGCGGCCTCGATGGCCGTACTCGCCCTGGCCACCGCCTGGTTCGTCATCCGGGTCCGCAAGAGCGACCTGGAGGCGCTCGCGGGCACGGCGGGCCCCGGAGTCGGCTGACTCCAACTCCACCGGGCCCGCACAGGGTCGCGGATGACCGGGCCTCGTCCAGTGAGTCGACGGCGAGGACGACGCTCCGGTCATCCGCACTCCGCGAACGGGTCGCGACGAGACGCAGGCGGCCCGTCGACGTACGGCCCACGCTCCGGTCACCATGGCCACCGCGGCCGACAGGACCGTGAACAGCGACATGAACCGCATGACCACCCCCTGCGCCCCTCGTGTGTCACCTGCCTGTGCGCCCCCCTGGCTCACACAGCGGATGCCACGACAACGAGCACGCGGTCACGCAGAGTTCCCGACATACACAGAGAGTTTCATGCAGGTGGATACAGCGAAGCCTCAGACCGCGGCCGGCACCCACTCCGGCAGCGCCTCGGTGCGCTCCACCCACGCGGCAGGCGGCGTCCCCGCCTTGCCCCCGGCGATCACCCCGCCGACGATGGCGCAGGTCGTGTCCACGTCTCCGCCCACCTGAGCGGTCGACCAGAACGCCTCCTCGTAGTCCCCGAGGGACCGGGCTGCCGACCAGAGGGCGAAAGGCACCGTGTCATGTGCCGTCGTGCGCCGTCCGCAGCCCAGCACGGCCGCGACCGTCCCCGCGTCGCCGTAGTCGAGCATGTCGCGGGCGCGTCGCAGGCCCGCTCCGACGGCGCTCTTCGGGACGAGCGCGATGACTCCGTCGAGGAGAGTCTCGGGGCTGGGCGGCCCTCCGGGGGCGGCGGCCAACGAGGCCGCCGCGGCGACGGCCATGGCGCCCACCACGGCCTCGCGGTGCTGATGCGTGGGATAGGCGGAGATCTCGGCCTGGTGCACCGCCTGCTCCGGGTCGTCTGCGTACCAGGCTCCGAGGGGGGCAATCCGCATCGCGGCGCCGTTGCCCCAGGACCCCTGCCCGTTGAAGAGCGCGGCGGCGAGCTCCCGCCAGTCGCCGCCCTCCCGGACCAGTCGCAGCAGCCGGTTGACGGCCGGGCCGTAGCCACGGTCGAAGTCGTGGTGGTGGGCGAAGGAGTGGGCCAGCGCGTCCTGGTCGATCCGGCGGTGGGCGCCCAGGACGGCCACCACGGAGCAGGCCATCTCGGTGTCGTCCGTCCACTGCCAGGGTTCGGACGGCAGCTCGCGGCGCTTCAGCAGCGGATAGTTCACCGGCACGAAGAACTGTGAGCCCAGCGCGTCCCCGACAGCGAGTCCGCGCAGGCTGGACAGGGCGCGGTCCAGGCGCCCGTCGGGAGAGGAGTCAGCGGTCATCGCTCTGCCACCCTATCCGGTGATCCCGTAGGGCTCCGGGTCACGCCAACGTTCAAAAGGCCGGTCGATCGCGTACTTGCCGTCGTCCCCGAGAACGAGCATCCGCATCTCCGCGTTCCCCGGATTCGACAGGGACTCGAATTCCGCGACGGTCCAGTGGAACCAGCGCATGCAGAACAGGCGCATCGCGAGGCCGTGGGTCACCAGCAGGACGTTCGGCGGATGGTCGGGGGCCTCGAAGCTGCGGAAGAGGCTCTCGAGGAAGCCACCGACCCGGTCGTAGACGTCGGCCCCGGACTCTCCCTGGGCGAAGCGGTAGAAGAAGTGGCCGTAGGCGTCCCGGTAGGCCTTCTGCAGGCGCACGTCGTCACCGTCCTGCCAGTTTCCCCAGTCCTGCTCACGCAGCCGGGGCTCCTCACGCACGCGTACGAGCTCGGGGTCGAGGTGGAAGGCGCGGAACGTCTCGTGGGTGCGGCGGTAGGGGGAGACGTACACGCTGATCCGCTCGCGGCCGAACACCTCACGCAGCCGTTTGCCGGTCTCCTCGGCCTGCTGCCAGCCCCGCTCGGTCAGGGCCAGAGCGTGGTCTGGCTCGCGTTCGTACACGGTGTCATCAACATTGCCCGTTGACTCGCCGTGCCGGACAAGGACGATGCGCCGTGGTCGTGCCATGCCATGACCCTAGATCGAGTGAGGGCCGATCGAGCACCCGTACGGCCTCCATACGGCGTAGGTCACACATTTCCTGCACCAGGGGCCACACCAGTGCGCACGGTAAACAGTCCGGTTTTCAAACCGTCCAGCTCGGCTCCAGCTGCACGATGTCGCCCGTCAAGGACGCCACGTCCGCCTCGGTCTGGGCGCGCAGCGCGAGGCGCTCGATGCGCTCCGTGCGGTACTTGCCGTGCTCGGCGGCCGACTGCCACATCGACAGCACCAGGAACTCATGGCCCGGCGCCTCACCGAACAGTCCGCGGATCATGCCGGGCGAACCGGCCATCGCGGGATTCCAGACCTTCTCCTGCATCAGCGTGAAGTGCTCGGCGCGCTCCCCGTGGACCCGGCAGTGGGCGACCCGAACCAGGTCGGTGTCCGTGAAGCGCGGTTCGAATCCGGTCTTCACGTCGAAGCGGTAGTCGAAAAGCTTGACCTGCGCGTCCTTGAACGTGCCCGACTGCGTGGACGCGAGCCGGTCGTGGGAACGGGCCATGAAGGAGTCGTAGAAGGAACGGCTCTCCCAGAAGGAGAAGATGTGCGCCACTCCAGGCCGCCCCCGGCTCCAGCCTCCGCCCTGTCCCCGAAACCCCGGCTCCCCCAGAAGCCCCGCCCATTTCCGCTGCCCGCGCTCGAAGCCGCGGCGGTCCACCACGGTGCAGCGAATCCACTTGACCAGCACCGCGCCATCGTAAGGCCACGCAGCGTGGCCCAGGTCACGCTCCGACGGAGATCTCTCACGTGAGCGGTACGCGCGCGTGGCAGGATGGACAACCGGCCCCGGCTGCCTGGCAGTTCGGACCGTGGACACGGAGAAGGGGAATCCTGGTGAACGCCCTCAACAAGGGGATCCGCAAGGTCGAGGTCTCGCTGAAGTGGGATCCGAGTCCGGTGGGGAGCGCTGCCACCGACCTGGACATCGTCGCCGCGACGTATCTGGAGGCGGATCCGTACGGCGATCCCGCCTATGTGGTGCACTTCGACAGCCGCTCCCCCGACGGCACCATCACCCTCAATCGGGACAGCAAGGACGGCAAGGGCTTCGGCTGGGACGAGGTCATGACCCTGGAGCTCAACCGGCTCGACAGTCGGTACGCGCGCGTGGTCGTCGGTGTCGTCATCCAACAGCGCTCCGAGGACCGGACGTTCGTCGGGGTGCTCAACCCCGCGTTGCGGATCCGCGAGGGATACACCGTGCTCACCGAGGACGACTTCGGCAGCGTCCTCGGGGCGACCGCGGCGACGGTCGCGGAGTTCGTACGGGACGGCTCCGGAACGTGGGAGCTGCACCCCGGCATCCACGGCTTCGAGGACGACCCCGCCGGGTACACGCGAGCCATGGGGCAGGCACACCGGCCCTGATCAAGGGGTGCCGGTGCCCAGGCCTCCGAGCTCCAGGCCCTTGAGCTCCAAGTCCGCCGCGACTCTCGCGAGCCACATCAACCGCCCGTTGCCGGCCACGAGTCCGGCTCGGGCGGTCTCAGCACCAGTCCTCACGGTCGAGCAGCGCGAGATAGGCGCCACGCAAGGTCGCCCACCGCTCGGCGGGGCCGACGGAGTCTCTCAGTGCCTCCGAAACGAGGCTCCTGGCCAGCACCCCGGCGATGCACCGTTCGACCGACGGCCCGAGTCGAGCGACCTGACGCACGTGGGCCGCCATGACGGCGTCGGCGTGCGGATACAGGGCCAGTGTCGTGCCCATGCCCGCGCAGTGGCAGATGACGTGGAGCAACCGCCCCGCGTGGTCCACCACGTCGGCGTCGGGTGCCTCCCGTGTCATGACGTCCCGCAGACCTACCGCCTCCGCGACCCTGCCCGCGAAGTAGCCGTTGAGATAGTCCCGTCGGCTGCTGCGCGCAACAGCCAGGGCCGTACGACCGGACGTTCGTCGGCAAGGTCGCACAGCGCCTCCACCACGTGGCCCCTGCCCCAGCCCGTGACCCGCTCAGCCAGCCAGCCAGCCAGCCAGCCAGCGTCTCCGGACTCCCCGGCAGCCGCGCGAGCGCCGGCCGATACGGCGAGGGGGCCGAAAGCGCGTGAAAGGATCCTGAGCGTCTGAAGGCGCGGGATGTCGGCGGCGGTTCCGCCGGCACCGAGCAGGGCGAGCCCGACGAGCTCGTCCGCGTCCGTGGCGTGGCGTGGCGTGGCGTACGAGCCAACGGCCGGTCGTACGAGCTCGATCGCCCCCTCTCACCGCCGCAGCGGTGATCTGCTCATTGGGGCGGTTCGGTACGTAGATGTTGTCGAACCGGCCGACCAGATCCCCGGGATCGGCGTCCGGACGGGCAAAGCGCGCGTCGAGGACGCGGGCGCCGTCGACTCCGACGAGTTCATCGACCGGCCGTGACCCACGTGTCCGACGTCGACGACGGTCACGGTCCGGGAATCCATGAGCGTGACAGACCCGCCGCCACGGGGCTGCTGACAGCCGAACGGGGAGCCGGCACTTCGCCGACTCCCCGCCCATGACAGTCACTTCACGCCTGAACGGCGCTCACCTTCAGCTGCAGCCGCTGGTCGAGCCGCAGCCCTCGCAGATGTAGCAGGAACCGGCCCGCTGCATCTTCGTACCGCAGGAGAAGCAGAGCGGGGCGTCGGCCTGGATGCCCAGCTGCATCTCCACCAGCTCGGCGCTGGTGTGGGCCTGCTTCGGGGCGGGCTTGGCCGCCTCGACCTCGGCCTTGGGGGTGACGACGGCCTTCAGCTCCTGGGCGCGCGGCGCCGACTGGGCCAGCCCCTCGACGTCCATCTCGTCGTCGGACGGCTCGTACGAACCGGTCTCCAGGTGGCGCTGACGCTCCTCGGCGGAGTGGATGCCGAGCGCGGAGCGCGTCTCGAAGGGCAGGAAGTCGAGCGCCAGGCGGCGGAAGATGTAGTCGACGATCGACTGCGCCATCCGCACGTCCGGGTCGTCCGTCATACCGGCCGGCTCGAAGCGCATGTTGGTGAACTTGGAGACGTACGTCTCCAGCGGCACGCCGTACTGGAGGCCGACGGACACCGCGATGGAGAAGGCGTCCATCATGCCCGCGAGGGTGGAGCCCTGCTTGGACATCTTCAGGAAGACCTCGCCGAGACCGTCGTCCGGGTAGGAGTTGGCGGTCATGTAGCCCTCGGCGCCGCCGACCGTGAAGGACGTCGTGATGCCGGGACGGCCCTTGGGGAGGCGCTTGCGGACCGGCCGGTACTCGACGACCTTCTCGACCGTCTCGCGGATGGTCGCCTCGGCCTTCGCCGTGACCTCGGTCTTCTCCTTCTCCTTGGTCTTGGCGGAGAGGGGCTGGCCGACCTTGCAGTTGTCGCGGTAGATGGCGAGCGCCTTGACGCCCATCTTCCAGGCCTCGAAGTAGACCTCTTCGACGTCCTCGACGGTCGCCGTCTCCGGCAGGTTGACCGTCTTGGAGAGCGCGCCGGAGATCCAGGGCTGGATCGCGGCCATCATCCGGACGTGGCCCATCGCGGAGATGGAGCGCTCGCCCATCGCACAGTCGAAGACCTCGTAGTGCTCGTGCTTGAGGCCAGGAGCGTCGACGACATTGCCGTTCTCGGCGATGTGGGCGACGATCGCCTCGATCTGCTCCTCCTGATAACCCAGGCGGCGCAGGGCCTGCGGGACGGTGCCGTTGACGATCTGCATCGAACCGCCGCCGACCAGCTTCTTGAACTTGACCAGGGCGAGGTCGGGCTCGAGACCGGTGGTGTCGCAGGACATCGCGAGACCGATGGTGCCGGTCGGGGCGATGACGGACGCCTGGGCGTTACGGAAACCGTTCTTCTCACCGACACGCAGCACGTCCTGCCAGGACTCCGTGGCGGCGGCCCAGATCGGCGTGTCCAGGTCGTCCACGCGGACGGCCTTGGTGTTCTCGTCCGCGTGCTGCTTCATGACCCGCAGGTGCGGCTGCGCGTTGCGGGCGTAGCCGTCGTACGGGCCGACGACCGCGGCGAGCTCGGCGGAACGCTTGTACGACGTGCCGGTCATCAGGGAGGTGATGGCACCGGCGAGGGCGCGGCCGCCGTCCGAGTCGTACGCGTGGCCGGTCGCCATCAGCAGGGCGCCGAGGTTGGCGTAGCCGATGCCGAGCTGGCGGAACGCGCGCGTGTTCTCACCGATCTTCTGCGTCGGGAAGTCCGCGAAGCAGATGGAGATGTCCATCGCGGTGATGACGAGCTCGACGACCTTGGCGAAGCGCTCGACCTCGAAGGACTGGTGGCCCTTGCCGTCGTCCTTGAGGAACTTCATCAGGTTCAGCGAGGCGAGGTTGCAGGACGTGTTGTCCAGGTGCATGTACTCGCTGCAGGGGTTCGAACCGTTGATACGGCCGGACTCCGGGCAGGTGTGCCAGTGGTTGATGGTGTCGTCGTACTGGATGCCCGGGTCGGCGCAGGCCCAGGCCGCCTCGGCCATCTTGCGGAACAGGGTCTTGGCGTCGACCTCTTCGATGACCTCGCCGGTCATACGGGACGTCAGGCCGAACTTGCCGCCCGTCTCGACGGCCTTCATGAACGTGTCGTTCACACGGACCGAGTTGTTGGCGTTCTGGTACTGGACCGACGTGATGTCGTCGCCGCCCAGGTCCATGTCGAAGCCCGCGTCACGCAGGGCGCGGATCTTCTCCTCTTCCTTCACCTTGGTCTCGATGAAGTCCTCGATGTCGGGGTGGTCGACGTCGAGGATGACCATCTTGGCGGCGCGACGGGTGGCACCACCGGACTTGATCGTTCCCGCGGAGGCGTCGGCACCGCGCATGAAGGAGACGGGACCCGAGGCGTTGCCGCCGGAGGACAGCAGCTCCTTGGAGGAGCGGATCCGGGAGAGGTTCAGGCCGGCACCGGAGCCGCCCTTGAAGATCATGCCCTCTTCCTTGTACCAGTCGAGGATCGACTCCATGGAGTCGTCGACGGCCAGGATGAAGCACGCGGAGACCTGCTGCGGCTGCGGGGTTCCGACGTTGAACCAGACGGGGCTGTTGAAGCTGAAGATCTGGTGCAGGAGGGCGTACGCCAGCTCGTGCTCGAAGATCTCGGCGTCGGCGGGCGAGGCGAAGTACTTGTAGTCCTCGCCGGCCTTCCGATACGTCTTCACGATGCGGTCGATCAGCTGCCTGAGGCCGGTCTCGCGCTGCGGGGTGCCGACGGCACCGCGGAAGTACTTGCTGGTGACGATGTTGACCGCGTTCACCGACCAGAAGTCGGGGAACTCGACGCCACGCTGCTCGAAGTTGACCGAGCCGTCGCGCCAGTTGGTCATGACGACGTCACGGCGCTCCCAGGCCACCTCGTCGTACGGGTGCACGCCGGGGGTGGTGTGGATGCGCTCGATACGCAGTCCCTTGGTCGCCTTGGTGCCCTTGGCGCGGGAACTCCGTGCCGGACCGCTCGCCGTCTCTGTCATGCCGCCTCCCTCTACGGGCAAAACGCCCTGAAGTGCCACGATGTTCCCGTGACACGGTGTTCTGTCTGGTGTTGCGGGCACCCTCTCGCTGCCGCCCGCAACAGGTCTTCGTTCGCCGCCGTCCGGCCGGCTCCGGTGTCCACGACCGGGCCGGCCCGGTGATCAGTCGGCGGCGCCTGCGGGCTCGGGGACCTGAACGGCCTCTCCCGACCCGCGGTCGTCTTCCTGGCTCCCCGTGACAGCACCTTCGCGGTCCTCGTCGTCCGCGACGGGGTGTCCCGCCGATTGCCTGAGCTCCACGATCGCGGCCTCGAAGTCCTCGAGCGTGTCGAACGCCCGGTAGACGGAGGCGAATCGCAGATAGGCGACCAGGTCGAGCTCCTGCAACGGGCCGAGTATGGCCAGCCCCACGTCATGGGTGGTCAGCTCGGCGCTTCCGGTGGCCCGCACCGCCTCCTCGACCCGTTGGCCGAGTTGGGCGAGCGCGTCCTCGGTGACAGGTCGTCCCTGGCATGCCTTGCGCACGCCATTGATGACCTTGGTACGGCTGAAAGGCTCGGTGACCCCGGACCGCTTGACCACCATGAGCGAGCACGTCTCCACGGTCGTGAAACGACGGGAGCAGTCCGGACACTGGCGGCGCCTGCGGATCGACGTGCCGTCGTCGGTCGTACGACTGTCGACGACGCGGCTGTCGGGGTGCCTGCAGAAGGGGCAGTGCATGAAGTCCCAACCCTCCTCACAGCAGAATCAATAGCCTCGCTGGGCCTCTTGGGCCCCTCGAAGCAGCCCCCAGCATAGGCGATCGCCGAGGGTCCGGAGACCCGGGGGACCACAACTTCTGGGCTGCTGTAGCAATCCAAGCACTAGATGTAGGGATCGGCTCCATAAACACGCCGTACGCGCGTGTCGCACCCGTATTGGCATGTGCCGCACGACAACGCCGCCACGTCAGGGACGCTCATGCACAGGCGTACCGCTGCGGCGCATGCGGAGATACCGTGGGCACCGCACGGAGGGGACGTGGGGCTCCCGCGCAGATGAGGACCGGGGCCGTGTCGCCGGAACACCGGATGGCAGACTGGGGCACCAACCCACGAGGTCCCCACCTCGGCGGTGAAGAGTACAACAAAGGGCCCTTTTGTCCGTCGGACATCACGTTAGCCATACACCCAGGCACATGATCGCGGCAGGCAATCCGCGATTTTTCACTCGAACGTGTGTTTGGCGCAACCTTTCGAAAGCAACTACCGTTGTCCAGCAGGGAGACCATCGAGAGGGGCCGACGTGACCACCACCGCAGACAGTGCCACCATCACTGCCCAGGACCGCTCCCAGGGCCGACTCGAGCCGGTGCATGCGATGAACGAAGCCACGAATCCCGAGGGGCACAAGCGCTCCCTGCCCGGCCGACCGCCAGGCATCCGGGCGGACAGCTCGGGGCTCACCGACAGGCAGCGCCGGGTGATCGAGGTCATCAGGGACTCCGTGCAGCGGCGCGGCTACCCGCCGTCGATGAGGGAGATCGGACAGGCCGTCGGCCTCTCCAGCACCTCTTCGGTCGCACACCAGCTCATGGCACTGGAGCGCAAGGGCTTCCTGCGGCGCGACCCGCACCGCCCGCGCGCATACGAGGTGCGCGGCTCCGACCAGGCCGCGTCCGCCCAGCCTACCGACACCGCCGGCAAGCCCGCCGCGTCCTACGTCCCGCTGGTGGGCCGTATCGCCGCCGGCGGCCCGATCCTCGCCGAGGAGTCCGTCGAGGACGTGTTCCCGCTTCCCCGACAGCTCGTCGGTGACGGCGAGTTGTTCGTCCTGAAGGTCGTCGGCGACTCCATGATCGAGGCCGCCATCTGCGACGGCGACTGGGTCACGGTCCGCCGTCAGCCCGTCGCCGAGAACGGCGACATCGTGGCCGCGATGCTCGACGGTGAGGCCACCGTCAAGCGCTTCAAGCGCGAGGACGGCCACGTCTGGCTGCTCCCGCACAACGCGGCGTACGAGCCGATCCCCGGCGACGACGCGACCATCCTCGGCAAGGTGGTGGCAGTGCTGCGCCGCGTGTGACGGCCGCGGCGGGCGGACCCCTTCGAGGTCCGCCTTCTGACCGGGCCCCGGGACCTCTGCGCCGGTTCCGGGGCCCAGTGCTGTGCGGGCGCCTTACGGCGGTCCAGGCGACCGGGGCCTTCTCAGGGAGTGGGGTGACCTGACCTCCGCCGGTCAGGCCACCTCGCGCCCTTACTCCGCTTCCGCCGACTTCGCCGCCGCGTCGATCGTGGCCAGCGACTTCCGGACCTGGTTACGGTCCGTCGTGTACCAGAAGTCGGGCAGCGACGCCTTGAGATAGCTCCCGTATCGCGCGGTGGCGAGCCGCTGATCCAGTACGGCGACCACGCCTCGGTCCCCCGACGCCCGCACGAGACGGCCGGCGCCCTGCGCCATGAGCAGCGCCGCGTGCGTGGCGGCGACCGCCATGAATCCGTTGCCGCCCGCGTCCTCCACCGCTTTCTGGCGGGCGCTCATGAGCGGGTCGTCGGGGCGCGGGAAGGGGATCTTGTCCATGACGACCAGTTGGCAGCTGGGACCCGGGACGTCGACACCCTGCCAGAGCGACAGCGTGCCGAACAGACATGTCTTCGGGTCTGCCGCGAAGTTCTTGATCAGCTCTCCGAGGGTCTCCTCGCCCTGGAGAAGGATCGGGAACTCGGGGATACGGGAGCGCAGTTCCTCGGCGGCGAGCTGGGCGGCCCGCATCGAGGAGAACAGACCCAGGGTGCGGCCACCGGCCGCCTGGATCAGTTCCGTGAGCTCGTCGAGCATGTCCGCGCGGTCGCCGTCCCGCGCGGGACGCGAGAGGTGCTTGGCGACATAGAGGATGCCCTGCTTCGGGTAGTCGAAGGGCGAGCCGACGTCGACGCCCTTCCACTGCGGGAGGTCATCTCCTTCGGTGCCCTCGGGGGACAGTCCCAGGGAGGCGCCGACGCCGTTGAAGTCGCCGCCCAGCTTCAGGGTCGCCGAGGTCAGGACGACGGAGCGGTCCGCGAAGAGCTTCTCCCTCAGCAGGCCCGACACGGACATGGGAGCCACACGCAGGGAGGCGCCGAAGCGGTCGTGCCGTTCGTACCAGACGACGTCCCACTCGGAGCCGTTGGTGATCCGCTCCGCCACGTCGTGCACGCTCTCGACAGAAGCCAGAGCCTGCTTGCGGACGGAGTCCTCGTCCTGGACGGACTTGTCGCGGGTGGCGCCGATGGCGGAGATGACTGTACGGGCGGCGTCGCGCAGCGCCATGAGGGCATAGCCGAGGTCTTCCGGGATCTCCTCCAGGCGGCCCGGCAGCGCAAGTTCCATCAGCCGCTCGAAGCCTTCGGCGGCGGTCTGGAGCTGGTCGGCGGCCTTCTCGTTGACGAGCCTCGCCGCCCGGCGCACCGCGCGGTTGACCTGCCCGGGGGTGAGCTCGCCGGTGGCGACTCCGGTGACCCGGGAGACCAGTTCGTGCGCCTCGTCGACGATCAGCACCTCGTGCTGCGGCAGTACCGGGGCGCCCTCGATGGCGTCGATGGCGAGGAGCGCGTGGTTGGTGACGACGACGTCGGCGAGCTTGGCTCGCTCACGGGCCATCTCCGCGAAGCACTCCGCGCCGTACGCGCACTTCGTGGCGCCCAGGCACTCCCGGGACGACACCGACACCTGGGCCCAGGCCCGGTCGGAGACGCCCGGGGTGAGGCCGTCGCGGTCGCCGTTCTCCGTCTCGTCCGACCACTCGCGAAGCCGCAGCAGGTCCTGGCCCAGCTTGCTGGTGGGCGCGGCCGCCTCGAACTGGTCGAAGAGGCCTTCTTCCTCTTCCTGCGGCACGCCCTCGTGGAGGCGGTGCAGACACAGGTAGTTCGACCTGCCCTTGAGCATCGCGAACTCCGGGCGGCGGCGGAGCTGAGGGTGCAGCGCGTCGACCGTGCGCGGGAGGTCCCGCTCCACGAGCTGGCGCTGCAGGGCCAGGGTGGCGGTGGCCACGACGACTCTCTCCCCGTGCGCGAGCGCGGGCACGAGATAGCCCAGCGACTTTCCGGTGCCGGTGCCGGCCTGGACCAGCAGATGGGAGCCGTCGTCGATCGCCTCCGCGACGGCTTCGGCCATGGTCACCTGACCTGGGCGCTCCGTGCCGCCGACGGCAGCGACGGCGGCATGCAGGAGTTCGGGGAGTGAGGGCTTCGTCATAGCGCGACAACCCTACGGCCCACCACTGACAAACGAGAGGCCAAGGGGGGACGAGAGGCGGGATCAAGGCCGGGTGCGGGAGGGGCTGGAGATCGGATGGGTTCGCTTGAGGTCGGGATTGGGCGATTCAGAGTCGGTTTCAGTCTGTGCGGATCCAAGATCGGTTCGGGTGCGAGAGAAGCACGCCGGGATCGGTCCGGATCGGTCAATTGCGGACGGGATCGGTCGGCTGCGCACGGGCCCGCCGGACACTCAGGCGCGGACCGGGTCTGGCGCGGACCGGCTGAGCAGGGACGTGGCGGGTGCCGACCGGTCGAGCCAAGTCGGTCGAAGGAACACAGACGGTCAGTACTGCCCAGGAGCGTCCGATCGGGGTCCTGCAGAGGCCCTGCACCGACCCTGCACGGCGAATGTCGCTCCGGCTTGAAAAAGGTGCGGCGCGAGTGGGAACCGAGCCGGGACGAGCGGTGTACCAAAAGTGACACTGTCGCGACGTTGTGTCACATCAGATCGCGCAGGCATCGGTCTCGGATCATGAGGGCGGCCCGTTTGTCGGGCAGGTCGACCTCGGCGGAGAACCGGAATCCGGCGCTCAGGAAGGCGGAGACAGAAGGGGTGTTTCGCATGGCGGGTTCGGCGATGACACGGGCGCAGGCAGGACGCTTGTCGAGCGCGAGGTCGGCGACGGCTCGGAGCAGTGCGCTGCCGAGACCTCGTCCGCGGTCCGTGACCGCGCCGATGAGGAGGTGGATACCCGTGTCGTGAGGTCGGGCGGGATAGTGGCGGGCCAAGGGATCGAGGTCTGCCCGGTAGATCTCCCAGTAGCTCATCGGCCTGCCGTCCAGGACGCCGAGGCAGGGGACGCTTCGGCCATCTCCGGCGAGTTGGGCGCGCACATGGTCCGCGGCCAAGTTCTGGGGGCCGGACAGTTGCCAGAACTCCGCGACGGTGGGGTCGTCCATCCAGCGGCTGATGAGCGCGAGGTCTTGTTCGCCCTGGACAGGGACGAGGTGGAACACCCCCACGGGCGTGTCCACAGATCCCCAGTCGGCAATGCGGTCGAGGAGGTCGGCACATGCCCGGGTGGCCGATCCGGGTCCCGTCTCACCGTGCTCGCCGCGTCGATCCTCACCGCTGTCGGAGGCTTCGTTCGCGATGAGCGCGAGGAATTCGTCGGGCAGGCGCAGCTCGAGGGTGTCCTCGCTATCGGATCCCCGAGCTGGATCGGCATCGATCCCCCGGACGGGATCGGCATCGGCGACGCCCGGGCCGGCCCCGATGGCGGTGCCGCGGTCGGCCGGGCCGGGGTTGGTGCAGGTTGCGGCATCGGTGCCGGGGGCAGTACCGGCGTCGGCACTCGCGTCGGTGGAAGGCACGGCGACGCTCCTCTCAGGAGACGGGTCGGGGCATGTTCCTCAGGAATGGAGGGGGTTGACGGTGATCACGAGTGCAGGGGGTTGGCGATGGTGACGTACACGGACTGGGTGTCGACCGGGCCGACGAGTTCGTCGAGGCCATGCAGTCGGGTCAGAAGGTTGGCCTTGCAACGAAGAACGGGTGAGTCGAGCAGGCGGGCAGGCAGCGCGGTGCGCAACCGGGATGGTCCGGAGGCGGCCTCGCTCAGGAAACGGCGGAAGGCGGCGAGCAGCAGCCGTTCGTCGGCGAGGCCCTGGGAGCCGAACGCACCGATGAGACCGAGGACGTTGTTGATGCCGAGGTAGTACGCGAAGCGCTCGTCGGTGACCTCGTCGGAGACGAATGTGTCGCTGTGCTCGCCGGTTCCGGGGAGCCTGGCGTCGAGTTCCGCACGTCGGGAGGCTCGGAAGTAGTAGCCCTGGTTGTCCCGGTAACGGCCTCCCACGGGCCAACCGTCGCCGTCCAGGTGGACCAGCGTGTTCTGCTGATGCGCCTCCAGGGCGATGCCCGCCTCCGCGTCGAACCACAGCACCGGACGGACGACCTGCTCCAGATAGCGCAGGAACCACTCGGCGGCGACGGCACCCAGCGGTCGACCGGTCCGGCCCGCGAGGCGCGTGACGACGTCGGCGAGACGGGACCGCGTAGCCGGCGGGTCGGCCGTGCCACCGCCCGTGGTGTTGTCCGGCCAGGGGGAGGGCCGGGGCGAGACGAGCCCGGCGACGCAGGAGACATCGTCCGTGGGGCGGAACGGGTTGTGCCGGATCATCACATCGAGTCCCGGCACGGGTTGGCCGTCCGGCCCGTCCACGGCCAGCCAGGCCGGGTCGCGAACGATGTCGAAGCCAGGATGAACGGCCTGCCAGTGCTCGACGAGCCCGCTGCGCAGAAGACGGTGGACCTCGACGCCTCGGTGGAGTTCCTTACGGAGATTTTCACGGCGGGAGTTGGTGATGCGCAGTCCCAGCGAGAGCTTGAGCATGGCGGGGGCACCGGAGCGATACACGGTCCGGACGGAGGAGGTGGGGTGCCACGCGGAGCCGTGTGCTCCGAGATCCCTGAGCAGTCCGGCGTCGAGCAAGGCCGCGGTCGCGGGATGGTGCCGGACTTCCCGCAACTGCCAGGGGTGGAGCGGCAGGGCCGCGTGACCGTCGGGCAAAGGCAGTGCGGTTTCGGCGAGGCGTGCGGTGAGTTGTGCCGCCGGGATGGGACGTCCGCGCTCGGTCCAGGCCGAGTCGGTGGCGAGTACGGAGGGAGCGACAGCGATCCAGTGGAGGGGGAAGGAACCGCGCAACTCGGGTGAGTAGAGAGACGCTTCAGCCTCGGAGAGACCCTCACGGCTCTTCGGAGCGGGGTGCAGGGGGTGTCCGAGCACCAGGGCCTGTTCTGCGGCGAGGAAGAGGTCGGACTCGTCGGAGGGGTGCTTTCTGCGCTCGTCGATGAAGGCGACGGTGCGGCGCACGGAGTCGGCTACGCGTGCGACGAGGTCGGTGCCGGCGGTGGCCTCCAGGGGTGTGGAGGTGGTGGCTTGGCCTGCCGGGGCGCGGACGGCGGCCGGCTCGGCGTCGGTGGGCGGGCCGGAGGCCGCGGTCAGGGCTCGGGCGTCGGGGCTTCCGTTCGACCTCTCCCTGGTGAGCAGTGCCGTGACCGTGACGGCGTCGACGGGCGGGGCCTGTGGGGGAACGCCAGCCAGCCGGGGAGGGCCGAAGCGGTGCCAGCCGGTCGGGGACCAGTAGTGGACGGGGGCCAGCAGAGCGGTGCCGCTGGCGGGCAGGGGGATGCGGAGGGTGCCGTCGGCGGGGGCGGGGAGGTCGGCCTCGCGCACCCAGCAGCGGAGGAGGTTCTCCACGGCTGCGGCCTGGGCCGCGGTGTGCGGGTCGGGATGGTCCAGGGGTTCTTGCGTGGGGGTGCCCCGCAGTCGGTCGGCGCTCTGACGGTCTCCCGGCGCGGGGGTCCTGCCCTGGCGGCCGGGAACCTGTCCCGGAACCCGCTCCTGACCTGGTCCCTCGCCCCGGCTGGAGGTCTTGGCTTCCTGAGGACCCCGTCGTCCCTGTTCCGGTACCCGTTCCTGCGGGTGAGGGGCCGCGATGGTCGTCGGTCCGGGCTCGGGCTGCCGGGAAGTCTCCGTGACGGAGGGGCCACGGGTGGGTGTGTGGACCGGGCCATCGGGTGCGGAGGTGCTGTTCAAGGCTGTTCCTCGTGAGCGGGTTCTGGGTCGTGAGAGCGGGCCGGGTCATGTCGGGGGCGGGAGTGCGTCGGTCTGTGGCGTCTTGGTCGGTGGTGAGTCGAGGGGGGTGCGATGTCTTTCCGAAGTCGGAGCGGTGGGTCGGGGTCGGTTCGAGTCGCGATGCGCGTGGGGGCGTTCGCCCGATCCGTGTCATCGGCCGGCGGGCTCTCCCACGCGCGCGGAGCGATCTCCGTGACGGTGGTGTGCGTGACCCGATGGGCACGTCGGGCCGTGAGAGGTGTGGCCGCGGGCCACCGCCTCCACCGCGTCGGACAGCCGGTCGAGCACCGCGTCCGCCTGTTCGTCGCTGATGGTCAGGGGTGGGAGGAGGCGCACGACGCTCGCGTGGCGGCCACCGAGTTCGACGATGAGGCCGCGCCGCAGACACTCCCGCTGGACCGCGGCGGCCAGTTCAGGAGCGGCAGGGCAGGAATCGGCGGCCGCACTCTCGGCAGCCCCGCTCCGGCCGGCTTCAGCCCCAGCCTCAGCCTGCCAAAGCCTCACCTCGGGATCCACCAGCTCGACCCCGAGCATCAACCCCCTTCCCCGCACGTCCCCCACACACGAAAGCCGCTGGCTCAGATCCCGAAGTCGGCGCAGCATCCGCGCCCCCAGTACCGACGCGCGCTCGGCGAGGCCGTGCTCGCGGACGTACCTGAGCGTCGCGGTGCCCGCGGCCAGGGCAAGTTGGTTGCCGCGGAAGGTGTCCGCGGGGGCGCCGCGTTCGCAGGGGCCGAGATCGTCCCGGTAGACCAGGACGGCCAGCGGCAGGCTGCCCCCGATGGCCTTGGAGAGGATCATCACGTCCGGGGTGATGCCACTGTGCTCCACCGCCCAGAAGGCGCCCGTGCGACCGACTCCCGTGTGGACCTCGTCGGCGATCAGGGGGATGGATCGGGCCGTCGTGATCTGCCGCATGCGCCGCATCCAGGTATCCGGCGCGGGGATGGCCGCGCCCTCGCTCTGTACGGCTTCGACGATCACCCCGGCAGGTCTCGCGGCATCCGACGCGGGGTCGTCGCGAAGGGACTCGGTCCAGCGGGCGGCGAGTTCGGCGCCGCGAGTGCCGTCGACGCCGAACGGGCAACGGTGGTCCTGCGGATAGGGCAACCGCGTGACGAGGGCGTCGGCCGCCTCCTCGGACGTGTCGAATGCCGAGGCGGTCATGGCGTCGCGGGCGCCGGCGAAGGCCAGCATGCCGGTGCGCCCGGTTGCCGCCCGCACGAGCTTGCAGGCGGCCGCCACTGCGTCCGTGTCGCCCGGCCCGCAGAACTGCACGCGCGCGTGGTCGGCGAGACCGGCCGGCAGAGTGCGGAGCAGCTCGGCGACGAAGGCGTCCTCGACGGGGGTCGCCAGGTCGAGAGCGTGCAGGGGCGCGCCCGAGTCGAGGACCTTGCGGATGGCCTCCAGCACCACGGGATGGTTGTGCCCGAGCGCGAGGGCCCCCGCGCCGGAGAGACAGTCCAGATAGCGGCGGCCGTCCGCGCCCTCGATGGTGAGTCCGCGCGCCCGCACGGGCACGATCGGAAGGGCACGCGCATAGGTGCGCGCCGCCGACTCGCGTGCCGACTGTCGGCGCGGGATCCCCTCGGACACGCACCCGCCGTGCGAAGACTCGGCCACGTCTCGCTGTCCTCCCGCCGTCGTCCCACGCCCACGGGCGAGCCGAAGTCGCACCACGGGCACAGGGGACCGCACAAAAACAGCAGGCCCCCACGGCTACCAACCCCGGACGGTTCACCCGGTTACGGGTTGCCTCAAGATCCTTGCCGTGACGGAACCGTTGCCGTTCCGTGGGGAGTCCCCCACAGCGAGCGCATAGTGTGTGTTGCCGTTCCAAGAGGCCGTGCGCCCACAGGAGAACGGCACCGGACGGACCAGAGCCGCCGGAGTGCCGCTGTGGGGTCGCGGCCGCAGCGCCTAACTCGTTCACCTCAGGGGGAGTCAGATCATGCGATCCATACGGCCGTTGTCCACCGTCCGCCGGGAAAGGGGGGCGCGCCGCAGAACCTCCCCCGTGCTGGCCGCCGTTGCTCTCGCCTCGGCGCTCGCGCTCACGGCGACCGCCTGCGACTCGGGTGACGCCGAGGCAGGCGGCGAGTCCTCCGCCTCCGCCACGTCCGGCGACGGGAAGATCACCATCCCGGACGACATCAAGGACCGGCTCAAGGAGCACGGTATCGACGTCGACCAGTGGAAGGACGGCGCCTGGAAGGACTGGAGCAAGGACGACTGGCTGCGCGAGGCCGAGGACTACATCAACCCGATCATCGAGGGCCTGTGGGACCCGGACCGGATGCGGGAGGCCGAGGAGCCGGACCAGGAGGTCGACGACAGCGACCTCGACGGTGACCAGGGAGTGACCGACCCGGAGCCCGCGCCGGTGGACGCGAAGGCCGTGTCGCCTACGTATCACGACAGTGTCCCCGAGGCGGGCAAGGTGTTCTTCGACTCCCCCGAAGGACAGATGGTCTGCTCGGCAACGGTCGTGCAGGACCCGGCCAACCCCGGCAAGTCCAACATGGTGTGGACGGCGGGCCACTGTGTCCACGCGGGCAAGAGCGGCGGCTGGTACCGCAACCTCGCGTTCGTGCCGTCGTACAACGACAAGGGCCTGGCCACCGCCGAGTTGGAGAGTGCCGCTCGGGAGCAGGTCGCTCCGTACGGCGTCTGGTGGGCCGACTGGGCGCAGACCTCGGACCAGTGGATCGAGCAGGGCGGTACGACGGGCGGCGACGGAGCCTCGTACGACTTCGCGGTCATTCATGTGACCCCGGAGGAGGGCGGCACGGGCAAGTCGCTGGAGGAGACGGTCGGTTCGGCTCTGCCGGTGGACTTCAAGGCTCCGGCCGCGACGAAGATCCAGAACATGACGGCGACCGGATACCCGGCGGCGGAGCCGTTCGACGGCCAGACGCTGTACCAGTGCCAGGACAAGCCGGGCCGGCTGTCGATCAGTGCCTCGGACCCGACGATGTACCGCATCGGCTGCACCATGACCGGCGGTTCGTCCGGCGGCGGCTGGGTCGCGACCGGTTCCAACGGCAAGCCGGCGCTGGTGTCCAACACCTCGATCGGCCCAGTGACCGCGGGCTGGCTGGCCGGGCCGCGGCTGGGTGAGGTGGCCAAGGGCGTGTACGACTCGGTCAGCGACAAGTTCTCCGGTCAGTGACGACGACGGCGACGGGGCGGTTCACCGGGCCCACCGGCTCACGAAAACCTTCACCGCCCCGTCGCCGTTCGCCCTCAACTCCACGGGCATAGTGGGTTGTCGCGTGACGAGGGGGGGTTCGCGCAGAGCACGGACCCCCCTTGAATGACGCGCCCATGACACCAACGCACTGTGAAACACCAATCGCTCCAACGGGGGTTACCGCACCATGCGTTCCACACGTACGTCCGCGACGCCGAGTCGCAGGCGGCGCACTGCTCTTGCCGTCACCGGTCTCGCCGCCGCCCTGGCGCTGACCGCGACCGCCTGCGAAGGCTCGGACACGGCGAGCGACAAGCCGGGCGCCACGACGTCCCAGGCCGCCGACAGCGGCAACGACAAGGTCCAGATCCCTGCCGACCTCGCCGACAAGCTCAAGAAGCACGGCATCGACGTCGACCAGTGGAAGGACGGCGCCTGGAAGGACTGGGACAAGGACAAGTGGCTCAGTGAGGCCAAGGACTTCGTCAACCCGGTGATCGAGGGCCTCTGGAAGCCGGAGCGGATGAAGTCCGCGAAGGAGGCCAACAAGACGTACTCGACGAAGGACGCGGCGGCCGACCAGGGCGTCAGCGACCCGGACCCGGCGCCCGTCGAGGCCTCGGCCGAGAAGACGCCGTACCACGAGAACGCGGCCCCCGTCGGCAAGATCTTCTTCGACACTCCCGAGGGCTCGGCCGTCTGCTCGGGCACGGTCGTCAAGGACGTGAACCACCCGGGGAAGTCGAACCTGGTGTGGACGGCCGGTCACTGCGTGCACGCGGGCGACGGCGGCGGCTGGTACCGCAACATCATGTTCGTCCCCGCCTACAACGACTACGGCAAGTCCGAGGCGCAGCTGACGAATTCCAACCCCTCCGAGATCTCGCCGTACGGCCAGTGGTGGGCGGACTGGGCGTCGACCTCGAACGAGTGGATCGCGGGCGGCTCGGAGACCGGCGGTGCCGGTGCCGCGTACGACTACTCGGTGCTGCACGTGAAGCCGGAGTCCGGCGCCAAGTCGCTGGAGGAGACGGTCGGAGCCGCGCTGGACGTGGACTTCTCCGCCCCGTCCGCGACCGAGGTCGCCAAGATGGGTGCCTGGGGCTACCCGCAGGCGGCGCCGTACAACGGTCTGAAGATGTTCAAGTGCATCGACCAGCCGGGCCGTCTCTCGCTCAGCACGACGCTGCCGACGATGTACCGCATCGGCTGCACGATGACCGGCGGTTCGTCCGGCGGCGGCTGGTTCCGCGTGGTGGACGGCGAGACCAAGCTGGTCTCGAACACGTCGATCGGCCCGGCCGACAACACCTGGCTGGCCGGTCCGCAGCTGGGCCAGGGGGCCGAGGCGATCTACCAGAGCATGAGCAAGACGTACGGCGGTCAGTGACCGGAACATGCTGAAGGCCCGCCCCCGCGGAGGGGGCGGGCCTTCACGGCGTTCCTGAAGGGCTACGGCCGTCAGGCGACCGGCACCGCGACCGGCACATACGGTGCGAGATCCGCCGCCAGCTCCTCGTGCACCCGGACCTTGAGCAGGGTGCCCTCCGGGGTGTGCTCCTCGGAGATCACCTCGCCCTCGGTGTGGGCGCGGGCGACGAGCTTGCCGAGCGTGTACGGCACGAGCGCCTCGACCTCGACCGACGGCCGCGGCAGCTCGTTGTCGATGAGTGCGAGCAGTTCCTCGATGCCCTGGCCGGTACGGGCCGAGACCGCGATGGAGCGCTTCTCGATCCGCATCAGCCGCTGGAGCGTCAGCGGGTCCGCCGCGTCGGCCTTGTTGATCACGACGATCTCGGGCACGCGGGTGGCGCCCACGTCCGTGATCACCTCGCGCACGGCGGCCAGCTGCTCCTCCGGGTTCGGGTGCGAGCCGTCCACCACGTGCAGGATCAGATCGGACTCGCCGACCTCCTCCATGGTGGAGCGGAACGCCTCGACCAGGTGGTGCGGCAGATGGCGTACGAAGCCGACGGTGTCCGCCAGTGTGTACAGCCGCCCGCTCGGGGTCTCGGCCCGGCGCACGGTCGGGTCGAGGGTCGCGAACAGGGAGTTCTCGACCAGCACGCCCGCGCCCGTGAGGCGGTTGAGCAGCGAGGACTTGCCGGCGTTGGTGTAGCCCGCGATGGCCACGGACGGCACCTTGTTGCGCTTGCGTTCCTGGCGCTTGATCTCGCGGCCGGTCTTCATGTCCGCGATCTCCCGGCGCATCTTCGCCATCTTCTCGCGGATCCGCCGCCGGTCCGTCTCGATCTTGGTCTCACCGGGACCACGGGTGGCGAGGCCGCCGCCCTTGCCGCCGCCCATCTGACGGGACAGCGACTGACCCCAGCCGCGCAGTCGCGGCAGCATGTACTGCATCTGCGCGAGCGCGACCTGCGCCTTGCCCTCTCGGGACTTAGCGTGCTGGGCGAAGATGTCGAGGATCAGGGCCGTACGGTCGATGACCTTGACCTTGACGACGTCTTCGAGGTGGATGAGCTGGCCCGGACTGAGCTCACCGTCGCAGATGACGGTGTCGGCGCCGGTCTCCAGGACGATGTCCCTGAGCTCGGTGGCCTTGCCGGATCCGATGTAGGTGGCCGCGTCGGGCTTGTCTCGGCGCTGGATCACGCCGTCGAGCACGAGTGCGCCCGCGGTCTCCGCGAGGGCGGCGAGCTCCGCGAGGGAGTTCTCCGAGTCCTGTGCGGTCCCCGAGGTCCAGACGCCGACGAGTACGACCCGCTCCAGGCGGAGCTGGCGGTACTCGACCTCGGTGACGTCCTCGAGCTCGGTGGAGAGGCCTGCCACGCGGCGCAGGGCCGCGCGCTCGGAGCGGTCGAACTGGTCGCCGTCCCGCTCTCCGTCGATCTCGTGGCTCCAGGCGACGTCCTCTTCCATCAGGGCATCGGCCCGAAGACCTTCGGGGTGTGAGTGCGCGAAGCGCTGCGAGTCCTGGGAAGGGGATGAAGAGGAGGTCATTGGGTCCTTACGTCGTTGGGGTGCCGGTTCGGCGACCGTCACTGGTGACAACGCACGAGTACCCCGGGAGATTCCCGTGTCCCGTGCCGCGCCGACCTGAAGATGGTCGCACGGCACGGCCCGTCTCGTCATCGCCTTATTTCGCGGCCTTCCCCTTGGCCGCCTTCGGGATCGCCACCGACTTCCAGTCCGGGTGGCCCGGCATCGGCGGGGTCTTCTCGCCGTAGAGCCAGTCCTGGAAGAAGCCCCCCAGGTCGCGGCGCGAGATCTCCTCTGCGAGCGCGACGAAGTCGGCGGTCGTGGCGACGCCGTCCTCGTGACGGCTCACCCAGGCCCGCTCCAGACCCTGGAAGGCCGGCCGGCCGATCTCCTCGCGCAGGGCGTAGAGCACCAGCGCGGCGCCGTCGTAGACGTTGGGACGGAAGATGCTGATCTTCTGACCGGGATTCGGCGCCTTGGGCGCGGCCGGTGGTCCGCCCGCGGCGCGCCAGCGGTCGGAGGCGCCGTACGCGGCCTTCATCCGCGTCTCCATGGGCTTGTCGGCCTTCTCCTCGGCGTACAGGGCCTCGTACCAGGTGGCGTGTCCCTCGTTGAGCCACAGGTCGGACCAGTTTCGGGGGCTGACGCTGTCGCCGAACCACTGGTGGGCGAGCTCGTGCACCATGATCGACTCGACGTACCACTTCGGGTAGGCGGGCTCGGTGAACAGGTCTCTCTCGAAGAGAGAGAGGGTCTGCGTCTCGAGTTCGAAGCCGGTGTCGGCGTCGGCCATGAGCAGGCCGTACGTCTCGAAGGGGTAGCGGCCGACCTTGCTCTCCATCCAGGAGATCTGGTCGGGGGTCTTCTCCAGCCAGGGTTCGAGCGCCTCGCGGTGCTTGGTGGGCACGACGTCACGGACCGGCAGTCCGTGCGGGCCGGTGCGGTGCAGCACGGTGGAGCGGCCGATGGACACCTGGGTGAGCTCGGTGGCCATGGGGTGCTGGGTGCGGTACGTCCACGTGGTCTCCCCGGCGACCCGGTCCACGCCGGCCGGCAGGCCGTTCGCGACGGCGGTGTAGCCGTCGGGCGCGGTGACTCGGATGGTGAACATCGCCTTGTCGGAGGGGTGGTCGTTGCACGGAAACACCAGATGGGCGGCGTCGGCCTGGTTGGCCATGGCGAGGCCGTCCGTGGTCCGCACCCAGCCGCCGTCGCGGCCCTCGGCGGACACGGGATCGCTGGTGTGCCGCACGGTGATCCGCATCCAACTGCCGCCGGGCAGCGGTTCCCCGGGCGTGACCACCAGGTCCTCGCCGGCGCCGGTGAACGCGGCGGGCTCGCCGTCCACCTCGACCGAATCGACCTTGCCGTGGGCGAAGTCGAGGTTAATGCGGTCCAGTTCGGTGGTCGTCCAGGCGTCGATCGTGGTGACGGCCTTCAGCGGCTTGCTGTTGGAGCCGGGATAGGTGAAGGAGAGGTCGTACGACGCCACGTCGTACCCGGGGTTGCCCAGGTGCGGGAAGAGGCGGTCGCCGACGCCCAGCGGGGCGGCGGGCGCGCTCGCGGCGACGAGACAGACGGCGACGGCGGAGGCGAGCAGCGCGGCCGCCTTCAGCCGGCGAGGGCTCCTGGCGTGGGGGGTGAGCAGCATGCACCACGGCTACCAGCGCGCGCGTGCCGCACGGCGGCGACTCGCGCCCGGCCCACCCGAACGGGTAACGGCCTGGTTGGATGCGGACATGGACGTGAACGAGGAGTCCGGACTCACGAAGGCGGTCTGGAGCGACGCCGATTTCGAGCACATGGGGTGGCACGACGTCACCGTGCACGGCATGTACGTACAGCGGACCGATGACGTGCTGCCGCGCCTGCTGTTCGATCTCGACTACGTCACCCGCTGGGTCCATCCGGTCCCGCCCAAGACGCACTTCAGCTTCTGGATCGCGCCGTCGACGCTCGTCTTCGACGACGTCTGGGATCTCGAAGGGGATCTCGACTTCAAAGGGCTGGGCGTGGACCTGGAGCTCGACGCGCTGCACCGGCTGACGCCCGAGGACGACCGGCCCGGGTGGAGTGACGCGCCGCTGTGGCACCTGGAGGGACACGCGTTCGACCTCAGGTTCCGCGCCCCCGGCTTCCGCCAGTACGTCCGGCAACCGCCCCGGCTCTCGCCCCGTCTCGTCCTGGGTCACGCCGAGCGTGGCGGCTGCTCCTTCGCCGAGACGGCGTTCGAGTAGGGCGAGCGCCCGTCACACACCTGTCGTCTGCGCCCTGCTCACGTCGTACACACCCGGGACGTTCCGCATCGCCCGCATGAGCGCGGGCAGCAGTGCCGCGTCCGGGAGGTCGACCGTGTAGGTGTGGCGGACGCGCTGCTGGGTGGGGGGTTCGACGGTCGCCGAGACGATCTCGGCGCCTTCGTGTGCCATGGCCTCGGTGAGGTCGGCGAGCAGATGAGGGCGGCCGAACGATTCGGCGAACAGCGTGACCCGGCACGCGGTGGTGTCGCCCCAGCGCACATCGACCTCCGCGCGCTTCGCGTCCTTCATACGCGCCACCGCGGCGCATCCCACGCGGTGCACGGTGACCACTCCCCCGCGCACGGCGAACCCGGTGATGTCGTCGGGCGGTACGGGCGTGCAGCACCCGGCCAGCCGTACGGTCGCGCCGGGCAGGTCGACGAGGACGTCGGCGGTGCCGGGGCGGGCGGCCGGACCGTCCGCGACCGGCGCTTCGGCGGCGGAGCGCGGGGCCGGCTCGCGCTCCTCGGCCTCGTGCGGCTCCTCCTGCGAGGGATGCGTCGCGATCCAGCGCTGGATGGCGATCCGCGCGGCGGGCGTGTGCGCGTGCTCCAGCCACTCCCTGGAGGGCTCGGAGGCCGGGTCCTGGCCCATGAGCAGCTGGACGGTGTCCCCGTCCCGCAGAACGGTGCTGAGCGTCGCCAGCCTGCCGTTGACGCGGGCGCCGATGCACGCGTGCGCGTCCTCGCCGTACTGCTCGTAGGCGGCGTCCACACAGGTCGCCCCCTCGGGGAGGCCGAGTGTGCCGCCGTCGGGCCGGAAGACGGTGATCTCGCGGTCCTGGGCGAGGTCCTCGCGCAGGGTGGACCAGAAGGTGTCGGGGTCGGGTGCGGCCTCCTGCCAGTCGAGGAGGCGGGAGAGCCAGCCGGGGCGTGTGGGGTCCTCGCGCTCGCCGTCCACGGACTCCTCCGAGGGAGGAGCGTAGGGATTGGCGAGCGCGACGACGCCGGCCTCGGCGACCTTGTGCATCTGGTGGGTGCGGATGAGGACTTCGGCGACCTGGCCGTCACCGCGGGCGACGGCGGTGTGCAGCGACTGGTACAGGTTGAACTTCGGTACGGCGATGAAGTCCTTGAACTCCGAGACGACGGGCGTCAGACAGGTGTGCAGCTCGCCGAGCACGCCGTAGCAGTCGGCGTCCTCGTTGACCAGCACCAGCAGTCGGCCGAAGTCGGCGCCGCGCAGCCGGCCGCGCTTGCGGGACACCCGGTGCACGGAGACGAAGTGCCGGGGCCGGATGACGACTTCGGCCTGGATGTCCGCGTCGCGCAGGACGCCGCGGACCTCGTCGGCGATCTCCGCGAGGGGGTCGTCCGCGCGGGAAGCGTTGTCGACGATCAGCTCCCGTGTGTGCTCGTACTCCTCGGGGTGCAGGATCGCGAAGACCAGGTCTTCCAGTTCGGTCTTGAGCGCCTGCACGCCGAGCCGTTCGGCGAGCGGGATGAGGACGTCGCGGGTGACTTTGGCGATGCGCTCCTGCTTCTCGGGGCGCATCACGCCGAGGGTGCGCATGTTGTGCAGCCGGTCGGCGAGTTTGATCGACATCACACGGACGTCGTTGCCGGTGGCGACGAGCATCTTGCGGAAGGTCTCGGGCTCGGCGGCGGCGCCGTAGTCGACCTTCTCCAGCTTCGTCACACCGTCGACGAGGAAGCGGACCTCCTCGCCGAACTGCTCCCGTACCTGATCGAGGGTCACATCGGTGTCCTCGACGGTGTCGTGGAGGAGGGACGCCGTCAAAGTCGTGGTCTCGGCGCCGAGTTCGGCGAGGATCAGGGTCACGGCGAGCGGATGTGTGATGTACGGCTCACCGCTCTTGCGCATCTGGCCGCGGTGCGAGGACTCGGCCAGGACATAGGCGCGGCGCAGGATGTCGCGGTCGGCGTCGGGGTGGTGGGCCCGGTGGGCCTCGACGACGTGGCTGATGGCGTCGGGCAGCCGGTCGCGGGTCGCGGGGCCGAGCAGGGCGGCGCGGCCCAGACGGCGCAGGTCGATCCGCGCCCGCCAGCGCGCCGCAGGTCCTGTTACCGGACCTGGGGTCGCGGGGTTCGTGGCCTCCGCACTCATGGGCACCTCCGGCTGCGTCAACCGGCGGACGGGGTGCCCCAGGGCGGACACGGCTCAGGGGATGGCATCGGTCCCCCGTCCGGGCCGGTGCTTGATGCTACCGAGCCCACCACGTGCGACTGACCGCCTCTCGTCGAGCGTGAAACGGATCACCCATTCGAGCGACGATTCCGAGGTTTACGATTTCGCGCCAGCTGACCGGTGATCGTCCGTCGATTCAAACCGCTCCAGCTGCCTGGAGCTGCGGATCCCAGCGACCGGGGGCGCCGGACCCCATGATTCACGCGCTCAGCGGACCGCGCTTTCCAGCCATTCCGGTTCGATCTCCCCCTCGGCGACGATCACCGCGGGGCCGGTCATCTCGATCTCCCCGTCCGGCCGCTCGGTGATCACGAGGGTGCCGCCGGGCACATCGACGGTGTACGTCACCGGGGTCCCGGTCACGGCCGGGTCGGCGCCGTCCCTGCGGGCGGTGGCCACGGCGACGGCGCACGCGCCCGTGCCGCAGGACCGGGTCTCGCCGGAGCCGCGCTCATGCACGCGCAGGGCGACGTGACGCGGACCTCGGTCGACGACGAACTCCACGTTGACCCCGTCCGGGTAGGCGGCGGCCGGGCTGAAGGGCGGCGGGGTGTACAGGTCGCCCGCGTGGGCGAGGTCGTCCACGAAGGCCACGGCGTGCGGGTTGCCCATGTTCACGTTCCGCGCGGGCCAGCTGCGCTCGCCGACACTCACGGTGACGTCCCCTTCGGGGAGCCGGGCCGTGCCCATGCCGACGGTGACGTCACCGTCCTTCGCGAGATGCACGGCCTTCACACCCCCGCGCGTGGCCACGGCCAGGTCGCCCTCGGTGATGTGCCCGGCGTGCTGGAGGTAGCGCGCGAAGACGCGTACGCCGTTGCCGCACATCTCCGCGACGGAGCCGTCGCCGTTGCGGTAGTCCATGAACCACTCCGCCTCGGCTGCCATGTCCCGTGCCTCCGGGTGGGCGGCGGATCGCACCACGTGCAGCAGGCCGTCACCGCCGATGCCGGCGCGGCGGTCGCACAGGGCGGCGACGGCGGCCGGGGGGAGGTCGATGGCGTTCTCGGGGTCCGGGACGATCACGAAGTCGTTCTCGGTGCCGTGACCCTTGAGGAAGGCGATCCGCGTGCTCATTCCTCGATCGTACGGGGTGGGTACGACACCCGGTCACGGACAGCCGTACGACGTCTCCACGCGTACGTGGTCGTACGTCACGCCACGCGCGCGTGGAGGTCAGCGCAGCCGGGCCACGCGGAACACGGCCAGCGCGATCACCGCGGCCACGACCACGACGTACAGCAGCACCACGCGCCAGTCGGGACGCCGCCCTGAGCCCCGCTGCGGCAGCCCGGGCCACGTGTAACCCACCCGGCGGGCGGCCATCATGCCCCACCCCGCCGCACAGGAGCAGATCAGCAGGCCCAGCATGGCGATCACGGCCCCGCTGTCGCCGAAGTCGAAGGCCAGCGGGAAGGCGAACATCAGGGAGCCGACCGCGGCCAGGGTGACGATGGGCGCGAGCTGCCAGATGCGCATCCGGCGCTGCGGGCGCAGCTCGACCTCGACCTCCGGGCCGCCCGCGAACATCTCCTCGGGCTCGGGACCGTCGGCGGTCACACCGCCCTGCGTGTCGTCGGGCCCGTCGGGGCTCAGACGGTCGCCGTCCTGCTCCGCTTCACCGTCGTCGACGGTGAGGGGCTCGGTGCCTTGTGCGGTGTCGCGAGGGCCGGCCTCCATCGCCACGCGCCCTCCCAACTCGGACTCCACTTGGTCGATCGAAGCTCGATGATGGCACGGCGCCGGAGGGCCGGATGACGGCCTGAGCGTCCCGATGCCATGACGTGATCAGGCTGTGACCGGTCGTTCGACCAACGCCAGCGCGAGCTGCGGAAGTTCTGTGAGATCCGCCGCAGCCCCACTCAACCAGTGCACCCGCGGATCGCGCCTGAACCACGAATCCTGGCGGCGCGCGAAGCGCTTCGTGGCACGGACGGTCTCGTCCCGCGCTTCCTCGAGCGTGCACTCCCCGGCGAGCGCCGCGAGCACCTGCTGGTACCCGAGCGCGCGCGATGCAGTACGCCCCTCGCGCAACCCGTGCGCCTCCAGCTCCCGCACCTCGTCCACCAGGCCGGCGTCCCACATCCGGTCGACCCGGCGCGCGATGCGCTCGTGGAGCTCGGGGCGCGCGACGTCGACGCCGATCTGGAGGGTGTCGTAGACCGAGTCGTGGCCGGGGAGGTTGGCGGTGAAGGGCTTGCCGGTGATCTCGATGACCTCCAGGGCCCGGACGATGCGGCGGCCGTTGCTGGGCAGGATCGCCTGGCCGGCCTCGGGGTCGGCGGCGGCCAGGCGGGCGTGCAGCGCGCCGGAGCCGCGGAGTGTGAGCTCCTCCTCGAGCCGGGCCCTGACCTCGGGGTCGGTGCCGGGGAACTCGAGGTTGTCGACGGCGCCACGGACGTACAGGCCGGAGCCGCCGACCAGGATCGGCCAGCGTCCCTCGGCGAGCAGCGCGTCGATGCGCTCGCGCGCGAGTCGCTGGTACTCGGCGACGGAGGCGGTGACGGTCACGTCCCAGATGTCCAGGAGGTGGTGCGGAACGTCGTCGCGCTCCTCCGGCGTCAGTTTCGCGGTGCCGATGTCCATCCCTCGGTAGAGCTGCATGGAGTCGGCGTTGACGACCTCGCCTCCGAGACGTCGGGCCAGGAAAACGCCCAGATCGGACTTTCCGGCCGCGGTCGGTCCGACGACGGCGATGACGCGGGGGGCGGGGGGTGCACTGCTCACCGCCCCAGTCTCGCAAACGTCAGGGCGTGGTCTCGAACGAGTTACGTGACGGCACGCGCGCGGGGTCGTTGCCTGTTGCGAGGTTTTCGCCGCCGGTTTCGAGAGGCGGCGCCCCGGGCGACGCAAACGGACGCACCGGGCAACGCGGGATTTCCCCCGCACGAGTAGCGTATGGAGTGGATATGGGCGTTTTCGCACGACTTCTCCGGAGGTCAAAGGCTGCGGAGGAGGCGTCAACCGCCGAGGCAGAGGCCGCCACACCGACGGCCGAACCCGAGGCGGAGAAGGCGGCAGAGGCGAAGGAGCCGGCCGAGGCGGACGCCACGGCCGGGACCGACGCCGGGGACACGGCAGAGCCGACGGCGACGGAGGCCGTCGAGGCCGGTGCCGCCGAAGGCGTCGACATCCCCAAGCAGCAGTCCGCCGAGGCGGCGGCCGACAGCGAGGCCGGCGAGGGCGCCCGCACGTAACTGCCCCGCGCGGGAAGGTGAACGATGGGTCTCCTGGACAATTTGAAAGCCAAGCTCAGCCCGGCCAAGGACAAGGTCTCCGGCCTCGCACAACAGCACGGGGACAAGGTCCACCACGGTCTCGACAAGGCCGCGAAGGTCGTCGACGAGAAGACCAAGGGCAAGTACAGCGCCAAGATCCAGACAGGCACGGGCAAGGCCAAGCACGCCATGGACCGACTCGCACACAAGGACGACGGCACGGGTGGCGGCACGACCACGCCCCCCTCCACACCGCCGCCTGCTTCCTGAACGGCACACCGACGGACGGCCGCGGGGCATGACGCCTGGCGGCCGTCCGCCGTTTCACACAGCCCGCACCGGCGCCACCACCGGGCCGGTCACGACCAGGCCCGTCACGACCAGGTCGCGACCACGTACCCCACGCCGTACGGCGCGTCGTCGTACAGCAGCCGGCCATCGAGGCCCGCCCCTTCGGCGGCGCCCGCGAGGACCTGCCAGGGGGCCCGCCCGGACACCTTGAGCTCGTACGCCAGCTCGGCGTCCAGTGCTTCGAGGGCCGCCACGTCCGCCGCCCCCAGCGCACGCGCGACCTCCGCGTCGAAGGGCGCCGCGCGCTCGTCGAGGTAGCCGGGTGACTTGAGCGTGCGGCAGGCGCTGGCGTCTCCCATCACCAGCAGCGCCACGCGCTCGGCTCGCGCGGCGATTTCCCTCCCGGTCTCGATACACCGCTCGGCGGCCAGAGGTTCCCCCACGCCGAGTCCCTCGATCGGGGCGTCCGCCCAACCGGTGCGTTCCAGCAGCCACGCGGCCACGGCGAGGGAGGGCGGAAGCGCACGACCGGACGCCGCGCCCTTGTCCGCGCCGAGCCTGACGTCGAGCTCCACTCCGAAGCCGCGGAAGGACCCCGCCGTGCCCTCCGGATGCGTACCACGCCCGCTCTGCTCGGCGGGTCCGAGGACCACCAGCAGATCGGGCCGGGCGGCGGCGAGCACCCCGAGCGCGTCCGTGCACGCGGTCCGGGCCGCGTCCAGCTCGGGCGCGGCGCCCGCGGCGACCTCGGGCACGAGGAGCGGCGGACAGGGGCAGACGGCGGCGGCGACAAGCATGATCGGCAGCCTACTGCCAGGGGTTCGGCTCGGTATCGGTGCTCCACGCCAGTTCGGCCAGGCGGTACAGCACGTGATGCTTGGAGATCTTGCCTTCGACGGTGACGAAGTACGCGTCCCCGTCACCGATCCGGTAGACCTGTCGGCTCTTCTGCCGCAGCCCGGTCCGTGGCCGGTGCGTACAGGCGATCTCGTACAGCCTCGCGCGAGCCCGTTCGAGGGTGTCCTCGATGTGCTCCACCTCATCGAGGGAGTACGACTCCCCGTAGCCGGCCTGCACCACGACCACCCAGCGCGCCATGGCCCGCCCCCGTCCCTCGTCGGACGACGAGTATGGCGTGCGCTCAGTCGACGGCACAGCCTCCGGTGACCGCGGGCAGCGGTTCCGGAACGCCGATCTTCGGCAGCCCCAGCAGCACGCCCGCCGGCTTCGCCGCCTCGGTGGCGTTCCGCTTCTCCCAGGCGTCGCCCGCGCGCGTGCGGCGGACCTTCAGGACCTCGCCCTCGGCGAGGAGGTGGTGCGGGGCGGCGTAGGTGATCTCGACCGTGACGACGTCGCCGGGGCGGACCTCGTCGTCCGGCTTGGTGAAGTGGACCAGGCGGTTGTCGGGGGCACGGCCGGAGAGGCGGTGGGTGGTGCCGTCCTTGCGGCCCTCGCCCTCGGCGACCATGAGGTCGAGGGTGCGGCCGACCTGCTTCTTGTTCTCCTCCCAGGAGATCTCCTCCTGGAGGGCGACGAGACGCTCGTAGCGCGCCTGCACGACCTCCTTGGGGATCTGCCCGTCCATGGTCGCCGCGGGGGTCCCGGGGCGCTTGGAGTACTGGAAGGTGAAGGCGTTCGTGAAGCGGGCCTCGCGGACCGCGTGCATGGTCTGCTCGAAGTCCTCCTCGGTCTCGCCGGGGAAGCCGACGATGATGTCGGTCGAGATCGCGGCGTCCGGCATGGCGGCCCGCACCTTCTCGATGATCCCGAGGAAACGCTCCTGCCGGTACGAGCGGCGCATCGCCTTGAGGATCGTGTCCGAGCCGGACTGCATCGGCATGTGGAGCTGGGGCATCACGTTCGGCGTCTCGGCCATGGCCGCGATCACGTCGTCGGTGAAGTCGCGCGGGTGCGGGGACGTGAAGCGCACGCGCTCCAGGCCCTCGATCTTCCCGCAGGCCCGCAGCAGCTTGCTGAACGCCTCGCGGTCGCCGATGTCGGAGCCGTACGCGTTGACGTTCTGCCCGAGCAGGGTGATCTCGGAGACGCCCTCGCCGACCAGGGCCTCGATCTCGGCGAGGATGTCGCCGGTGCGGCGGTCCTTCTCCTTGCCGCGCAGCGCGGGGACGATGCAGAAGGTGCAGGTGTTGTTGCAGCCGACGGAGATCGACACCCACGCCGCGTACGCGCTCTCGCGCCGGGTGGGCAGCGTGGACGGGAACGCCTCGAGGGACTCGGCGATCTCGACCTGCGCCTCCTCCTGAACGCGCGCGCGTTCCAGCAGCACGGGCAGCTTGCCGATGTTGTGCGTGCCGAAGACGACGTCCACCCAGGGCGCCTTCTTCACGATGGTGTCGCGGTCCTTCTGCGCCAGACAGCCGCCGACCGCGATCTGCATCCCGGGGCGCTTGGTCTTCATGGGGGCGAGGCGGCCGAGGTTGCCGTACAGCCGGTTGTCGGCGTTCTCGCGCACCGCGCAGGTGTTGAAGACGACGACGTCCGCGTCGCCGTCGGAACCCTCCGGCGCCTTCACGTAACCGGCGTCTTCGAGCAGCCCGGACAATCGCTCGGAATCGTGGACGTTCATCTGGCACCCGTAGGTGCGTACTTCGTAGGTCTTGGAAGAGGAGACGTCCACTGCCTGGCTCCGGTCGATGCTGCTCATGCGACAAGGGTAGGCGGTGCCGGAAGCGGCTCCGGTCGCCCTGTGGACAACCGGGGGCTCAGGGCTCGATCAGCCCGGCTCGTATCGCGTACCGCGTGAGCTCCAGGCGGTCCCGCATGCCCAGCTTCTGGAGCAGGTTCGCCCGATGCCGTTCGACCGTCTTCGCGCTGATGAACAGCATCTCGCCGATCTCCTTGGACGTGTGCCCCTCGGCGACGAGCTTGAGGATCTCCTCCTCGCGTTCGGTGACGGCCCGCTCGGGCAGGGAGTCGCCGCGATGGAGGCGGTCCAGGTAGGAGCGGACGAGGGCGCGCTCGGCGCCCGGGTAGACGAACGGCCGGTCGCGGACGGCCGCGCGGCATGCCTCGACCAGATCGCGGTCGGCGACGGACTTGAGGACGTAGCCGCTGGCCCCGGCCTTGAGGGCCTCGAAGAAGTACTGCTCGTTGTCGTACATGGTCAGGATGAGAATGCGCAGGTCGGGCAGGCGGCGGGAGAGCTCGCGGGCCGCCTGGAGGCCCGTCATCCGGGGCATGGCGATGTCCAGGACGGCCAGATCGACGTCACGCGCGCGTGCGAGCTCGACCGCCTCCGCCCCGTCGCCGGCCTCGGCGACGACCGTGAGATCGTCCTCGCCGTCGAGGATGAGACGGACTCCGCGTCGTACGAGGGTGTGGTCGTCGGCGAGCAGTACGCGGACCGGGGTGCGGGGTGCCCGGGGAGTCATCGGTGGCCTCCGACGCGCAGGCGTACGTCCGTGCCCCCGCCGGGCGCCCCGGCGAGCGTGAGCTCCGCTCCTATCAGCAGCGCCCGCTCGCGCATGCCCCGTATCCCCGCCCCTTCCGCGGCCTCGCCCAGGCCCCTGCCGTTGTCGCGGACGAGCAGCTCGACACCGCCGTCGATCTGCCGGAGGCGGACCTCGGCGTGGTCGGCGGCGGCGTGCCGGGCGGTGTTGGTGAGGCCCTCCTGGGCCACCCGGTAGAGCACGAGTTCCGACTCCTCGGTCAGGGGCGGCAGTCCGCCGGGGACGTGGTGGCGCACGGTCAGACCATGGGCGCTGAACTCACCGGCGAGCGAGCGCAGGGCACTGGCCAGGCCGAGTTCCTCCAGGACGCCGGGGCGCAGCCGACGGGCGATGAAACGGATCTCGTCGAGCCCCGCGCGCGTGGCCTCCTGGGCCTGGGCCACCTCCTCGCGCAGTTCCTCGGGCGCCCGGTCGGCGACCCTCTTGAGCTGGAGGAGGACGGCGGTCAGGGTCTGACCGACCTCGTCGTGCAGCTCACGCGCGATCCGGTGGCGCTCCCGCTCCTGCGCGGACAGGGCCCGGCCCGCCCCGGCGGCGCGCTCGGCCTCCAGCCGGTCGAGCATCGTGTTGTACGTCGTGATGAGCTCGGCCGCTTCGGCGGGACCGGCGACATCCGCGCGGGCGCCGGGCCGCAGCAGGTCGGCGGTGGACATGGCCCGGCCGAGCCGCTTGAGCGGGGCGAGGCCCACCCGCAGGACCAGGGCGTTGGCGACCAGCAGCAGGGCGAGCCCGACGAGGACGACCAGCGCCTCGGCCTGTCTGATCGGGGTCGACACGGTGACCGGGCCCAGCAGCAGCGCGGCGGCCACGACCAGGCCGGCGGCGTTGAGCGAGAAGATCCGCCAGAACAGTGACACGTGCGTGTTCTCGCCCTCCTCGCCCCTGTCGCATGGCCCTTCCGTGACCAGCTTCGCCGCCCGGCGCCGGTCGCGCATATCCGTGGCAACACCCATGTCGCCACGGTACGGGCCGATGGCAGCATGCGGACTCGGCACTCACGATCACGCTTGGTACCTAGGCCCAGCACAAGAGGAGAAACGTGTCTGCACCGCGCCTGAAGGCGACGCCGCTGCCGGGGATCGGGGTCCAGTACGACCTCGTGACGCGCGAACACCGCCATCTGTCCGTGGTGGCGCACCGCGACGGTGCCCGGACGGTGAGCCTGTACCGGGCCGACGACCCCGACTCCTGTGCCCAGTCGCTGCGGCTGACCGGTGCGGAGGCGGGCTCGTTGATCGACGCGCTGATGCCGTCCCACCACAGCGCGAGCCTGCTCTACACCACGGATCTGGGGCTGGTCGCCGAGCGGATCGAGGTGGCCGCGACCTCGCGCTGGAACGGACGGGTGCTGGGCGAGACCCGGATGCGCACGGACACGGGCGCCTCCATCGTGGCGGTGCTGCGCCGGGCCGAGGCGATTCCCTCGCCGGCGCCGGACTTCCGGCTGGTGGGCGGGGACACGCTGATCGTCGTCGGTACGCGTGAGGGCGTCGACGCCGCCGCGGCGATACTCGGGCGGGAGTGAACCGGTGCACTCCGCGGTCCTGCTCATCGAGTTCGGTTCCATCATTCTCGGCCTCGGCCTGCTCGGCCGGTTCGCCGCCAGGTTCCGGCTCTCCCCCATCCCGCTCTACCTCCTCGCCGGTCTCGCCTTCGGGGAGGGCGGGCTGCTGCCGCTGGGCGCGAGCGAGGAGTTCGTCTCCATCGGCGCCGAGATCGGCGTCATCCTGCTGTTGCTGATGCTCGGCCTGGAGTACTCGGCGGGCGATCTCGTCACCAACCTCAAGGCGCACTATCCGTCCGGGCTGGTCGACTGTGCGCTGAACGCCGTACCGGGTGCGGCGGCCGCGCTGCTGCTGGGCTGGGGGCCGGTGGCCGCCGTGGTCCTCGCGGGCGTCACCTGGATCTCGTCGTCCGGCGTCATCGCGAAGGTGCTCGGCGATCTGGGCCGGGTGGGCAACCGGGAGACGCCGGTGATCCTCAGCGTGCTGGTCCTGGAGGATCTGGCGATGGCGGTGTACCTGCCGATCGTCACCGCGCTGGTGGCCGGGGCCGGACTGTTGGCCGGGAGCGTGACGCTGGCCATCGCGCTGGGAGCGGCGGGACTCGTGCTGTTCGTGGCGGTGCGCTACGGGCGGCTGATCTCACGGTTCGTGTCGAGCGACGATCCGGAGAAGCTGCTCCTCGTGGTGCTGGGGCTGACGATCCTGGTCGCGGGCGTGGCCCAGCAGCTGCAGGTGTCGGCGGCGGTCGGCGCCTTCCTGGTCGGCATCGCGCTGTCCGGGGAGGTCGCGGAGGGGGCGCACACGCTGCTGAGCCCGCTGCGGGACTTGTTCGCGGCGGTCTTCTTCGTCTTCTTCGGCCTGCACACCGATCCGGCGAGCATCCCGCCCGTACTGCTGCCCGCCCTGGCGCTGGCCGTGCTCACCGCGGCGACGAAGATCGCCACGGGCTACTGGGCCGCCCGGCGCGCGGGGATCTCCGTCAAGGGCCGCTGGCGTACGGGCGGCGCACTGGTCGCCCGCGGCGAGTTCTCGATCGTCATCGCCGGCCTCGCGGTGAGCGCCGGCATCGAACCGTCACTGGGCCCGCTGGCCACGGCGTACGTCCTGATCCTGGTCGTCCTGGGCCCGCTGACCGCGCGCTACACGGAACCGCTGGCGTCCTGGTGGACACGACGCTCCGGGGAGCGTCGGACGGTACGGGAGGACACGTCGACGGTGACGGAGGCATCGGTGGCGGAAGCATCCGTGGCGGACGGAGGGACGGCGTCGGGTGCGTGACACCAGCACCATGTCGGGTGCGTGGCATCGGCCCATCCGCCCGACAAGCCTCCGCCCTCTCAGGCAACCCCCTCCGGAACCCACCCCTGGCTCCGCAGCACGCCCGACACATCCGGTGCCTCGTAGTGCTCACCCTTGAGGACCTTGCCGTCGGCCCGGCGGGCGACGTGGCCGTCGGGACCCAGCTTGGTCATGTTGGAACGGTGGATCTCGGCGATCACCGCGTCGAGGTCGATGCCATGGACGAGAGCCGTGCCATAGGCGATGTAGACCACGTCGGCGAGTTCGTGCGCGAGCCGGTCGAGGGGGCCCTCGACGGCCACCTCGGCGACCTCGGCGGCCTCCTCCGCGAGCAGCTCGCCCCGGTGGGCGGCGAGCTCCGGCGACACCGCGGTCGGCGTACTACGGGCGTCCAGCCCGAAGGCGAGGTGGAACTGACGGACCAGGTCGGCGGGCGATGAACTCATACGGCGACTCTATCGATCACCACTGACAGTCCGGCGGGCCTCTGCCGACCCCGACGGACGCCACCGGCACTCCGCCCGGCAGCCCACACGAATGCCCCTGTGACGCCTGCCCTGGTCAGCACGGCGTCCCTGCTGGCAGGATCGCGCGCATGTCCAAGGTGTTCCCCCGTATGAGCAGGAACCGGGCGCTGCAGGGTGCGGCCGCCGGTTTCGTGGTCTTCGGGCTGCTGCTGTGGTGGCTGCTGCCGGGCGAGGAGCCGCCGGGCGGGTCGATCTCCTTCGCCACCGGCTCGCGCGGCGGGGTGTACGAGGAGTACGGCAAGGACCTGAGCGACGAGTTCGCGAAGGACATGCCCGATCTCAAGGTGGACCTGGAGACCAGCGACGGGTCGCAGGACAACGTCGCGCGCGTGGCGTCCGGCCAGGCCGACTTCGCCATCGCGGCGGCCGACGCGGTGGAGTCGTTCGCGATCGACCATCCGGTCGAGGCTGCCCGGCTGCGCGGTGTCGCACGCCTGTACGACGACTATGTACAGCTCGTGGTCCCGCGGAAGTCGGCCATCGACTCCGTGGCCGACCTGAAGGGCAAGCGGGTCGCCATAGGGCTGAAGACGTCGGGCGTGCGGCTGATCGCCACCCGGGTGCTCAACGCGGAGGGCATCGACCCGGTCAAGGACATCAAGCCGTTCCCGTACGGCATCAAGGACGTCGACCAGCTCGGCCGCACCATCGACGCGTTCTTCTGGTCCGGCGGACTGCCGACGAACGGACTGAAGGCGCTCGCCGAGACGTCGTCCTTCAAGTTCGTGCCGATCAAGGCCGACTTCGTCGCCAAGCTCCACAGCCAGAGCGCCGCCAACCGCTACTACCGGCCCACCAACATCCCGGAAGCGGCCTACGACGGCCAGGACGCGTACGCCGTGCCGACGATCGCCGTGTCCAACCTGCTGATCACCCGCGAGGACCTGGACCCGCGGCTCACCGAATGGCTGACCCGGACCGTGATCCGCAGCCGGGACTACATCGGCGGCAAGGTGCACTCCGCGCAGCTGGTCGACCTGCGCACGGCGATCTACACCTCCCCCCTGCCCCTGCACGAGGGCGCGCAGCGCTACTACCGCTCCGTCAAGCCGTAGAAGCGCTGCGGGGCACCGTCACCGTCACCTTCAGGCCGTGCGGTTCGTGAGGGGCGTACGAGATCGTGCCGCCGCCCGCGTGCAGCAAGGTCCGCGAGATGGACAGCCCGAGACCTGAGCCCTTGATGTTCTGGTGGCGGTTGCTGCGCCAGAAGCGGTCCCCGATGCGGGCGAGTTCCTCGGCGGTCAGACCGGGGCCGTTGTCGGTGACGACGACGGTCGCCGTCTCGCCGTTGGAGGAGACCGTCACCTCGACGCACTCGTCCTCGGGCGTGAACTTGACCGCGTTGTCGATGACCGCGTCCAGCGCGCTGGACAGGGTGACCGGGTCGGCCCAGCCGGTGGTGGGCGGGCAGTCGCCCACCAGGCGTACGCCCTTGGCCTCGGCGGTCGGCGCCCACGCCGCCACGCGCTCGGCTGCCAGCGCGCCGATGTCGGTGATGCGCAGATGCGCGTCCGTGTGCTCGGCCAGGGCCAGGTCCAGCAGGTCGTCCAGGACCTGGGCGAGACGCTTGCCCTCCGTCTGGACCGAGGCGATCTCCTTGTTGCCCTCCGGGAGTTCGAAGGAGAGCAGCTCGATGCGCAGCAACAGCGCGGCGAGGGGGTTGCGCAACTGGTGCGAGGCGTCGGCGACGAAGGCGCGCTGCTGCTCCAGGACGTCCTCGACGTTGTCCGCCATCTCGTTGAACGACCGGGCCAGTCGCTGGAGTTCCGGCGGACCGCCGGCGGCCGCGACCCTCGACTTCAGGCGGCCGCTCGCGATCGCGTGCGTGGTGGCGTCGAGGACACGCACCGGCCTGAGGACCCATCCGGTCAGCCGCAGGGCGGCACCGACGGCCACCAGCATCGCTGCCATCAGGCCCGTGCCGATGACCAGCCAGCCGTGCAGAATGCGCGAACGCATCTCCCCGGTGGGCGAGTCGGTGACGACGACCGCGATGACGTCACCGTCCCGGATGACCGGGGAGGCGACCACGAGCCGCCCCTGCTGCCAGGGAAAGACCTGCGGCGGATCCTCGCTGCGCCGGCTGAGCAGCGCCTCGTCGAACGCGGTCCGCACCTCGCCCGTCTCGGGGATGAACAAGGTCATGGGGGCGTTGGCCATGATGCTCTTGTTCTGGTAGAAGACGCCGACGCGGATGCGGTAGACCTCGTAGTAGCTGTCGAGTTCGCTCTGGAGCGTCTTCTGGCGCTCGCCGCCCTCGCCGGTGACGTACTGGGCGAGGGCCGCGAAGTGCGCGGTGTCGTCGATCCGGTCGACGACCACTTTCTGCTGCTGGGCCGCGGCCACGCTGAAGCCGAGCGGGATGCCGAGCGCCAGCAGCACGGCGGCCATCAGGACGATGAGCAGCGGGAGAAGTCGTGTGCGCACCCGGACACGCTACGAGGACGGGGCGACGAGCCGGTAGCCGACGCCGCGTACGGTCTCGATGAGGGCGGGCATGCGCAGCTTGGCCCGCAGGGAGGCCACGTGGACCTCGAGCGTCCGCCCGGTCCCTTCCCAACTGGTGCGCCACACCTCGCTGATGATCTGCTCCCGGCGGAAGACGACTCCGGGGCGCTGGGCCAGCAGGGCGAGCAAGTCGAACTCCTTGCGGGTCAGTTGGACGACCGAACCGTCCACACTGACCTGCCGGGTCGGCAGCTCGATCCGGACCGGCCCGAGGTGCAGCGCGGCCTCGGCTTCGGCTGCGGGGTCCTCGTGGGCGGTGCGACGGCTGACGGCGTGGATCCGGGCGAGCAGTTCTCCGGTGTCGTACGGCTTCACGACGTAGTCGTCCGCGCCGAGGTTGAGGCCGTGGATGCGGGAACGGACGTCGGAGCGGGCGGTGACCATGATCACCGGGGTGCTGGTGCGCTTGCGGATCTTGCCACAGACCTCGTATCCGTCCTGGTCCGGCAGGCCCAGGTCGAGGAGGACGACTCCGAAGCCGGCGCCTTCCGGGACGAGCGCCTGGAGGGCTTCCTCGCCACTGCGCGCGTGGGTGACGTCGAAACCGTGCCGCGCCAGAACCGCGGACAGAGCGGCGGCGACGTGATTGTCGTCCTCTACGAGGAGCAGTCTCATCCGGGCCTCCTTCGGTTCATCGGCCGTACGATCTAAATGAGGGTAAAAGTACGATTTAGCTGTGTACAAAAACGCGTGCACGCGCGCGCGTGCACCTTGTGAAGTCACGCCGATGGAAGAGGACGACGTCAAGTGGGTTCCGGTTGCGAGCCGCTTCCGTTACCCGGCCGATATGCGCCCTGCTCATAACTGCTACGACACGTGTCCGATTGCTATCGGATCGTGATGCTCAGATTCCCCTCAAAGGTAATGACGCAGGTCGCGTGGGGTCACTACTGTCCTCCGAAACCGAGGAGGACGGAGCCCGATAGCGATGACCGAAGTATCGGTGGCCAAGGAAGATGTGGCCGCGACCGGCGAACTGGTCGTCCTGAAGAGCGTCAACAAGCACTTTGGCGCGTTGCATGTTCTCCAGGACATCGATCTCACGATCGCCCGCGGCGAGGTCGTCGTGGTCATCGGACCCTCCGGGTCCGGTAAGTCCACGCTGTGCCGGACCATCAACCGCCTGGAGACGATCGACTCCGGCACGATCGCCATCGACGGCAAGCCCCTGCCCGCGGAGGGCAAGGCGCTGGCCCGGCTGCGCGCCGACGTCGGGATGGTCTTCCAGTCCTTCAACCTCTTCGCGCACAAGACCGTGCTCGAGAACGTGATGCTCGGCCAGATCAAGGTCCGCAAGGCGGACAAGAAGAAGGCCGAGGAGAAGGCTCGCGCCCTGCTCGACCGGGTCGGCGTGGCGAGCCAGGCGGACAAGTACCCCGCACAGCTCTCCGGCGGCCAGCAGCAGCGTGTCGCCATCGCCCGAGCCCTGGCCATGGACCCCAAGGTCATGCTCTTCGACGAGCCCACCTCGGCGCTCGACCCCGAGATGATCAACGAGGTCCTCGAGGTCATGCAGCAGCTCGCCCGGGACGGCATGACCATGATCGTCGTCACCCACGAGATGGGGTTCGCCCGTTCGGCCGCGAACCGGGTGGTGTTCATGGCGGACGGTCGCATCGTCGAGGAGGCTGTGCCGGACCAGTTCTTCAGCGCCCCGCGCAGCGACCGCGCCAAGGACTTCCTGTCCAAGATCCTGCACCACTGACAGCGCGTCACAACCCGCGTCACCCGCCTCGACGGCTCGCATCTCTCATCACACAAAGGATGTTCACCATGAAGCTCCGCAAGGTCACCGCCGCGGCCGCCGCTGCGCTGGTCCTCTCCCTGACCGCGACCGCGTGCGGTGGGGACGACGGCGACAGCGACAGCACCGACTCGGGCTCCAGCGGCGGCGGCAAGATCAAGATCGGCATCAAGTACGACCAGCCCGGTCTGGGCCTCAAGGAGCCCGACGGTTCCTTCTCCGGCTTCGACGTGGACGTCGCGACGTACGTGGCCAAGGAGCTCGGCTACAAGCCGGACCAGATCGAGTTCGTGGAGACGAAGAGCGCCGACCGTGAGAACGCGCTCGCCCGCGGTGACGTCAAGTTCATCGCCGCCACCTACTCGATCAACGACGAGCGCAAGCAGAAGGTCGACTTCGCCGGCCCGTACCTGCTGGCCCACCAGGACCTGCTGGTCAAGGCGGACTCGGACATCACCGAGGCCACCGACCTCAACGGCAAGAACCTGTGTTCGGTGACCGGCTCCACGTCGGCGCAGAACGTCAAGGACGACTTCGCCCCGAAGGCCAACCTGAAGACGGTCAGCGGCTACTCCGAGTGCATCTCGGGTCTGCAGAGCGGCACCGTGGACGCGCTCACCACGGACGACTCGATCCTCGCGGGCTTCGCCGCGCAGGAGCAGTACAAGGGCAAGTTCAAGCTCGCCGGCCTCAAGCTGAGCAACGAGAACTACGGCATCGGTGTGAAGAAGGGTGACACCGCGACCCTGGACAAGATCAACAAGGCCCTCGAGAAGATGGTCGCCGACAAGGCCTGGGACAAGGCGGTCCAGGACAACTTCGGCCCCGCCGAGTACAAGAACGAGCCCGCCCCGAAGATCGGCGTGATCGTCAAGTAACACCGGGATCCACTGGCGCGCCGCCGCCCGCCGCGATCAGGGCGGCGGCGCGCCGCGCCCCTCCACGTACCCCAGACACCCGGAAGCGCGGGAGATCGTGTTCGACTTTCTTGATGGTTACGACGTCCTAGCGGCGTTCTGGATGACGGTGAAACTCACCGCCATCTCCGCCCTCGGCTCCCTGATCTGGGGCACCCTGCTGGCCGCGATGCGGGTCAGCCCGGTCCCGCTGATGCGCGGGTTCGGCACCGCCTACGTGAACATCGTCCGGAACACCCCCCTGACGGTGATCATCGTCTTCACCTCGCTCGGTCTCGCCGACACCTTCGGCGTGACCATGGGTTCCAAGGACTTCGACGTCCAGGGCTTCCGGCTGGCGGTCCTCGGCTTCATCGTCTACACGGCGGCCTTCGTCTGCGAGGCGATCCGCTCCGGCATCAACACCGTCCCCGTGGGGCAGGCCGAGGCGGCACGCGCCATCGGGCTGAACTTCAGCCAGGTCCTGCGGCTCATCGTGCTGCCGCAGGCCTTCCGTGCGGTCATCGGCCCGCTGGCCAACGTACTGATCGCCCTCACCAAGAACACGACCGTGGCGGCCGCGATCGGCGTGGCCGAGGCCGCCGCCCTGATGAAGACGATGATCGAGAACGAAGCCCAGACGCTCGCCATCGGCGGCGTCTTCGCCCTCGGATTCGTCGTCCTGACCCTGCCGACCGGCCTCTTCCTCGGATGGCTGAGCAAGCGACTGGCGGTGAAGCGATGAGCTCCGTTCTGTACGACACCCCCGGACCCCGCGCCAAACAGCGCAACGTCCTGATCTCCGTGGTCTTCTTCGTCCTGCTCGCCCTCCTGCTGTGGTGGGTCTGGCAGGTCATGGACGACAAGAACCAGCTCGAGTGGAGCCTCTGGGAGCCGTTCACCACCGCACAGGCCTGGACGACCTATCTGTTGCCAGGTCTCGCCAACACACTGAAGGCCGCGGCCCTCGCCATGGTCATCGCCCTCCCGCTGGGCGCGGTCTTCGGCATCGCCCGCCTCTCCGACCACCGCTGGGTACGTGGTGTGGCCGGAACCGTGGTGGAGTTCTTCCGGGCCATCCCGGTGCTGCTGCTGATGCTGTTCGCCAACGAGCTCTACGTCCGCTCCACGGACATCAGCAGCGAGCAGCGGCCGCTGTACGCGGTCGTCACCGGCCTGGTGCTCTACAACGCCTCCGTCCTCGCCGAGATCGTCCGGGCCGGCATCCTCTCCCTGCCCAAGGGCCAGACGGAGGCGGCCTACGCGGTCGGCCTGCGCAAGGGCCAGACGATGTCCAGCATCCTGCTGCCGCAGGCCGTCACCGCGATGCTGCCGGCCATCGTCAGCCAGCTCGTCGTCATCGTGAAGGACACCGCCCTGGGCGGCGTGATGCTCAACTTCCCCGAGCTCCTCAACTCGCGCCAGACGCTGGCGGCCAACTACGCCAACGTCATCCCCAGCTTCATCGTCGTCGCGATCATCTTCATCGTCCTGAACTTCCTCCTCACCAGCTTCGCGAGCTGGCTGGAGCAGCGGCTGCGGCGCAGCAAGAAGAGCACGGGCGCGGTTCTCGGCGAGGACACGGAGATCAATCCCGCCGCGATCCCCGGCACTCTCGGCACCGGCGAGAACACCGGCGGCGGAGTGTGATGATCAGTCAAGAGGCTTGAGTGACACGGCCGCAGCGCCGTGACCAGTGCAGAGGCAGTGGCGTGATCGCCACTGCCTCCGTCACTTGACGCAAGCACCGGCAATGGGTTGCATACGTTCTGTGATCGTGCACCCTGCTCCAACCTCCTGTTCACATAGGTCTCTCGGGACGCTCTCGCGGGCAGGGGGCGCCGCGTCGTGGACCCGGTGATCATCGCCGGAGCGGGGCCCGTCGGGCTCACGCTCGCCCTTGCGCTGGCCCGTCAGGACGTGCCGTCCGTGGTCCTCGACGAGGGCCCCGGCAAGGACGAACCGCGTCCCGCCCGCACCGTCGTCCTGCGCGAGGACACCGCCGCCCTGATGGAGCGCCTGACCGGCGTCCCGCTCTCCGAGGCCGGTTGCCACTGGGCCGGATGGCGGTCGTTGCGCCGCAAGCAGGTGATGCGCGAGGTCACTTTCGACGACGTCGAGCCGGCGCCGCTGCACATCGCCCAGCACGAGCTGACCGGCGCCCTGCGCGAGGCCTGCGCCGAGGAGCGACTGGTCAAGGTCTCCGTGGACAGCCGTCTCGACACCGTCGAGCAGGAGCCCTCCGGAGTCACCGCCCACACCCGCGGCCCCAAGGGCACGTGGTGGCGCGGCAGTCACCTGGTCGGCTGCGACGGCCCCCGCTCGACGGTCCGCAAGCTCCTCGACATCCGTTTCCCCGGCCGTACGGCGGTCGAGCGCCACGCCGTCGCCGCGCTGCGCACGGAACTTCCGTGGGAGGACGAGGCGTTGCTCCATCGGATGCCTCCGTGGCGGACGACCGGGCCCTCGGCCGGGGAGGTCATCGGACGGCCCCTCCCGGACGGCGTCTGGCGCCTCGACTGGCTGCTGCCGCCCGGCAAGGAGTTGGTCACCCCCGAGCTCCTGGTGGCCCGGATCCGGGAGACCCTCGCCGGCTGGACGGGCGGCCCGACACCGCCGTACGAACTCCTCGACACCGGCGTGCACACCGTGCACCACCGTCTCGCGCGCCGCTGGCGGGTCGGGCGGGTGTTCCTCGCCGGGGACGCGGCGCATCTGCTCGGGGCGCTCGGCACGCAGGGGCTCGACGAGGGGCTCAGGGACGCCGACAACCTCGCCTGGAAGCTGGCCCTGGCCTGGCATCACGGGCCGCACGAGGCGCTGCTCGACAGCTACCAGGCCGAGCGGCGCGCGGTCGTCGCTGCCCGGCTGCGCGCCGCCGACCAGGCCCTGCCGCTGGTACGCGGCGGCGGAGGGCTGCGGGCCGTCGTCCCGGGTTCTGCACGCGGCCACGACGCGCTGCTCACGGATGGTCACCTGGGGCGCGGGGCACTCGGTGCGCCGGGGGCGTACGCCACCTCGCCGCTCGCGCCGCGGCATCTGGAGGCGGAGGTCCCGGTGGACACCGAGCCGGGCGCGCCGGTCGCCGATGTCCGGGTCACCGCCGAGGACGGTTCCTTCGTAGGACTGCGAGACCGGCTCGGTCGTGGGGCGCTGCTCGTGGTGCTGATCGCGCCGGGCACCGGGGTGTGGGAGCGCAAGCACTGGGTGGGCGCCGGGCTCATGCCCCGCCTCGCGGCCGCGGTGACGGCGCTGCCGCATCCGGCCGAGCTGCTGGTCGCGGAGAGCTATCCGGGCGCGGCGGCCCACACGGTGCTGCTGGTACGGCCCGACGGTCACCTGGTGACCGCGCTGAACGGCGTGCGGCCCGCCGATCTCTACGCGGCCGCCGAGGCGACGCTGGGCGGCCCGGCGAAGACGGAGGCGGAGGCAGGAGCGGGGGCGCGCTGACGGCGCCGGGGAGCTCGTACGGGAGCGGAATCCGGCTCGCGTCGACGGTGCCGGACGGCTCGGGCCGCGGTCGTCGCGGGGTCGAGTCCGAGTGGTGCGGATGGCCCGGCCCGAGGTCACGGGCCGGGCCACGCGGTGAGTGGCTGCCGTACGCACCGTCACCGTGAGGTCCACATCGTGACAGTGAGTTGACCGGCCTGCACCGTCATGGTGTACTCCGGATCGTGACCGACACCTGTGTGCGCCTGTGGCGGAGGGTCCATATGGACCTCGTCCGCTATGCGGGCTGCGTGTGTCGCGTGTCCTGCTGAATTCGCCTCCCTCTTTTCCAGCGCGCGCCGCTTCGGTGCTGCCGCGCGCCTCCCGCGAACGCTCATCAGGACGGTGCCCGTGTCTGTCTCCCCTTCTGTGTCCGCCGTTTCCACGCCGACGCAGGCGGAACTCCTCGATTTCGTACGGCGGATCGCCGCCGATACCGAGCTGATCTCCTCGCTCCCGCTCGACCCCGAGGGCCGCACCTGGGTGCGCCTGGAGGGGCCCGGCGGCAGCGAGGCCTGGCTGATCGGCTGGCCGCCCGGTACGGGCACCGGCTGGCACGACCACGCCGAGTCCGTCGGCGCCTTCGTGACGGCCTCCGGTGAGCTCAAGGAGAACTCGCTCAGCGCCCGGCTCCCCGCGGACGGCTGGCAGACCCTGGAACTCGCCGACGGCATCGACCGGGAGCGGAGGCTCACGGCGGGCAAGGGCCGCTCCTTCGGGCAGCACCACGTCCACGAGGTGCTCAACGAGTCCACCGCCGAGCACGCGATCTCCGTCCACGCCTACTACCCGCCCCTGCCGCAGATCCGCCGCTACAGCCGCACCGGACAGGTACTGCGCCTGGAGCACGTCGAGCGCCCGGAGGACTGGCAGTGAGCGGCTCGGGCACGCGGGAGGGGCAGCGAGTGGGCGGCCTCGGGAACGGATCGGGCGAACTCCCGGTCGGCATCGACGAGTTGCTGGAGCGGGTCCGCGCGGGCTATGAGCGGGTCGAGGCCCGGGAGGCGTACGACGCCGCCCGGCGCGGGGAGGCGCTGCTGGTCGACATCCGCTACGCCGCCCTGCGCGAACGGGACGGACTGGTCCCCGGCGCCCTCGTCGTCGAGCGCAACGAGCTGGAGTGGCGCCTCGACCCGCGGGGCAGCCATCGCGCACCCGAGGCCACGGGCCACGATCTGCGCATCGTGGTGATCTGCAACGAGGGTTACGCCTCGAGTCTGGCGGCCGAGTCGCTGCATCGGCTGGGGCTGCGCCGGGCCACGGATCTGGTGGGCGGGTTCCAGGCGTGGAAGGCCTCGGGTCTGCCCGTGGCGTCGTAGGGGCCGGACCTCAGTCGATCTCGGGTTCGCAGGGGAGCGGGGCGGCGGCAGCGCTGCCTTCGGCTTCGATGACGAGGCGGACCCGGATCGCGGCGACCGGGTCCCCGCCCTCGACGTCTTCGCCCCGCCGGCGTCCGTTCCAGAGCCCGCCGGGCCCAGCCCCCGGTTTCAGAACCCCTCGTCGAGGAACTCCGCGTCCTCGCCCTCCTCTTCGAGCGCCTGCCGGACCACCCTCAGGGCCATGCCCTCGGGATACCCCTTGCGGGCGAGCATGCCCGCGAGGCGGCGCAGTCGCTTGTCGCGGTCGAGGCCACGGCTGGAGCGCAGCTTGCGGGCGACGAGGTCGCGCGCGGTCGCCTCCTCCTGCTCGGAGTCGAGCTGCGAGACGGCCACGTCGATCAGCGTCGAGTCCACACCCTTGGTGCGCAGCTCCTGGGCGAGGGCGCGCCGGGCCAGTCCCCGGCCGTGGTGCCGGGACTCCACCCAGGCTTCGGCGAACGCACTGTCGTTGATCAGCCCGACCTCCTCGAACCGCGACAGCACCTCCTGCGCCGCCTCGTCCGGGATTTCCTTCTTGGCCAGGGCGTCCGCGAGTTGTTTCCGCGTGCGCGGGGTCCCGGTGAGCAGGCGCAGACAGATAGCCCGTGCCCGCTCGACCGGGTCCCCTGAAGACTCCCCCTGCCCGGCCCTCGACGAGGAGGGAGCGCCTTCGTCCGCACCGGACGGCTCCCCGCCGCGTCGCTGCCGACGCCCACGGGAACCGCCCTCGCCACGAGCCGCACGGCCCCCACGGGCGCCACCGCGCCCACGCCGGGAACCGCCGCCGGACGGCACCGAGCCGTCGCCCGGCTCTTCGTCGTACGGCGCGTCAGGGCCGTACGGCTGCCCGGCGCCGTGGATCCGGTCGTCGCCGAACGCTCCCCCGGTGCCGTACGACGCGGCGCGACCGTGTCCCCCGTGCGCACCGCGCCCCGCATCGTCCCCGTACGCATCGCCGCCCGGCCCGGAGAATCCCCCGTCGCCTGCCCCGCCCCGCTCGCGCGGAGCGTCCTGGTGGGCGTACTCGGCCCAGTCGGTTCGTCGTGTCACGGGGTCAGCTCTTGGCAGCCGCGGCCTTGGGCTTGGCGGCCTTGGCCGCCGGAGCGGGCACCGACTTCGCGGCGTCGTCCGACGTGGCGGTGACCGCGGCGTCCGCGCCCGGCTCGGCGGTCGGCTCCTGGGGCCGTACGCCGACGCCCAGCTTCTCCAGGATCTTCTTCTCGATCTCGTTGGCCAGGTCGGGGTTGTCCTTCAGGAAGTTGCGCGCGTTCTCCTTGCCCTGGCCGAGCTGGTCGCCCTCGTACGTGTACCAGGCGCCGGCCTTGCGGACGAAGCCGTGCTCCACGCCCATGTCGATCAGGCCGCCCTCGCGGCTGATGCCGTGCCCGTAGAGGATGTCGAACTCTGCCTGCTTGAAGGGCGGCGCGACCTTGTTCTTGACGACCTTGACGCGGGTGCGGTTGCCGACCGCGTCCGTGCCGTCCTTCAGGGTCTCGATGCGGCGGATGTCGAGTCGCACCGAGGCGTAGAACTTCAGCGCGCGGCCACCGGTCGTGGTCTCCGGGGAGCCGAACATCACGCCGATCTTCTCGCGGAGCTGGTTGATGAAGATCGCGGTGGTCTTGGACTGGTTGAGCGCGCTGGTGATCTTCCGCAGGGCCTGGCTCATCAGACGGGCCTGCAGACCGACGTGGCTGTCACCCATCTCGCCCTCGATCTCCGCGCGCGGGACGAGGGCCGCGACGGAGTCGATGACGATGAGGTCGAGGGCGCCGGAGCGGACCAGCATGTCCACGATCTCCAGGGCCTGCTCGCCGTTGTCCGGCTGGGACAGGATCAGGTTGTCGATGTCGACGCCGAGCTTCTTCGCGTACTCGGGGTCGAGGGCGTGCTCTGCGTCGACGAAGGCGACCTGGCCGCCGGCCTTCTGCGCGTTCGCCACCGCGTGCAGCGTCAGCGTGGTCTTGCCGGAGGACTCCGGTCCGTACACCTCCACCACACGGCCACGCGGCAGGCCGCCGACGCCAAGGGCGACGTCGAGTGCGGTCGACCCGGTGGGGATGACCTCGATGGGCTCGTTCGGCCGCTCACCCAGACGCATCACCGCGCCCTTGCCGAATTGCCGTTCAATCTGTGCGAGAGCGGCATCCAGGGCCTTCTCGCGGTCGGTTCCTGCCATGGGTTCCACCCGATTTGCTTGAGTCGATCGCTTCACGTCAAAGACGCTAACGCCTGCCACTGACAATGGGCCCCGACGCCCGTCCGGCCTGTGGATAACTCGGTCACTTCTCCACCGAAACCGTGCCGAAACACCCACCGTGCGCCTCACCGGAACTCCCATCAGAATGGATGTTCGATTTTCGTGTCAAGCGCACCACGCGGCACTGCCGGGTGGTATGTGTGGCGGCGTTGTGAAGCTAGCTCTGCAGGGCCGACCGCATGTGGTGGCAGCGGTCGATGAAGCGGCGGCGCGCCCAGAGCACCCACCAGCAGAACCCCACCACACCGATCGCGATGACCAGCGGAAGGATCCACGCACCGGCGCTCACTCCGAGAGCGAGTGTGCCGATCGCGATCAGCCCCATGAAACCCAGCCAGTACGGCAGCCACCGGCCGCCCCGCTCCACCCGTCCCAGTTCCGCGTCGATCAGCCGTCGCATGGTGGCCCGCTCCTCGGGCGCCCTGGGCACCTCACTGTGCCGGAGCTTGCGGTTCAGCTCGGCGACTCCGCGCGCGTCGGTGCCGGTGGCACGGCCGGCCCTGCGACGCTGCGCGGCCAGGAACCCAAGGGTGATGGCGGTGCAGAGCGCGGCCTGAACCACCCACCAGACCGGGTTCTCGTGCCGCCGGAACAGGGCGGCGAGCCCCACGAGCAGCGGGAAGATCAGGACCGCCTGCGCGGTGAGACTGCGGTCGAGTAAGCGCTTGAAGGCGCGCACGGCACGTACCTCCTCGAAGTCGACGAAATACCGCTGTCGCTTCCGAATACCCCGCCGGGGCGGGCCTATTGAGGGTCGTCCGGTGCAGCGCGGCCCGGCACGCCGCCCGGGGTTCCGGGCCGGCGTGCTTCCCCCGTCGTACGACCGGTGCCTCCGGCCGTACGACGACGGGACGGGCTCGCTTCGCGAGCCTTGGGTCATGGAGACCACCAAGAGCACCTACGAGCCCGTGAAGCCCTCCGAGGAGGGCACCATGCCGACACGCACTCCCGCCGTCACCGCCATCCTGGCCGCCCTGCTCCTGCTGGCCGCGTCCATCGCAGGCCAGATCGCCGCCGGTGCGGACTACCCGGCCGTCCCGCCGGGCCTCGTCATCCCCCTGGTGACAGCGGGTCTGCTGTTCCGGCGCACCAACCGCTGGACGACGGGGCTCGCTCTCACGGTCGGCCTGTTCATCGGCGCGGGCGCATTCCTGACCCCGGACACCGGCGACCACCTCGCGTCGGGGGACACCGCGCTCATCGTCTCGACCGGCGCCGAAATCATCGCTCTCGCCGGGCTGGTCGTCGCCGGGGCCGTCGCCACGCTGCGAAAGGCCGCGCGGGTCTGACAGGCACGCCTCTCAGGAGGAGTCGTCCGTCGAGTCCCGTTCTCCCGACCGCCTCGTCCACAGCGCACGCGCTCGTGTGAAGAGGTTGGAATCCGACAGGCGGTGGCCGTGGACCCGGGGGTCGTCCGTGACGTCGTACCGCTTCACATACGCCCCCAGGAAAGCCTGCAGCGTGGCGACCGCCGGAATGGCGATCAGCGCACCCACCGCACCGAGGAGGGCGGTACCGGCGATGACCGAGCCGAAGGCGACGGCAGGGTGGACGTCCACGGTCTTCGAGGTCAGTTTGGGCTGGAGCACGTAGTTCTCGAACTGCTGGTAGATCACGACGAAGATCAGCACCCACAGCGCGTACCAGGGATCGACCGTGAAGGCGATCAGCATCGGCAGGGCGCCCGCGAGATACGTACCGATCGTCGGAATGAACTGCGAGACCAGCCCCACCCAGACGGCGAGCACGGGCGCGTTGGGCACCCCCAGGGCCTGGAGCAGGATGTAGTGCGCGACACCGGAGATCAGCGCCATCAGGCCGCGTGAGTACAGATAGCCGCCGGTCTTGTTGACGGCGATCTCCCAGGCCCGCAGCACCTCCGCCTGCTTGGCGGGCGGCAGGACCGAGCAGAGCGCTCGGCGCAGTCGCGGGCCGTCCGCGGCGAAGTAGAACGAGAACAGCGCGATCGTCAGCAGCTGGAAGAGCCCGCCGAGAACCTGGGCGGACACGTCCAGGACGCCGGTGGCGCTGTTCTGCACGTAATTGCGCAACCAGTCGGAGCGCAGCAGCCCCTCCTGCACGTCCACCCGCTTCAGCTCGGTGTGGAAATGCGTGTTGATCCAGTTGATGACGGAGTCGATGTAGGCGGGGAAATCCTCGACGATCTTGATGATCTGGTTCGCCAGCATGGTGCCGAGCAGGGTCACGAAGCCCGCGGACACGATCAGCACGGCGAGGAAGACGAGGAAGGAGCCCAGCCCCCGGCGCACCCCGCGCGAGGCCATCCAGCTCACCGCCGGTTCGATGGCCAGGGCCAGGAAGAACGCGATGAGGATGTTGATCAGCAGCCCGGTGAGCTGGTGGAAGGCCCACGTGCCCAACTGGAAGGCGGCATAGAGGGCGAGCGTCAGCACCACGGCACGCGGAATCCAGCGTGGCATGCGCGAGTTCGCCCCGGTGGGTCCGTCGGCCGGGGGCCGGGTGGGCGGCGTCGTGCCGAACGGCGACGCGTGCTGGGGGACCTCGTCGGTCTCGTCGGTGGGTGCCACGGAGCAAGTTTCGCCCACGCGGCCGACAATGCGCCGCCCCCCTCCGATCTCAGTGACCGGTCAGCGCTGTTCTTGTGGCACGTTCATGACGCCGCACACCACACGCCATACGTCTTTGGCCTCCCAGCCACCGTCCAACGCCTCGTACACCGTGCGCCCGCCGAGCTCCGCCATGACGTGGTCACGCGCGAAGGTCTCGGCGGAGCCCGGACCGAAGTGCTCCGCCATCCGCTGCCAGAAGACCGTCAACCGCATGACACCAGTATCCCGCCCCTGAGAGTGGGCCTCGGCCGGGACCGCTTGCCGAGAACGCTTTCCGTCCTACGGTCTGACGCATGGCCGAAACAGGAGCTTCCCCACTCCCCCCGACGCCCCCGGCGCACTCCCCGCTCTTGCGCGCCGAGCACTTCGTCTGGCTCACCGCGCGCGTGCTGGAACAGCGCCTCTTCGCACACCACTTCCTGAACGGGAACGCCGACCCGGTGGAGACCGCGCTGGACGCCTACCGCAACGAGGACGGCGGATACGGCCACGCGCTGGAGCCCGACCTGCGCGGCCCGGTCAGCCAGCCGCTGCACGCCGGTCACGCGCTGCGCGTCCTGGACGCCATCGGCCGTTGCGGCGGACAGCGCGTGGAACGGGTCTGCCGCTATCTGACCTCGGTCTCCACCCCGGACGGTGCCCTGCCGACGATCCGTCCCAGCCAGCGCGGCTATCCCGCGGCCCCGTTCATCCCGATCGTGGACGACCCGCCCAGCGAGCTCCTCGCCACCGGCCCGGTGGTGGGCCTGCTGCACCGCAACGAGGTGTGGCACGCCTGGCTGTTCCGGGCCACGGACTTCTGCTGGCACGCGGTCGAGTCCCTGCGCGAGTCGCACCCGTACGAGGTGCAGGCCGCCGTGGGCTTCCTGGACTCCGCTCCCGACCGTCCGCGCGCGGAGGCGGCCGCCGACCGGCTCGGCCGGCTGGTGCGCGAGCACCGCCTCGCGGCACTGGACCCGGAGCGCCTCGACTCCTCCCCGGTGTCGCCCGGCTACGCCCCGGGCGAGCACCACTTCCCGCACGACTACGCGAAGACCCCGCACTCGCTCGCGCGCGCGTGGTTCACGGACGAGGAGATGGAGCGCTCCCTGGACTTCCTCACGGGCGAACAGCAGGAGGACGGCGGCTGGCCGGTCCGCCGGCGCCAGTGGGCCCCGAGCGCGGCCCTGGAGGCCCGCCCCATAGCGACGATCGAGGCACTGCGCGCCCTGAGGGCGTACGGCCGCTCGATCGGCTGATCTCGACGCGACGGCCCGCTCGACCGGCTGTCCTCACCCGATGGCCCGCACGCCCGCGGTCACCACCACGGCCGCCGCGACGACGAGCAGGAAGGGGGCGCGCAGCACCAGCGCGAGCGCGGCCGCCGCAAGCCCCGCGACCCTGGCGTCCAGCACGAGGTCGCGCCCGTCGGCGAAGGTCTGCTGAGCCGTGAGCGCGGCAAGCAGGGCCACCGGCAGCAGAGCGGCGAGCCGCCTGACGAGAGGCCGCTCCAGGGCACCCGCGGGGACGAGCAGCCCGACGAGCTTGACGGCGTAGCAACCGAGCGCGGTGACACCGATCGCGATCCAGACGTTCACCGGTTCCTCCTACGACGTCCCTGGACCCACAGCACGAACGGCGCCGCGAGAGCGGCCGCCAGGACAGGCACCCCGGCGGGCAGCACAGGCAGCAGACCGAGCCCCAACAGGACGGCGAGCCCGGCGACGGCACGCTCGGTGGCGGTCTTGAGCATCGGCGCGAGCAACGCCAGGAACACGGCGGGCCCGGCCGCATCGAGGCCCCACGCGTCCGTGTCGCCGATCGCCTCGGCCCCCAGCGCACCGAGCAGAGTCGTGAGGTTCCACAGCACGTACAGGCTGAGTCCCGTGACGGCGAACCCGATGCGCACGCTGCGCCGGGTGGGCTGGGCCAGCGCGACGGCCGCCGTCTCGTCGATGACCCACTGGGCGGCAAAGGGCCGTACCGCGCGCGGAAGCGCGAGCAACTGCGAAAGGCGCAGTCCGTAGAACGCGTTGCGCACACCCAGGAAGAACGCGCCGGCGGCCGCGGTGAGCGGATTGCCACCGGCGGCGAGCGCCCCCACGAGCGCGAACTGGGACGCCCCGGTGAACACCAGGAGACTGAGCGCACAGGTCTGCGGCAGCGTGAGCCCGCTGCCCGCCGAGGTCACCCCGAAGGCGAACCCCGAGAGTCCTACGGCGACCCCGACGCCGAGGGCGTCCCGTACGACGGCGGCGTCCGGCCTTCCTCCGTCGTCGGCGCGTGAGTCCGGGAGAGCTGTCTGTTCTGCCACGCATCGGACGGTAGGACCAGCCCTTGCCCGCCGTCTTGTACGTTCTTGCGCTCGCGCTGATACGCCCCGGGAGGCACGCCGACGATCCGGGTGAAGTGCCGGTTCAGATGCGGCTGATCGGTGAACCCCACGGCGAGGGCGGCCTCGGCCGGGGAGGTCCCCGCGTCCAGCAGCCGCCGGGCCCGCCGCACCCGCGCATCGGTCAGCCACGCATGCGGCGGCATCCCGTACGCGTCCCGGAAGGCCCGCAGCAACGCGAACGGACCGGCACCGAGCTCCGCGGCCAGCCGCTCCAGGGTCGGCGGCGCGACCATCCGCTCCTCCAGCACAGCACGCGCCCGTGCCGCGACCCGCGCCCCCGCCGTCCGCACCTCCCGCTCCGGCAACGCCCCACCGTTGAGCCGCAGCAACCGGGTCACGGCGACCCGCAGCAAGGTGTCGGCGGCCAGCGCGTTCCCCTCGTCCGCGGCCCGCAGCACCCGATGCACGAGCCCAGCGGCACAGGGATCGTCGAGGACCGGGCTGACGAACCCCGGGGTACCGCGGATCGCCGTGGTCTCCCCGGCGATCTCCGCCACCACCTCGGGCGACGGATACAGCGCCCCGTACCGCCACCCCTCGGGCACCCCCGCCCGCCCGGTATGCGCGGTGTCGGGATTGACCAGCGCGAGCGACCCTGCCCCCGCATACCGATCGGCACCCCGATAGTGAAAGACCTCCACCCCATCGGCGATGGCGGCGATCACGAAGTTCTCGTGGGTGTGCCGCACGAAGTTCTTCCGCACATACCGGGCCTGCAGCAGATCCACACCCGGCAACTCGGCGTACCGCCAGTGCCGCGCTCGCTCACGAGAACCCGCCATGGCCCCATTGTCCGCCTGACCCCTCACCCCCGCGGCGCGCAACGGCGCAGGCGCGCACCCCCACAGCGCCGCGCTCGCGCAACGGCGAGAAGGGGACGTACCGGGGGGTGTCCGCCCGCAGCGTCGGGCGACCGACCAACCGCACATCCCCAGCCCACAGCACCGCCCGACCGAGGACGGACACCCCCCGGTGCGGCACCGACCCCCAATCCGACCGTCGTGCGCAACGCGAACCCCCACCAAAGCCGCACAGGCCGCCGCAGGCATACGAGACGCACCCGCACCAGGGAAAACCACAGGTCAGACCCGTTTGTCAGTACCCGGGTGCAGGATGGACACATGGTCAGCGACGCACGCGGAGCCCTGGACGGCTTCTCCCCCGCCACCCGCGGCTGGTTCACGGGAGCCTTCGACGCGCCCACCGCGGCCCAGGCCGGCGCGTGGAACGCCATCAAAGAGGGCTCGGACGTCCTGGTGGTCGCCCCCACCGGCTCCGGCAAGACCCTGGCCGCCTTCCTCGCCGCCCTGGACCAACTGACCTCCACACCCCCACCCGCGGACCCGCGCAAACGCTGCCGCGTCCTCTACGTCTCCCCCCTCAAGGCCCTCGCGGTCGATGTGGAGCGCAACCTCCGCAGCCCTCTGACCGGGATCCGCCAGGAATCCGTCCGCCTGGGCCTCCCCGAGCCCGAGGTCAAGGTCGGCATCCGCTCCGGCGACACCCCCGCCGCCGAGCGCCGGGCCCTGGCCACGCGCCCCCCGGACATCCTGATCACCACCCCGGAGTCCCTGTTCCTGATGCTGACGTCGGCCACCCGCGACGCGCTGACCGGCATCGAAACGGTGATCCTCGACGAGGTGCACGCCGTCGCGGGCACCAAACGCGGCGCCCACCTCGCCCTCTCCCTCGAACGCCTCGACGAGCTCCTCCCCAAGCCGGCCCGCCGCATCGGCCTCTCCGCGACCGTCCGCCCGGTCGACGAGGTCGCCCGCTACCTCTCCCCTCGCCGCAAGGTAGAGATCGTCCAGCCGAAATCCGGCAAGGAATTCGACCTGTCCGTCGTGGTCCCCGTCGAGGACCTGGGCGAACTGGGCGGCTCCCCGGTGGCCGACGGCACCGAGGGCGCGGAACGCCCCTCGATCTGGCCGCACGTGGAGGAGCGCATCGCCGACCTCGTCCAGTCCCACCGCTCCACGATCGTGTTCGCCAACTCCCGCCGTCTCGCCGAGCGCCTCTGCAACCGCCTCAACGAGATCGCCTACGAACGGGCCACAGGCGAAACCCTGGACGAACACCACGCACCCGCCGAACTCATGGGCGGCTCGGGCGCGGCCCAGGGCGCACCCCCGGTCATCGCCCGCGCCCACCACGGCTCGGTCTCCAAGGAACAACGCGCCCTCGTCGAAGAAGACCTCAAAGCGGGCCGCCTCCCCGCGGTGGTCGCCACGTCCAGTCTCGAACTCGGTATCGACATGGGCGCGGTGGACCTGGTCGTCCAGGTCGAGTCGCCCCCCTCCGTGGCCTCCGGCCTCCAACGCGTGGGCCGCGCGGGCCACCAGGTGGGCGCGGTCTCCACCGGCGTGGTCTTCCCGAAGTACCGAGGCGACCTGGTCCAGGCGGCGGTCGTCACCGAACGCATGCGCACCGGCTCCATCGAGTCCCTGAAGGTCCCCGCCAACCCTCTGGACGTTCTGGCCCAGCAGGTGGTCGCGATGACGTCGATGGACACCTGGCAGCTGGACGACCTCCTCGCCATGGTCCGCCGAGCCGCTCCCTTCGCCTCGCTGCCCGACTCCGCCTTCACCGCGGTCCTCGACATGCTCGCGGGCCGCTACCCCTCCGACGCCTTCGCGGAACTGCGCCCCCGCGTGGTCTGGGACCGGGTCGCCGGCACGATCACCGGCCGCCCCGGCGCCCAGCGCCTCGCCGTCACCTCCGGCGGCACGATCCCCGACCGCGGCCTCTTCGGAGTGTTCCTCGCCGGAGCCGACCCGAAGAAGGGCGGCGGCAGAGTGGGCGAGCTCGACGAGGAGATGGTCTACGAATCGCGCGTCGGCGACGTCTTCACGCTCGGCACCAGCTCCTGGCGCATCGAGGACATCACCCGCGACCGCGTCCTGGTCTCCCCCGCCCCCGGTGTCCCGGGCCGGCTCCCCTTCTGGAAGGGCGACCAGCTGGGCCGCCCTCTCGAACTCGGCCGCGCGGTGGGCGCGTTCCTCCGCGAGGTCGGCTCGCTCCCCAAGGACAAGGCCCGCCCACGCCTCCTCGCGGCGGGCCTGGACACCTGGGCGGCCGACAATGTCCTGGCGTACCTCGACGAACAACGCGAGGCCTGCGGCCACATCCCCGACGACCGCACGATCGTCGTGGAGCGCTTCCGCGACGAACTCGGCGACTGGCGCGTGGTCGTCCACTCCCCCTTCGGTGCCCAGGTGCACGCCCCGTGGGCCCTCGCCCTGGGCGCCAAGCTCTCCGAGCGGTACGGCATGGACGCCCAGGTCATGCACGCGGACGACGGCATCGTCCTGCGGCTGCCCGACGCCGACCTGATGGGCCTGGACCTGCTCGACCAGGAACCGGCCAGGCTCGGCACGGAGTACGACGCGGACCAGGCCCCCGTGGGCGCCGCGGACGTCGTCTTCGACAAGGGCGAGGTCGACCAGGTCGTCACCGACCAGGTGGGCGGATCGGCCCTGTTCGCGTCCCGCTTCCGCGAGTGCGCCGCCCGCGCGCTCCTGCTGCCGCGCCGCAACCCGGGCAAGCGCACCCCGTTGTGGCAGCAGCGCCAGCGCGCTGCCCAGCTGCTCCAGGTCGCCAGCGAGTTCGGCTCGTTCCCGATCGTCCTGGAGGCGGTCCGCGAGTGCCTCCAGGACGTCTTCGACGTCCCCGGCCTCGTCGAGCTGATGGGCGACCTGGAGTCCCGCAAGGTCCGCCTGGTCGAGGTCACCACCCCCGAGCCGTCCCCCTTCGCCCGCTCCCTCCTGTTCGGATACGTCGCCCAGTTCCTGTACGAGGGGGACTCGCCGCTCGCCGAGCGCCGCGCGGCGGCCCTGTCGCTCGACTCGCGTCTGCTGGCCGAACTGCTCGGCCAGGCGGAGCTGCGCGAGCTGCTCGACGCCGAGGTGCTGGCCGAGCTGGAACAAGAACTCCAGTGGCTCACCGAGGACCGCCGGGCCAAGGACGCCGAGAGCGTCGCGGACCTCCTCCGTCTCCTCGGCCCCCTCACGGACGCGGAGCTGGCCGAGCGGGGCGCGGAGCCGCAGTGGGCGCAGGAGCTCGCCCGAGCCCGGCGCGCGATCAAGGTCCGTATCGCCGGCACCGACCACTGGGCGGCGATCGAGGACGCCGGCCGCCTGCGCGACGCACTGGGCACAGCGCTGCCGGTCGGCGTACCGGAAGCCTTCACGGAACCGGTCAAGGATCCGCTGGGCGACCTCCTCGCACGCCATGCCCGCACCCACGGCCCGTTCACCTCGACGAGCGCGGCGGCCCGGTTCGGCCTCGGCGTGGCGGTCACGGAAGGCGCGTTGCAGCGCCTCTCGGCGAACGGACGTGTCGTGCAGGGCGAGTTCCACCCTGCGGGCATCGGCCAGGAGTGGTGCGACGCCGCCGTACTGCGCCGACTGCGCCGCCGCTCCCTGGCCGCCCTGCGCCACGAGCTGGAGCCGGTGTCGCCGCCCGCCCTCGCCCAGTTCCTCCCCCAGTGGCAGCACATCGGCACGGGCCACGGGCTGCGGGGTGCCGACGGACTGGTGCGTGCGGTCGAGCAGTTGCAGGGCGCCTCCGTGCCCGCCTCCGCCCTGGAGAAACTGGTCCTGCCGTCCCGCGTCGCGCACTACACCCCGGCGATGCTCGACGAACTCACCTCCGCGGGCGAGCTGGTATGGGCCGGAGCGGGCTCCCTCCCCGGCAAGGACGGCTGGGTGTCCCTGTATCTCGCCGACGCGGCGCCCCTGCTCCTGCCACCACCGCACCCCTTGGAGCTGACGGCTCTCCACGAGTCCGTCCTGACCGCCCTCTCCGGCGGCTACGGCCTGTTCTTCCGTCAGATCGCCGACCAGGTCCGCGCGACCACCCACCCCGACGCCACCGATCCCCAACTCGCCGACGCCGTCTGGGACCTGGCCTGGTCCGGCCGCCTGACCAACGACACGCTCACCCCGATGCGCTCCCTGCTGGGTTCGGGCCGCACGGCCGGCTCCACGGCCCACCGCGCCAAACGCACGGTCCCGCGCGGCCGCTACGGCTCGCTCACGGCCGCCGCCCGCCCCGCCTCCCGCACCGGCCCGCCCACGGTCGCCGGCCGCTGGTCCCTGCTGCCCGACCGGGAGCCCGACCCCACCCTGCGGGCCCACGCTCTGGCTCGCACTCTCCTCGACCGGCATGGTGTGGTGACCCGGGGCGCGGTCTCCGCGGAAGGCGTCGAGGGCGGCTTCTCGGCGACGTACCGCATCCTGTCCGCCTTCGAGGAGACCGGCCAGGCCCGCCGCGGCTACGTCGTGGAAGGCCTCGGCGCCGCCCAGTTCGCCATGGACGGTGCGGTCGACCGCCTCCGCGCGGTGGCCAACGCCCGCGACCGGGGAGACGGCCTGCCGGGCGCGAACTCCGGTTTCGGCGCCCCCGGTGCACACGACGGCTTCGAGGCGCCCGTCGGCACCGCCCCCGTCGACGACTTCGCCGACTTCGACTGGCTGGACGAGGCCCCACGCTCCCCCGGCGACCTGGCCCCACCGGCAGGCCGCCGGGTCACCCCCCACCGGTCCCCGACCCGCACCCCCGACTCCCGCGCCGTCGTCCTCGCCGCCGCCGACCCGGCGAACGCGTACGGCGCCGCCCTCCCCTGGCCGGAGCCCCCGACCGGCGCGGGCCACAAGGCAGGCCGTAAGGCGGGCTCCCTGGTGGTCCTGGTGGACGGTGAACTGACCCTCTACATGGAGCGCGGCGGCAAGACCCTGCTGGCCTGGCCGGAGGACCCGGACGGCAAGGCCACCGACGACCCCCGCCTCCAGTCGGCCGCCGAAGCCCTCGCCACGGCCGCCCGCGCGGGCTCCCTCGGCACGGTCACGGTGGAACGCATCAACGGCACCCCGGCCCTGACGTCCCCCATCGGCACCCTCCTGGAGGGATCAGGCTTCATCGCCACCCCACGGGGCCTACGCCTACGGGCCTGACGCCCCACGGACACTCTCCGGGCCAACGGCTGTCCAGACCCACCCAGGGGCGCGGGGAACAGCGCGACAAGCCACATACGGCCCGCACCCGCCACACCACAGCAGCCCCCCGACCCGTGAGGCGCCCGACCACCACGCCACGCCACGCCACCCCGTGCCACCCTTGACCCATGCCCGAAGGAGACACCGTCTGGCAGGCAGCGAGCCGACTGCACACCGCCCTCGCCGGCAAGGTACTCACCCGCAGCGACCTCCGCGTCCCCAAGTACGCCACGGCCGACCTCACGGGCCGGACCGTCCTGGACGTCACCCCGCGCGGCAAGCACCTGCTCACCCGTATCGAGGGCGGCCTGACCCTCCACTCGCACCTCAAAATGGACGGGTCCTGGAAGGTGTACGCCACGGACCAGCGCTGGACCGGCGGCCCGGCCCACCAGATCCGCGCGATCCTCGGCACCGCCGACCGCACGGCCGTCGGCTACCGCCTCCCCGTCCTGGAAATCCTGCGCACCACCGACGAGCACCGTGCCGTGGGACACCTGGGCCCCGACCTCCTGGGCCCCGGCTGGGACCCGGACCGCGCCCTCGCCAACCTCCTCCAGGACCCCGCCCGCCCCCTCGGCGAGGCGCTCCTCGACCAGCGCAACCTCGCCGGCATCGGCAATGTGTACAAGAGCGAGCTCTGCTTCCTGCTCGGCGTCACCCCGTGGCTCCCCGTCGGCGCCCTCCCCGAGGACCGCGCGGCCAAGCTGCCCCTCCTCGCCAAGAAGCTCCTGGAGGCCAACCGCGACCGCCCGGTCCGCACCACCACGGGCCGCCGCGGACAGGACCTCTTCGTCTACGGCCGCGCCCGCCACCCGTGCCTGCGCTGCCACACCCCCGTCCGCAAGGCCGACCAGGGCGACGGCTCCCGCGAACGCCCCACCTACTGGTGCCCGGCATGCCAGACCGGACCGGCCCCCGGTACCGCCCGACGCCCCGGAACCCCACACCGTACGACTAATTGACGACCCGTCAGATCCCCTCGTACCGTCCCACCATGACCGTCAGCGCGTACGACCTGACCGGACGCACCGCATTCGTCACCGGCGCCGCCGGCGGTATCGGCCGCGCCTCCGCGATGCTGCTCGCCGAAGCCGGCGCCACCGTGCACTGCGCGGACCGGGACGCGCAGGGCCTGCACGAGACGGCGACCCTGATCAAGAGCGCGGGCGGTACCGCCCACACCCACCACCTCGACGTCACGGACCGCGACCAGCTCCACCAGGCCGTCGCCTCCTGCGGGCGCCTGGACGTGATGGCGGCGATCGCCGGCATCATGCACAGCAGCCCGGTCCTGGAGACCCGGGACGAGGACCTCGACCGGGTCCTGAACATCAACTTCAAGGGAGTCCTGTACGCCTGCCAGGAGGCGGCCAGGCTGATGCTGGAGCACCGGACCAGGGGCAGCATCGTCACGATGGCCTCCGGCGCCGTCGACACCGGCGGTCCCGGGCTGCTCTGCTACGGCGCCGCCAAGGCGGCCGTCGTCCAGCTGACGAAGACCCTGGCGACCGAGGTCGGCCGCCACGGCATCCGCGTCAACGCCGTCGCCCCGGGCTGGATCCGCACCCCCATGACCGACCGCCACGGCGAGGCCCAGGAGCGGACCGAGGCACTCATGGCCCGGATGTCCCCGCTCGGCCGGGTCGGCGAGCCGGAGGACATCGCCCACGCCGTGCTGTATCTGGCCTCCGACGCCTCGTCCTTCACGACGGGCCAGATCCTGCGTCCGAACGGCGGAGTGGCGATGCCGTGGTGACCCCCCAGGCCGCCCGCCACCGCCCCACGGCAAGCGCCCCTGCCGCCCGCGCCCTGGGCACACAGTGCACCGGCAGCAGACTCAGCCCCCACCCTCCGGCGGCGACCGCGCCCTCCAGCACCCCCGCGCCGGGAGCGAAGGCCAGCCGCAGCACGGCCCACCACCACACCACCCCGGCCCCCAGGGCCACCCCCCACCGCACTATCGGCCGCGCCATCAACCCACCTCCAGCCGGAGCAGGACGAACGGGGTGAGCGAGACAAGCAGGCCGACCAACCCGAACAACCCGAAGCTAGGTCACCTCCGTCACCCACCGCGCGGGCGCACCGACAGCGCAGAGAGGCATCGTCCGCACAACCGGCACCGGTGACCGCGAACCACGTCACTCCACGATGCACGAAAGCCCCGGCCGACGCCTCTCCGGATGATCCGGAGAAACCTGGCCGGGGCCTCCCGCACTTCTCTGAACGCCCTCGACTCGTCTTCGAGCGCGTCTCAAGCGCAAACGCCGGTGACGCTCAAGCGGCGACGACGTCCACCGCTTCGGCGGGTGCCTTGATGGTGACCCGTTCCGGCGGCACACCGGCCACCGAGACGGAACCCAGCATCGGACGTACCGACGTGGGCACGGGCTGGCTGGGGGTGGCCGCAGCGGACTGGGCCAGCTCGGCGAGAGCGAGCTCGTCGCTCACTTCCCGCATCAGTTCGGACATCCGTACGTCCAACGCGTCGCAGATGGCGGAGAGCAGCTCGGAAGATGCCTCCTTCTGCCCCCGCTCCACCTCGGAGAGATAGCCGAGTGAGACTCGGGCGGACGAGGAGACTTCGCGCAGAGTACGGCCCTGGCGCTGGCGCTGCCGACGCAGCACGTCACCAAGCAGGCGACGGAGCAGAATCATCGGTGGCTCCCTCCTCGGACCGCGTAGCCGCATCCTTCACGCCCCACCGTACCGCCTTGCGCCGCGGCCGTGCGGGGAGCGATGTCGTGTTCACTCAGGGCTGCAAACATCAAAACCCCCCGTTCCGTTCCGTATCCTGTGCCCGCTCATTCCCGGTCTGTTCGCCCGCAAGCTCCTGAAGGAGCAGTGCGAGTACGCTCCGTACACTCTCCATACGAATTTCCGCCCGGTCGCCGTTCAACCGCAACGACGCCACTTTCCCGCCACCGGAGAGTTCCGAGGCGGGTCCGTCGACCGCCACATAGACCGTTCCGACGGGCTTTCCGTCCTGTTCCTCCGGGCCCGCGACACCCGTGGTGGCGATGCCCCAGGCGGCACCGAGCGCCTTGCGCACTCCGGCCGCCATCTGGGCCGCGACCTGCGGATCCACCGCTCCGCGCTCAGCCAGCAGGGTGGCGTCGACGCCGAGCAGTTCATGCTTGAGCTCGGTGGCGTAGGCAGTCACCGAGCCCCGGAATGCCTTGGACGCGCCGGGGGCCGCTGTGATTTCCGCCGCAACCAACCCACCGGTGAGCGACTCGGCGACGGCGAGCGTCTCCGCCCTCACCGTGAGTAGTCGCACCACTTCGGTGGCCGGGGAATTCACGCTTCCGTCTCCTCCAACGCCGCCTCGCGCTCGGCGATTCCCTGCCGGCGCAGCACAATGGCCTGTCTCACATAGTCGAGGCCGGTCACCACGGTCAGCGCGACCGCCACAGCCATCACCCAGAACCGCGCGGTGGCCAGCCACCCCGTCAGCGCCAGGATGTACATACCCACCGCGATGCCCTGGGCGAGCGTCTTCAGCTTGCCGCCGCGGCTCGCCGGGATGACGCCGTACCGGATGACCACAAAACGCAGCAGCGTGATCCCGAGTTCCCGTCCGAGGATGACGCCGGTCACCCACCACGGCAGATCACCGAGGGAGGACAGACAGATGAGCGCAGCTCCCATGATCGCCTTGTCGGCGATCGGGTCGGCGATCTTCCCGAAGTCGGTGACGAGGTTGTAGGTGCGCGCCAGGTGACCGTCGAAGAGGTCGGTGATCATCGCGACGGCGAAGGCCGCCCAGGCGAACGAACGCCAGGCCGGGTCGTACCCGCCGTCGGCCAGCATCAGCGCGACGAAGCCCGGCACCAGCAGTAGGCGAAGCATGGTCAGGAGGTTGGCGATGTTCCAGAGACTGGCCTGGTCGACGGCCGCCGCCGCGATCTTCCCGCTCCGCGCGGACTTGGCACCGGTCTCGGTGCCGGACGCACCCGCCGTGCCGGTCGCACCCGCCTGGGAGGGGCCACCCGCGGCGGATGCCGGTGCTCCGGTCATCTGCCCGCCTCCTCACTACACGCGAGCGAGCCGGCCAGCGGCTCGGCCACCAGGTCGACACCCTCGGTACCGATCACCTTCGCCTCGACCATACGACCGACACTCAGACCTTCGCCGCTCGTGAGCAGCACCTGGCCGTCCGTCTCGGGGGCCTGGTGCTCGCCGCGTCCGTGGACGCCCTCGTCGTCCATGGACTCCACCAGCACGTGCACGGTCTCGCCCACGCGCTCCTCGGCCCGCTGCGAGACGAGTTCCTCGGCCAGCCGGGAGACCCGCGCGAGGCGCTCGGCGACGATGTCCTCGTCGAGCTTGTTGTCGTACGTCGCCGCTTCCGTGCCCTCCTCGTCGGAGTAGCCGAAGACGCCGATGGCGTCCAGCCGCGCGCCGTTCAGGAACCGCTCCAGCTCCGCCAGGTCGTCCTCGGTCTCGCCCGGGAAGCCCACGATGAAGTTGGAGCGCACACCGGCCTGCGGGGCCTTGCCCCGGATCGTGTCGAGCAGCTCCAGGAAGCGGTCGGTGTCACCGAAGCGGCGCATCGCGCGCAGCACACCGGGGGCGGAGTGCTGGAAGGAGAGGTCGAAGTAGGGCATGACCTTGGGCGTGGAGGTGAGCACGTCGATGAGCCCGGGCCGCATCTCGGCAGGCTGGAGGTAGCTGACGCGCACCCGCTCCAGGCCGTCGACCTCGGCGAGCTCGGGCAGCAGGGACTCCAGCAGACGGATGTCGCCCAGGTCCTTGCCGTACGAGGTGTTGTTCTCGGAGACCAGCATGATCTCCTTGACGCCCTGCTCGGCCAGCCACCGCGTCTCGTTCAGCACGTCGGAGGGGCGGCGCGAGATGAAGGAGCCGCGGAAGGACGGGATGGCGCAGAAGGTGCAGCGCCGGTCGCAGCCGGAGGCGAGCTTCACTGAGGCGACCGGGGCGCCGTCCAGGCGGCGGCGCATGGGCGCCCGGGGGCCGGAGGCCGGAGCGAGCCCTTCCGGGAGGTCCGCGGGCGCGGGCGCGGCGACGTCGACGGCCGACCCGTGGCCCGGCAGCGCGACCGCCGCCGACGATTCCTGCCGCTGCGAAGGGCTGATCGGCAGCAGCTTGCGCCGGTCGCGCGGGGTGTGGGCGGCGTGGATGCCACCGCTCAGGATGGTCTGCAGGCGGTCCGAGATGTCGGCGTAGTCGTCGAAGCCGAGCACGCCGTCCGCCTCGGGGAGGGCCTCGGCGAGGTCCTTCCCGTACCGCTCGGCCATGCAGCCCACCGCCACGACGGCCTGGGTTCTGCCGTGCCCCTTGAGATCGTTGGCCTCCAGGAGGGCGTCGACGGAGTCCTTCTTGGCGGCGTCGACGAAGCCACAGGTGTTGACGACGGCGACGTCCGCGTCCTCGGCGTCCTCGACGAGTTCCCAGCCGTCCGCCTCCAAGCGGCCTGCGAGCTCCTCCGAGTCCACCTCGTTACGGGCGCAGCCAAGAGTGACAAGTGCGACGGTACGGCGTTCAGGCATGGGCTCAAGACTACTTCGTTCCACCGACAGCCCACGTCGAAGGGGTTGGCGATCTTGGCGCCAACCCCTTCCATGCCTGCCGGAACGCTCACCCGGGCCTAGCCGACCGTCGGGTCACCCTTCGTGTACGTGAGCCGCTCCACGGCTCCCGGCTGCCAGTCGTCGTCGATCTTCTTGCCGTTCACATACAGCTGGATCGCCCCGGCGTCGCCGAGGACGAGGTTGATCTTCTCGTTGTCCTGGAAGGTCTTGCTCTCGCCCTTCTCGAGCACCCCGTCGAACAGCAGCCGGCCGCTGTGGTCCTTGGCGGAGATCCAGCTCCTGCCGTCGGGGGCGCCGACCTGGACGGTCACCTTGTCCTGGGGCGCGGCCGCGATGGCGCTGTCGGACGGGTCCGGCTTCGGCGACTCGGGCTTCTCACTCTTGGGCGTGGGCGAGGACGACTTGCCGGCCGAGGGCGCGGCGCCCTCGGCGACCTGGGCCTTCCCGCCCTCGTCGTCCCCCTTGAACGCGGTGAACCCGACGAAGCCGACCACGGCGACGATCGCGGCGACCATGGCCGCGGTCCAGTTGGGTCCACGCCGCTCGGGACGGATGCGTTCCGCCTCGAACAGCGGGGCGGCCGGGGTCGGCGCGGGACGCCCGCCGCCGTGGTCGGCGGCGAACTGGTCCAGCAAGGGGGCCGGATCGAGATGGACGGCCTTGGCCAGGGTCCGGATGTGCCCACGGGCGTAGACGTCCCCGCCACAGGGGGCGAAGTCGTCCGCCTCGATGGCATGCACGATGGCGATGCGGACCCGGGTGGCGTTGCTGACGTCGTCGACGGTCAGCCCGGCCGCGATACGTGCCTGCTGGAGGGCACGGCCGATGGAGATACGGGCTTCCTCGCGGTCGTCTTCGAACGGACGCTCGTCTTCAGGGGAGTTGCCGAGGGACACGGGGGCGCCTTTCGAGCGTTTAAGCCACCTGTGCTGAGGATTCAGTCTAGGGGGGGTGCGAAAGGGTGGGGCAACCGGGCGGTGGGACTTTGTACGCCATCGGTATGGCCGGACACACCGATGGTGGGACAGCAGCTTTTCGCTTCCCTCAACTTGACGTACGCCGAAGGGAAACGGTTGCTCAATGATCCCTTACGGGTGAGTCACGATCGAACACCCATCGGCGGCTCATCCGGGGGCCCGGCGACCACTGCGCCCCGTTTCCTGCCCTTAAGCCTCCCCGCGGATCACCGCGAGCACTCCGTCCAGCTCATCAGCCTTCACAAGAACGTCACGAGCCTTGGATCCCTCGCTCGGTCCGACGATCCCCCGGGACTCCATCAGGTCCATCAGGCGTCCCGCCTTGGCGAAGCCGACGCGCAGCTTGCGCTGGAGCATGGAGGTCGACCCGAACTGGGTGGAGACCACCAGCTCGGCCGCCTGGCACAGCAGGTCCAGGTCGTCGCCGATCTCCTCGTCGATCTCCTTCTTCTGCTTCGTGCCCACGACGACGTCGTCCCGGAAGACGGGCGCCATCTGGTCCTTGCAGTGCTGGACGACCGCCGCGACCTCGTCCTCGGTCACGAAGGCGCCCTGCATACGGGTGGGCTTGTTCTGGCCCATCGGCAGGTACAGCCCGTCACCCTTGCCGATCAGCTTCTCGGCGCCGGGCTGGTCGAGGATGACCCGCGAGTCCGCGAGCGAGGAGGTGGCGAAGGCGAGCCTGGAGGGCACGTTCGCCTTGATCAGACCGGTGACGACGTCGACCGAGGGCCGCTGCGTGGCGAGCACCAGGTGAATACCGGCCGCGCGCGCGAGCTGCGTGATGCGCACGATCGAGTCCTCGACGTCCCTCGGCGCGACCATCATCAGGTCGGCGAGCTCGTCGACGATCACCAGCAGATACGGGTACGCCTTCAGCTCCCGCTCGCTGCCTTCCGGCGTCTTGAGCTTGCCTTCGCGGATGGCCTCGTTGAAATCGTCGATGTGCCGGTACCCGAACGCCGCCAGGTCGTCGTAGCGCAGATCCATTTCCCGTACGACCCACTGGAGCGCCTCGGCGGCCCGCTTGGGGTTGGTGATGATCGGCGTGATCAGGTGCGGAATGCCCTCGTACGCCGTCAGCTCGACGCGCTTGGGGTCGACGAGGACCATCCGCACGTCCTCGGGGGTCGCGCGGACCATGATGGAAGTGATCAAGCAGTTAATGCACGACGACTTACCGGAACCGGTCGCTCCAGCGACGAGCACATGCGGCATCTTCGCGAGGTTGGCCATCACATAGCCGCCCTCGACGTCCTTGCCGAGCGCGACCAGCATCGGATGCTCGTCCTCGGCCGCCGCGGCCAGCCGCAGCACGTCACCGAGGTTGACCATCTCGCGGTCGGTGTTGGGGATCTCGATGCCGACCGCGGACTTGCCCGGGATCGGGCTGATGATCCGGACATCCGGGCTGGCGACGGCGTACGCGATGTTCTTCGCCAGCGCGGTGATCCGCTCGACCTTCACGGCGGGACCGAGCTCGACCTCGTACCGCGTGACCGTCGGCCCGCGCGTGAAGCCGGTGACGGCCGCGTCGACCTTGAACTCCATGAAGACGTTCGTCAGCGAGGCGACGACGGCGTCGTTGGCCGCGCTGCGCGCCTTGCCCGGGCCCCCGCGCGTGAGGAGGTCGAGCGAGGGCAGGGAGTACGTGATGTCACCGGACAGCTGGAGCTGCTCGGCGCGCGGCGGCAGTTCGCCCTGGGCCTCGGGCGCGGGCTTGGTGAGGTCCGCGACCTCGACCTTCAGCTTCTCCTGGACCTTCAGCTTCTCCTGCCGGGGTCGCGCGGCCGGGGCCGGCACGGGGGTCGGCACCGGCGTCGGTGTCGTGTCCTCGCGGTCCCCGACGCTCACGCCCTGGGTGAGGTCGGCGACGATCGGCGACGGCGGCATGCCGTGCAGGACCGCACCGTCGAGCGCGGCGGCCGCCGCCGCGGCGACGTCCACGGCGTCCATCGGGCGGTCCATGTCGGGCTGCGGCACCGCGGAGCGCCGGGGACGACCGCGACGCCGCGAGAGGGCCTCCTGCTCGGCGCCGTCGGGGTCGTACGCCTCGGGGGCCGGCCCGCGCCTGCGGGTGCGCGCGGGCAGGGCCTCGCGCCACTGGTCGTCGTAGCGCTCGTCGTCCTCGGCGAACTCGTCCTCGGCCGGATCGTGCATGACACCGAGCCGCACACCGAGCTCCCGCAGTCTCCGCGGGATGGCGTTGACCGGAGTGGCCGTCACGACCAGCAGCCCGAAGACCGTGAGCAGCACGAGCAGGGGTACGGCGAGGACCTCGCCCATGGTGTACGTCAGCGGGGTCGCCGCGCTCCAGCCGATGAGGCCGCCCGCGTCCCTTATGGCCTGCATGCCGTCGCTGCGGGCGGGTGCGCCGCACGCGATGTGGACCTGCCCGAGCACACCGACGACGAGCGCGGACAGGCCGATCACGATGCGGCCGTTGGCCTCGGGCTGCTCGGGGTGCCGGATGAACCGCGCCGCGATGACCGCGAGCAGTATCGGCACGAGCAGATCGAGGCGGCCGAAGGCGCCGGTGACGATGATCTCGACCAGGTCGCCGACGGGACCGCGCAGATTCGACCAGGTACCGGCCGCGACGATCAGTGCGAGGCCGAGCAGCAGCAGCGCGACACCGTCCTTGCGGTGCGCCGGGTCGAGGTTCTTCGCGCCATTCCCTATGCCGCGGAACACGGCGCCCACCGCGTGCGCGAGACCCAGCCAGACGGCGCGCACCAGCCGGTAGATGCCGCCGGTCGGACTGGGCGCCGGCTTCGGGACCGGCGCGGTCTTCTTCGCGACGGCTTTCCTGGCGGGCGCCTTCTTCGCCGGAGCCTTCTTCGCAGCGGCCTTCTTCGCCGGAGCCGCCGCCTTCTTCGCGGGCTGCTTCTTGGCAGCGGAGGGACGTGAGGCCATAGGTGTGAGGTTACCGGGGGAGACGACAACGGACACGTGTGCCCGGTGCTTCACCCGTTCGTGTCGCCCTTGCGGGGACGCGGAACTGACACGCGCTCACCCGCAACTGAGCCGCGCGTGGGGGTCAGTTCTGCGAGGGCACCGACTGCGAACTGCCCGTTCCCGGCTCCAGGGCGTCCAGTGCCCGCCGCAGGCCGGTGAGTTTGCGCTCGAGATGAGCCGCGGTGGCCACGGCCGCCGCGTCCGCCGACTCGTCGTCCAGCTGCTTGGACAGGGCCTCGGCCTGCTCCTCGACCGCGGCGAGCCGCGCCGAGAGCTCGGCCAGCAGTCCCGCCGGCTCCTTCGCCTCACCGGCCGGAGCCTTGCCCGCGGCACCGCCCTCCAACTGGAGCCGCAGCAGCGCCGCCTGCTCCCTCAGCTGGCAGTTCTTCATGTACAGCTCGACGAAGACGGACACCTTCGCGCGCAGCACCCACGGGTCGAAGGGCTTGGAGATGTAGTCGACCGCGCCCGCCGCATACCCCCGGAAGGTGTGATGCGGACCGTGGTTGATCGCGGTGAGGAAGATGATCGGGATGTCCCGGGTGCGCTCGCGCCGCTTGATGTGCGCCGCCGTCTCGAAGCCGTCCATGCCCGGCATCTGCACATCCAGCAGAATCACCGCGAAGTCGTCGGTGAGCAGCGCCTTGAGCGCTTCCTCCCCGGACGATGCCCGCACCAGTGTCTGATCGAGCGCGGAGAGGATGGCCTCCAGCGCCAGCAGATTCTCCGGCCGGTCATCGACCAGGAGGATCTTGGCCTTCTGCACCATGGCCCGCCCTCCTCGCCCCGGCTTGGGGCCTCCCCTGTCCTCAGGACTCGTGGCGACACCCGCAGGTGCCGCCCCGGGGGACGGCTCCCTTGCGCCGCCCGTCCTCGTGCCGGTCATGGTAGCCGCACCCCGCCCGTCGCCACACCCTGTCACCGCGATGTCACTGTGCACGTAGCAGAAACGCAGCGGGAGACCAGAAGGTTCCCCGAATCCCGTACTTCTACACGGCTTCGAGCACACTGAGTCAGCAACTCCGCGTGAACTCAGAAGGTCCTCGCAGCATCCACGCGAAGTCCGACCGATCCCGTCACGCGTCCTGCATCCGCCGCGGTCACGCGCCCCGCATCCACTGCTCCATCACCGACAGCAGATGATCGGGATCGACCGGCTTGGTGACGTAGTCGGAGGCGCCCGACTCGATCGCCTTCTCCCGGTCGCCCTTCATCGCCTTCGCCGTCAGCGCGATGATCGGCAGGCCCGCGAACTGCGGCATCCTGCGAATCGCCGTCGTCGTCGCGTACCCGTCCATCTCGGGCATCATGATGTCCATCAGTACGACCGTGACGTCGTCGTGCTGCTCCAGGACCTCGATGCCCTCGCGGCCGTTCTCGGCGTACAGCACCGACAGCCCGTGCTGCTCCAGGACGCTGGTGAGCGCGAAGACGTTGCGGATGTCGTCGTCGACGATCAGCACCTTCTCGCCGCCGAACCGGATGCCGCGCCGCACCTCCGGCGCCGGGCTCTGCGCCGTCGTCGCCGACCACTGGTCCAGCTGGGGCCGCTGTTCGACCTCCGGCAGGGTCCTGCGGCGGCGCCTGAAGAGTGCCGCGGCGCCGTTCTGGGTCTCCTGGTACGACTTCACCTCGGCCGGCGTCCCGATCTCGACCTCGGCGCGGCCGTTCTCGGAAGCGCTCGGGTCACCGACGTCCAGGACCGCCGCGGACTGCTGGTAGCCCTGCGGAGGCAGTTCGCTCGGGTGCAGCGGCAAATACAGCGTGAACGTCGAGCCGCGGCCCGGCTCGCTCTGCGCGTGGATCTCACCGCCGAGCAGCTGGGCGATCTCCCGCGAGATGGAGAGCCCGAGCCCCGTACCTCCGTACTTCCGGCTCGTCGTGCCGTCGGCCTGCTTGAACGCCTCGAAGATCACCCGCATCTTGCTCGCGGCGATCCCGATCCCGGTGTCGGTCACGGAGAACGCGATCAGGTCGGCGTCCGGATCCCGCAGCGAACCGGTCTCCAGCAACTGCTCACGGATCTGCATCGGCACATCCGCGCCGGCGGGCCGGATGACCAGCTCCACCGCCCCGGAGTCGGTGAACTTCACCGCGTTGGACAGCAGATTGCGCAGCACCTGCAACAGCCGCTGCTCGTCGGTGTGCAGCGTGGCGGGCAGCTCCGGCGAGACCCGTACGGACAGGTCGAGGCCCTTCTCCGCGGTCAGCGGGCGGAAGGTGGCCTCCACGTAGTCCACGAGCTGGACGAGCGCGATGCGCGTCGGCGAGACGTCCATCTTGCCCGCCTCGACCTTCGACAGATCGAGGATGTCGTTGATCAGCTGGAGCAGGTCGGAGCCTGCGCCATGGATCGTCTCGGCGAACTCGACCTGCTTCGGCGAGAGGTTGGCGTCCGCGTTGTCGGCGAGCAACTTGGCCAGGATCAGCAGCGAGTTGAGCGGCGTGCGCAGCTCGTGCGACATGTTGGCGAGGAACTCGCTCTTGTACCGCATCGACACCGCGAGTTGCTCGGCGCGCTCCTCCAGGACCTGCCGCGCCTCCTCGATCTCGGTGTTCTTCACTTCGATGTCGCGGTTCTGCTGGGCCAGCAGCTCGGCCTTCTCCTCCAGTTCGGCGTTGGACGACTGGAGCGCCTTCTGCCGGTTCTCCAACTCCGCCGACCGCTCGCGGAGTTGCTCGGTCAGTTCCTGCGACTGCCGCAGCAGCACCTCGGTCTTGGTGTTGACGGAGATGGTGTTGACGCTGGTCGCGATCATCTCGGCGATCTGGTTGAGGAAGTCCTTCTGGATCTGCGTGAACGGCGTGAAGGACGCCAGCTCGATGACGCCGAGCACCTGGCTCTCGAAGAGCACCGGCAACACGATCACCTGCGCGGGCGGCGCCTCCCCGAGCCCCGAGGAGATCTTCAGATAGCCGCTCGGCGCGTTCTCCACGAGGATCGTGCGCCGTTCCTGCGCGGCCGTCCCGATGAGTGCCTCACCCGGCCTGAAGGACGTCGGCATCGATCCCATGGAGTAGCCGTACGACCCGAGCATGCGCAGTTCGTACGACTCCTCCTGGTCGGCGCTCGCGTCCTTGCCGTCGACGAGCGGCATCGCCAGGAAGAACGCGCCGTGCTGCGCGGACACCACGGGCGTCAGCTCGCTCATGATCAGCGAGGCCACGTCCGCGAGGTCGCGGCGGCCCTGCATCAGCGCGGAGATACGCGCCAGGTTGCCCTTGAGCCAGTCCTGCTCCTTGTTGGCGATCGTGGTGTCGCGCAGGTTGGCGATCATCTTGTTGATGTAGTCCTGGAGTTCCTGGATCTCCCCGGACGCGTCCACGTCGATCTTCAGGTTCAGGTCACCGCGGGTCACCGCGGTCGCCACGCGCGCGATGGCACGCACCTGCCGGGTCAGGTTCCCGGCCATCTCGTTCACGGACTCGGTGAGGTCGCGCCAGGTGCCGTCGACGTCACGCACGCGTGCCTGGCCGCCGAGCTGTCCTTCCGTGCCCACCTCGCGGGCGACTCGGGTGACCTCCTCGGCGAAGGAGGACAGCTGGTCGACCATCGTGTTGATGGTGGTCTTCAGCTCGAGGATCTCGCCCCGGGCGTCGATGTCGATCTTCTTCGTCAGGTCGCCCTTGGCGATGGCGGTCGTGACCATGGCGATGTTCCGCACCTGACCGGTCAGGTTGGACGCCATCTGGTTCACCGACTCGGTGAGGTCCTTCCACGTACCGGCCACACCCGGCACCCGTGCCTGCCCGCCGAGGATCCCGTCCGTACCCACCTCACGGGCCACCTTGGTGACCTGGTCGGCGAACGAACTCAGCGTCTTCACCATGGTGTTGAAGGTGTCCGCGAGCTGCGCGACCTCGCCGCGCGCCTCGATGGTCACCGTCCGGGTCAGGTCGCCGTTGGCGACGGCCGAGGCGACCTGGGAGATGTTCCGCACCTGCACGGTCAGGTTGTTGGCCATCAGGTTGACGTTGTCGGTGAGGTCCTTCCAGATGCCCGTGACCCCCGACGCGTGCGCCTGTCCGCCCAGGATGCCCTCGGTACCCACCTCGCGGGCGACGCGGGTCACCTGCTCGGCGAAGGACGACAGCTGGTCCACCATCGTGTTCACGGTGCTGACGAGTTCGAGGATCTCGCCCTTCGCGTCGACGGTGATCTTCTTCGACAGATCGCCCTTGGCGACCGCGGTCGTGACCTCGGCGATGTTGCGCACCTGAATGGTCAGGTTGTTCGCCATGAAGTTCACGGACTGCGTGAGGTCCTTCCAGGTGCCGGAGACCCCCTGCACCTCGGCCTGGCCGCCGAGGATGCCCTCGGTGCCCACCTCGCGGGCCACACGGGTGACCTCTTCGGCGAACGACGACAGCTGGTCGACCATCGTGTTCAGGGTGTTCTTCAGCTCGAGGATCTCGCCGCGCGCGTCCACGGTGATCTTCTGGGACAGGTCACCCCGGGCCACCGCGGTGGCGACCTGGGCGATGTTGCGCACCTGTCCGGTCAGGTTGGACGCCATGCCGTTCACGGAGTCGGTCAGGTCGCGCCACACACCGGCGACGCCGGGCACCTGCGCCTGCCCGCCGAGACGGCCCTCGGTACCCACCTCCCGGGCGACCCGGGTCACCTGGTCGGCGAAGGCGGAGAGCTGGTCGACCATCGTGTTGATGGTGTTCTTCAGCTCGAGGATCTCGCCACGCGCGTCCACGTCGATCTTCTGGGACAGGTCACCCCGCGCCACCGCCGTCGTCACCTGGGCGATCTGCCGCACCTGCGAGGTGAGGTTGCCACCCATGAAGTTGACGGAGTCCGTGAGCTCCTTCCACGTCCCCGAGACCCCCGGCACCACGGCCTGACCGCCGAGTCGGCCCTCGGTGCCCACGTCCCGGGCCATCCGCGTCACCTGGTCGGCGAAGGCGGAGAGCTGGTCCACCATCGTGTTCACGGTGTTCTTCAGCTGGAGCATCTCGCCGGAGACGTCCACGGTGACCTTCTGCGACAGGTCACCGTTGGCCACGGCCGTCGTCACCTGGGCGATGTTCCTCACCTGTCCGGTGAGATTCCGGAACGCCGTGTTGACGGAGTCCGTGAGGTCCTTCCACGTACCGGCCGCACCCGGCACCTGCGCCTGACCGCCCAGCTCACCCTCGACACCGACCTCGCGCGCCACGCGCGTGACCTCGGCACCGAACGCCGACAGCTGGTCCACCATCCCGTTGACGGTGTTCTTCAGCTCCAGCATCTCGCCGGCCACGTCGACGGTGACCTTCTGCGACAGGTCACCGTTGGCCACGGCCGTCGTCACGGCGGCGATGTCCCGCACCTGTGTGGTGAGGTTCCGGAAGACCGTGTTCACCGAATCGGTGAGGTCCTTCCACGTTCCCGCCGCACCCGGCACGTTGGCCTGCCCGCCGAGCTGACCCTCGGCACCGACCTCGTTGGCCACGCGTGTGACCTCGTCGGCGAAGATCCGCAGCGTCTCGGTCATCTGGTTGATCGTGTCGGCGAGCTGCGCGACCTCACCGCGTGCCGAGACGGTGACCTTCTGCGACAGGTCACCGCTGGCGACCGCGGTCGTCACCTGCGCGATCCCACGCACCTGGGCCGTCAGATTGCCGGCCATCAGGTTCACCGAATCGGTGAGGTCCTTCCACACACCCGCCACACCGGGCACCTGCGCCTGCCCGCCCAGCTCGCCCTCGACGCCCACCTCGCGCGCAACGCGGGTCACCTCGGAGGAGAAGGACGACAGCTGGTCCACCATCGTGTTGACGGTGTTCTTCAGTTCGAGCATCTCGCCGGCCACGTGAACCGTGACCTTCCGGGACAGGTCACCCTTCGCGACGGCCGTGGTGACGAGCGCGATGTCCCGCACCTGCGCCGTCAGCCGGTACGCCATCGTGTTGACGGAATCCGTCAGGTCCTTCCAGGAACCGGACATACCGCGCACCTTGGCCTGCCCGCCCAGCTTGCCCTCGGTGCCCACCTCACTGGCCACGCGTGTGACCTCGTCGGTGAACGTCGACAGCTGGTCGACCAGATTGTTGACGGTCCGCCCGACCTTCAGGAACTCACCGCGCAGCGGGTGCCCGGACCCGTCCGCCGCCTGCGTCCGCAGCTCCATCCGCGGCGACAGATCGCCCTCCGCGACCGCGGAAAGCACCCGGCCGACTTCCGAGACAGGCCGTACGAGATCGTCGACCAGGGCGTTGGAGGCGTCGATGGCCGTCAGCCACGACCCCTCACAGGCGCCGATTTCCAGCCGTTCCGTGAGCTTGCCCTCACGGCCCACCATCCGCCGCACCCGCGACAGCTCACCCGTCAGATGCAGATTCCGGTCGGCCACCTCGTTGTACACAGCGGCGATCTCGGACAACACGCCGTCGCCGGACACCGTGAGCCGCTTCCGGAAGTTCCCGTCGCGCATCGACACGAGGGCCGCCAGCAGTCGGTTCAGGGCCGCCGTGTCCACCGCGGTGGTCCCACCGCGTGGTTTGCGCTGGTTATTCAGGGACTGTCCGCCTTTCGCGCGCGTCTTAGTGCCCCGCGTCGCTGCGCCAGACTCCACTGTGTCCCTCCCGCAGGGGTCGACCGTTACTGCTGCTCCGGTACTACTGTTCGACGTACCAGTTAATGCTGCGCGTTTTCGCCGGGCGGACCAGGCCACGCCCCGGGCTGCTGCCCACACTGCGCGGACCACACTCAGCCTGCCCGGACCTTCACAAGAAGCTTGCCCAGTGTTTCACCCTGGCTGAACCAGGCCATAACAGTTCGGCAGCTTCGCACATCGTCCGCACACCCTCCGGACGGAAACACTGGTGACCGGCATCCGCATGGACGGGGAAGGTAAGTAACCTTGCATGCGGCTGTCCAGCCGCGCCGGTCCGTCCGGCCTTGGGCGGTGGCACGAGAACGAGCGGGCATCGGAGGGGCGGCCGCACAACATGACCACCGGACTGATCCCTGGGGGACATCCCCCGGACCGCCGGCCGACGGACAGCCTGCCGCACCAGCGGCACGAGCCGACCGTCAGCGCAGCCCTGCACGTCGACAACCGGTCGAGGAGTTCTGTGATCACCGCGCGCGCGGCCGCCAGCTTCGAGCCCGTCGGGCGCTCGGTCGCGAGTGCCCGCTCCTTCGTCCGCGACACACTCCAGGGCTGGGGCTTCGCGGACATCGTCGACGACGCGGTGGTCCTCACCAGCGAACTGGTGACCAATGCCGTGGTGCACGCGGGCACCACGGCGGACGTCCTGTGTCTGCGCAGCGACGACGGCGTACGCATCGAGGTCGCCGACCGCTACCCCGAGCGCGAGGTCCCCCTCCAGGGCTCCCTCGCCACCATGGGCAGCCCCGATCGCGAGGGCGGCCGCGGCCTCCAGCTGTGCGCGGCCCTGGCCGGCCGCTGGGGCGTCGAGTACACGCCCACACACAAGCAGGTCTGGTTCCAGATCGCCCTCCCCGAGCGCCAGGTGGGCACCCGAGCCGCCGGGCCCTCGCTCCCCGCGGACCTCCTCCCCCTCGCCGACGGCCGTGTCCGCGTCGCCGTCGTCCAGATCGACCGTACGGCGGCCATCTCGGCCTGGAACGAGGACGCCGAGGAACTCTTCGGCTACCCGGCCGAGCAGGTCACCGGCAAGCCCCTGACCGACCTCGCGGCCTGGCCCCACACCCCGGGCACCAGTACGGGCATCGCGGAGGCGCTCCAACTCTCCCGCTGGGAAGGCAGTTACGGCATAAGGGGCGCCAACGGCCGCGTCACCCCCGTGTACGCCTCCCACCTCCGCGTCCGCGACACGGAAGGCGAGCCCTCCACGGTCTGCCTCCTGGTCCGCGACCACGAACGCGCGGTCCTCCAGACCCCGCTGCGCATCCCGGCCTCCGACACCTCATCCTCCTCCGACGGCCAGAGCACCGATCCCTTCGAGGTGTTCATCGGCTCCCCGGCCCCGGACGACCTCGACGGTCTCCTCCAGCGCACGGTGGAACGCGCCCGCGACATGCTCGACGCCGACTCCGCCTTCCTCCTGTTGGCCACCGACGACGAAACGGAGTTGGAGGTCCGCGCCTCCACCGGCCTGCCCTCCGCCCGCCAGCGCTTCGCCCGCGTCCCCGTCGAGGCGGGCCCCGGCCGCTACGGCTCGGCCCGCATGCCGGCCGTCCACGAGGACCTCACGGCGGTACCGGGCGCCGTCCCGCTCCTGAGCGGCACCGGCATGCGCTCGGTCGTCACGGTCCCCCTGAAGGTCGAGGGCCGCCTCACGGGCTCCCTCGGCGTCGCCGCCGAAGGCCCCGGCAGATACTCGAACGAAGAAGCCCTGCGCCTCCAATTCGCCGCGGACCGCATCGCGTTGGCCGTCGAATCGGCCCGTCTCGGCGAACTGGAACGCCTGCGCCGAGGATCGCTCAGCTTCCTCGTCGAGGCCTCCGATCTCCTGGCCGGCACCCTGGACCGCGACCAAACGCTGGCTCTGATGGCCCAGATGACCGTCCCGACCCTGGCGACCTGGTGCGCGGTCTACACAATCGCCGACCAGGCCTCGGAGCCGTATCTGTCGTACGTCCTGCACGAGGACGAGGAACTCATCGACGGCATCAAGTCGTTGCTCTCGAAGATCTCCCCGCCCGACCCCGTACCCACCCCGGGCGCCCGCGTCTGGTCGGCCCCCGCCGAGGCGGCCCACCAGGCGGCCCTGCGCACCTCCATGCGCAGCCTGGGCCTGGGCGAGCCCATCGGCCGCCTCAGCGCGGGCATCGGCCCGACCCTCGCCACCGCGTCGGCCGTGGGCGGCGAGACGGTCGTCCTGCCTCTGGTGGCCCGCAACCGCGTCATCGGCATGCTGACCCTCGGCAAGCCGACCGACGAGCACTTCCGCCAGGAAATCCTGGAACTGGCCGAGGACTTGAGCCGAAGGGCAGCGCTGGCTCTGGACAACGCCCGCCTGTACTCCGAGCGCACGGCCATCAGCCAGTCCCTCCAGCGCAGCCTCCTGCCGCCCGAGCTCCCCGAGATCGACGGCGTCGAGGTCGAGGTCATCTACCGCGCGGCAGGCGAGGGCAACGAGGTCGGCGGCGACTTCTACGACGTCTTCCCCATCAGCGACGGCGCCTACGGCTTCGCCATCGGCGACGTCTGCGGAACGGGCCCGAACGCGGCGGCGGTGACGGGCCTGGCCCGCCACGCCTTGCGGCTGCTGGCCAGGGAGGGCCTCAGCGGCCCGGCCGTCCTGGAGCGCCTCAACTCCGCGATCCTCGACGAGGGAGCCCGCAGCCGCTTCCTGACGCTCCTCTACGGCGAGATGCGCCCCCAGGCGGACGGCAGCGCCGAACTGAAGGTGGTCTGCGCCGGCCACCCCCTCCCGCTCCGCCTCCGCCAGGACGGCACCGTCGAGCCGGCCGCCGAGCCGCAGCCGCTCCTGGGCGTGATCGAGGATCTCGAGCTGTACGAGGAGATGGTCACCCTGGACCCTGGCGACGTCCTGCTGTGCGTCACCGACGGCGTCACCGAACGCCGCGAGGGCACCCGCATGTTGGGCGACGACGGCCTCACCGACGTCCTCACGACCTGCACGGGCCTGACCGCCGGCGCGGTCGCCGCCCGCATCATGCGCGCCGTGGAACGCTTCGCGTCGGATGCCCCGTCCGACGACATGGCGATCCTGGCCATGCGGGTCCCGGGCCTCCACAAGGACTGAGAAGGGTACGAAAAAGGCCCCGCCCAATTGGGCGGGGCCTTTCAGTTGGAGCCCCCTAACGGAATCGAACCGTTGACCTTCTCCTTACCATGGAGACGCTCTGCCGACTGAGCTAAGGGGGCCTGTCGCTTCGAGGTTTCCCTCGCGGCAACGGGATAGATCATACCCCGAACGGACCGGTGTTCCCAACCACGCCCACGAGGTACGAAAGCCGATCAGAAGGCTGCCTGAAGCAGCCCCCCGAGCGCATTGCACGCGCCCACGACCCGCTGCATGTCCCGCTTGGTCAGGGACGCGTCCACCGGCAGCGCCAACGTCTCGTCCGCCGCCAACTCCGTCTCCCGCAGCGACACACAACGCCGGAACTCGGGCAGCCGGTGCACGGGCGTCTTCACCGGCACGCGGCACTCAACACCCTTGCCACGCAAGGCACGAGCGAAGGCATCGCGATCGGGCCGCCCGTTCCCGGGCACCCGCACGACGTACTGCTGATAGGTGTGCCCATCACCGCCGTCGGGCTTGCCCACACCCTTCAACTTCCCATCGAGGTAAGCCGCCCGCTCCCTGCGCTGAGCGACCTCGTCGTACGGCGCCTCGGACTCGCCCTGCTCCAGCACGAGCAGCCCATGACGCTGCCCCAGAGCGTGCAGCGCCGCGATGCCGGCCCGCCGCCCGAATCGATGTACGACCACCACGGCCGCGGTCCGTGCGGTCACGGCCGCCTCGACAGCGGACGCATCCAGGCAGTAGCTCAACGGATCTATGTCGGCGAACACCGGAAGCGCACCGGCCAGGACAACAGCCTCGGCGACTTCGACGTTCCCGAAGGCCGGCACCACGACCTCGTCACCGACTCCGACGCCGGCGGCCCTGAGCATTGCAGCAGTACCCATGCCTCGGATGGTGGTTGTGGAACGTGAACGTCAAGTGACGCAGAACAAAAAAGGGTTGGACCCCGAACCGAAGTTCAGGATCCAACCCTTTGAAGAATTGTTCGGCGGTGTCCTACTCTCCCACAGGGTCCCCCCTGCAGTACCATCGGCGCTGTAAGGCTTAGCTTCCGGGTTCGGAATGTAACCGGGCGT
>NZ_JBIUUU010000020.1:0-224197 GCF_044742595.1 Streptomyces sp. NPDC087859 | reverse complement strand
ACCGGGTAGAACAGCACCTGCTGGACCAGTGGGACGTCTCCGCGCTGTTTGGCCATCAGGGTGAGTGCGGCGGTCATGTTGCCGCCCACGGAGTCCCCGGCGACGGCGATGCGGGTGGCGTCCAGGTTCTTGGACGGGCCGTGCTGCACGATCCACTGGGCGACGGTGTAGTTCTGTTCGATCGCGACCGGGTAGCGGGCTTCGGGTGAGAGGTCGTACTCGGGGAAGACGACCGCGGCGTGGGCGCCGGTGGCGAGTTCGCGGACCAGGCGGTCGTGGGTGTGGGCGTTGCCGAAGACCCAGCCGGCGCCGTGGATGTAGAGGATGACGGGGAGGGTGCCGTCCGCGCCCGCGGGGCGGACGATGCGGGTGCGGACGCTGCCGGTGGGCCCGCCGGGCACGGTGATCCATTCCTCGTCGATCGCGGGCTTGGTGATCTCCCCGGACTGGACCTCGTCGACCGCCTTACGGCCCTCGACCGGGCCCAGGTCGAAGAGGTACGGCGGGTTCGCGGTGGCCTCGACGAAGGCCTGGGCGGCGGGCTCGAGGACGGGGCGGGTGCCGGTCTGGTCGGACATGGCGATCTCCTCGCAAGCGGTGGCCGCGGGCGCGCTCCGTCGACGCTGTTCGTCAGGAGCGGCGGCACATCCATGACTGTAGCGCTCGATTTAGTCGTGCACAACTTAATCGAGCACGACTATCTATTTCGCGACTGTTTATGGCTCGATAGGATCGAGAGGACCCAATCAAAGGAGCCAGGCCATGAGCACCGCCGAACCGCAGCAGGACGGTTCCCTGCTCCTCGACGACCAGCTGTGCTTCGCCCTCTACGCCGCCTCCCGCGCGGTCACCGCCCGCTACCGGCCCCTGCTGGACGCGCTCCAGCTGACCTACCCGCAGTACCTGGTCATGCTCGTGCTGTGGGAGCAGGACTCGATCTCGGTACGCGATCTGGGCACCGCGCTCCAGCTGGAGTCCAGCACCCTCTCCCCGCTGCTGAAGCGCCTGGAGGCGAACGGCCTGCTGCGCCGTGAACGCCGCCCGGAGGACGAGCGCTCGGTCTCCCTCACCCTCACCGACGCGGGAGCCGCACTGCGCGAGCGGGCACAGACCGTTCCGGTGGCCATCGGGGACGCCATGGGACTGACCCCCGAACAGGACGCCACGGCCAAGCAGTTGCTCCGCCTGCTCACCGCCAACGTCGGCGAGGTCTGACGCTCAGCCCTCGACCAGCCGCGCGAGATGGGCCAGCGCCATCCGCGTGCCCTCCTCGTTCTGGTCCGCCGGCACGGCGTCCGGAATCCCTTCGTGCAGGACGACGACCTCGGTCCCGCCCGCCACGTCGGTGAGCGTGGTCGTCATCGTCATCATGCCGCGCAGGGCGGGGTCCCCGGTCTCGAACTCGAACTCCTCGACCACCCGCTCGTCCGGCACCAGCTTCAGGAACCGGCCGTGATAGGTGTCGGTGTGCGAGCCGGACTTGCCGGTGCCGGTCGGCAGGTCGTAGGTGAGCGAGATACGGAACGCGCCACCCTCCCGGGCGTCGAAGGCGTGCACCTCGCTGCTCATCCCCTCGGGCACCCGCCACCTGGCGAGCGCGTCGGCGTCCACGAGCATCCGGTAGACGGCCGCGCGCGGGGCGTTCACACGGCAGGAGACACGGGTCGAGTACATGGCCCCACCCTGCTCCGGGGTGCAACCTTCTCGCAACGTGGCGCGTGCTGCGCTGGGGCGCATGTATGAGGAGACCCCCCGCGTCGAGCTCACCCCCGCGGCCGCCGATCTGCTGCGTCGGCTGCACGAGGTGCACGGTCCGCTGATGTTCCATCAGTCCGGCGGCTGCTGCGACGGCAGCGCCCCCATGTGCTACCCGGCGGGTGAGTTCCGCACCGGCGGCTCGGACGTACTGCTCGCGGAGCTGGAGGTCGAGGGCGTCGGGGAGGCCGTGACGTTCTGGATGTCGCGCAGCCAGTTCGAGGTGTGGAGCCACACCCGGCTGATCGTCGATGTCGTCGAGGGCCGGGGCAGCGGCTTCTCGCTCGAAGCACCCGAAGGAGTGCGTTTCCTGATCCGTTCCCGTCTTCTCGACGCCTAGACAGACTGCCGTCTGGTGCACTTCCTCTGAGTCCTGGGACAGTTGACGAGACCTCAGGGGGGACTGTGACGCTTCGTCAGAACAGGTTCCGAGCAGGCAGAGCGGTACTGACGTTTCTCACGGCATGCGGTGCGCTGGCCGGTGCGGTCCTGACGGGGGCGGCACCGGCCGGCGCCGCGCAGGCCGACGTCCGGATCGCGTCGGGCGTCACGTACCGGCAGTACGACCTCCAGGCGGCCAAGGGCCCCACGCGTGTTCATGTCCTCACCGTCGACCTGCGCGATCCGCATGTCCGGCTCGACCTGCTGCATCCGGGAGCGGTCGCCGCGCGGGCGCCCGTCTCGCAACTGGCGGACACCCAGGGCGCGGTCGCGGGTGTCAACGGTGACTTCTTCAACATCACCGAGACCCAGCACCCGGGCGTCGAGGCGACCGGCGCGAGCGTGGGCCCGGCGATCGCGCACGGCCGCACGCTCAAGGCGGCGGTGCCCGACGGCCAGCGTTTCGGCCCCGCGATGCCACCGGGCACCTCCACGAAGAACGTGCTCGGCATGGGGGTCGACCGACTGGCCCGGCTCGACAGCCTGACCCTGACCGGATCCGTCCGCACTCCCGGGACGCGGCTGCCGCTGGGCGGGCTCAACCAGTACGCGCTGCCGGTGAACTCCGTCGGCGCCTTCACCAGCGCCTGGGGCAGCGCTTCCCGGGTGCGTGCCACCTGCGGCACGGACACCGACCGGGCCGCCCCGTGCAGCACGGACACCTACGAGGTGACGGTCCGCCGGGACCGGGTCGTGGCGGCCGCCGACACCCCGGGCGCCGGCCCCGTCGCCGCGGACACCACCGTGCTCGTCGGCCGGGAGGAGGGCGCGCGGCAGTTACGGAAGCTCTCCGTCGGCGAGCACGTACAGGTCCGGCACGGCCTGGTCGCCTCCGCGGCCCGGATCCCGTACCGCTTCGCCATCGGCGGTTACCCGGTCCTCGACGACGGACAGCCGCTGCCCGGTCTGGACGGCACGACCGCCGCCGTGCGCACCGCCGTCGGGATCGCGGACGGAGGCCGCCGGGTGCTGCTGCTCGCGGTGGACGGCGCGGTCGCGTACCGCACCGGACTGACCATCGCCGAAGTGGCGGACACCATGAAGGGGCTGGGCTCGGTCGACGCCTTCAGCCTGGACGGCGGCGGATCGTCGACGCTGGTCGCCCGCGAGCCCGGGGCGAGTGCCGTGTCGGTGCGCAACCATCCCACCGGCGGCTCCGAACGCCCGGTACCGAACGGCATCGGGGTCTTCTCGACCGGATGAACCTCAGGGCCGGAGGCTGCTGACGATGTCCGCCGTCGCCGTGAGGCCGCTGTGGATGGTCGGGGCGATGCTCGTACTGGCCATGTAGAAGCCGAGCAGTGCGCACACCAGTGCGTGCGAGACCTTCAGCCCTCCGCTGCGCAGGAAGATCACCGCCAGGACCAGCAGCAACATCACCACAGAGATGGAAATCGCCATCGTCGGCCTCCTCCGCCACGCCAGTACGCCCGGTTCACGGCGTTCGGGCGCAAGTGTGGCGTAGCGGAGGGTTCGTCCGGGCGGCTGACCTGTCCGCCGAACGTGTGGTGTCTACGCCGACCGGTGGGCGTCCAGGAAGGCTTCGAGGCCGGCGAGGTCGTCGGTGTTGAGGTAGTCGACGCCGGCGGCGAGCAGCTCGCCCCACAGCGCGTCACGCGCGGGACCCACCAGGTCCGGCGTGGCCCAGAAGCGCACCTTCTGCCCGCGCGCATGGGCGGCCCGGACGATGCCGCGCAGCTTCTGCCGCTCGACGTCGGGGAAGGCTCCCACGCCCTGCCAGGTGAAGTTGAGCGTCCAGTTGTCGCTGATCAGCGAGATGAGGGAGGCGGGCGCCGGGCCGCCGAGGTCGGCGAGGCGGCCGTCGTAGAAGGCCCGCCGTACGGTCTGCGCCTCCATGGGCGCGCGGGCGGCGCGGTCGCCGGAGATGACGGCGGTGACCGGGCCGGGAAGGACACGGCCGCGGGCGTACGTGGTGAACAGGTGCTTGTGGCGGCGCAGATGACGGTCGAGTTCGAGGTAGGTCGAGGAGCCCTCGGTCTTGATGTCGATGAGGAGTTGGAGGGGCTTGCGGTGACCCCGGTACACCGAGCCGTGGTTGGCCCTCACGCGGGCGGCCAGCGGGTCGAGGTAGAGGGACTCCAGGGTGCGGGCCGGGTCGAGGTCGTCCGCGGTATGGCCGATGAGGAGCTGGTCGCCGACGAGGAAGATGTCGGCCTCGACGCTGCCGAAGCGGTGGTCGAGGGCGTCGAGGAGGGGTCGGGGGTGCTCGTAGTCGTTGTGGGCGTGGGCCCGCCACAACGGCCGCGGGCGGTGCCTGTGTTCACCCGCGAGCGCGTCGGTGGCGGGCAGGGCGACGGCGCCCGCGAGGGCGGCGCCGAGGGTGGTGAGGGCTCTGCGTCGGGTGGTGAGGGCCATGCCTGCCTCCCTTTGAGGGCGGTACGGGACACCGGCGAGTATGGGGTCGCCGGTCCCTCAAAGGGCATGCTCGTGACAGGAGTTGGCCGGACTGCCGCCGTCTGTTCATCGCCTCCGCGCGGGGCGCACGAAAAAGCCCGCCCCAGGTGGGACGGGCTTTCCCAGGTGAACGTCAGGGGGCCTGGAGGTCCACGAGTTCGGCCAGTGCGGCACGGTGGGCGCCCGCGGTGCCGTAGGCGATGGAGTCGGCCTTCGCCCGCTTGAGATACAGGTGGACCGGGTGCTCCCACGTCATACCGATGCCGGCGTGCAGCTGGAGGGCCTCCTCGGCGGCGTGCACGGCGACGGAGGCCGCGTAGGACTGGGCGACGGCGACCGCCACATCGGCGTCCTCACCGCTCGCCAGCGCGTCGGCCGCGTTGCGGGCCGCGGCCCGCAGGTTGACGACTTCCAGCCACAGCTGGGCGAGCCGGTGCTTGAGCGCCTGGAACCCGCCGACGGACCGGTTGAACTGCTTGCGCTCCTTCAGGTAGCGCACGGTCTCGGTCAACGTCCAGTCGGCGAGCCCGAGTTGCTCGGAGGCGAGCAGCCCGGCCCCGGACCGCAGCGCCCGTCGCACGGCGGGTTCGGCGTCACCCAGGAGACGACCGGGCGCGCCGTCCAGGGTCACGGTCGCCAGCGGCCGGGTCAGGTCCAGGGACACCTGCGGGGTGACGGTCGCGCTGGAGGCGTCCACCGCGTACAGCCCGCCGTCGTCCGCCGGGACGAGCAGCACATCGGCGGCCGTGGCGTCCGCGATGCCGGTCAACTCCCCGTGCAGGGAGCCGCCTTCATGGCGTACGACCTTGTAGGCACCGCCCGCGGCGACGTGCAGCGAGACGGCGAGGGCGCCGATCCTGCGCCCCGACGCCAGCTCGGCGAGCAGGTCCTCGGTGCCGCAGGCCAGCAGCGCCTCGGTCGCGACGACGGCGCTGGTGAGGTACGGCACCGGGGCGACCGCGCGACCCAACTCCTCCAGCACGACAGCGACTTCGCGGTGCGTGGCACCCTGGCCGCCCTGCGCCTCCGGCACCAGCAGTCCGGCGAGGCCCATGCCGTCCGCGAGGGCCTTCCAGGCGGCGAGGTCGTGCGGGGCGTCGGACTCGGTGCGGGCGATGACACCGGGGGCGTCGCAGTGGTCGTCGAGCAGGTCCCGTACGGCGGACCGCAGCGCGTCTTCCTCCTCCGAGTACAGCAGGTCGGTCATCGGGCCAGGTCCTTCCAGGCGACGTCCTTGTCGGTGCGCGGTTCCGAGGGCAGGCCCAGGACGCGCTCGGCGACGATGTTCAGCAGGACCTCGCTGGTCCCGCCCTCGATGCTGTTGCCCTTGGAGCGGAGATAGCGGTAGCCGGCGTCCCGGCCGGTGAAGTCCACCAGCTCGGGCCGGCGCATGGTCCAGTCGTCGTACAGCAGGCCTTCCTCGCCGCGGAGTTCGACCTCCAGGCCGCTGATCTCCTGGTTGAGGCGGGCGAAGGCGAGCTTCATGCCGGCGCCCTCGGGGCCGGGCTGGCCCAGGGCGAGCTGCTGGCGCAGGCGTTCGCCGGTGAGGCGGGCGACCTCGGCCTCGACCCACAGCTTCAGCAGGCGCTGGTGCAGATCGTGGGTGCGCAGTTCGGGGCGCTCGCGCCAGGTCCTGGAGACCGGGCCGATCATGCCGCCCTCGCGGGGCAGCCGCATGCCGCCGATGGCGACGCGCTCGTTGTTGAGCGTGGTCTGCGCGACCCGCCAGCCGTCGCCGATCTCGCCGAGGCGGCGGGAGTCGGGGATGCGGACGTCGGTCAGGAAGACCTCGTTGAACTCGGCCTCGCCGGTGATCTGGCGCAGCGGCCGCACGTCGACGCCGGGGTCGGTCATGTCGCACAGGAAGTACGTGATGCCCGCGTGCTTGGGCACGTCCGGGTCGGTGCGGGCGATGAGGATCGCCCAGCGGGCGTTGTGGGCACTGGACGTCCACACCTTCTGGCCGTTCACCACCCACTCGTCGCCCTCATGGACGGCCCGGGTACCGAGTCCGGCCAGGTCGGAGCCGGCGCCGGGCTCGCTGAAGAGCTGGCACCAGACCTCCTCGCCGGTCCACAGGGGGCGCAGGAACCGCTGCTTCTGCTCGTCCGTGCCGTACTTGAGGATCGTCGGCGCGGCCATGCCGAGACCGATCCCGTTGCGCCGCGGGTCGTTGTCGGGGGCGCCCGCGGCCTCCAGCTCGGCGTCCACGACGGCCTGGAGGGAGCGCGCGGCACCGAGGCCGCCGAGTCCCTCGGGGTAGTGGACCCAGGCGAGCCCCGCGTCGAAACGGGCCCTGAGGAAGTCGAGGCGGTCCGTGTTCGCGGGCGGGTGTGCGGCCAGCAACTCCGCTGTGCGGCGCTTGAGTTCGGCTGCGTCGGTCATGCGGCGGCTCCGTTCTCCAGGGACGGGACGACGGCGACCCGGCCCGTCGTGACCCCGGCGCCGACTCGCTGGACCGCGGCCGCGGCCTCGCTCAGCGGCACCCGCTCGCTGACCAGCGGCTTGATGGCGCCCCGGGCGGCGAGTTCGGTGAGCTGCTCGTGGCAGTGCTGGACCAGCTTGGGGTTCTTGGTGTTGTACAGGCCCCAGTGCAGGCCGAGGATCGCGTAGTTCTTCACCAGCGCGTGGTTGAGGCCCGGGCTGGGGATGGTCCCGCTGGCGAAGCCGACGACGACGATCCGGCCCTCGAAGGCGACGACCTTGGTGGACTGCGTGTAGGCCTCGCCGCCGACCGGGTCGTAGACGACGTCGGCGCCACGGCCGCCGGTGGCCTCCTTCACGGCGGCGATGACGTTCTCCGCTCGCCGGTCGATCACGACGTCGCAGCCCATCTCCCGCGCCACCGCGGCCTTGTCGGCACCGCCGACGACACCGATCACGGTGGCGCCGGCCGCCTTCCCGAGCTGCACGGCGGCGCTGCCGACCCCACCGGCGGCGGCGTGGACGAGCAGCGTCTCACCGGCCTCCAGACGGGCCCGCCGGTGCAGACCGAACCAGCCCGTCTGGTACCCGATGTGCAGCGCGGCAGCCTCCGCGTCGTCCAGCGACTCCGGCGCGGGCAGCAGCCCGGCGGCATCGGCGACGGCGTACTCGGCGAAACCGCCGTGGGGCAGCGCGGGGTTGGCGAGCACGCGGCGCCCATCCTCGGTCTCGCCGCAGATCTCCACGCCCGGCGTGAAGGGCAGCGGCGGCTGCACCTGGTAGTGGCCGCGGCACATCAGCACATCGGGGAAGTTGATGTTCGCGGCACGCACCTTCAGCAGGACCTGGCCGTCGCCGGGCGTCGGTGTCGCCACCTCCTCGAGGCGCATCACCTCGCTCGGCTCGCCGTTCTCGTGCACTTGCCATGCCTGCATGCGGTGCCTCCACGCGACTGCATCGTCTGACGGGGTCCAACGCATACTAAGCGGTCGCTTGCCCATCAGGGAACAGCCCGCCGCGGAACAGTAGCGGGCATCACGCGGGAGTCACGCGGGCGTCACGACCTCCGGGGCTGCGCCCGTACGTGCATCCGCTCCCCCTGCGGACCGAAGAGGCTCAGGAACTCCACCGGACCCTCCCCCGTCGACCCGAACCAGTGCGGCACGCGCGTGTCGAACTCGACCACCTCCCCGGCCGCGAGCACCACGTCGTGCTCCCCCAGCACCATCCGCAGCCGGCCGGCCAGCACGTACAGCCACTCGTAGCCCTCATGGGTGCGCGGCTCGGGCTCCTCCCGGCCCTGCGGCACCAGCACCTTGTACGCCTGGAGGCCGCCCGGCTGCCGGGTGAGCGGCCAGTAGGTGCGTCCGTGCCGCACGAGCGGTTTGGACCGGACCCTCGGGTCCCCCACCGGGGGTGTTCCGATCAGCTCGTCGAGCGGCACCTGATGGGCCTGTGCGATCGGCAGCAGCAGCTCCAGGCTGGGCTTGCGCAGGCCGGACTCCAGCCGGGACAAGGTGCTCACGGAGATCCCGGTCGACTCGGAGAGCGCCGCGAGCGTCACCTCCCGGTCCTTCCGGATCCGTCGCAGCCGGGGCCCGACCTCCGCGAGAACGTCATCGGTAGTCATGTCCTGTATTGCAGAATCAGCAAAGAAGTTTGTCAATCCCGCATCCACGGGACGACCGTGTCGGTATGACGGAGACAAGCGAGACCTACGAAGTGATCGTGATCGGCGGCGGCGCGGCGGGCCTGTCCGCGGCTCTCGTCCTGGGCCGGGCCCGGCGCCGCACCCTCGTCATCGACGCGGGCGAGCCGCGCAACGCGCCCGCCGCGCACATGCAGGGCTATCTGACGCGGGACGGCATGCCGCCCGCCGAGTTCCTGGCCCTCGGCCGGGAGGAGATCGCACGGTACGGCGTCGAGCTCGTGGAGGACCGTGCGGTGGATGTCACCGCGGACTTCACCGTGACGCTGGCGAGCGGCCGCACGGTCCAGGGCCGTCGCCTCGTGATCGCGACCGGCCTGAAGGACGAGCTACCGCCCGTGCCCGGCGTCGCCGAGCGCTTCGGCCGGGACGTGCTGCACTGTCCGTACTGCCACGGCTGGGAGGTCCGCGACCAGGCCTTCGGCGTACTCGCGACCACCCCGCTGAGCGTCCACCAGGCGCTGATGGTGTCGCAGTGGTCGAAGGACGTGACGCTCTTCCTGCACGAGCTCGCGGAGACCGACCTGTCGGACGACGACCTGCGCAGGCTCGCCGCCGCGAGCGTGAAAGTCGTGCCCGGCGAGGTCGCCGGGCTGGTGGTGGCCGAGGACCACCTCACGGGCGTACGCCTGAAGGACGGCAGGACGTTCGCACGGGAGATCGTCTTCACCGCCCCCCGGGCCGTCCCCCGGACGGATCTCCTCGCGCGGCTCGGCGCGAAGCTCAACGAGACCCACTTCGGTTCGTACCCCGTCGTCGACCCGACCGGCCAGACGACCGTGCCCGGCGTCTGGGCCGCCGGCAACGCGATGGGCTTCGGCGAGCAAGTGATCAACGCGGCGGCGGGCGGCTACCGGGCCGGGGCCACGATCAACGGCGACCTGCTGATGACCGACCTCGACGCCATGCCCTAGGGACGCGGGGCTGTGTCGATCAGCGGCTCCGCCGCGGGGCGCGACCAGCCACAACGGGCCCGCAGACGAAACGCAACCCGTCACTCGGCGTGTAATCCAGCGAAGCGTGTCGCACTCTGGATGCATGCTGCTTGCCCGGCTGGCCCAGGTGTCCCAGGAGGTCGCCGCGACCTCGGCGCGCTCGAAGAAGATCGCGCTGCTCGCCGAGTTGTTCCGGGAGGCCGAGCCGGACGACGTGCCCATCGTCATCCCGTATCTGGCGGGACGGCTGCCGCAGGGGCGGCTCGGGGTGGGCTGGAAGGTGCTGAGCCGCCCGGTCGCCCCGGCCGCCGGGCCGAGCCTGGCCGTCCGTGACGTGGACGCCCTGTTCACCGAGCTCGGCAAGGTCTCGGGCACCGGCTCGCAAGCCGAACGGGCCCGGCTGGTCGGGGAGTTGATGGGCGCGGCCACCGAGGAAGAGCAGCGGTTCCTGTTCGGGCTGATCAGCGGCGAGGTACGGCAGGGCGCGCTGGACGCGGTCGCCACGGAGGGGCTCGCGCAGGCGACGGAGGCACCGCCCGCCGACGTCCGCCGGGCGGTGATGCTCGCGGGTTCCCTCCAGACGGTCGCCGAGGCCCTGCTCGCGGACGGCCCCGCCGCCCTGGACCGCTTCCGGCTCACCGTCGGCCGCCCGGTCCTGCCGATGCTCGCGCACAGCGCGTCCTCGGTGGCCGAGGCAGTCGGGAAACTGGGCGCGTGCGTGGTCGAGGAGAAGCTGGACGGCATCCGTGTCCAGGTGCACCGCAGCGGCGACGACGTACGCATCTACACCCGCACCCTCGACGAGATCACCGACCGGCTGCCCGAACTGACGGCTGCCGCACTGGAGTTGAGGGGCGAGCGTTTCATTCTGGACGGGGAGGTCATCTCCTTCGACACGGAAGGGCGGCCGCGTTCCTTCCAGGAGACGGCCGGCCGTGTCGGCTCCCGGGTGGACGTGACGACGGCCGCCGCCGAGGTCCCCGTCTCCCCCGTCTTCTTCGACGCCCTGTCCGTCGACGACCGCGACCTGTTGGACCTCCCCTTCGCCGAGCGGCACGCGGAGCTGGCGCGGCTGGTCCCCGAGCCGATGCGAGTGCGGCGGACACCGGTGTCCGGCCCGGAGGACGTCGGCGCGGCCGAGGCCTTCCTCGCCGAGACGCTGGAGCGCGGCCACGAGGGGGTGGTGGTGAAGTCCCTCGACGCGCCGTACAGCGCGGGCCGCCGTGGCGCGTCCTGGCTGAAGGTCAAGCCCGTGCACACCCTCGACCTGGTCGTCCTGGCGGCGGAGTGGGGCCACGGCCGCCGCACCGGCAAGCTCTCCAACCTCCACCTCGGCGCCCGCACCGCCGACGGCGGCTTCGCGATGCTCGGCAAGACCTTCAAGGGCATGACCGACGCGATGCTGACCTGGCAGACCGAGCGGCTCCAGGAACTGGCCGTCGACGCCGACGGCTACGTGGTGACCGTTCGCCCCGAACTCGTCGTGGAGATCGCCTACGACGGCCTCCAGAGGTCCACCCGCTACCCGGCCGGGGTCACGCTCCGGTTCGCCCGCGTGGTCCGCTACCGGGAGGACAAACGGCCGGAGGAGGCCGACACCGTGGAGACGCTGCTGGCCGCGCACCCGGGAGTCAAGCCGTGAGGCATCCGGGGGTGAAGTCGTGAGGACGAGCGCCGGCCTGCTGTTGTTCCGGCACACCGACAGCGGCCTCGAGGTGCTGCTGGGCCATATGGGCGGCCCGTTCTTCGCGCGCCGCGACGCCGGGGCCTGGACCGTCCCGAAGGGCGAGTACGTGCCCGACGAGGAGTCCGCCTGGGACGCCGCCCGGCGCGAGTTCCAGGAGGAGCTCGGCCTGCCGCCGCCCGACGGGCAGGCCGTGGCGCTCGGTGAGGTGAAGCAGACCAACGGGAAGGTCGTCACGGCGTGGGCCATCGAGGCGGACCTCGATCCGGCGACCGTCGTGCCGGGTACCTTCCGGATGGAGTGGCCGCCGAGGTCGGGCCAGGAGCAGGAGTTCCCCGAACTGGACCGCGTGGCGTGGTTCGCCCTGGACCGGGCCCGGGCCGTGATCGTCAAGGCCCAGAGCACGTTTCTCGACCGGCTGGCGGAGCACTCGCCCTGACACGTTGCGGCGGGCGCCGCCGCGCGGGAAGGTCGAAACACAGTTCCGCTGCCCAGGAGGTCGGTCATGCCCATCGCGACGGTGAACCCGGCGAACGGCGAGACGCTCAAGACATACGAGGCCATGGGCCCCGAGGAGATCGAGCGCAGGCTCCAGCTCGCGGAGGCCACGTTCCGCACCTACCGGACGACTCCTTTCGCCGAACGCGCCCGGCTGCTGCACCGGGCCGCCGGGCTGCTCGACGGGTTGCAGCCGGACATCGCCCGGATCATGACCACCGAGATGGGCAAGCCGATCAAGCAGGCCCGCGCGGAGGTCGCCAAGTGCGCCAAGGCGATGCGCTGGTACGCCGAGCACGCCGAGTCGCTGCTGGCCGACGAGGAGCCGGCCGACGACGACGTCAAGGACTCGGGCGCGTCCCGGGCCCACGTGCGCTACCGCCCCCTGGGCCCGGTGCTCGCGGTGATGCCGTGGAACTTCCCGCTCTGGCAGGTGATCCGGTTCGCCGCGCCCGCGCTCATGGCCGGCAACGTCGGTCTCCTCAAGCACGCCTCCAACGTCCCCCAGACCGCCCTCTTCCTGGAGGACCTCTTCCACCAGGCCGGCTACTCGGAGGGCACCTTCCAGACCCTCCTCATCGGCTCCGGCGAGGTCGAGGAGCTCCTGCGGGACGAACGCGTCAAGGCGGCGACACTCACCGGCAGCGAGCCCGCCGGGCGGGCGGTCGCGTCGGTGTGCGGCGACATGGTGAAGAAGACCGTGCTGGAGCTCGGCGGCAGCGACCCGTACGTGGTCATGCCGTCCGCCGACATCGACCGGGCCGCCCGGATCGCGGTCACGGCGCGTGTCCAGAACAACGGGCAGTCCTGCATCGCCGCCAAGCGGTTCATCGTCCACACGGACGTGTACGACGCCTTCGCCGAGCGGTTCGTCGAGGGCATGAAGGCACTGAAGGTCGGCGATCCGCTGGAGGAGACGACGGACGTCGGTCCGCTCTCGAGCGAGCAGGGGCGGGCCGATCTGGAGGAGCTGGTCGACGACGCCAGGCGCGGTGGCGCGAGCGTCCTGTGCGGCGGGGAGCGGCCCGACGGGGACGGCTGGTACTACCCGCCGACCGTACTCGCCGACATCACCCGCGAGATGCGGATCCACCGCGAGGAGGCCTTCGGGCCGGTCGCCACGCTGTACCGCGCGGGCGACCTCGACGAGGCCGTGCTCATCGCCAACGACTCACCCTTCGGGCTGAGTTCGAACGTGTGGACCCGGGACGAGGCCGAGGTCGACCGGTTCGTACGGGACCTGGAGGCCGGCGGTGTGTTCTTCAACGGCATGACCGCCTCGCATCCGGCGTTCCCCTTCGGCGGGGTGAAGCGGTCCGGGTACGGGCGTGAGCTGTCCGGGCACGGAATCCGCGAGTTCTGCAACATCACGACGGTTTGGCACGGAGCGTGACGCTTGCGCGGCTAACATCCCCGATGTGAACCGCGAAGTGACTTTGCCTCTGATCGTCGATGACCGCGGGACCTTGCAGGTGGCTGCGGCCGATGTGAGCAAGCTTTTGCGGACCGTGGGTGGGCGGTGGCTGCATCTTGTCGAGGCCGGGGACGACGGGCTCGACGAGGACACGGTGGCGGCGTTGACCATCGAGCTTGCGAAACTTGCCGATCGTATCGATGTGGCGTGCATCGCGCACAGCAGCGGGAGTGCGCCGTAGGGGTTCCTGTTTCGCTGCCGGGTGCGGGTTGTCGCTGGTTGCTCGCGCAGCTCCCCGCGCCCCTTCGGGGCACGTCCGGTGATCGCGCGTTTGGAGTAGTCCCGCGCGAAGTCGTCGGCCTCTCAGGTGATCGTGGACTGGACCACTTCCTGAGGTGAAGGCAGGCACGGTTCATGGCGACGTTGTGCAGACCCTCGGTGTCCGTCCCGGAATGCGTGATCACGATGGAGGAGACGCTGGAGCTGGCTCGCTCCCGGCACTCCGACCATCCCCAACTGGCTCTGGCCCTCCGGCTGATCGAGAACACCGGGGTCCGTACCCGCCACATCGTGCAGCCCATCGAGGAGACGCTGAAGCACCCGGGCTTCGAGGAGCGCAACAAGGTCTACGTGGCCGAGGCGAAGGCGCGGGTGCCGGCCGTGGTGCAGCGGGCGCTCGACGACGCCGAGCTTCTGACCAGCGACATCGATGTCATCATCTACGTGTCCTGCACGGGCTTCATGATGCCCTCGCTGACGGCCTGGCTGATCAACGAGATGGGCTTCGAGAGCACCACCCGGCAGCTCCCCATAGCCCAGCTGGGCTGCGCGGCCGGCGGGGCCGCGATCAACCGGGCCCACGACTTCTGCACGGCCTACCCCGAGGCCAACGCCCTCATCGTGGCCTGTGAGTTCTGCTCGCTGTGCTACCAGCCCACCGACCTCGGCATCGGGAACCTGCTCTCCAACGGGCTGTTCGGGGACGGGATCGCCGCCGCCGTGGTGCGCGGACGGGGCGGCGAGGGGATCTCGCTGGAGCGCAACGGGTCGTACCTGATCCCCAAGACCGAGGAGTGGATCATGTACGACGTCCGGGCCACCGGATTCCACTTCCAGCTGGACAAGCGGGTGCCGGCCACCATGGAGCCGCTCGCGCCCGCGCTCCAGGACCTCGCCGGACTGCACGGCTGGGACGCGGCCGACCTGGACTTCTACATCGTCCACGCGGGCGGCCCCCGAATACTCGACGACCTCAGCAAGTTCCTCCAGGTCGACCCGGACGCCTTCCGGTTCAGCCGGGCCACCCTCACCGAGTACGGCAACATCGCCAGCGCCGTCGTCCTGGACGCGCTGCGCCGGCTCTTCGACGAGGGCGGCGCGCACGACCGGGCGCGCGGGCTGCTCGCCGGGTTCGGACCCGGCATCACCGCGGAAATGGCCCTGGGCCGCTGGCAGCGCTACGCAGAGACGGCATGACATGACCGAAGAGACGATCACCGAGATCCTGCCCCCCATCCGGCACTGGCCCGCACTCGACCTGAACGGCGTGGACTTCGACCCCGTGCTCACCGAGCTGATGCGCGAGGGCCCCGTCACCCGGATCCAGCTGCCCAACGGCGAGGGCTGGGCGTGGCTGGTCACCCGGTACGAGGACGTACGCATGGTGACCAACGACCCCCGCTTCAGCCGCGAGGCCGTCATGGACCAGCCCGAGGTCACCCGGCTCGCCCCGCACTTCATCCCGGCCCGCGGCGCGGTGGGCTTCCTGGACCCGCCGGACCACACCCGGCTGCGCCGCTCGGTGGCCGCCGCGTTCACCGCGAAGGGCGTGGAGCGGATCCGCGAGAGGTCCCGGCGGATGCTGGACGAACTGGTCGACGAACTGCTGCAGGACGGCCCGCCGGCCGATCTGACGGCCACCGTCCTGACGCCGTTCCCCATCGCGGTGATCTGCGAGCTGATGGGCGTCCCGGCCGCCGACCGGCACGGCATGCACACCTGGACCCAGCTGATCCTGTCCTCCTCGCACGGCAAGAACGTCAGCGAGAAGGCCAGGAACGAGATGGGCGCCTACTTCGCCGACCTCATCGGGCTCCGGGAGGGCAGCACCGGCGAGGACGTGGCGTCCCTGCTCGGGGCGGCCGTGGGGCGCGGTGAGGTGACCCTGGAGGAGGCGGTGGGCCTGGCGGTCCTGCTCCAGATCGGCGGCGAGGCGGTGACCAACAACAGCGGCCAGATGTTCTACCTGCTGCTCACCCGCCCGGACCTCGCCGACCGGCTGCGCGCCGAACCGGACATCCGCCCCCGGGCCATCGACGAACTGCTGCGCTACATCCCGCACCGCAACGCCGTCGGTCTGTCCCGGATCGCCCTGGAGGACGTCGGGATCCAGGGCGTACGGATCCGGGCGGGCGACGCCGTCTACGTGTCGTACCTGTCCGCGAACCGCGACCCGGGTGTCTTCCCCTACCCGGAGACGATCGACTTCTCCCGCAGCCCCAACCCCCATGTGTCCTTCGGCTTCGGTCCGCACTACTGCCCCGGCGGCATGCTGGCCCGGCTGGAGTCCGAGCTGCTGGTCGACGCTCTGCTGGACCGTCTCCCGGGGCTGAGACTGGCGGTGCCACGGGAGCAGGTCCCCTTCAGGAAAGGCGCGTTGATCCGTGGTCCCGAGGCCCTTCCGGTGACGTGGTGACGGCTACCGAAGGGCTCCTGGTGCCGCCGGGGCACGGCCGGGTCGTCCAGACCCCGGCCCAGCACGTGACCTTCAAGGTGACGGGCTCGCACTCCCGGACGGCGTCCACCTTCGAGGTGATCGTGCCGCCCGGCTTCGATGTGGGGGCCCATGTGCACACCCGCAGCGAGGAGTTGTTCTACGTCCTCGAAGGCGAGCTGGACGTCCTCGCCTTCGAGCCGCGGATCCGCACCCCCGACAACTGGCAGCGCTGGGAGTCGAGTTCGGGCGGTCGGGTGGTACGCGCGACGCCGGGGACGGTCATCGTCGTACCGCCCGGCTGCCCTCACGCGTTCGCGAACCCGACGGACTCCCCCGCCAAGATGTTCTTCCAGGCGTCCCCGCCGCCGGACCACGAGCGGTACTTCGAGGAGCTCCTGGAGATCCTCGGCGACGGAGGTCCGCCGGACGGCGCGGCGATCGGGGAACTGCGCGGACGGTACGACATCGAGCAGCTGACGCCGCTGAAACACCGTTGACACGGTGGGAGTTGAAGCTACGATCGCCTCGATGACCATTCATTCTGTTCACAGATTGGGGGACCCGTCCGCGCAAGGTGAGTGCTGATGCTCACTTCGCCCGTGACCGGGGATTCCCGCCTTTCCTTCTGGCTGCGCGTGCGCGAGTTCGCCGTGCCGCCCTCCATGATCGAGACCGCGACCGCTCGTCGCCTCACCGGTGACTGGGGCGGCGCCTGTGCCGCCGCAGGGTTCGATGTCGATCTCCAGCCGCGTTCCGTGGCGCGTGTCCATGGCGCCGAACTCGCCGCCCGGGTCCGGGCCGATCTGCGGCATCTGGCTCCCGATCTGCTGCGCTGGCACATGCCGAGGATCGCCCCCGACGGGCTGTTGCGCCCGGGCGTGACCCTCACGCTGGCCCGCTACGACCGTGGCGGCGAGCGGCCGGTGCACCTCGTGGCGCGGACTCCGCCCGCCTGGGCGGATGCAGGGCAGCGGATCAGTCTCGCACTGTGGGACGGATCGTCCGGAGCCGATGGCGGCCGCCATCCGCATCCCCCACCCCACCGGCGGTACCGGCTCGACCTGCACCGTCATCTGTGGGACGCGCGCAGGGCCGATGAGCTGCGCGTCCGCTCAGGCGTCGACGACCCTCCCGTCACGGATCCGGCCGTCCTGCGGCTGGTTCCGCAGGGGCGCCGCTGTGCCGTCGACCGGTGGGCGGCCGAGGCCGCGATCCTGCTGCGCGCCGAGGGCCGGACCGACGGCCGCGTGGCCGTGCGGTGCGGGGCCCGGCACCGGCTGGCCCTGGACCTGGCCGCCGACCGGGACGGGCCGCCGACGCTGCGGATCACCGAGGCGTCCAGATCTGCCGGCGCCTCCGCGCTGCCGGTGCTGCCCGACGCGGCGACCTGGGTGCTGCCCGACCTGGAGCTGCTCCGTGCCGGTGCGATCGAGGCCGGCCGGCTGCATCCGCTGGTCGCCCCCGCCCTCGTACCGGGATATGTGCCGGATGCCGCGGCCGCGGTGCCGGATCCGGCGGGACGGCCTCGGCTCGTCGACTGCCGGGGCACCCTGCACCGGATCGGCCTGGTCGACGGGGTGCTGGCCCCGCTGGACCACGACCCGGACGAGGTCCGGCGGGAGGACCTGCTGGCCGCGCTGAGCGGCACGCCGTTGCCCTGTCTGCGGGTCATCGACGAGACGCACCGCCATCCGGAGTGCCTCGACGACGTCCGCGAACGCCTCGCCCACGGGGACGTCTCCGGTGCGCTGGCCGTCGTGGAGGGGCTGCTCGGCCCTGACGCGGTGCTGCGCGGCGGTGCGCTGCGGGACGAGTTGGAGGCGGCCGCTCAACAGCGGATCGTGTACGGGTTGTTCAGGGCCGGCCTCATCGGCCCCGGGCCCCGTCGCCTGCCTCGGCCCCGACCCCGCCCGCGCACCCATCGCTCGCGCCCTCGACGCGCCATCCGCGGCTGACCACCGCCCTCCTTCCTCGCACCCTCTCCCCGCGACCCAAGGTGATGACATATGACGACTTACCCTCCCGTATCCCAACTCGATGTCGCCGGCGACCTGTTGACCCTGCTCCGCGACACCACCACCGAGCCGCGCCCCGACATCCAGCTGGAGGCCCTGACCCTGGCCGTGGCCGCGGATCTGCCCGTGCTCTTGTGGGGCGAACCCGGCATCGGCAAGACCGCGGCCCTGACCCAGCTGGCCACGGCCCTGGAGCTGCCGCTGACCACCGTGATCGCCAGCGTGCACGAGCCCTCCGACTTCTCGGGGCTGCCCGTCGTGGGAGACGACCCCGCGGAACAGGGCGTCCCGATGGCCCCGCCGGACTGGGCCGTACGCCTGGTCCGGGCCGGCCGGGGCCTGCTGTTCCTGGACGAGCTGTCCACCGCGCCGCCCGCCGTGCAGGCCGCTCTGCTCCGGCTGGTGCTGGAGCGCCGGATCGGCGCCCTTCGACTGCCGCCCGGGGTCCGGATCGTGGCCGCCGCCAACCCGCGGTCCTCGGCGGCCGACGGCTGGGAGCTGAGCCCGCCGCTGGCCAACCGGTTCGTCCATCTGCAGTGGACCCACGACCACGAGGTCGTCGTACGCGGTCTCGGCGGGACCTGGCCCCGGGCCACGCTGCCTCGGCTCGCCCCGGAGAAGCTGCCGGAGGCCGTGGACTTCGCACGGCGTGCGGTGTGCGGGCTCCTCGCCGCCCGCCCCGGGCTCGTGCACCGCCTGCCCAACAGCGAGACCCGCCGGGGCGGCCCCTGGCCCTCGCCCCGCAGCTGGGACATGACGCTGAGCCTGATCGCCTTCGCGACCGCGGCCGGTTCCTCCCGGGATGTGCTGTCCCTGCTGGTCCGGGGGACCGTGGGCGACGGGCCGGGGCTCGAACTGCTGGCGAGCGTCGACCGGATGGACCTGCCCGACCCCGAGCTGCTGCTCGCCGATCCGACGGGGGCCGTGCTGCCCGAGCGGGGTGATCTGCGGCAGGCCGCGCTCGACGGGGTGGTGGCGGCGGTCCGCGCGCGTCCGGACCGGGCCCGCTGGGACGCCGCGTGGGCGCTGCTGGTGCGCGCGGTGGAGACCGGGGCGCCGGACCTGGTGGTCGTGCCCGCGAGCACGCTCGCCTCGCTGCGGCAGGAGGACTGGGACGTGCCTCCGTCGATCGAGCAGCTCGCCGGGGTGGTGACCCTGTCCCGGCGGGCCGACGAGGCGGCCTCGCGTGCCAAGGCCGCGGTGAGGGCGGGCCGTTGAGCGGGGACGCGCGCGGGGCGCTGGACCTCGACAAGCTCTTCACGGCCCGGCTCCAGGCGGCGCGGGCCCGGCCCTATCTCGCGACGGCTCTGTTCGCCCTGCACACCGTCGCGTCATCACGGGTGCCGACCATGGCCGTCGACCGGCACTGGCGGTGCTATGTCTCACCGGGGTTCGTGGACCGGACACCCGTCGAGGAGCTGGCGGGGGTGTGGGTGCACGAGGTGTCGCACCTGCTGCGCGACCATCACGGGCGCGGGGACCGGGTGGCCCGGGAACGCGGGCTGACCGGGGCCGGGGAGCGGCTGCGGATGAACATCGCCGCGGACTGCGAGATCAACGACGACGCCTTCGGCGACGGCCTGGTCCGGCCCGAGGGCGCGGTCCGCCCGGAGTCCCTGCGGCTGCCTGCCGGGCAGCTCATGGAGGACTACCTGCGCCAGTTCCGGCTCGGACCGTTGACGCGGGACATCTCCTGGCTGGACTGCGGCAGCGGCGCCGACGGACTGGACCGGGAGTGGGACCTGGGGCCGAACGGCGCGCACGGCCTGAGCGAACAGGAACGGGACGCGGTCAGGTTCCGGGTGGCCCAGGGCATCACCGCGCGTCCGGGGACGACCCCGCAGGGCTGGCAGCGGTGGGCCGAGGACGCGTTCCATCCGCCGCAGCAGTGGCGGGAGTTGCTGGGCGCGGCGGTCCGCTCGGCGGCCTCCGGTCCCGGCGTGGGCGAGGACTACACGTACGGCCGCCCTTCGCGGCGCTCGGCCTCCGTGCCCGGTGCCGTGCTGCCCAGCCTGCGGCGCAGACCGCCCCGGGTCTGCGTGGTGATCGACACGTCCGGGTCGGTCAGCGATGCCGAACTGGGCAGTGCGCTGTTGGAGGTCGCCGCCATCGCGCGTGCCGTGGGCGGCCGGCGCGACCTGGTCTCGGTGCTGCCGTGCGACGCGGCGGCCCAGTTCATCCATCCGCTCTGCCGCGGCGAGGGCATCCCGCTGACCGGCGGCGGGGGCACGGATCTGCGGACGGGCTTCGCCAGGGCGCTGCGGGCGCGTCCCAGGCCCGATGTCGTCGTGGTCCTGACGGACGGCCAGACACCCTGGCCGGACACCCGGCCACCGTGCCGGACGGTGGTGGGGCTCTTCCCCCGGTCCGCTTCCTGGGACGAGGACGATCCCGACTACGTGCCGGACTCCCCGCCCGACTGGGCCCGGGTGGTGGAGATCGGGTAGGGGCGCCGGCTGCCGTGCCGACGCCCCCGCCGGCGCTATCGGATCGGCATCCCCGACAGGGTGCGGGCGATCACCAGACGCTGGATCTCGCTCGTGCCCTCGAAGATGGTGTAGATCGCGGCGTCACGGTGCATCCGCTCCACCGGGTACTCCCGGGTGTAGCCGTTGCCGCCGAGTATCTGGATCGCCTGGGCCGTGACCTTCTTCGCCGTCTCGCTCGCGAAGAGCTTCGACATGGAGCCCTCGGCCGCGTTGAACGGCTTGCCGTTGACGGCCATCCAGGAGGCGCGCCAGACCAGGAGGCGGGCGGCGTCGATGGAGGTGCGCATGTCGGCGAGCTGGAAGGCGACGCCCTGGTTGTCGATGATCGGGCGGCCGAACTGCTCACGGGTCTTGGCGTAGTCGAGGGCGACCTCGTACGCGGCCCGGGCGGTGCCCACCGCCATCGCGCCGACGGCCGGGCGGGAGGCCTCGAACGTGGCCATCGCCGCGTTCTTCACGCGCTCGCCGCCCGCCTTCGCGCGCTCACGGGCGCGGGCCAGACGCTCGTCCAGCTTCTCCTTGCCGCCGAGGAGGCAGGAGCCCGGGACGCGGACGTTCTCCAGCACCACCTCGGCGGTGTGGGAGGCGCGGATGCCGTGCTTCTTGAACTTCTGGCCCTGGGACAGGCCGGGCGTGTTCGGCGGGATGATGAAGGACGCGTGGCCCTTGGAGCCGAGCTCGGAGTCGATGACGGCGACGACGACGTGGACGTTGGCGATACCGCCGTTGGTCGCCCAGGTCTTCGTGCCGTTGAGCACCCATTCGTCCTTGGCCTCGTCGTACACCGCGCGGGTGCGCATCGAGGCCACGTCCGAGCCGGCGTCGGGCTCGGAGGAGCAGAACGCGGCGACCTTGACGTCGTTCGCGTCGCCGTACATCTGCGGGATCCAGGTGCCGATCTGCTCCTCGGTGCCGTTGGCGAGGACGCCCACGGCGGCCAGCCCGGTGCCGACGATCGACAGGGCGATGCCCGCGTCGCCCCAGAACAGCTCCTCCATGGCCATCGGAATGCCGAGGCCGGTGGCGTCGAAGTACTGCTGGGCGTAGAAGTCGAGTGAGTAGATACCGACCTTGGCGGCCTCCTGAATGACCGGCCAGGGAGTCTCCTCACGCTCGTCCCATTCGGCGGCCGCAGGCCGGATCACATCGGCCGCGAAGCCGTGCAACCAGTCCCGGACCTCCTTCTGTTCGTCGTTGAGCTCCATGGTGAACTCGGCCATGTCCCCTCCAGCGGCGGCGCACGTGCATGTTACTAGCGGTAACCCGAGTCTGTTACCCGTCGGTAGGAAAAGTCAACTCCTGATGACTGCTCGGTAGCCCGTTCGATGCGTGGGGCATGGTGGGTGTTAGTTTGCGCAGGCGTCACCGAATCAGCACGGGTGGGGAGAGCTCATGGACACCACGCAGCGGACCGATCAGCAACGGTCCGCCGATCGCCGCCGGCGCGAGTTGCTGGAGGCCGCGGACAGAGTAGTCCTGCGTGACGGACCACAGGCCTCCATGAACGCGATCGCCGCGGAAGCAGGCATCACCAAGCCGATCCTCTACCGTCACTTCGGTGACAAGGGGGGACTTTACGCGGCTTTGGCCAAGAGGCATACGGATGCGTTGCTGGATTCCCTGCGGGCCGCGCTGGACGCTCCGGCGGAGCGGCGCGAGCGGGTGGAGGCCACGCTCGACACGTATCTCGCGGCGATCGAGGCACGGCCTCAGGTGTACCGGTTCCTGATGCATCCGGCGGACGGCGGGCAGTCCGGTGAACCCGGGTTCGACGTCGGGAAGCACTCCGTGCCGCTGCTTCGGCGGATGGGCGAGGAGTTGGCCCAGGTCATCGAGGACCGGCTGGATCTCGGGCCCGGGGGGCAGCAGTTGGCCCGGGTGTGGGGGCACGGGATCGTCGGGATGATGCACGCCGCCGGGGACTGGTGGCTGGGGGAACGGCCGTGCTCCCGGGCCGAGTTGGTGCGAAGTCTGGCCGATCTGCTGTGGGGACGGCTTGCGGCGGCCGGGGACAAGGTGGGCGGTCCGGGGTTCTGACGGTCGTATGCCGTCCACCGGCCGGTGGGGGCCGGTCGCGCACCTGGAGCGGGTCAGCCGCTCCGGCACCAAGACGCTCGGGACACCTGTCTCATCAAGCGTCGTCGGCGCCAGCCTGTCAGGTGGTCCGCGTACACCCGGCCCTCCAGGTGGTCGCACTCGTGCTGGAGGCAGCGGGCGAAGAAGCCTGTGCCGTGGACGCGCACCGGGTCCCCCGTCACCGTGAAGCCCTCGACCACCGCGTGGTCGTACCGTTCTGTTCCGGCCTCCAGGCCCGGCAGTGACAGGCAGCCCTCCGGGCCGCGCAGCACCACCCCGTCGGCCTCGACCAGCCGTGGGTTCACCACATGGCCCAGGTGTCGTACGTCATCGTCGTCCGGGCAGTCGAAGACGAAGACCCGCAGGGGCTCGCCCACCTGGTTCGCGGCCAGGCCGACACCCTGGGCGGCGTACATCGTGGCGAACAGATCCTCGACCAGGGACGCCAGTTCGGGACCGAAGTCGGTGACGTCCTCACAGGGGGAGTGCAGTACCGGATCGCCGAAGAGAGTCATCGGCCGCACGCGTCCGCGGGTGCCCGGAATCAAACCGTGTCGCATGTCGGCAAGGGTACGGATTCGGGAGTGCGAATGGATCTCGATAGGCTGACCACCACCACGTTGCCGTCAGGCGCGGCGCGTACGCAAGGAGGATCGAGAACTGATGGCAGGCAACTCGGACCCGCTCACGCCGCGGGCCAAGATCGCCGTGACCGCCGGTAAGGCGGTCGCAGCGGCATCGCGCGCCGCGGGGCGCGGCAGCGGTTCGGTGATCGGCGGCCGGGTGGCACTCAAACTCGACCCCGACCTTCTCGCCCGGCTCGCCCAGAACCTGGACGTCGTCCTGGTGTCGGCGACCAACGGGAAGACCACGACGACCCGGCTCATCGCGGAGGCCCTGCGCGCCGCCGGGCCCGTCGTCTCCAACGCGCTCGGCGCCAACATGCCGGCCGGTATCACCTCGGCCCTCGCCGGCAGCTCGGAGGCGCGGTACGCAGTCATCGAGGTCGACGAGAAGTACCTCGCCGGTGTCGCCCGCGACACCGACCCGAAGTGCATCGCCCTGCTCAACCTCTCCCGCGACCAGCTGGACCGGGCCGCCGAGACCCGCATGCTCGCCGAGAACTGGCGCGAGGGCCTGGCCGGCAGCAAGGCCGTCGTCATCGCCAACGCCGACGACCCGCTCGTCGTGTGGGCTGCCTCCTCCTCCCCCAATGTGATCTGGGTCGCCGCGGGACAGATGTGGAAGGACGATGCCTGGTCCTGCCCGTCCTGCGGCGGTGTGATGCAGCGGCCCGGCGACGACTGGTTCTGCGGTGAGTGCGGCTTCCGCCGGCCCACGCCGAGCTGGGCGCTGTCCGGGGACCATGTGCTCGACCCGCACGGCTCCGCGTGGCCCATCCACCTCCAGCTGCCCGGCCGCGCCAACAAGGCCAACGCCGCCTCCTCCGCAGCCGTCGCCGCCGTCTTCGGAGTGCCGCCGCAGGTCGCCCTGGAGCGCATGTACCAGGTGCAGGCCGTGGCCGGACGCTACGACGTCGTGCAGTTCCAGGAGCGGGACCTGCGCCTGCTGCTCGCGAAGAACCCCGCGGGCTGGCTCGAAACGTTCAGCCTGATCGATCCGCCGCCCACCCCGGTGATCCTCTCCGTGAACGCGCGCGGCGCCGACGGCACCGACACCTCCTGGCTGTGGGACGTCGACTACACGCGGCTGACCGGGCACCCGATCTGCGTCGTCGGCGACCGGAAGCTGGACCTCGCGGTGCGCCTGGAAGTCGCCAACCAGCACTTCCAGGTCTGCGAGAACCTCGACCAGGCCGTCCAGATGTGCCCGCCGGGCCGCATCGAGGTCATCGCGAACTACACCGCCTTCCAGGACCTGCGCCGCCGCGTCGGCAACTGACACTCAGGGGACTTTTGTGAGCGACAACCAGCTGCGGATCGTCTGGATCTATCCCGACCTGCTCAGCACGTACGGCGACCAGGGCAACGTCCTGGTCGTGGAGCGCCGGGCGCGACAGCGCGGTCTCGACGTGGCCCGTCTCGACGTACGCAGCGACCAGCCGATCCCGACCTCCGGGGACATCTATCTCATCGGCGGCGGCGAGGACCGTCCGCAGCGGCTCGCGGCCGAGCGGCTGCGCCGGGACGGCGGACTGCACCGGGCCGTGGAGAACGGCGCGATCGTCTTCTCGGTGTGCGCCGGCTACCAGATCCTCGGCCACGAGTTCATCAACGACCTCGGCCAGCGGGAGCCCGGCCTCGGGCTGCTGGACGTGGTCTCGGTGCGCGGCGAGGGCGCGCGGTGCGTCGGTGACGTGCTCGGGGACATCGACCCGCGGCTCGGTCTGCCCCCGCTGACCGGCTTCGAGAACCATCAGGGCATCACCCACCTCGGACCGACGGCCCGCCCGCTCGCCCGGGTCAAGTTCGGCAACGGCAACGGCACGGGCGACGGTACGGAGGGCGCGTACAACGACACCGTCTTCGGTACGTACATGCACGGTCCGGTGCTGGCGCGCAACCCGCTCATCGCCGACCTGCTGCTGAAGCTGGCGCTCGACGTGAACGCGCTGCCGCCCACCGACGACCGGTGGTACGAGGCGCTGCGCACCGAGCGCATCGCCGCTGCCGAGCAGCCTGCCTGAGCTGCGAGTTCACCTGCGCTCCAGGCGGCTTTTACCAGCCCGTCTGACGATGGGTCCGCACACCTGAGCGGGGTCGTCCAGCAGGCGGACGCACGGTACGGCCCCGCCCCCTCCTGCCGCTAGGGTGGCGGGGATCGAGCCGGACAGCGTGGTCCGGTCCCCGGCCCACGTTGAGAAGGTTGTTTCGGGCTATGCGCATTGGTGTCCTCACGTCCGGCGGCGACTGCCCCGGCCTGAACGCCGTCATCCGGTCCGTCGTGCACCGTGCCGTCGTCGACCACGGCGACGAGGTCATCGGCTTCCGGGACGGCTGGAAGGGCCTCCTGGAGTGCGACTACCTCAAGCTCGACCTCGACGCGGTGGGTGGCATCCTGGCCCGCGGCGGCACCATCCTCGGCTCCTCCCGGGTCCAGCCCTCGCATCTGCGTGACGGGGTCGAGCGGGCCAAGGGGCATGTCCAGGACCTCGGTCTCGACGCGATCATCCCGATCGGCGGCGAGGGCACGCTGAAGGCGGCCCGGCTGATGTCGGACGCCGGTCTGCCCATCGTGGGCGTACCCAAGACCATCGACAACGACATCGCGGTCACGGACGTCACCTTCGGCTTCGACACGGCCGTGGGGGTGGCCACGGAGGCCCTGGACCGGCTCAAGACCACCGCCGAGTCCCACCAGCGGGTGCTCGTCGTCGAGGTCATGGGGCGGCACACCGGCTGGATTGCGCTGCACTCGGGCATGGCGGCCGGCGCGCACGCCATCGTCGTACCGGAACGGCCCTTCGACATCGAGGAGTTGGCCAAGCGGGTCGGCGAACGGTTCGAGGCGGGCAAGCGGTTCGCCATCGTCGTCGCCGCGGAGGGGGCCAAGCCGGCCGCCGGGTCCATGGAGTTCGACGAGGGCGCCAAGGACATCTACGGGCACGAGCGGTTCGCCGGTATCGCCCGTCAGCTCTCCATCGAGCTGGAGCAGCGGCTGGGGAAGGAAGCGCGGCCGGTCATCCTGGGGCATGTGCAGCGCGGCGGTACGCCGACCGCGTACGACCGTGTGCTCGCGACCCGTTTCGGGTGGCATGCGGTCGAGGCCGTGCACCGTGGGGAGTTCGGTCACATGACCGCTCTCCAGGGGACGGACATCGTGATGGTGCCGCTGGCCGAGGCCGTGGAGACGCTGAAGACGGTTCCCGCCGAGCGCTATGAGGAAGCCGAGTGCGTCCTCTAGGACACACCGTACGGAATGGAAGAGTCCGCCCCCGGCCGCAACCGCGGCCGGGGGCGGTTCTAGTCTGTGACGGACAGACTTGCACAACCCCCACGAATCAGGAGCCGTCGGAATGGATCACAGCGGGCACGGCATGACCATGGATCTGCCGCCGTTCACGCTGGGGCGGGGTCTTCAGTGGTCGGCCGACCCGTTCTTTCTCGTCGCCTGCCTCGTGGGGCTGGCGCTGTACGTGTGGGGGGTCGTGCGGCTCAGGCGGCGGGGGGACGCCTGGTCGGTGTGGCGGACCGTGTCGTACGTCGCCGGTGTGCTGTCCATCGGGCTGGTGATGTGCACCAGGCTGAACGACTACGGGATGGTCATGTTCAGCGTGCACATGGTGCAGCACATGATCATCAGCATGCTGTCGCCGATCCTCATCCTGCTCGGCGCCCCGATGACCCTGGCGCTGCGCGCGCTGCCGGTCGCGGGCAGGGGGCGCAAGGGACCGCGTGAGCTGCTTCTCGCCCTGCTGCACAGCCGGTACATGCGGATCATCACGCACCCGGCGTTCACCATCCCGCTGTTCATCGCGAGCCTGTACGCGCTGTACTTCACGCCGATCTTCGACTTCCTGATGGGCTCGAAGACGGGGCACGTCGCGATGATGGTGCACTTCCTCGCCGTGGGCGTGGTCTTCTTCTGGCCGATCATCGGTGTCGATCCCGGTCCCACCCGGCCCGGCTATCTGATGCGGATGCTGGAGCTGTTCGCGGGCATGCCGTTCCACGCGTTCTTCGGGATCGCGCTGATGATGGCGTCCGCCCCGATGGTCAAGACGTTCGAGAACCCGCCCGCCTCGCTCGGTATCGACGCGCTCTCCGACCAGAACGCCGCGGGCGGTATCGCCTGGGCGTTCAGCGAGATCCCCTCCGTGCTGGTGCTGATCGCGCTGCTGTTCCAGTGGTACGGCTCCGAGCAGCGGCAGGCCAAGCGCAAGGACCGGGCCGCCGACCGGGACGGGGACAAGGAACTCGAGGCGTACAACGCCTATTTGGCCTCACTCGACGCACGCAGTCGCTGACACCTCTTTCCCCTCAGTCCGCTCTTTTTCCTCAATCCGTCGGGAATGGTTTTCCGTTCGTTAGCATGAAACGCGTTGGGTAACCGCCGGGGGGAGCGGTAATGACAATTCGCGTTTTTCTGCAAAGGGCCGGGAAATCTTCGATCCGCCGGATCGCGGTGCTGCTGGTCTGCGTACTGGCGCTCGGCGGATGCGATCGCGGGACGCCTTTGGCGCTGGTGAAGGCGGTCGCCGCGGGCGTGCCCGCGCTCGATCCCTTCTTCGACGAGAACAGCGGGCTGGGGAAGGACGCGCAGGTCGCGTCGCGGCCCGTGCGGGGCAGTCTGCAACAGGGCGACACCCCCGGTCTGTACGGGGGTTCGAAGCAACCGACCGTCTGTGACGTCGAGAAGCTCAAGCAATTCCTCACCGATCCCAGGAACGACCAGAAGGCACAGGCATGGGCGCGTGCCCTCAAAATCTCCACGGATCGGATACCGGATTATCTCGACCGGCTCACGCCCGTCCTGTTGCGTCACGACACTCTCGTGAAGAACCACGACTACAAAAAGGGAAAGGCTGTTCCCTACGATTCCCTGCTCCAGGCCGGAATCGCGATTCTGATCGATGCGCAGGGCAGGCCCGCCGTGAAGTGCTCGTGCGGAAATCCGTTGCGGCCCTTCGCGGGTGACACGAACCGTATCTCGGTCAGGTTCGAGGACGGGAACCAGGAGTGGAAGGGGTACGACCGCTCCTCCGTCGTCGCGGTGCGGCCCGCGCCCCGGCCCCTGGAGAAGATCACCCTCGTCGACGTCGAGGACACCGACCGCGGTATCAGCCGCCCGGTCGGCACCTCGGGAGCGAAGGACGCCGCGTTCGACACCCGGGAGAAGCGCGCGGTGCCGAACCTCGCCGGGGCGACGTTCGGCCAGGCCCGGCGCTCGCTGACCGACAAGGGGCTCGCGGCCGGCTACGACAGCGAGGGGCTGCCGCCGGACGACGCCCGGGTCACGGCGACCGATCCACCGGCCGGGACCGAGCTGGGGTTCGGGCAGTACGTGATGCTGAGCGTGGCCGGGGACTCCGGCTCCCCGGACGGGTCCACGACCACTCCCCCGCCCACGACCACCGCGCCCCCGCAGTCGTCGACCTCCGAGCCGCCGACACCGGGTCCCGGTACGGGCTCGGGGCCCGGCAGCGGCTCGCCACCATCGTCGTCCGCCCCGCCCTCGTCCGCCCCGCCCTCGTCCGGCCCGCCGCCCGGTTCCGCGCCCCCGCCATCGAGCGGCAGCGCGTCGCCGCCCCCGTCCAGCAGCCCACAGACGACGAGCTCACCCCCGGCCGTCACCACAGCACCCCCGGAGACGACCGGCGCACCACCGCCTCCGGAGACCACCAGCGCCCCGGCCACCAGCACCGCGCCGGTCACGAGCGAGCCGCCCACCAGTGAGCCCGCCGCCGAGGAGCCCACCGAAAGCGCCACCGTCTGAGCGGGGCGACGGAGTCCGCGCGGACAACCGCGCGGCCGGCCACGACGGACCCGCAGACGAAGCACCGCACGTCCAGCGGAGCGCTCGGCGCCCCGCAGACCCCGGGAGTCACCGGATGCCTTCAGGACCATCGACGTCGGGAGTGGGCCGGGTCGTCGCCGGCCGCTATCTGCTGCTGAACCAGCTCGGCAGCGGCGGCATGGGCCATGTCTGGCTCGCCCACGACCAGAGACTCGCCTGCGAGGTCGCGCTCAAGGAGATCGTCTTCCGGGACGAGGCGGAAGCCGGTCACGACCGGGAGGCCCGGGTGGCGCGGGCCCGCGCGGAGGCCCGGTACGCGGCGGGGCTGCGCGGCCATCCGCACGTGGTCACCGTGCACGACGTACTGGAGCACGAGGGGCTGCCGTGGATCGTCATGGAGTACGTGGCGGGTGCGGTGGACCTGCGCGACCTGGTCGCCCGGCGTGGCTCGCTGCAGCCCGCGGAGTGCGCCCGTGTCGGCCTCGCCGTGCTGGACGCGCTGACCGCCGGGCACCAGCGGGGCGTCATGCACCGGGACGTGAAACCGGCGAACATCCTGCTGGCGCCGGACCGCTCCGGGGCGCCGTACGGCCGTGTCCTGCTCACCGACTACGGCATCTCCGTGCAGCCGGACGCGGGCGAGACGCGGTACACGCTGACGTCCGTGCTCGTGGGCACGGCGGGCTATCTGGCGCCGGAGCGCGCCACGGGCGGGCCACCGACCCCGGCCGCGGACCTGTTCTCGCTGGGCTGCACGCTGTACCACGCCGTGGAGGGCCGCGGTCCGTTCGACCGCGAGTCGCACTTCGCGGAGATCACCGCGGTGGTCATGGACGAGCCGCGGCCACCGCGGCGGGCCGGCGCCCTGGGGCCCGTACTCGAAGCGATGCTGGTCAAGGACCCGGGGCGGAGGATCACCGCGGCCCAGGCGGAGGCGGCGCTGTCGCAGCTCGTCGCGTCGCAGGCGGAGGCCCGTGCCCGGACCCGGACCGACCTCGGATCGCAGCCTCCCTGGGCCCGGCCGATGCCGCCTCCGCCCGCACCGGCGCCATCGCCGCCGGCCGTCCCGGAGGGCTTCGGGCCCCTGGTCACGTCGGGCGGCAGCCGGCGGCGTACCCGCCCGCGGGCCCTGCACTCCGCCCTCGCCGGTCTGCTGGGGCTGGCCATCGCCGGGGGCGGGGTCTGGTACGCCGTGGCCCAGCAGCCGCCCGCCGACGGGAAGGAGGGCGGGACCGCGCAGCCGTACGGCACGCGGATCGGGCTCTCCCGGCCTCTCGAGGACGGCGACTGCGTGCTCGCCGACTGGGGGGACACCGGCGCCTTCAAGGGCACTCCGCGGCTGCGCCTGGAGTCCGGCTGCGGCGGCGCGGACGGGCAGGTGCTGGCCTTCGTCGGGGCCCCGTCCGCCGCCGAGGCCCGGGAGCGGGGCCCGGCGGCGTGCGAGGAACGGACCGAGGAGCTCCGCGGGAGGCTGGCGGATGTCCGCAGCTTCGCCGTCGTGCCGAGCGAGGCGGGATTCGTGGCCGCCGGGAAGCGGACCGCCTGTCTGCTCCTGGGCGCGCACGGGCCGGTGTACGGGCCGCTCGGCGATCACCGCGAGCCCGGCTCCGCGTTCTCCGACGTGTCGAACATGCAGAAACGGGACTGCCTGGACGTGCGGTCCAACCGGTCCGCCCGGCTGGTGTCCTGTGCGGGGACGCACGACGAGGAGGTGCTCGGATTCACCCGGTTGGGTGCCGATGTCACGCTCGATGAGGCGCGCACCGAGTCGGACGTGGCGTGCGGGCGGGAGGTGCCGCCACGGGACTACGGCTTCGACCCGTCGGTGTTCACGGCAGGCTCCTGGACGAGCGAGGGCCCCTGGAAGGCGGGCACGCATTTCGTCGTCTGCACCGTCAGGAAGCAGAACGGGGGCACCATGGAGGGAGACCAATCCTGAGGAGGGTGTTGCGATGCCCGGTACCGGTTCCACGGATGGCTCGACCAGAACGATGGGGGTGCTCACCGTCGGCGGTCTCGTCGTGGTGACGGCCTACACGGTGGCGCTCGGCAGCAACGGCTGGCTGTGGTTCGGCTGGGTCGTGCTGGGCCTGATCACCCTCGGGATGGTCGTCACGCGCAGCACCTGAGGCCCACGCGCGGCGCCTGAGGCCTATTCGCGGCTCAGGCGCCCGGCGGAGTGCACCCCCGGCTGGTACTTCGGCAGCCGGGCGGTGATCTTCATTCCCGCCCCTATGGCGGTCTCGATGACGAGACCGTGGTCGTCGCCGTAGACCTGGCGGAGCCGGTCGTCGACGTTGGACAGTCCGATGCCTCCCGAGGGGCTGACCTCTCCGGCGAGGATGCGGCGCAGCACGGCGGGGTCCATTCCCGTGCCGTCGTCCTCGATGACGACGAGCGCCTCGGCTCCGGCGTCCTGTGCGGTGATGCTGATGTGGGCCTTGCCGGCGGACACGGCCTTTCCTTCCAGGCCGTGCTTGACGGCGTTCTCGACGAGCGGTTGCAGGCAGAGGAAGGGCAGGGCGACCGGCAGCACCTCGGGGGCGATCTGGAGGGTGACGGAGAGGCGGTCGCCGAAGCGGGCCCGCACCAGCGCCAAGTAGTGGTCGATGGCGTGGAGTTCGTCGGCGAGGGTGGTGAAGTCGCCGTGCCTGCGGAACGAGTAGCGGGTGAAGTCGGCGAACTCCAGGAGCAGTTCGCGGGCGCGCTCGGGGTCGGTGCGGACGAAACTCGCGATCACCGCGAGCGAGTTGAAGATGAAGTGCGGGGATATCTGGGCGCGCAGGGCCTTGATCTCGGCTTCGATGAGACGGGTGCGGGACTGGTCGAGGTCGGCGAGTTCGAGCTGGACGGAGATCCAGCGGGCGACTTCCCCGGCGGCCCTCACGAGGACGGCGGACTCGTGGGGCCCGAAGGCGACGAGGGTGCCGTGGATCCGGTCGTCGACGGTGAGCGGTGCCACGACGGCCCAGCGGACCGTGCAGTCGAGGTGGTCGCAGGTCAGCGGGAATGCCTCGCCGCGGCCGGTCTCCAGGGGTCCGGCGAGCCGCTCCATGATCTGGGCGCGGTGGTGGCCGCCGATGCCGTCCCAGACCAGTACCGCCTTCTGGTCGGTCAGGCACAGGGCGTCCGTGCCGAGGAGCGTGCGCAGCCGGCGGGCCGACCTGCCGGCGGTCTCCTCGGTGAGGCCCGCCCTGAGCGGGGGCGCGGCGAGGGAGGCGGTGTGCAGGGTCTCGAAGGTGGCGTGCTCGACGGGGGTGCCGAGGCCCCGCAGGCTCTCGGGGCGCGCGGTGCGGCGCCCCAGCCAGAAGCCGGCGGCGAGCAGGGGGAGGATCGCGACACACAGGCCGGCGAGGAAACCGCTCATACGGCGGCCCCGATCAGGCTCTTCAGGGATGTCCTCATGCCTTCACCTCCGCCCGCAGCTCCTCCGGCAGATGGAAACGCGCCAGGATCGCCGCCGTTCCGGCCGGGACCCGGCCCGGGGTGGCCAGGGACACCAGGACCATGGTGAGGAAGGCCAGCGGTACCGACCAGAGGGCGGGCCAGGCGAGCAGGGCGTGCAGCGCTCCGGTGCCGGGGAGGCCGGCCATCGTCGCGGCCACGGCGACCAGGGCGGAGCCGCCGCCCACCAGCATCCCGGCGGCCGCGCCCGGCGGGGTCAGCCGGCGCCACCAGATGCCGAGGACGAGCAGCGGACAGAAGGAGGAGGCCGACACCGCGAAGGCGAGCCCGACCGCGTCGGCGACCGGCAGGCCGCCGACCAGGACGCTCGCCGCCAGCGGTACGGCCATGGCGAGGACCGTGCCGAGTCTGAAGTGTCTTACACCGCGGGACGGGAGGACGTCCTGGGTGAGCACGCCGGCCACCGCCATGGTCAGCCCCGAGGCGGTCGACAGGAACGCCGCGAAGGCGCCCCCGGCGACCAGTGCGCCGAGGAGGTCGCCGCCGAGGCCGCCGATCATCCGGTCGGGCAGCAGCAGCACGGCGGCGTCCGCGTTCGAGGTGAGGGTGAGTTCGGGGGCGTACAGGCGGCCGAGGGCGCCGTAGACCGGTGGCAGGAGGTAGAAGGCGCCGATCAGGCCGAGGACCGCGACGGTGGTGCGGCGGGCGGCGACGCCGTGCGGGCTGGTGTAGAAGCGGACCACCACGTGCGGCAGGCCCATGGTGCCGAGGAAGGTCGCGAGGATCAGTCCGTACGTGGCGTACAGCGGGCGTTCGCCGCGGGTCTCGGCCTGGGAGGGCGACAGGCCGGCTCCGCCGTTGCGGTCGGCCTCGGGGACGGTGGCGCCCTGGGCGAAGGTCAGCCGGGTGCCGGCGTCGATGTGGTGGGTGCCGGCGGGGAGGCGGAGTTCGGTGTCCTCGTGGGTGCGGCCGTCGACGGTGCCGTCGACCGTGACGGTCAGCGGGCGGTCGAGTTCCAGGTCGAGGCTGTCGTCGACGCGCACGACGCGCTGTTCGCGGAAGGTGGCCGGTTCCTCGAAGGCGTGGGTGGGGGCGCCGTCGCCCTGCCAGGCGAGGACGAGGAAGAGGGCGGGGACGAGCAGCGCGGTGAGCTTGAGCCAGTACTGGAAGGCCTGCACGAAGGTGATGCTGCGCATGCCGCCCGCGGCGACGGTCGCGACCACGACGACGGCGACGATCACTCCGCCGAGCCCGTCGGGCGCCCCGGTCAGGACCGTCAGCGTGAGCCCGGCACCCTGGAGTTGGGGCAGCAGATACAGCCAGCCGACGCCGACGACGAAGGCCCCGGCGAGCCGTCGCACCGCCTGGGAGGCGAGCCGGGCCTCGGCGAAGTCGGGCAGTGTGTAGGCGCCGGAGCGGCGCAGCGGGGCGGCGACGAAGATCAGCAGGACGAGGTAGCCGGCGGTGTAGCCGACCGGGTACCAGAGCATGTCGGGGCCCTGGACCAGGACGAGGCCCGCGATGCCGAGGAAGGACGCGGCGGAGAGGTACTCACCGCTGATGGCGGCCGCGTTGAGCCGGGGGCCGACGGTGCGCGAGGCGACGTAGAAGTCGGACGTGGTGCGGGAGATGCGCAGGCCGAAGGCGCCGACGAGGACGGTGGCGACCACGACGAGGGCGACGGCCGGAACGGCGTAGCTGGAGTTCATCGGTCTTCTACGAGGCGTACGAAGTCGCGTTCGTTGCGCTCCGCCCGCCGCACGTACCAGCGGGCGAGCAGCACGAGCGGAACGTACAGGCCGAAGCCGAGGACCGCCCATTCCACGCGGCGGGTGTCCGGCATCGCGGCGAAGAGCAGCGGGAGCGGGCCGACGAGCAGGCCGAGGACGGCGAACACGGTGAGGGCGGCGCGCAGTTGGGTGCGCATGAGGGAGCGGACGTAGGTGTGGCCGAGGGTGGTCTGCTCGTCGATCTCGGTGCGGGGGCGGTTGTAGCCGCGGACGCGGCGGGTCTGCCGGGGCGGGCCGGTGACGACGACCCGGCGTTCGGCGGGGTTCTGGTTCTGGGGCACCGTCACGGCCTCCTCATCAGCAGGTCCCGCAGTTCGCGGGTGTGGCGGCGGCTGACCTGGAGTTCCTCGGAGCCGACCAGGACGCTGACGGTGCCGGCGTCGAGGCGCAGTTCGCCGACGTGGCGCAGTGCGACCAGGTGGCGGCGGTGGATTCGGACGAATCCGCGGGAGCGCCAGCGCTCCTCCAGGGTGGACAGGGGGATGCGGACGAGGTGGCTGCCCTTGGTCGTGTGCAGCCGGGCGTAGTCGCCCTGGGCCTCGACGTGGGTGATGTCCTCGACGCTGACGAAACGGGTCACGCCCCCCAGTTCCACGGGTATGTGGTCGGGGTCGGGCTCGCTGACGGGGATGCGCGGGGTGGTGCCGCGGATCTCGGCCGAGCGCAGTTCGACGACGCGACGCACCGCTTCCGCGAGGCGTTCCTTGCGGACGGGCTTGAGGACGTAGTCCACCGCCTTGAGGTCGAACGCCTGCACGGCGAAGTCCTCGTGGGCGGTGACGAACACGACCAGCGGCGGCCGGGCGAACCCGGTGAGCAGCCGGGCCAGGTCGAGGCCGTCCAGACCGGGCATGTTGATGTCGAGGAAGACGACGTCGATCGCCTCGGGGCCCTGGGGTCCGGACTCCAGGGCCCGGTTGATGCGGCGCAGCGCCTCGGTCGCGTCGCCCGCGCCCTCCGCGGTGCCGATCCGGGGGTCGGCGTTGAGGAGGTAGAGGAGTTCCTCCAGCGAGGGGCGTTCGTCGTCGACAGCCAGGGCGCGCAGCATGAACCCGGAGTGTAGGAGTAATTCGTACGTCTGCACACGTGCCGAGGGATGGACGTTCCCGCTGGATACAGTGCCGACATGCACAGCGCGCCCGCACCGTTCGACGAGCTCGACCGGAAGATCATCACCGCTCTGATGGCGAACGCCAGGACGAGCTTCGCCGAGATCGGCACGGCCGTGGGGCTGTCCTCCACGGCGGTCAAGCGGCGCGTGGACCGGTTGCGCGAGACCGGCGTGATCACCGGGTTCACGGCCACGGTGCAGCCGTCGGCGCTGGGCTGGCGCACGGAGGCGTACGTGGAGGTGTACTGCGAGGGTGCGGCGCCGCCGCGGCGGCTCGCGGAGGTGGTGCGCAACCATCCGGAGATCACCGCGGCGATGACCGTGACGGGCGGCGCGGACGCGCTGCTGCATGTGCGGGCACGGGACGTGGAGCACTTCGAGGAGGTGCTGGAGCGGATCCGGATCGAGCCCTTCATCCGCAAGACGATCAGTGTGATGGTGCTGTCCCATCTGATCCCGGAGAGCCCGGAGGCGGGGGCGAGCCAGCCCGCACCGGCCGAAACCTCGCAGCGCGCACCAGAGCTGCGTTGAACTGAAGAAAGACGCAGCATTCCTGCGCAGACACGCAATTCTTGTCGCTTGTCGGGCGTGACTGCCATTTCTTACCTTGGTGTCAACCCTCAGTAGACACCGCAGGAAGCGGAGGAACCCCTCTGTGTCCGACTCCCGTGTGCCGCGCCGACGGCGTTTCCTCGTCTGCGAACCCAGACACTTCGCCGTGCAGTACGCGATCAATCCCTGGATGCATCCCGACACCCACGTCGACGTGGACCTGGCCCAGGAGCAGTGGCAGGCGCTGATCGGCGCCTACCGCACCCACGGCCACGCCGTCGACGCCCTGGAGCCGGTCCCCGGTCTCCCCGACATGGTCTTCGCCGCGAACTCGGCGGTCGTCGTCGGCGGCCGCGTCTTCGGCTCGCTGTTCCACGCGCCCCAGCGGCGCCCCGAGTCCACGCACTACGACCTGTGGTTCAAGACGGCGGGCTACGAGGTCCACCGCCCGGCGTCGGTCTGCGAGGGCGAGGGCGATCTGGTCTGGACGGGCCGGTACGTACTGGCCGGCACCGGCTTCCGGACGACCCGGGAGGCCCACCGCGAGGTGCAGGAGTTCTTCGGCCACCCGGTGATCAGCCTGACGCTGGTGGACCCGCACTTCTACCACCTGGACACCGCGCTGTTCGTCCTGGACGACTCAGAGGGCGAGAACAACATCGTGTACTACCCGGAGGCGTTCTCCCCGGGCAGCCGCGAGGTACTCGCACGGCTCTACCCCCGCGCGGTGCTCGCGACCCGGAACGACGCCATGGCGTTCGGACTGAACTCGGTGTCCGACGGCCGTCATGTCTTCATCGCACCGCAGGCCGAGGCGCTCGCCGCGCGCCTCGACGACCACGGCTATGTCCCCGTCCCCGTCGACCTCTCCGAGTTCCACAAGGCCGGCGGCGGCATCAAGTGCTGCACCCAGGAGATCCGCTCATGACCGCTGCCGTACACACGCGCTCCTCCGCCGATCTGATCAGCGCCGAGGAACCGGTGCTGGCGCACAACTACCACCCGCTGCCCGTGGTCGTCGCCCGCGCCGAGGGCACCTGGGTGGAGGACGTCGAGGGCCGCCGCTACCTGGACATGCTGGCCGGCTACTCGGCCCTCAACTTCGGCCACCGCCACCCGGCGCTCATCGAGGCGGCCCACCGCCAGCTGGAGCGTCTGACCCTCACCTCACGGGCCTTCCACAACGACAGGCTGGCCGAGTTCGCCCAGCGCCTGGCGCGGTTGACGGGCCTCGACATGGTGCTGCCGATGAACACCGGCGCCGAAGCGGTGGAGAGCGGCATCAAGGTGGCCCGCAAGTGGGCGTACGACGTGAAGGGCGTTCCCGCGGACCGGGCGACGATCGTGGTCGCCGCGGAGAACTTCCACGGCCGTACGACGACGATCGTGTCGTTCTCCACCGACGAGACGGCCCGCGCCGGCTTCGGCCCCTTCACCCCCGGTTTCCGGATCGTGCCGTACAACGACCTGGCGGCCCTGGAGGCGGCGGTCGACGACACGACGGCGGCGGTGCTCCTGGAGCCCATCCAGGGCGAGGCGGGGGTCGTGATCCCGGACGAGGGCTACCTCACCGGCGTCCGCGAACTGACCCGCCGCAAGGGCTGTCTCTTCATCGCGGACGAGATCCAGTCCGGTCTGGGCCGCACGGGCCGCACCCTGGCCGTCGAGCACGAGCCGGTCGTCCCGGACATGCTGCTCCTCGGCAAGGCGCTCGGCGGCGGCATCGTCCCGGTGTCCGCGGTGGTGGCCCGCCGGGATGTGCTGGGCGTGCTGCGACCGGGTGAGCACGGCTCCACCTTCGGCGGCAATCCGCTCGCGGCCGCGGTCGGCACGGCCGTGGTCGATCTCCTGGAGACGGGCGAATTCCAGCGCCGGGCCACCGAGTTGGGCGTGGTGCTGCGGGACGGCCTGTCGGAGCTGGTCGGCAAGGGCGTCCTCGGCTTCCGTGCCCGCGGGCTGTGGGCGGGCGTCGACATCGACCCGGTGTTCGGGACCGGGCGGGAGATCAGTGAACGGCTGATGCGGGAAGGCGTGTTGGTGAAGGACACCCACGGCTCGACGATCCGGCTGGCGCCGCCGCTGACGATCACGGGGGATGAACTCTCCGGTGCGCTGGGGGCGTTGGAGAAGGTACTGACCCGGGGCTGAGCGCCCGGCGACGGGGCCGGCTTTCCGTGACCGTTCCAGGAGGTCACGGAAAGCCGGCCCCGTCCTGTGCGGGGTTGCGGCGACCGCCCCTGGTCGCGCCGGGACGCAAGACCTCCCTCTCCGCCACCCATGCTCGCGAATCCGTCATGCTGAGCGATCTCGTTGCCCCCTACCCGCCAGTAGCACCAGGCTGATCCCGCGGTCGCCTCCCCCCGCCCGCGACCCAGTTCCGCGCGCCCCCGCATGCACATACACTGGCACCCCCACGACACGCCGGTTGACCTGCTGGAACGCGGCGGTTGAGCCGATTTGCCGGAGTGAGGAGCGTCCAGTTGTTCTACTACCTGCTCAAATACGTGTTGTTGGGACCCCTGCTGAGACTGGTCTTCCGACCCCGCATCGAGGGGCTCGAGCACGTGCCGGCGACCGGGGCGGCGATCGTCGCCGGTAATCACCTGTCCTTCTCGGACCACTTCCTGATGCCGGCGATCCTCAAGCGCCGCATCACCTTCCTCGCGAAGAAGGAGTACTTCACGGGCCCGGGCGTGAAGGGCCGGCTCACCGCGTTCTTCTTCCGCAGCGCCGGGCAGATCCCGGTCGACCGCACGGGCAAGGAGGCCGGGCAGGCCGCCATCCGTGAGGGGCTCGGGGTACTGAGCAAGGACGAGCTGCTCGGGATCTACCCGGAGGGCACGCGGTCGCACGACGGCCGGCTCTACAAGGGCAAGGTCGGTGTCGCGGTGATGGCGCTGAAGGCCGGGGTGCCCGTCATCCCCTGCGCGATGATCGGCACCTTCGAGGCCCAGCCGCCCGGCAAGGTCATCCCCAACCTCCACCCCGTGACCATCCGCTTCGGCGAACCCCTCGACTTCTCCCGCTACGAAGGCATGGAGAACGAGAAGGCGATCCTGCGCGCCATCACCGACGAGATCATCTACGCCATCCTGAACCTCTCCGGGCAGGAGTACGTCGACGAGTACGCGGCCGTCGCGAAGGCCGCGCAAGCCGCGGAGCGCTCCGAGAAGGAACGCCGGTTCCCGCGGATCCCCCTGCGCTGACCTCTGCTGTCGGCAGAGGCCGTGGGACGCCCCGAGCCGGCCGCCGTACTGTCGCCGTATGACGCGACGTGCTGTGGTGATCGGGGCGACCGGGCAGATCGGCCGGGCGGCGGTGGGCGCGCTGGCCCGCGACGGGTGGGAGGTGACCGCCGTCTCCAGGGGCGGCGGGCGGGACGGGCGCTGGCCCGGGGAGGTACGGGTCGCCCGCGCCGACCGCGAGGACGGCAACGCGCTCGCCGCCGCGGTGGGTGACGGGTGCGATGTGCTGGTCGACATGGTGGCCTACGGGGCCGCGCACGCACGGCAGTTGACCGGCCTCGCCGATCGCGTCGGGTCCGCCGTCGTCATCTCCAGCGTGTCGGTGTACGAGGACGACAAGGGCCGTAACTTCGACACCCAGGACGAGCCGGACGGCTTTCCCGAGTACCCGGTGTGGATCACCGAGGACCAGCGGACCGTGCAGCCGGGAGAGCGGTCGTACAGCACCCGCAAGGCCGCGCTGGAGCGCGAACTGCTGGGCGCCGGGGAGCGGTTGCCCACCACACTGCTGCGGGCGGGTGCCATCCACGGGCCACACTGCCGGACACCGCGCGAGCTCTGGTTCGTCAAGCGGAACCTGGACGGGAGGGCCCGGCGCGTCCTCTCCCACGGCGGCCGGAGCCGGTTCCATCCGGCGAGTGTCCACAACATCGCCGAGCTGGTCCGGCTGGCCGCTGCGCGGCCCGGGACCCGGGTGCTCAACGCCGTGGACCCGGACGCGCCGACGGTGGCGGAGATCGCCCGGGCCATCGACACGGTGATGGGGGTGGAACGGGAGGACGTGCTCGTGGACGGGCCGCCCCCGGCCCCCGGGGTCGGGGACACCCCGTGGTCGGTGCCGGTGCCCATCGTCTGCGACATGGGCGCCGCCGAGCGGGAGTTGGGCTACCGGGCGGTGGTCCGGTACGCGGAGACGCTGCCCGAGACCGTCGCCTGGATCGAGGGACACCTGGCCGGGCGGGACTGGCGGGAGGCCTACCCGAAGATGGCCCGGTCGTACGGCGACCTCTTCGACTACGCGGCGGAGGACGCCTGGTTCACGGCATGAAAGAGGGGCGGCCCGACCGGGGCCGCCCCTCCGGTGTTACGGCTTCGGCGTAGCGTGCGGTCCGCACGTGACGTCGGAGGCGTCCAGCTTGCCGCTGAGCAGGTAGGAGTCCACCCGCTCGTTGATGCACGGGTTGACCAGGCTGGTCACACCGTGGGAGCCGGCGTTCTTCTCGGTGATCAGACGGGAGCCCTTGAACCGCTTGTGCAGCTCGACCGCACCGCCGTACGGGGTCGCCGCGTCACGCTCGGACTGCACGATCAGCACCCCGGGCAGTCCCTTGCCGGTCCTGACGTCCACCGGGGTCTGCTGCTTGACCGGCCAGGTCGCGCAGGGCAGGTTCATCCAGGCGTTGGCCCAGGTGAGGAACGGGTAGTCCTTGTGCAGCCGGGTGTTGTCGCGGTCCCACTTCTTCCAGCTGGTGGGCCACTTGGCGTCGGTGCACTCGACGGCCGTGTAGACGGCGTTGCCGTTCTCCGAGGTGGCGTTGCCCGCGGTGTCCGACAGGTCGGGCGCGGCGGCGTCGACGACCGCCTGGGTGTCGCCGGCGAAGTACTTGCTGAGCACGGTGGCCGTCGAGACCCACGCGGAGTCGTAGTACGGGGCGCTCTGGAAGAAGCCGATCAGCTCGGCGGGGCCGACGACGCCACCGATGGGGCTCTTCTTGGCCGTGGCACGCAACTCCAGCCACTTCGCCTGGACTTCGGCACGCGTGGTGCCGAGGTGGAAGGCGGCGTCGTTGGCGGCGACCCAGTCCTGCCAGTCCTTCCAGCGCATCTCGAAGGCGACGTCCTGGTCGAGGTTGGCCTCGTACCAGATCTTCTCCCGCGACGGGCTGACGACGCTGTCGACGACCATACGGCGGACATGACCCGGGAACAGCGTGCCGTAGACGGCGCCGAGGTAGGTGCCGTAGGAGACGCCGAGGTAGTTGAGCTTCTTCTCGCCGAGCGCGGCGCGGATGACGTCCAGGTCGCGCGCGGTGTTCGGCGTGGTCATGTGCGGCAGCATCTCGCCGCTGCGCTCGGCACAGCCCTCCGCGTACTCACGGGCGAGCTTGCGCTGGGCGAGCTTGTCGGCCTCGGAGCCGGGCACCGGGTCCGCCTTGGGCGCCTTCACGAACTCCTGCGGGTCGATGCAGGAGATCGGCGCCGAATGGCCCACGCCTCGCGGGTCGAAGCCCACGAAGTCGTACGCCTTGGACGTGTTGACCCACACCGGGGCCTTGGTGGTGACCCGGCGCGGGAAGCGCAGGCCGGAGCCGCCGGGACCGCCCGGGTTGTAGATGAGCGCGCCCTGGCGCTCGGCCTTGGTCCCGGTGTTGCCGATCCGGTCGACGGCGAGCTTGATCTGCTTGCCGCCCGGCTTCGCGTAGTCCAGCGGCACGCTGACCCAGCCGCACTGGATCGGCTTCTCGAGCCCCCAGTCGGCGGGACAGTCCTGCCAGTCGATCCCGGCCTTCTCGGCGCGGGCGGCGGCGATGGCGGCGCCGCGGGCCTCACGGTCCTGGCCGTGCCGGCCGGCCGCGCTCGCGCTGGCGGTGGGGGCCGTGACGGCCCCCGCTATCAGGGTCGCCGTGACCAGCACTCCGGCCGAGCCGAACGCCGCGGCCCGCCTTGTCGATCTGTGGTGCCTCAACTGGAACTCCCCTATGTCGTTGATGACAAGGGGATCCTCGCGGCTGTGCGTCGCCTGAGAACAGGGGTGGCCGCCTCTTCTTTACCAATCCGATAAACGGAGAGGGCCGTTCGCTACCCGAGCGAGGCCAGCGCCTCGTCCAGGACCCTGCGCAGCTTCAGCGCGTCCGGCGCCACGGCGCTCACCAGAACCGCCGGTCCGGCGAGCGGCACGACCACGGCACCGTCCCCGAGCACGCGCGCGGCGACCGGCTCCACGGCGAACTCCGGCCGTACGACGATCAGTTGCCCCACGGCTCGATGCCCCGCCAGCACGGCGGGGCCGTCCCAGCCGGCCGGCGCCCCGGGCCCGCAGGCCAACTCCTGGTCGAGGACGGTACGCCCGGCCACACACAGGGTGAGACGGCTGGTGAGCCGCCCGGGTTGCTCCGCGGCACGCCCCAGCACCTGCTCCTCACGCAGGACGAGCCGCCCGGTCCCGGCCACGTCGGCCCGCGTGGTGACGTACAGCTCGCTGCCCTGCGCGGAGATCAACTGCTCCGGCAGCCAGTGCAGTTCACCCCGGTCGGCGACGGTGAGCCCTACGTCGTACCGGGACTCCCCCTTGGCCTGTCCCGGCAGCGCGATGGTGGCGGCGGCCGACCCGACCCGCAGCCGGGCCCCCTCGGCCACCTCGGCCTCGACGGTGAAGTGATCCCCGCCGAGCGGCCCGCTCATCGCACCGACGAGCACGACCCGCGCCTCGTCGGCACTCCCCCGGGTCCGCCGCAACGCCAGCGGTCCGTCGCCCTCCAGCACCGGCAGCGACGTACCGCCGCGTCCGTCGTCCCGCGCCCCGATCCGCGCGGTGGCCTTCACGCCCGCCACACCCGTCACGCCCACCGTCACGCCGTCCACGCGGCCAGCTGCGCACGCACCCACGCGGCGACGTCCGCCACCCCGGCCTCGCTCCTGAGTGACTGGAAGACGACCGGCAGTTCGGCCCGCTGTGCCTTGGCGTCCGCCGCCATCCGCGCGAGATCCGAGCCGACGTAGGGGGCGAGGTCGGTCTTGTTGACGATGAGGAGGTCGGCGGTGGTCACCCCAGGGCCGCCCTTGCGCGGGATGTCGTCCCCGCCGGCCACGTCGATCACGAAGATCTGCGCGTCGACGAGCCCCTTGGAGAAGGTCGCCGTGAGGTTGTCCCCACCGCTCTCGACCAGCACGAGATCCAACGGCCCGATCTCGTCCTCCAGATCCTCCACCGCTTCCAGGTTCGCCGAGATGTCGTCCCGGATCGCGGTGTGCGGACAGGCCCCCGTCTCCACGGCGGTGATCCGCTCGGGCGGCAGCACGGCCTCACGCAGCAGGAACTCGGCGTCCTCGCGGGTGTAGATGTCATTGGTGACGACCGCGAGGGACAACTCGTCACGCAGGGCACGGCAGAGCGCGGCGACGGTGGCGGTCTTGCCCGATCCGACGGGCCCACCGAGCCCGATCCGCAGCGCACGGCGCGAACCGTCAGGACGGTGCGCGTCCGCGCTGAGGGCGGCGGGGCCGTCGTGGTGGTGGTCGAGGTGCATGTACGGCTCCTACACGTAGTGGTCGGGTGCGGGTCAGCGGGGGCTGGTCGCGCGGTTCCCCGCGCCCCTGGGTGGGTGACCTGGACGGTGCGTCACAGGTCACCAGGGGGTCTGGTCAGGTAAGTCCTACGACGCGAACAGCCGCACCGGCCAAGCCGCATGCGACTCCGCCGAGATCTCCAGCAACGGAGCGGAAGCCGCGGGCAAGGCGCCCACACCCTCACTCCGCACCCTGCGACCGGCCTCCACCGCCCGATCCGCGACACGGTCCAGCTCCGGCGCCAGCCGCGCCAGCACTCCCGTCGCATCGAACGGATCGAGACTCAGCAATCGCACCGTCGCCGAAGCCGGCCCGCTCACACTCTCGTACGCCGCGCAGTACGCCGCGTCGACCGCATCGAGCCCGGCCGCCCGAGCCGTGACACCCAACACCACAGGCTGGTGCGCCCCCTTGGGGAACTCCCTTGCCAGGGCGTCGAGTTCACCCGACGGCCAGGTGGCCCGCGCGGCCCGCATCAGCTGCCGCCCCAGCCTCCGCGCGGCGACCCGCAGCGCGGGTGACGGTGTACGCGCGTCCGCGGCCGCGTCCAACTCCACGGGATCCACCCCGAGTACGGCGGCGGCTGCCAGCGATGCGGAAACCAGCCCCGCCGTCCACAGCCGCCCCTGGCAGAACGCCTCCAGGCTCGCCGCCCCGGTGATCCGCCCGGCCTTGACGGCCGCCTCGGCCCCGCCGGAGTGCGCATGCCCCCCGGCGGGAAAGCGGCCGTCGGCCAGGACGAGAAGTGCTCCCCTGGACATCAGAACAGGAAGTAACGCTGGGCCATGGGCAGTTCGGCGGCGGGCGTGGCCTCGACCAGCTCCCCGTCGATGTGCACGGCGAAGCTGTCGGGATCGACCTGCACCCGGGGCCGCGCGTCGTTCTCGCGCATGTCCGCCTTGGTGACCCCGCGCGTCGACTCGATCGCCACGAACCGCTTCCCGAGCTGAAGCCGCTCCGGCAGCCCGTCCTCGATCGCCAGTGGGGCGACGAAGTTGAACGAGTTGGAGGCCGGCGCCCGCCCGATCGCGCCGTACATCGGGCGCGGCAGGATCGGCTGGGGGGTGGGGATCGACGCGTTGGCGTCGCCCATCTGCGCGTAGGCGATCTGCCCGCCCTTGACGACGAGGTGCGGTTTGACCCCGAAGAACGCGGGCTCCCACAGCACGAGGTCGGCGAGCTTGCCGGTCTCCACCGACCCGACCTCCCGGGCCAGGCCCTGCGCGATCGCCGGGTTGATCGTGTACTTGGCGACGTACCGGCGTACCCGGTGGTTGTCCGCGCGACCGTCCCCGGGCAGTGCGCCCCGCTTGCGCTTCATGACGTGGGCGGTCTGCCAGGTCCGCATGATGACCTCGCCGACGCGGCCCATGGCCTGGGCGTCGGACGAGATGATCGAGATGGCGCCGAGGTCGTGGAGGATGTCCTCCGCGCCGATCGTCGTCGGCCGGATCCGGGACTCGGCGAAGGCCAGGTCCTCCGGTACCGCCGCGTTGAGGTGGTGGCACACCATCAGCATGTCGAGGTGTTCCTCGGCGGTGTTGACGGTGAAGGGCCGCGTCGGGTTGGTCGAGCTGGGCAGGACGTGCGGCTCGGAGACCACGGTCATGATGTCCGGCGCGTGCCCGCCGCCCGCACCCTCGGTGTGGTAGGCGTGGATGCCGCGTCCGGCGATCGCGGCGAGCGTGTCGCCGACGAAACCGGCCTCGTTGAGGGTGTCCGTGTGGATGGCGACCTGGACACCCGTCCGGTCCGCCACCGTCAGCGAGGCGTCGATGACGGCCGGGGTCGAGCCCCAGTCCTCGTGGAGCTTCAGCCCGAGTGCCCCGCCGCGGATCTGGGAGAGCATCGCCTCGTGCGAGACGGTGTTGCCCTTGCCGAGGAAGCCGATGTTGAGCGGGTACTGCTCCATCGCCTCCATCATGCGGGCCAGGTGCCAGGGGCCGGGGGTGACGGTGGTCGCCTTCGAGCCCTCGGCGGGGCCCGTGCCGCCGCCGACCAGCGTGGTGACACCGGCGGACAGTGCCTCGTCGGCGATCTGCGGGCAGATGAAGTGGACGTGCGCGTCGACCGCGCCGGCGGTGAGGATCCGCCCGTTGCCCGCGATGACCTCGGTCTCGGGGCCGAGGACCAGGTCCGGGTGGACGCCGTCCATCGTGTCCGGGTTGCCGGCCTTGCCGATCGCGGTGATCCGGCCGTCGCGGATGCCGACGTCGGCCTTGACGATCCCCCAGTGGTCGATGATCACCGCGCCCGTGATGACGGTGTCCGGGGTGCCGTCTGCGCGCGTAGCGCGCGACTGCCCCATGGACTCGCGGATGACCTTGCCACCGCCGAACACCGCCTCGTCACCGGCGAGTCCGGGCCCGCCGGAACGATCCTCCTCGATCTCGACGATCAGGTCGGTGTCGGCGAGCCGGATGCGGTCGCCGGTCGTCGGACCGAACAGGTCGGCGTACGCGGCACGCGAGATCTCAGGCATCGAGGGCACCTCCGGTCTCCCCGCGCAGTCCGGGCACGATCCGGGCGCCGGCGAGCGGGACGAGTTCGACGTCGACGGGGATCCCGGGCTCGAAGCGCACGGCGGTGCCGGCGGCGACGTTCAGCCGCTTGCCGCGCGCGGCGGCACGGTCGAACTCCAGGCCGGGGTTGGCCTCGGCGAAGTGGTAGTGGGAGCCGACCTGGACGGGCCGGTCGGCAGCGTTCAGGACGGTGAGGCGGGTGACCTCACGGCCCTCGTTGTAGACGATCGGGCCCTCGGCGAAAAGGATCTCTCCGGGAATCACGGCAGCCCCCGTCAGACGATCGGGTCGTGGACGGTGACGAGCTTGGTGCCGTCCGGGAAGGTCGCCTCGACCTGGACGTCGTGGATCATCTCGGGGATGCCCTCCATGACGTCGTCCCGGGTGAGCAGCTTGCGTCCGGAGGCCATCAGTTCGGCGACCGTACGGCCGTCACGGGCGCCTTCGAGGATGTGCGACGTGATGAGGGCGACCGTCTCCGGGTGGTTGAGCTTGAGCCCCCGGGCCCGGCGCTTCTCGGCCACGTCGGCCGCCACGTGGATGAGCAGCCTCTCTTGCTCGTGCGGGGTCAGTTGCACGTCCCACCTCACAGTCCTCGCTCCGGACCGTGCGGGGTCCGGTTGCCTCCGCCCCGGGGCAAAGTCCCTGGTGGCGTGGCGGCAGGCTAGTTGGACCGCATTTCAGGCAAGTTAACCGAGCTGTGATCCATCGGTCGCGGTGCGCGGGTCCGGCATGCTCATCAACGCCCGTAGACCGTCGCGGAGGATGTCCACCGGTGCGGGGTCGAAGAGGGCCTGCTGGGCGAGGAAGCCGACCGCGACCGCGATCATCGTGCGGGCCACGTGCTCCGGAGGTACGTCGGCCCTCATCATCCCGGCGTCCTGGTAACCCTCGACGATCCGCGTCCAGGCCTGGTGCACCCCGGTGTATCCGTCGTGCAGCAGGACCGCCAGTTCCTTGTTGCGCAGCGTCTCCCCCCACACCTGGATGACGAGCCGGGGGAAGGCGGGCTCGCCGTCGACGGTCAGGTTCTCCCGGGCGCCCAGGGTCCGGCCCAGGACCAGGGTGAGGAGGTCGTCCGGCGGCGGGGGCGGGCTCTGGCGCGAGGCCTCCTCGAAGGCCCCGCGGACCGAGTCGAGCACCTCTCCGACGACCGCAGCGATCAGCTCCTCCTTGCCGCTGAAGTAGCGGTACACCGCTCCGGCCGACAGGTCGACCTCCTTCAGCACGTCCTGCATGGACGTGGCGTGGAAGCCGTTGCGGGCGAAGCAGACCGCGGCGCCTTCGAGGATCTGCCGGCGACGGGCGTCGAGGTGTTCCTGGGATACGCGGGCCATGGTCACCAACTTAAAACGAACGTTCCTTCTTGACAAGAGGCGACGACGGCAGGACGGTGGTGACAGCTAAAACGAACGATCCTTCTTTTTGGATTCCGCTCGGAAGGGAAACGCCATGTCCACCGCCCCCACCGGGAACGCCCGCCGCATGATCGCGGTCACCGTCCTCGTCCCGGTCATCGCGGCGCTCGCCCTGTGGGCCTTCGCCTGGCCCGCGGCCCGCACCGCGCCCCGCGACCTGCCGCTCGGCGTGGCCGGGCCCGCCGCCGCGGCCGCCCAGGTGGAGAAGCAACTGGCACAGCACGAGGGCGCGTTCGAGATCCACCGCTACACGGACGAGGCCGCGGCCCGGGACGCCGTCGAGGACCGGACCGTATACGGGGCGGTCGTCGTCACCGCTGACGGACCGAGGCTGCTGACCGCCTCGGCCGCGAGCCCGGTCGTCGCCCAGCTGCTCCAGCAGACGGTGGCGGAGCAGGCCGCCGCCGACGGCGCACAGGTCAGGACGGTCGACGTGGTGGCCGCCCCGGCCGCGGACCCGCGGGGCGCCGCCCTCAACGCCAGCGTGCTGCCGCTGGCCCTGGCCGGTATGGCGGCGGGCGCGGTGGTGACCTTCAGCGGGCTGCGCGGGACACGTGCCGTGCTCGTCCTGGTCGGCGCCTCCGCACTGGTCGGCGTGGCCGCCGCCGGTGTCGCGGACAGCTGGCTCGGAGTCATCACCGGCGACTGGTGGGCGCAGGCCGGGGCGTTCGGACTGGCGGCGCTGGCCGTGAGCGGCGCCGTCGCCGGTCTCGCCGCACTGCTCGGCACCCCCGGCGTGGGCATCGTCGCCGGTGTGGTCATGCTGTTCGGCAACCCGTGGTCCGGCGCGGCCTCAGCGCCGCAGATGCTGCCCGAGCCGGCCGGCACCATCGGCCAGTGGCTGCCGCCGGGTGCCAGCGCGACCCTGACGCGGTCAGTGGCGTACTTCGACGGCGCGGCGGCGACGGGCCCCGCCCTGACGCTGGCCTGGTGGGCGGCGCTAGGCCTCGGCGCGGTCCTGCTCGGGAGCGCGCTCAAGGACCGGAAGAGGAACGCCGAGCCCCGGGTGACGGAGCGAGAGCTCGCGCCGGTCGGCTGACGGACCGCCCCGCGACCCAAGACCGTGCACCCCTGTGGGTGCACGGTCTTTCCGTGTCTCAGGAGGCTCCGGTCCCCCCGTGGTGCGCCGTGATGCCGAAGCGCTGCTGTTCGCGGGAAGCGGACGCGACCTCCCGGACGGCGGAGACCGCGGTGATCACCTGCTCCTCGGCGAGCTCGGCCGGACCGACGGGCTCCGCGAGCTTCTCCAGTCGTTCCAGGTCGGCGGCGGAGACAAGGGCGACGAGTGGCTTGCCGTGGCGGGTCACGACGACGCGCTCACCGCCGTACACCACGCGGTTGATCAAGTCGGCGAGTTCAGCCCTGGCTTGCGTCACCGGAATCTCGTAGGCCATGACCCCATTCTAGCGTCAAGTACATCCTGTACATTTTTTACAGACACAGAAGGAGGGGTGCCTCATGACCCGACCGTCCGCCCGCTATGTGCTGCCCGAGTTCACGGAGCGCACGAGCTCCGGCTCGAGGACGATGGACCCGTACTCGAAGCTCCTGGAGGAGCGGATCGTCTTCCTCGGGACACAGATCGACGACACGTCGGCGAACGATGTGATGGCCCAGTTCATGCACCTCGAGTACCAGGACCCGGACCGGGACATCTCCCTCTACATCAACTCCCCCGGCGGCTCGTTCAGCGCGATGTCGGCGATCTACGACACGATGCGGTTCGTCACCTGCGACGTGGAGACGGTCTGCCTGGGGCAGGCCGGCTCGTCCGCCGCGGTGCTGCTGGCGGCGGGCACCCCGGGCCGGCGGTTCGCCCTGCCCGGCGCGCGCGTGGTGATCCACCAGCCGTCCCTGCCCCAGCCTGTGGAGGGCCAGGCCAGCGATCTGGCCATCCAGGCCGAGGAGTTGGGGCGCATCCGGTTCCGGCTGGAGGAGATGCTCGTACGGCACACCGGGCGCACCCACGAGCAAGTCACCGCGGACATCGAGCGGGACAAGGTCCTGGACGCGCAGGAAGCCGTGGAGTACGGCCTGGTGGACGGGATCATCCCCAGCCGCAAGGCGTCGCGCACCGCGCCCGGCGCCCGGTGAGCGGGCGATGCTGCCGCCGGAACTTCCTCCGCTGCCCGCCCTGACGCGCGCCGAGGGCGAGTTGATCGACCGTTATCTCGAGGTGGTCGACCTGCTCGGCCGTATCAACCCGGCGCGCCACGATGACACCTACCGCGGGCTGCGGGCCGCCCAGGCGCTGGTGACGAAGGCCGCCGAGCTGCGCGACGCGCTGGCGACCATGCATCGGCGCGGCGAGACCGAAGTGCACGCCATGACCCTGGCGCGTGCGCTGCGGGTGCTCGACGGCGAGCGGCGCACAGCCCGGGTCACGGTGCCGCCGCACTCCGACAGTTGACGTGACGGCAGCCGGTCCGGCGCGCCCGACCGCGTGGCGGCGCGTCCGGGCCGGCCTTCAAACGGACCAAACGACGTACCCCCGTTTGGAGTAGACACCTCTCCTTTGACAGGGCCGCAAAGGTTGCGCAACGCGCGTAGCCCGACTCCGGAATGAGTACCTCCGTCGCTGGTCCGGGGGTCCTTGACCCTGTCGACGTTCCCTCGAACAGACGAGTGTCCACCCGAACGGGTGAGTGGTGAGTAACGCCACAAATCCCCGATTCCATTGGGTTTTTCGGCGTGGAGTACGTGAAGATCCCTGTCTGACGACAAGACCCCGCCGCAGCGGCGGGGCGATCCGGGCGGACGCCGAGTCCTGCCGCCGCCCGGATGACCGGTCGACAGGAGTGGATCGGCAGGAGTGGAGGACCCAGGCACGACGGGTCGCCGGATCGGCCTTCAACAGCCGATCCGAGCAGCCCTTGGGGTGAAGCCGCAGTATGCGGCCGGGCAACTTCGCCAGCCCGAATCCGACAGGTCATCCTTCACAGGCGGCTGACGAAGGGTTGCGCATGTCTGCGCTCAATCGTGTCCCGTCGCTCATGGCCCGGGCCGGTACGGCCTCGGCTCTCACCATCGCCGCCGTGGGCGGCTCCCTCGTGGTCCCGGGCGTCGCATCCGACGCCGAGGCCGCGACACCAGCGACGAAGGCACTCCAGGTCGCTGCCTCCAAGAAGGGCTCCCCGTACAAGTGGGGCGCCGCGGGGCCGCACCGGTTCGACTGCTCCGGGCTCACGCTCTACTCATTCAAGAAGGCGGGCAAAAGCCTGCCTCGTACGGCGGCCCAGCAGTACAACAAGACCCGCCACATCTCCGTGGGGAACCGCAAGGCCGGAGACCTCGTGTTCTTCCACTCCGGCTCCAGCGTGTACCACGTCGGCATCTATGCCGGGAAAGGGAAGATCTGGCACTCCCCGAAGAGCGGGGAGGTCGTGAAGCTGCAGAAGATCTGGACCAAGAGCGTCTGGTACGGCCGGGTCAAGTGACCCGTCCCGTGGGGGTGATGGCGACCTGACCTGCCGTCACCCTCGCGGGGCCGCCGTGACGCCTTGAGAGGCGCCTCCGACTTCCGGAGGCGCCTCTCTACGGTTCCTGCTGCCCCGCCGCGGAGACCGGCTCGGCCGGTACCGTCCACGGGAGTTCGATGGAGACGGTCTTGCCGCCCTCCCGGGTGGGCCGGACTCTCAGCTTGCCGCCGCACTCCGCGGTCAGCCAGCGGATGATGACCATGCCACGGCCGTTGTCCTGCTGGACGGCGGCCGGCAGCCGCTTCGGGAACCGCGGATGACTGTCGGTGACCCCGATGCGCAGTTGTTCGTCGCGGTCGAGCCGGATGTCCACCGTGAAGGTGGGTGACTGCCCGAAGGTGTGCTGTACGGCGTTGGTGGCGAGTTCGGAGACGATGAGCCGGATCGTCTCGGCTGCCTCGGTGGTCGCCGGCAGGCCCCATTCCGCCAGGGTGCCGATGACATAGGTGCGGGCCGTGGCGACCGAGGCGGGATCGCTCGGCAGAGTGACGGATGCTTCCAGATGGTCTGCCATGGCGACGTCGTCCCTTTCCCACGGGACCGCGGTCCGACACGGAGCGGATGGTTCGAGTACGGTCCCGGACTGGTGCTTCATCGCCAGACTGCCATTACGCGGCCGGTCACGGTGCCGATCCACCAAGATATGCATATATCTGTCGCTCGAAGCGGTGAACTCTCCGACGGAAGACCGTATTTGGGTGGCCCGGAAGGAGTAAGGAGTAGCCCATGCAGCACGGTCCCGCGGTACGCCGCCGGAAACTGGGCGCCGAACTGCGTGCGTTGCGCACCAGTGCGGGGCTCACCAGTGGTGAGGCGGCCCGGCTGGTGGGCTGGCACCAGTCGAAAGTGAGCCGGATCGAGACCGGCGCCAGCGGCGTGAAACCGGCCGACGTGCGGTTACTGCTGGACGCCTATGCGGTGCACGATACCCAACTGCGCGAGTTGCTCCTGGTGTTGGCGGGCTCCGACGAGGGCGGCGGACGGCACCACTGGTGGCACCAGTACCGCGGGGTACTGCCACCGACGTATCGCGACTTCATCAGTCTGGAGTCCCAGGCCGGTGCGATGCGCACGCTGGAGACCTCCGTGGTGCCCGGGCTGCTGCAGACGCCCGAGTACGCGCGTGCGGTGACCCGGGCCGCGGTGAACGGGCTCGGCACCGAGCCGGATGAGCGGCTCGACGCGCTGGTGAAGGTCCGGCTGGCCAGACAGGACGTGCTGCGGGCCGAACCGCCGCTGAAGCTGAGCGCGGTGCTGGACGAGGCGGTACTGCGCCGGGACATCGGCGGGCCCGAGGTCATGGCGCGACAACTGGAGCGGCTGATGGAGGCGGCCCGGCTGCCCCAAGTCCGGATTCAGGTCCTGCCGTTCGCCGCGGGAGCCCACATCGGCATCACCGGGCCTTTCGTAATCTTCTCATTTTCGAGCACATCTGATCTGGACGTGGTTGTTCTCGACCACTTGACGAGTAGCCTCTACCTTGAGCGGAAAGAAGACCTCCAGGCCTATACCGAGGCCTTCAACGCCCTTCAGATCCACGCCCTTTCGCCCGAGGACTCGTTGGATTACATCGCCGGGATAGGTGACGGCGCGTAAGGAGGCACCATGTCCGCAATGCCTCGGAACATATCTTCCAGTACTGATCTGCACCCCGTGCGGTGGCTGCGCAGCAGTTACAGCACGGGAGCCAACAACTGTGTCGAGACGGCTCGGCCGCACACCGGTCCAGGGACCGGGCTGCTCGCCGTGCGCGACTCCAAGAACCCGTCCGGACCCGCGCTGCTCTTCTCCCCCGGGAGCTGGGCGGAGTTCACGGCCTCGTTCTGATCCCTTCCGCCCCTAGCACGGCCGTGTCACGCCGACTCATGGTCGTGTCTCACCGATCACACGTACAGCGCGTTCGATCTGCGCCTCGGAGAGGTCCGCGCGGGCGGTCAGCCTGAGCCGTGAGATGCCGTCGGGCACGGAAGGGGGACGGAAGCAGCCCACGGCCAGACCCGCGGTACGGCAGTCCGCCGCCCACCGCACGGCCTCCTCCGGGGACGGCGCGCGCACGGAGACGACCGCGGCGTCCGGGCGTACCGCCTCGTGACCCGCGGCGGTCAGCCGTGCGTGCAGTTCGGCGGCCACCTCGCGGGCCCGCGTCGCGCGCGCGGGCTCGCGGCGCAGCAGGTGCAGTGCCGCGAGGGCCGCTCCCGCCGCGGCGGGGGCGAGCCCGGTGTCGAAGATGAAGGTCCGGGCCGCGTTCACCAGGTGCTCGATCACCCGGGCGGGGCCGAGGACGGCGCCGCCCTGGCTGCCGAGCGACTTGGACAGCGTGACCGTCACGACGACGTCGTCGGCGCCCGCGAGTCCCGCCGCGTGCGGGGCGCCGCGGCCGCCGTCGCCGAGCACGCCGAGGCCGTGGGCGTCGTCGACCACCAGCCCCGCGCCGCGCTCCCGGCATGCCTCGGCGAGCCCGGCCAGCGGAGCGGCGTCGCCGTCCACCGAGAAGACGGTGTCGGACACGACGACCGCGGGGCCCTCGTGCGTCTGCAGTGCCTTGCGGACGGCCTCGGGATCGGCGTGGCCGACGACCTGTGTCGTGCCGCGGGCCAGCCGGCAGCCGTCGATCAGCGAGGCGTGGTTGCCGGCGTCGGAGACGATCAGCGAGCCGTGCGGGGCCAGTGCGGTGACCGCGGCGAGGTTGGCCGCGTAGCCGGAGGAGAAGACGAGGGCCGCCTCGAAACCGCAGTATTCGGCCAGCTCGAGTTCCAGCTGACTGTGGAGCTCGGTGGTACCGGTGACGAGTCGGGATCCGGTCGAGCCTCCGCCCCAGGTCCGAGCGGCCCGCGCGGCGCCTTCGGTGACCTCGGGGTGGCGGGCCAGGCCCAGGTAGTCGTTGCTCGCCAGGTCCAGGAGCGGCGAGTCCGCGGGGCGGGGCTTCAGGGTGCGTACGAGTCCGGCGCGACGGCGCAGCAGCGCCTGCTCGTCGATCCAGCCGAACGCCATGGGTCCTCCGAGGGTTTTGTAGGCAGCGAACAGACACTAATGGGATGAGCAGCCACCCACTGTGTGGCAATACCCACACAGTGAATGGCCGCTGTTGTGCGAACTCTCCTTGGCCCGAGACGGCTCCTTAGGACAGGATCAGTTTTCATGGACCTGCTGAACACGCTGGTGGACAAGGGGCTTCGGCGCGAGCTGCCGACCCGCGAGGAAGCACTTTCCGTCCTCGCCACCTCCGACGACGACCTGCTCGATGTGGTGGCCGCGGCCGGAAAGGTGCGCCGGCACTGGTTCGGCCGCCGGGTGAAACTGAATTACCTCGTCAACCTGAAGTCCGGCTTGTGCCCCGAGGACTGCTCCTACTGCTCGCAGCGCCTCGGCTCGAAGGCCGGGATCCTGAAGTACACCTGGCTCAAACCGGACGAGGCCTCCAAGGCGGCCGCGGCCGGACTCGCGGGCGGCGCCAAGCGGGTCTGTCTGGTGGCGAGCGGCCGCGGGCCGACGGACCGGGACGTGGACCGGGTCTCCGACACCATCAAGGCGATCAAGGACCAGAACGAGGACGTCGAGGTGTGCGCCTGCCTCGGTCTGCTCTCCGACGGCCAGGCCGAGCGGCTGCGCGAGGCGGGCGCCGACGCCTACAACCACAACCTCAACACGTCCGAGGCGACGTACGGCGAGATCACGACCACGCACACCTACGCCGACCGCGTGGACACCGTGCAGAAGGCGCACGCGGCCGGTCTCTCGGCGTGCTCGGGTCTCATCGCCGGTATGGGCGAGTCGGACGAGGACCTGGTCGACGTGGTCTTCTCGCTGCGCGAGCTGGACCCGGACTCGGTGCCGGTCAACTTCCTGATCCCCTTCGAGGGCACCCCGCTGGCCAAGGAGTGGAACCTCACCCCGCAGCGCTGTCTGCGCATCCTGGCGATGGTCCGGTTCGTCTGCCCGGACGCCGAGGTGCGCATCGCGGGCGGCCGCGAGGTCCATCTGCGCAGCATGCAGCCCCTCGCCCTGAACCTGGCCAACTCGATCTTCCTCGGTGACTACCTCACCAGCGAGGGCCAGGCCGGCAAGGCCGACCTGGACATGATCGCGGACGCCGGGTTCGAGGTGGAGGGCGCGGGCGAGGTGACGCTGCCGCAGCACCGGGTGGACGTGGCCGCCGCCGGGGGCGGATGCGGATCGCACGAGAGCGCGGGCTGCGGATCGCACGAGGGCGCCGGGTGCGGCTCCGTCTGCGGTTCGACTCCCGAGCCGGACGTGAGCGAGCCCGCGGTGAACGAGCCCCGTACGGACCTGGTCGCCGTACGCCGCCGTGGTGCCGGAACGGATCTCGCGCCCAATGCCTGAGCTGTCCGTGTCCGAGCTGCTGGAGCTCGACCGGCGGCATGTCTGGCATCCGTACGGTCCGATGCCGGGCCGCGCCGAGCCGCTCGTCGTGGAGTCGGCGAGCGGGGTGCGGCTGCGCATGGCGGACGACTCGGGCGAGCTCGTCGACGGCATGTCGTCCTGGTGGTCGGCCATCCACGGCTACAACCACCCGGTGCTCAACGAGGCCGCGCGCGAGCAGCTGGGGCGCATGAGTCATGTGATGTTCGGCGGGCTCACCCACGAGCCCGCCGTACGGCTCGCGAAGCTCCTTGTCGACATGTCGCCCGACGGTCTGGAGCATGTCTTCCTCGCCGACTCCGGATCGGTGTCGGTCGAGGTCGCGGTGAAGATGTGCCTGCAGTACTGGCGGTCGCTGGGCCGCCCGGGCAAGCAGCGGCTGCTGACCTGGCGCGGCGGCTATCACGGCGACACCTGGCAGCCGATGTCGGTGTGCGATCCCGAGGGCGGGATGCACGAACTGTGGACCGGCGTGCTCCAGCGCCAGGTGTTCGTGGGCCCTCCGCCGGTCGAGTACGAGGAGGAGTACGCCGAGGAGCTTCGCTCGGCGATCGCACGGCACGCCGACGAGCTGGCCGCGGTGATCGTGGAGCCCGTCGTGCAGGGCGCGGGCGGGATGCGGTTCCACTCCCCCGCGTATCTGCGGGTGCTGCGGGAGGCGTGCGACGCGCACGACGTGCTGTTGGTGTTCGACGAGATCGCGACCGGCTTCGGGCGTACGGGCGCGCTGTTCGCGGCGGACCACGCGGCGGTGACGCCGGATGTGATGTGTGTGGGCAAGGCGCTGACCGGCGGCTATCTGACGATGGCGGCGACGCTGTGCACGTCGAAGGTGGCCGACGGCATCTCGCGGGGCGAGGTCCCGGTGCTCGCGCACGGCCCCACGTTCATGGGCAATCCGCTCGCCGCGGCCGTCGCCTGTGCCTCGATCGAGCTGCTGCTCGGCCAGGACTGGCTCGCCGAGGTCAAGCGGATCGAGGCGGGCCTGCGGGAGGGGCTGGCGCCGGCTCGGGAGCTGCCGGGTGTGCGGGACGTACGGGTGCTCGGGGCGATCGGCGTGGTCCAGCTCGACCGCCCGGTGGACATGGAGGCCGCCACGGAGGCGGCGGTGCGTGAGGGCGTGTGGCTGCGGCCGTTCCGCGACCTGGTCTACACGATGCCCCCGTATGTCACGGGGGACGCGGATGTGGCACGGATCGCGCGCGCGGTGTGCGCGGCGGCCCGGGAGGGATGACATGTCGGTACTGGTGATCACGGGTACGGGCACGGAGGTGGGCAAGACCGTCGCCACCGCCGCGATCGCTGCCGCCGCCGTGGCGGCGGGGCGGTCCGTGGCCGTGCTCAAGGCGGCCCAGACCGGCGTACGTCCGGACGAGCCCGGGGACGCGCAGGAGGTCGCGCGGCTGGCGGGGCCGGTGACGACCGCCGAAGTCGCCCGCTACCCGGAGCCGCTGGCCCCCGCGACGGCGGCCCGGCGGGCCGGGCTCCCGCCGGTGCACCCGGGGGAGGTCGCCGAGGCCGCCGCCAAGCTGGCCGCCGAGCACGACCTGGTGCTGGTCGAGGGGGCCGGCGGGCTGCTCGTACGGTTCGACGAGGAGGGCGGCACCCTGGCGGACGCGGCGGCACTGCTGCGGGCGCCGGTGCTGGTGGTGGCGTCGGCGGGCCTGGGCACGCTCAACACGACGGAACTGACGGCCCGTGAACTGCGCGCCCGGCAGCTGGACTTCCTCGGTGTCGTGATCGGCAGCTGGCCCGACTCCCCGGATCTGGCCTCGCGTTGCAACGTGGCGGATCTGCCGGAGGTGTCCGGGGCGCCGCTGCTCGGTGCGCTGCCCGTCGGCGCGGGGTCGCTGGTGCCCGCCGACTTCCGTGCGGCGGCGCCGGGTTGGCTGGCGCCGCGGCTGGACGGGGTGTGGGACGCGCAGGTGTTCCGGGAGCGGACGGCCGACTGACCGGTTCCGGTCGGCGTCAGCGGGGGCCGGCCTTCCGCGTCGTCTCCCGCATCGCGGCCGGTCCCTCCGTCGTCACCGCCCCTCCCCTTCGCCCAGCAACCGCACCAGCTCGATCCGCGACCGGATCCCCAACCGCGTGAACACACCCCGCAGATGGTGGTCGATGGTGCGCGGGCTCAGGGCGAGGCGGGTGGCGATCTCGCGGTTGGTGGCGCCGTCGGCGGCCATGCGGGCCACCATGAGCTGCTGGGCCGTGAGGCGGACGGTGGGGTCGTCGAGTGCGCCCTGCGCCGGGGCCGCGGGGGCGCCGAGGGCGCGGAGTTCGGTGCGGGCCTGGGCAGCGCAGTGCGGGGCGCCGAAGTGCTCGAAGGCCTCCAGGGCGCTGTGCAGACGGTCGCGGGCCTCCGTGCGGTGGCGCAGTCGGCGCAGTGCGCTGCCGAACAGCAGCTCGGTGCGGGCGCGTTCGAAGTCCCGGGTGCCGCGGGCGTGGAGGTCGAGTGCGGTGCGGTAGTGCTCGATCGCCTCGGCGCCGGGTGCGAGCAGGGCGCGGCAGCGGGCGCTGAGCGCCAGGTCGTCGGGGCTGCGTACGGCGCTCGCCCAGCGGTGGTAGTCGGCGTGGGCGGCACGGGCGACCCGGGTGTCGTCGGTGCGGACGGCCGCCTCGACGTAGTGCGGGGTGGCCAGGTGGCGGATCGCCCGGTGGCCGTGGCCCGGGCCGAAGCCGGCGAGGGCGCGCAGCCGGGCCGCCGCGGCGGCGAACCGGCCACTGCTGAGGTCGAGGTAGGCGAGCGCCCACTGGGCGAGGGCGGCCGGCAGGCCGAGGCCGTGGGAGCGGGCGTACGACCGTGCGGTGGCGGCGCGTTCCCGGCAGACCTCGGCGTCGCCGGTCAGCGCCGCGAACATGGCGAGGGCGGCCTGCAGATGGCAGGCGCCGTTGTCCTGGCCGGTGGCGTACGCCTGCCGGAGGGCGTCCGTCGCGGCGGCCTCTCCGGCGCGCGGGCGTCCGGTCCAGAAGTCGGCGTAGGCGCGGAACTCCATGGCCTGCGCCACGACGACCGTCGCGCCGCGCATCCGGGCCGAGGCGGCCGCACGGACGGTCGCGGCGGCGGCGAGGGTGTGGTCGCCGAGCAGGAGCGCGGCGATGCCGGCGTGCACGAGGAGGGTGGGGTCGCCACCGGGCCCGCACCGGCCGGCCGCCGCCGCGAGAAGGTCCCGCGCGTCCTCGTACCGCCCCTCGAACGCCGCTGCGAGCCCGCCGAGCGTGCCCGGCGGCACGATCCCCATCCGCCGGGCGACCAGGGCCGCGTCCCGGCATCGACGCAGGTCACCGGTGTAGATGGCGGCCTCGGTGGCGCGGGCGAGGAGATGGAGGGCGGGGTCGGGGACGTCGAGGGTCGTGGTGCGGGGGCGCGGCGCGGGCGAGGGCGTCGGGGCATCGGCGGACGGCGAGGCCGGGACGTTCGCCCGGCTCGGCGTGCGCGGGGGCATCGGGTACGACATCGCGCGAGTGACAGGCCCCGCGCCGCGCAGGAGGGCCTCCCCCGCCCCGGGCTCACCGCCGACCCCGCCCTCTTCCGTCACCACGGCCGTCAGCAGCGCGTCGAACGCCTCCGCCGCGTTGCCGGCCCGCAGCGCGAGCACCCCGGTGAGCGCGTCGCCGTCGGCCGCTGCGGCCAGCCGGCGGGCCCGGTCCCCGTCCCCGGCCTGCCAGGCGTATGCCGCCGCGCGGGCCAGCAACCGGGCCTGTCCGGGGTGGTCGGGGCTCAGCGCGGCGGCGCGTTCGGCGAGGGCGCGGGCCTGGTGGAGGCGGCCCGCGTCGCGGGACCTCGTCGCGGCCGCTCCCAGTTCCGCCGCCAGCCGGGTGCTCGGGCCGAGCGCGCCCGCGCCGCGGTGCCAGGAGCGCAGAGACGTTTCACCACCGGTGCGCAGGACCCGGGCCAGCAGCCGGTGGACATCGCGGCGGTCCGCCGGGGATCCCGACTCGTACGCGGCGATCCTCGTCCATGTGTCGCGGAAGACGACCCCGGTCGCCGAGGCGTGCGCGATCCCGGCCGCCTCCGCGGCCTCCAGGGGCCGGGTGTCGAGCCGGGCGGCGGCGACGGCCCGCAGGAAGGCGTGGGTGGCGACGGGGTACTGATCGGCCGCGGCCAGGAGCAGCAACAGCCGGGTGTCGTCCGGCAGTTCCCTGATCTGCGCACGGTGTGCGCGCAGCAACGCCGGGGCCAGTTCCGCCGGTTCCGTCGGCAGCGGGTCCAGGCCCGCCGACTGACGTGCGCCGAGCAGCCGTACGGCTTCGGCGGCTGCGCGCGGATCGCCGTGCACCGCGCGCAGCAGCCTTACCCGGACGCCCTCCGGGAGTCCGGCGGCCAGGTCCTGCCACGCCTCCGCGAGCCGCGGTGACGACGTGCCCTCGAGGGGCGGTGGGGTTACAGGAGTCAGCACACCTTTGACGTTACTGGCGAGTTAATTGACACGTAAAGACCGGCGAGTTCGCCGATGCGGCGCGCGTAGACCCCGCCTGACACTCCTGGCAACCCCACCCGTTTCAGGAGGCATCATGCAGCGCTCCCGGCGTCGCATCTCAGCGGCCGTCTCGGCCGTCGTCTCATCGCTCCTTCTGGCGCTCCCCCTCTCCGCGGCCCCCGCTCAGGCCGCGACCCACAATCCGATCGTCTTCGTCCACGGCTTGAGCAGTTCCGCGAGCAGCTGGGACGACTGGATCGCCGACTTCAAGGCCGACGGCTACTCCTCCTCCGAGCTGTTCGCCTGGTCGTACGACTGGACGCAGTCGAACGTCACCACCGCCCAGCAACTGTCCGCCAAGATCCAGAGCGTGCTCTCCCAGACCGGCGCCTCGAAGGTCGACCTGGTCGTCCACTCCATGGGCGCGCTCAACTCCCGCTACTACCTCAAGAACCTCGGCGGGACGGCGTACGTGGACGACTTCGTGTCGACCGCGGGCGTCAACCACGGCACGACGACCGCTTCCTGGTGTTCGTGGCTGTACACGTCGTGTTCCCAGATGTACACCGGCAGTTCGTTCCTGACCTCGCTCAACTCCGGTGACGAGACCCCGGGCAGCGTCTCGTACGCCAGCTACTGGTCGAACTGCGACGACGCGCTCACCCCGGACACCACCGCGATCCTGAGCGGTGCGACCAACGTCGAGGTCGGGTGCGTCTCGCACACCGACATGAACAACGACCACGGCGTGTACGAGCAGGTGCGCAACTTCGTCGCGTAGCGCGCGAGCGAGGGTGCGCGGGGCGCATCCGGGGGAGAATCGGGGTGGACCCCGTCCCACCGGGAGGTCGTCATGCCGCTACGGTCCGCCGGTTCCGGCAAGCTGCCGCGCGATCCCGTGCACCACCCGCTCTTCGCCCGCTGTTACGCCCGTGTCAGCGTCGCCGCCGAGACCCGCGTCGGCATGGCCGGCGTGCGGCAACGCCTGCTCGCCGGAGTGTCCGGGCGGGTCATCGAGATCGGCGCGGGCAACGGGTTGAACTTCGCCCACTATCCGCGCACGGTCTCGGAGGTCGTGGCGATCGAACCGGAACGCACGCTGCGCAGGCTGGCGGTGGACGCCGCCCTGCGCTCCGGGGTGCCCGTCGACGTGGTGCCGGGTGCGGCGGAGGCGCTGCCGGTCAAGAGCGAGGCCTTCGACGCCGTCGTGGTCTCGCTGGTGCTGTGCAGCGTGCGGGACCTGCCACGGGCCCTGGCGGAGATACGGCGGGTGCTGCGGCCCGGTGGTGCCGTGCGGTTCTTCGAGCACGGCCGGGGCGGCGGGCAGGCGATGCGTCTCACCCAGCGCGCGCTGGACCGGACCGTGTGGCCGCCCCTGAGCGGGGGCTGCCATCTGTCCCGCGATCCGATCGCGGCTCTGCGGGAGGCCGGCTTCGAACTCGGCCCCTACCGGGAGGTATTGATGCCGGAGAAGGGGCCGAAGCTGCCCTCCTCCTACTGCGTGCTGGGCACCGCGTGGCGCCCCACCGAAAGCTGATCACAGACTCCACTGGCGCAGTTCCTGCGCGATGTCGTGCACGGACGCCTCACCGCGCTTGACCAGTCGGGCCAGTTCCCGGACCTGTTCGGGCGAGGTGACGACCTTGAGGCCGCTCGCCACGAGATAGGCGTAGGCGACGGCGGAGGCGAACAGGGCGTTGGAGCGCTCCAACGCCGGCACGTGGATCAGGAGTTGAAGCAGGGCGGCGGCCCGGGCGTGCGGGCTGTCGTAGACCGGGACGTCGAAGATCTCGGCCTCGTGGCGCGCGACGGCGGCGACGAGGGCGCCCCAGTCGGTGACCTGGGGGTCTCCCGGGGTCTTCTGGTCGGCGAGCATGAGAAGCCAGGCGAGGTCGATCCTGAGGTGGCTCAACGGATCAGCGGCGACCTTCGCGCGTGCCCTCGCGTTCCCCGCCCAGTTCCTCGGCGAAGACGTTCTCGTACTGCTTCATGAAGTCGGCGGCGGCCTCCACGAAGGTGTGGCCGACCTCGCCGGTGTCCTGCTTGACGAGTTCTTCGATGTAGCGGTTGACGCTCATCCCGCGGGCCAGGGCGCGTTCGCGAGCGGCGCGGGCCGTGCCCTCGTCCACTCTCACGTTCAGCTGGGTCTTCGCCATACCTCGACGCTAGCGCCGGAGTGCTAGCAGGGGCAAGGGCGTGTCCGCCGTAGCCCTCCCTTAAGCGTGCCCCTTACACGGAAATCAGGGACCCGACCTGCGATGGAGAGCGACCGGCACCCCAGGGGGATTTCGGATGTGGGGTGGGTCACACTACCCTCGGCCGGGTCCGAGGAGTCGGTACGTCCTTGAGGAGGCGGCCTTGTCCACACCCGCTGCGGAGCACGCCCCGGGCCTTGCGTCGGCCGACGGGATCGCGGCCCGCGCCCACGGTCTGACCAAGGCGTACGGCTCGGGCGAGACATCGGTGATCGCCCTGGACTCGGTGGACGTGGAGATCGCGCGCGGCCGATTCACCGCGGTCATGGGTCCGTCGGGGTCCGGGAAGTCCACGCTGATGCACTGCCTCGCCGGGCTGGACACCGTGTCGGCCGGCCAGGTCTGGCTCGGCGACACCGAGATCACGGGGCTGAAGGAACGTGATCTGACACGGCTGCGCCGGGACCGGATCGGGTTCATGTTCCAGTCGTTCAACCTGATCCCCACCCTGAACGCGGCCGAGAACATCACCCTGCCCATGGACATCGCGGGCAAGAAGCCCGACGAGAAGTGGCTGGACCAGGTCATCGACACCCTGGGACTGCGGGACCGGCTCAAGCACCGGCCCGCCCAGCTCTCCGGCGGCCAGCAGCAGCGTGTGGCGTGTGCCCGGGCGCTGGCCTCCCGGCCCGAGCTGATCTTCGCGGACGAGCCGACCGGCAACCTGGACTCGCGGGCCGGTCTGGAGGTCCTCGGCTTCCTGCGCGAGGCCGTCGACGAACTGGGCCAGACCGTCGTCATGGTCACCCATGACCCGGGCGCCGCCGCCCACTCCGACCTGGTCCTCTTCCTCGGGGACGGGCGGATCGTGGACGAGATGGAGCGGCCCACGGCGGAGGCCGTCCTGGAGCGCATGAAGCGGTTCGACGTGATCCGCGGACACCAGGAGGAGAGCCCGCCGCCGGGAGCCGCGCCCGCGGACGCCCCTTCCCTCGACAAGGACTGAGGCCGTGCTGAAGGCGACGCTCCGCAGCTTCCTCGCCCACAAGGGACGGCTGCTGCTCTCCGCGCTGGCCGTCGTCCTGTCCGTGGCGTTCGTCGCGGGCAGTCTGATCTTCTCGGACACGCTCAGCCGCACCTTCGACCGGCTCTTCGCCTCGACCGCGCCCGATGTCACGGTCAGCCCGCGCGAGGAACTGGACGAGGCCATCCCCTCCGGCATGACGGCCACCCTGCCCGCCTCGCTCCTGGACCGGGTGTCCGGGATCGACGGGGTCGCCGACGCGCGCCTGGAGGCCGAGGTCCAGAACATCACCGTCGCCGACAGCGAGAACGAGGCGGTCGGCTCGACCACCGGCGCCCCCACCATCGGCACCGACTGGAGCCCGGGTCCGCGCAGTCCGGTCGAACTCACCTCGGGGCACGCCCCGCACGGCGCGGGCGAGGCCCTGCTCGACTCGGAGTCCGCCGACCGCAAGAACCTGAAGATCGGTGACGCGCTCAGCGTCATCGGACCGCAGGGCACCTTCAAGGTCCGGCTCGTCGGCATCGCCACCTTCACCACCACCAACCCCGGGGCGACCCTGCTCTTCCTGGACACCCCGACCGCGCAGACCAAGCTGCTGGGCGACGCGGACGCGGCCACCGGCATCTCCGTGGACGCCAAGGACGGTGTGAGCGACGCGCAGTTGAAGCAGCGCGTCGCCGCCGCGATCGGCACCGGCGACTACGAAATCCGGACCGCCGACGAACAGGCCAAGTCCGACGTCGAGTCGCTGGGCGGATTCCTCGACGTCATCAAGTACGTCATGCTCGGTTTCGCGGGCATCGCCGTTCTCGTCGGTGTCTTCCTGATCGTCAACACCTTCTCGATGCTCATCGCCCAACGGACCCGGGAACTGGGCCTGTTGCGGGCGCTGGGCGCCGACCGGCGCCAGGTGCGCCGCTCGGTGCTGACCGAGGCGATGCTGCTCGGTGTGGTCGGCTCGACGCTGGGACTCGCGACCGGGATCGGACTCGCCGCCGGGCTCATCGCGCTGATGAACACCCTCGGCATGAACATCAGGTCGAGCGAGATGGTGATCGGCTGGGGCACCCCGGTCGCCGCGTACGTCGTCGGCGTGGGCGTCACCTTCGTGGCGGCGTACCTTCCCGCCCGGCGCGCGGCCGGTGTCTCGCCCATGGCGGCGCTGGCGGACGCCGAGATCGCGGGCGTGGGGCGTCCGTTGAAGACGCGCGCCCTGGTGGGCGGTGTCGTCTTCGGGGCCGGCGCGGCGGCCCTGCTGGGCTGTGTCCTCTCCTCGGACACCTCGTCGGCGGCGTCCCTGCTGGGCCTCGGTGTCGTCCTGACGCTGATCGGCACCGTGATCGCCGGACCGCTGCTCGTGCGCCCGGTGATCCGTGTCCTCGGCGGGGCGTTCCCCGCCCTGTTCGGCTCGATCGGCCGGATGAGCCAGCGCAACGCCCTGCGCAACCCCCGTCGCACCGGCGCCACCGCGGCCGCGCTGATGGTCGGACTCGCCCTGGTCGGCGGAATGTCCGTCGCCAGCGCCTCCATGACCAAGTCCTTCGACCAGCAGATCGACGACACGCTGGGCGCCGACTTCGTCATCCAGAACAGCAACTTCGTGCCCTTCCCGCAGGAGGTCACCGAGAAGGTCCGCGACACCGACGGCGTGGGGCTCGTGGTCCGCTCGCAGTTCGCCCCGGTCGCCGTACGCCTGCCGGACGGCGACCGCGTCAAGACGACCGCGGCGGCCTACGACCCGCAGCTCGACGACGTCGCCAACATCACGTACGCCCAGGGCGACACCGCGACCGCGCTCGCCGCCGGAAGCATCGCCATGGACGCGGACTTCGCGCGCGACCACGACGTGCGGATCGGCTCCACGATCCCCGTGGAGTTCCAGAGCCGGAAGACGGCCGAACTGACCGTGGGCGCCCTCACCGACCAGGAGTCCGCCGAGGGCTTCGGGACGCAGGGCGGCATCTACTTCGGCCTGGAGACGCTCCAGCGATACGCGCCCGGCGGGCAGGACTCGGGCCTCTACGTGAACGCCGCCTCCGGCACCGGCTCGGACAAGCTGCGCGCCGACCTGGAGAAGACACTCGACCCGTATCCGCAGGTCCAGGTGCGCGACATCGCCGACTACAAGGACCTGGTCCACGACCAGATCGCCGTCCTGCTCTACCTCGTGTACGCACTGCTCGGGCTCGCGATCGTGATCGCGGTGCTCGGCGTGGTCAACACCCTCGCCCTGTCGGTCGTGGAGCGCACCCGGGAGATCGGGCTGCTGCGCGCCATCGGGCTCGCCCGGCGTCAGCTGCGCCGGATGATCCGCCTGGAGTCGGTGGTGATCGCGGTGTTCGGCGCGGTCCTCGGGCTGGCGCTGGGCCTGGTGTGGGGGGTGTGCGTCCAGCAGGTGCTGGCGTTGCAGGGCATGTCGGCGCTGGCGATCCCCTGGGGCACGATCGTCGCGGTCGTGGTCGGCTCGGCGGTGGTGGGTGTCGTGGCGGCGCTGTTGCCGGCGCTGCGGGCGTCGCGGATGAACGTGCTGACGGCCATCGCGCACGAGTGAGGAGCGCGGTGGCGGCCGTCGCCGACGGGTGATGGAATCGGTGTGATCTCAAGTCGCCCGCGAACGAGGAGAGTTCATGCCGCGTCCGTTCCGCTTCGGTGTCAGCTTCATCGACCCCGCGCCCGCCGACGAGTGGCGGGCCAAGTGCCGCCGGGCCGAGGAGCTCGGGTACGACGTGATCCTGGTCCCCGACCATCTGGGCATGCCCGCGCCGTTCCCGGCGCTGGTCGCGGCGGCCGGGGCGACCGAACGGCCGCGGCTGGGCACCTTTGTGCTCAACGCGGGTTTCTGGAACCCGGCGTTGCTGGCGCGCGAGGTGGCCACGACCGACGCGCTGACGGGCGGGCGCCTCGAACTCGGCCTCGGCACCGGGTACGTACAGGCGGAGCACGACGCGGCGGGGCTGCCGTTCGGCTCGCCCCGCGCGCGCGTGGACCATCTTCAGCGCACCGTCGAGGAGTTGGGGCGACTGCTGGACTCGGACGTGCCGCTGATGCTCGGCGGCAACGGCGAGCGGATGCTGGGGCTCGCCGCCGAGCACGCCGACATCGCGGCCTTCACGGGAGCGTCCCTGGTGCCGGGAAGCACCGAGGGGAAGCTGGTGCCGATGGCCAACGCGGACTTCGCGGCACGTCTCGCCCGGTACAAGGAGCTGGCGGCCGGCCGCAAGGAGCCGGCCGAGCTGAACCTCCTCATCCAGATGGTGGCCGTCACCGACGACCGCGCGGCCGCCGTGGCACCGCTCGTGCAACGGGTGCCGGACGCGACCGTGGAGCAGGCGCTGGAGCTGCCCATCCTCCTGGTCGGCACCCTGGAGCAGATCACCGCGCAGGTGCTGGCCCAGCGCGAGACGTACGGCTTCACCTACCTGACCGTCCTGGAGTCGTACATGGAGGCGTTCGCACCGGTCGTCGCCGAGCTGGGCGGCAAGTGAACGTCCGCATGCTGGAATTCGGCGCGTCCCCGTCCGGCGTGCGTGATGGGATCCCCGTATGACGGAACTGCGCCTTCGCACCGCCGCGCCCGCGGACCTCGACGCCGTACTGGCCTTCTGGAAGACCGCCGCCGAGGGCACGAGCATCAGCGACGACCGGGACGGCGTGGAGCGGCTCGTGGCACGTGACCCCGAGGCGCTGATCCTGGCCGAGCGGGACGGGGAGCTGGTCGGCACGGTGATCGCGGGCTTCGACGGCTGGCGCTGCCATCTGTACCGGCTGGCGGTGCACCCGGAGCGGCGCCGCCAGGGCATCGGCTCGGCGCTGCTCACGGCCGCGGAGGAGCGGTTCGTCCGGCTCGGCGGGCGCCGCGCGGACGCGATGGTGCTGGTGCGCAACGAGACGGGGCAGCATGCGTGGCGGGCCGCCGGGTACGCGCCCGAGGAGAAGTGGAGGCGCTGGGTGAAGCACCTCACCGACTGATCGGGGAAGCACCTCACCGTACGGCCCCCCTTTGCCGGTCCTTTAACATTGGGGGACCACTCGGCCCTCGATTGAAAGGTGTGAGCGTCCGCCCATGGGCGAGCCTCCCAGTAGTACGCGAGATCGCGCGATCCCCCGCACCCTGTCCGATCATGGGACGGAGGTGACCCGATGACCGAAGTGCTCCTCCTGCTCGTGGCGATCCTGCTCTCGCTGGCCTGCGGTGCCTTCGTCGCCGCCGAGTTCTCGCTGACCACGGTCGAGCGCGGCGCCCTGGAGAAGGCCGCGGAGCGCGGCGAGCGGGGCGCGTCGGGCGCCCTGAAGGCCGTGCGCAACCTGACCTTCCAGCTCTCCGGGGCACAGCTCGGCATCACCGTCACCAACCTGGTGGTCGGCATGCTCGCCGAGCCGTCGATCGCCAAACTGATCGCCGGGCCGCTGGAGTCGCTGGGCCTCTCCGGCTCCACGGCCTCGTCGGTCGCGCTGGTGCTCGGTACGGCGCTGTCGACCGTCGTCCTGATGGTCGTCGGCGAGCTGGTGCCGAAGAACTGGGCGATCTCCTCCCCGCTGGCCGTGGCCAAGCGGGTGGGCAACGCACAGCGCTGGTTCAGCGCGGCGTTCCGGCCCTTCATCACCCACCTCAACAACACGGCGAACCGCATCGTCCGTCTCTTCGGCGTGGAGCCGACGGAGGAACTGGCCGCCGCGCGCGGGCCGCAGGAGCTCGCCGCCCTGGCCCGGCACTCCGCCAAGGAAGGCGCGCTGGAGGCCGACACCGCCGAACTCTTCGTACGCACCCTGAACCTCTCCGACCTGACCGCGGAGAACGTGATGACACCGCGCGTCCAGGTCATCGCCCTGGACGCCCAGGCGACCTGCGAGGACGTCGCGAACGCCACGCGCGCGACGGGCCTGTCCCGGTTCCCCGTCTACCGCGGCAACCTCGACTCGGTCGTGGGCACCGCGCACATCAAGGACGTCCTGGCGGTCCCGGCCGAGCGCCGGGCCCGGGTCCCCGTCTCCGAGCTGATGCGCGAGCCGCTGCTCGTCCCCGAGTCGCTGACCGTGGACCGGCTGCTCGACCGGCTGTCCGGCAAGCGCACGATGGCCGTGGTGATCGACGAGTACGGCGGTACGGCCGGGGTGGCCACGCTGGAGGACATCGTCGAGGAGGTCGTCGGCGAGGTCCGCGACGAGCACGACCCGCACGAGACACCCGACCTGGCCGCGGCCGGGACCGACGACGAGGGCCGCGTCCTGTACTCGGCCGACGGCTCGGCACGCATCGACCACCTCGCGCGCGTGGGCCTGAGGGCGCCCGAGGGGCCGTACGAGACCCTGGCCGGCCTGGTCGCGACCGAGCTCGGCCGTATCCCGGTCGTCGGCGACACCGCGGAGGTCGTCGGCTGGCGGCTGGACGTGGTGGACGCCTCCGGGCGCAGGGCCGCGCGCGTGCTGCTGCACGCTCCGCTCGACGACACGTCGGAATCCATCGAAGGGGAGGCCCGGAAGTGACCGCGATCCAGTTGCTGATCGGTCTGGCGACCCTCGTCGTCAACGCCTTCTTCGTGGGCGCCGAGTTCGCTCTGATCTCCGTACGGCGCTCGCAGATCGAGCCGCACGCCGAGGAGGGCGACCGGCGCGCCAAGAGCGTGCTGTGGGGTCTGGAGCATGTGTCCGCGCTGATGGCTGCGGCGCAGCTCGGCATCACCCTGTGCACGCTGATCCTCGGTGTGGTCGCCGAACCGGCGATCGCGCACCTGCTGGAGCCCGTGTTCCACGCGCTCGGTGTACCGACGGGCGCCGGACACGCGGTGTCGTTCGTGATCGCGCTCGCCGCGGCGACATATCTGCACATGCTGCTCGGCGAGATGGTGCCGAAGAACATCGCGCTGGCGGAGCCGGTGCGCAGCGCGCTGGTGCTCGGCCCGCCGCTGGTCACCCTGTCCCGGGGCCTGCGCCCGGTGATCTTCGCGATCAACGCCTTCGCCAACGCCCTGCTGAAGCTGTTGCGGGTGGAGACCAAGGACGAGGTCACGGCGACCTTCTCGGACGCCGAGCTGGCCCGGCTGGTCAGGGACTCCGACGAGGCGGGCCTGATCGACGACCGGACCCGGGAGCGGCTGCACGACGCCCTGGAACTGGGCCGCCGGCCGGTGCGCGATGTCGTCCTCCCGCTGGAACGGGTCGTCTACGCGCGCGTGGGCGTCACCCCGGAGCAGTTGGAACGGCTGTCGGCCGAGTCCGGGTTCTCCCGGTTCCCGGTGGTGGACGACGGGCGGCGCATCCTCGGCTATCTGCATGTGAAGGACGCGTTGGACGCCTCCCCGCGGGATCTGGCGTTCCAGGTCCGGGACATGCGGCCCATCGCGCGCGTGCGGGAGAGCACGCCGCTGGACGACGTCCTGACGGCGATGCGGGGCAGCCGTACGCATGTCGCGGCGGTGCTGGGGGGCGACGGGCGGCTGGCGGGGCTGGTGACCATGGAGGACGTGCTGCGGGAGCTGTTCGGACAGCGGGCGTGAGGGCCCGGCCCCGGGGGTCCGGCCGGAGGTCTGGGCGGGCCCGGTCGGTGGTCCGGGGAGGCTGACCGACCGCCGGGTATGTGAACGGGTTAGCATTTTCTCCGCCATGCAGAAGAACCCCACACACACCAGCCTCGTCGCCCTCGGCGACTCCTTCACCGAGGGCATGTCGGACCTGCTCCCGAACGGCTCCTACCGGGGCTGGGCCGATGTCCTGGCCGGCCGGATGGCCGCGGTGACACCCGGCTTCCGGTACGCCAACCTCGCGGTGCGCGGCAAGCTCATCCAGCAGATCGTCGAGGAGCAGGTCGATGTGGCCGTGGCCATGCGGCCCGACGTGATCACGCTGGTGGGCGGGTTGAACGACACCCTGCGGCCCAAGTGCGACATGGGGCGGGTCCGCGCGCTGCTGACCGAGGCCGTGGAGCGGCTCGCCCCGTCCTGCGAGCAGCTCGTCCTGATGCGCAGCCCGGGCCGCCAGGGACCGGTCCTGGCGCGCTTCCGGCCACGCATGGAGGAGCTCTTCGAGTGCGTCGACGAGCTGGCCGAGAAGCACGGCGCGATCGTCGTCGACCTGTACGGGGCGCCCTCCCTCGGTGATCCTCGCCTGTGGGACGTGGACCGGCTGCACCTCACGGCCGAGGGCCACCGGCGCGTCGCCGAGGCGGTCTGGCAGACCCTGGGCTACGACCCCGAGGACACCGAGTGGCGTACGCCGATGCCGGCCACGCTGCCGCCGGGGTGGGCCGCGCGACGGGTCGCGGACGCCCGGTTCGCCCGGCAGTACCTGCTCCCCTGGATCGGCCGCCGCCTCACGGGCCGCTCCTCGGGCGACGGCCTGCCGGCGAAGCGGCCCGACCTGCTGCCGTACGAGGGTCCGACGGCGTAACGCGGCGTGACGCGGGTCTCGTAGGTTCCACCGAAGACATCCCTGGCGCTGGCCTGCACGAATCGCCAGTAGAATCCGTACACGTGACTTCCGCTCCCGCCAAGCCCCGCATCCCGAACGTCCTCGCCGGACGCTACGCCTCCGCCGAGCTCGCCACGCTCTGGTCGCCCGAGCAGAAGGTGAAGCTGGAGCGGCAGCTCTGGCTCGCCGTGCTGCGGGCCCAGAAGGACCTCGGCATCGAGGTGCCGGACGAGGCGATCGCCGACTACGAGCGTGTCCTGGACACCGTCGACCTGGCCTCCATCGCCGAGCGCGAGAAGGTCACGCGGCACGACGTGAAGGCGCGGATCGAGGAGTTCAACGACCTCGCCGGGCACGAGCACGTCCACAAGGGCATGACCTCGCGCGACCTCACCGAGAACGTCGAGCAGCTCCAGATCCGGCTCTCGCTGGAGCTGATGCGCGACCGTACGGTGGCCGTCCTGGCGCGTCTGGCCAAGCTGGCCGGCGAGTACGGCGAGCTGGTCGTGGCCGGCCGCTCGCACAACGTCGCCGCGCAGGCTACGACCCTCGGCAAGCGGTTCGCGACGGCCGCCGACGAGCTGCTCGTCGCCCTCGGCCGGGTCGAGGAGCTGCTCGGCCGCTACCCGCTGCGCGGCATCAAGGGCCCGGTCGGCACCGCGCAGGACATGCTCGACCTGCTCGGCGGCGACGCGGCGAAGCTGGCCGACCTGGAGCAGCGGATCGCCCGGCACCTGGGCTTCTCGCAGGCGTTCACCTCGGTCGGCCAGGTCTACCCGCGCTCCCTGGACTACGAGGTCGTGACCGCGCTGGTGCAGCTGGCGGCGGCGCCGTCCTCGCTGGCCAAGACGGTCCGGCTGATGGCCGGGCACGAGCTGGTGACCGAGGGCTTCAAGCCGGGCCAGGTCGGCTCCTCCGCGATGCCGCACAAGATGAACACCCGGTCCTGCGAGCGCGTCAACGGCCTCATGGTCATCCTGCGCGGCTACGCCTCCATGACCGGTGAACTGGCGGGCGACCAGTGGAACGAGGGCGACGTGTCCTGCTCGGTGGTGCGCCGGGTCGCGCTGCCGGACGCGTTCTTCGCGCTCGACGGTCTGCTGGAGACGTTCCTGACGGTCCTCGACGAGTTCGGCGCCTTCCCGGCGGTCGTCGCCCGCGAGCTGGACCGCTACCTGCCGTTCCTCGCCACCACCAAGGTGCTCATGGGCGCGGTGCGTGCCGGCGTCGGCCGTGAGGTCGCGCACGAGGCGATCAAGGAGAACGCCGTCGCCTCCGCGCTCGCGATGCGCGAGCAGGGCGCCGAGCGCAACGAGCTCCTCGACAAGCTGGCCGCGGACGAGCGCATCCCGCTCGACCGGGCGCAGCTGGACGCGCTGATGGCCGACAAGCTGTCCTTCACGGGCGCCGCGGCCGACCAGGTCGGTGCGGTCGTCGGCCGGATCGAGGAGATCGTGAAGCAGCACCCGGAGGCCGCCGGTTACACGCCCGGCGCGATCCTCTGATCCGGCGCACGGCATGACGCGCTTCACCCCCGCGGAGCTGGAGGCCGCCCGCGACCGTCTGGTACCGGACGTCGTCGCGGACGGTCTGCATGTGCTGTTCTGCGGGATCAACCCGGGTCTGATGACCGCCGCCACGGGCCATCACTTCGCCCGTCCCGGCAACCGCTTCTGGCCGGTCCTGCACCTGTCCGGGTTCACGCCTCGTCTGATGAAGCCGTCGGAGCAGGAGGAGTTGCTGTCCTACGGGCTCGGCATCACGAACGTCGTGGCGCGGGCGACCGCGCGGGCGGACGAGCTGAGCGCGGAGGAGTATCGCCAGGGCGGGCGGCAACTGGCGCTCAAGGTGGCGCGGTTGCGGCCCCGCTGGCTGGCGGTGGTCGGCGTCACCGCGTACCGGGCGGCGTTCGACGACAAGAAGGCCCGGGTGGGCCCGCAGGAGCGGATCTTCGGGGACACGCGTGTGTGGGTGCTGCCGAATCCGAGCGGGCTGAACGCGCACTGGACGACGGCGACGATGGCGGAGGAGTTCGGGCGGTTGCGGGTGGCGGCGCAGGCCTGACGGGTCACGGGGGGTCGATGTCGGTGACGAACACCCGGAGTCGAGGCTGGTCCTCCCCGTTCCGGTCGGCCACCGCCAGGACGGCCCGGCGGTCGCCGCCGGGTATGTCCCACGCACGCAGGTCGACCGCCAGGGCGGCGAGCACCGCCCAGGGCTCGGGTATGACCTCACCCCGCGCGATGCGCTCCTGGAGGGTGACCGTCCCCCAGCGCGACGGCTCTCCCCACCTGTCCGTCAACCGTTCGGCGACAGCCGCCTCGTAGGCGTAGCAATCACTCGCGTCCGGCCAGTCCCCGGGCCCTAACCACGCGGCGTGGTAGCCACTGTCCCCCGCGGGAAAGGCCCGGACGCACAGCGCCTCGATCAGGGCGAGGTCCTTCGCGATGTCCATGTGATCCAGTAAACCGGGTCCCACTGACAACTGGCGTGCCGTCAGGCGTCCCTGTGCCGCACGCTCCACGCGCCCGCCACCAGTACCGCCGCCGTCCACAGCGCGGTCACCCCCAGCCCCGCCCACGGCCCCAACCGGCCGTCGTAGGACTCGTACAGGACCACCTGCCCCGCCCGGTCCGGCAGGAAGTCCGTCGCGCCGCCCACCGCGTCCCCGATCACGAACGAGACGACGAGGACGAACGGGATCAGCAGGGAGAGCGCGCCCACCCCGCTGCGCAGCAGGGCCGTGAGGCCGGCCGCGAGCAGCGCCATCAGCATGAGGTAGAGGCCGCAGCCCACCACACCGCGTGCCTGCTCACCCGCGGTCAGACCGCTCGCCGCGTCGCCCAGGCCCGCCTTCGCGACCAGGAGCGCGGCGAGGGCGGTGAGCTGCCCGACGACCAGGGCCGGTACGGCGATCGCGGTCAGCTTGGCCGCGTACCACCGTCCGCGCCGCGGCACCGCGGCGAGCGAGAGGCGCAGCGCACCCCCGTGGAACTCCGAGGACACGGCCATGGCGCCGAAGGAGATCGCGGCGATCTGACCGGGCGCGACCCCGGACAACGCCGTGAACAGCGGGTCGAAGTCAGGGTCGGACGTCTCGGAGACACCGGCGAGCGCGGAGAACGCCGTGGTCGCCGCGAACAGCGCCGCCAGCGCTCCGAGGAGCGAGCGCAGCGTACGGATCTTCAGCCACTCGGCGTGCAGACCGGGCGCGTAGGACATGTCAGGCCTCCTGCGGCTGTGCGGTGAACTCGGCCTCGGTGGCGGTGAGATCCAGATAGGCCTGCTCCAACGTGCCCTCCTGCGCGCTCAGTTCGAGGATCGGGATACCCGCGGCGGACGCGAGGCGGCCGACGTCGTCCACGCGCGCGTGGTGCACGGTCCAGTGCCCGTCCTCGTGCTCGACGCCGTCGAGGCCGTGTTCGGCCAGGACGGCCTTGAGGGCGGTGGGGTCCGTGGTGCGGATCCGTACCCGCGGCCGCACGCGTGCGTGGATGAACCCGCGCATCGCGGTGTCGGCGAGGAGCCTGCCCCTGCCGAGGACCACGAGGTGGTCGGCGAAGGACGCGGTCTCGTTCATGAGGTGGCTGGAGACCAGGACGGTGCGCCCCTCCCCCGCGAGCCGGCGCAGCAGCCCGCGGATCCAGATGATGCCTTCGGGGTCCAGACCGTTGGAGGGCTCGTCGAGCATGACCACCTCGGGGTCGCCGAGCAGCGCGGCCGCGATGCCGAGCCGCTGGCGCATGCCCAGGGAGTATGTCTTCACCCGGCGCCGGGCCACCGGGGCGAGGCCGGTCTCCTCCAGGAGTTCGTCGACGCGGCGGTCCGGGATGCGGTTGCTCGCGGCCAGTGTGCGCAGGTGGTCGCGGCCGGTGCGGGAGCCGTGCGCGGCCTGCGCGTCGAGCAGGGCGCCGACATGGCGCAGCGGTTCGCCGAGGCTTCGGTAGGCGCGGCCGCCGATCGTGGCGGTGCCGGACGTCGGCCGGTCGAGACCGAGCACGAGCCGCATGGTGGTGGACTTTCCGGCTCCGTTGGGGCCGAGGAAGCCGGTGACGCGGCCGGGGAGGACGGTGAAGGTGAGGTCGTCCACGGCTCGTCGGGTGCCGAACTCCTTGGTCAGGTTCTGGACTTCGATGCTGGTCATGGGAGCAGCCTGGCCGGTGGGGCGGGGTCGGGGCCTCCCCCGCGGGTGGAGATCGCCTCCCCCGTGCGGGGGAGGCTCGCTGTCAGTGGCGGCTGGCACGATGACGCAATGGTCCGTTTGCTGCGCCCGTTCGGCCGGGCGGTGACGTACACACGGTTGCTGCATCTGTTCATCGCGATCGTGTGGCCGAGCATGTGGCTGTTCGTCCAGGAGGCGTGGTGGACCTGGGTGATGGCCGCCGTGGTCCTCGCGCCCGTCGGGCTGGTCCCCGCGATGCGCACCGTGGAGGGCCTGCAGGCACGGCTGCTGCTGACCGGTCACCGGCATGACAGCGCGGGCACCGACATCGTCGTGACGCCGTCCGCCACCTGGGGCGACCGGGGGCGGGTCGTCGTATGGCTGGAGGCGCGGCTGCTGATCGGCTGCGTGACCTCGGTGTTCGCCGTCCAGCTGCTCATCGCCTCCGTCGACCTGGTGGCGTCGGCGTTCGGCCGCGACGCCGGGGAGGGCCTGCTGGCCCCGCTCCACGGCCACGCCTGGTGGCACGTCCTGCTCGTGCCCCCGACACTGATCACACTGGCGGCGACGGTGGTCGGCCCGGGCCGGCTCATCACCGCACTCGCCCACCGTCTCCTCGGCCCCTCGCCGGCCGATCGCATGGCCGCCATGGAGGAACGCACCGAGCAGCTCCTGGAGCGCACCCGCATCGCCCGCGAGCTCCACGACTCCATCGGCCACGCGCTGACCGTGGCCGTCGTCCAGGCGGGCGCCGCCCGCGCGGCCGGTGATCCCGCCTTCACCGACCGTGCCCTGGGCGCCATCGAGGAGACCGGCCGGGCGGCCCTGGAGGATCTGGAACGGGTCCTCGGGGTCCTGCGCGAGTCCGAGCGGCCGGTCAGCGGCCGGCCGACGCTGACGGACTGCGACCGGCTGCTGGAGTCCGCCCGCGCCTCCGGCGCGAAGGTCGACGCCGAGGTGACCGGGCCCGTCGACACGCTGCCCGGACCGGTCTCCCGCGAGGGGTACCGCATCCTCCAGGAGTCGCTGACCAACGTGCTGCGGCACGCGGGGGCCGTCCCCGTCCGGGTGCGCATCGCGGTCGTGGCGGACAGCCTCGCCCTGGAGGTCCGCAATCCACTGTCGGCCGACATACCCGGCCCGGGCCGGGGCAGCGGTCTGCGCGGCATCCGCGAGCGCGCGGCCCTGCTGGGCGGCAGCGCGCACACCGGCCCCGACCGGGGTGACTGGCAGGTGCGGGTGGAGCTGCCGCTGCGCTGATCTACGCTGGCCGGATGCCGGTCACCGTTCTCCTCGTCGACGACGAACCCCTCGTACGCGCGGGTCTGCGGGCCGTGTTGGAGGCGCAGCCCGACATCGAGGTCGTCGGGGAGGCGGCGGACGGGGCCGCGGTGATCCCGCTGGTGCGGCGATTGCGGCCCGACGTGGTCGCCATGGACGTACGGATGCCGCTGCTGGACGGGATCGAGGCCACGCGCGCGGTGCTGCGGACGATCGACAAGCCGCCGAAGATCCTGGTGGTGACGACGTTCGAGAACGACGAGTACGTGTACGAGGCGCTGCGGGCCGGGGCCGACGGGTTCCTGCTGAAGCGGGCCCGGCCGGCCGAGATCGTGCACGCGGTGCGGCTGGTCGCCGAGGGCGAGTCGCTGCTGTTCCCGGCGTCGGTGCGGCAGCTCGCCGCCGAGTACGGCGAGGAGGGCGGGAATCGTGCGGCCCGGGCGGCGATGGAGCGGGCCCAGCTGACCGAGCGGGAGGCCGAGGTGCTGCGGCTGATGGCCCGCGGGCTGTCCAACGCGGAGATCGCCGAGCGGCTGATCGTCGGGACGGAGACGGTCAAGTCCCACGTCAGCGGCGTACTGGCGAAGCTCGGGGCGCGCGATCGCACGCAGGCCGTGATCGCGGCGTACGAGTCGGGGTTCGTGGCGCCCGGCTGACCGGGACCGGCACACGATCTCCCGGGTCCCCGCACTCGCCCGGCTCCGTCCCTACGAGTACGATCCGGCCAACACGCGCACGAGCTGGGAGGACGGACGTTGGGGCGGCTGACCGGCGGGGATCCCTCGCTGCTGCGAAGGATCAATTCCGCGGTGGTGCTGCACGCGCTGCGTGCCACGGACTGCGCGACGCTGACCGAGATCACGCGGGTGACCGGGCTGTCCCGGCCGACCGTCGAGGGCGTGGTCGAGGGGCTCATCGAGGCGGGGTACGTCGTCGAGAAGGCGGCCGACGAGAGTGTCGTACGACGGCAGGGGCGGCCCGCGCGGCGGTTCAGGTTCCGGGCCGAGGCCGGGCATCTGCTGGGCCTCGACATCGGGCCGCACCGGGTCGCCGCGCTCCTGTCGGACCTGGACGGCCGGGTGCTCGGCGCCGTCGCCAAGGACGTCTCCGAGACGGCGTCGGCCGACGAGCGCCTGGAGCGGCTGCGCACCGCGGTGGCCGACCTGCTGCGCCGGGCCGGCGTCGCGCGCGAGTCGCTGCGGGCGGTGGGGGCCGCCTCGCCCGGGATCGTCGAGGCGGACGGCACCGTGCGGCTGTGCGCCGCGCTGCCCCAGTGGACGGGGCTGCGTCTCGGTGAGCGGCTGAGCCGTTCCTTCAAGTGCCCGGTCCTGGTGGAGAACGACGCCAACGCCGCGGCGGTCGCCGAGCACTGGAAGGGTGCCGCCACCGAGTCCGACGACGTCGTGTTCGTGCTGGCGGGGCTGAGTCCGGGCGCGGGGGCGTTGATCGGCGGGCGCCTGCACCGGGGGTACGGCGGGGCGGCGGGCGAGATCGGCGCGCTGCATCTGCTCGGCCGCGAGGTCACGCCGGAGAAGCTGCTGTCCACCACGGACGAGCCGCTGCACCCGCTCGACGAGCAGGCCGTCGCCGAGGTCTTCGCGCAGGCACGCGAGGGCGACCAGCGGGCCCGGGCGGCCGTCGACCGTTTCATCCAGCGGCTCGTCCACGACGTGGCCGCCCTGTCCCTCGCCCTCGACCCCGAGCTGGTCGTCATCGGCGGCTGGGCGACGGGAATCGTCGACGTACTGGAGCCGCTGCGGCTGGAGTTGGCGCGCTACTGTCTGCGGCCGCCGAAGGTGACCCTGTCGCTCCTCGGCGAGGCCGCCGTGGCGACGGGGGCGCTGCGGCTGGCGCTGGACCATGTGGAGGAACAGCTCTTCGCGGTGGAGGGCACGGTGACGGCGCGGCGCTGAGCGCTCCGCGCGGGGTGCCGGGAGCTGCGGTCGTCCGTCCGCGGCGCCTTCGTGGCCGGTCGCGTCGGCGCGGCGGAGCCACATATCGATCACTGCCCGGCGCTCCTTCAGGGCGCTCCGGCCGGCTGTCGTCGAAACGCCTCGCGCCCCGGAGTCGCTCCGGGGCGCGAGGCGTCGGGCGCTACGGCGGTCAGGACGCCCGGCGCTCCGGGTCCTCGTGGATCTCCACGCCGCCGGAGTCGCCGAAGGTCAGCCGGCAGGTGTCGGCGCGGTAGGTGGCGACGGACAGCGCGGCGGTGCGGCCCTGCGAGAAGAAGCGGGTCGTCACCACCAGGACGGGTGCCCCGGGCAGCCGGTCCAGCTGCTTGGCGTCGTCGGCGCGGGCCGAGCCCAGTTCCACGGCGCTGTCCTGCCCCTCAAGACCCAGGCGCTGGAGCTCGCGCAGTACGGCACGCGCGCGGGCCGCACCGGACGGGGCGTCTATGGCGGAGAGGTCGGGCACCGAGGACTGCGGGATGTAGAGCAGTTCCGCGGCGACGGGCTGACCGTGCGTCATACGGGAGCGGCGGACGATGTGCACGGGTTCGTCGTGGCCGGTTTCCAGTGCCCCGGCGACGGCTGCCGACGGGACCTCCAGGGTGCTGTCGACGGGCTGCCAGTCGTCCGTGGCGGTGGCCGTGCCCGGCCAGACATGGTGTTCCGTGCCGACGGCGACACCCACGCGGGGCGGGGCGACGGTCGTACCGACACCGCGGCGGCGCTGCAGCCGGCCTTCCAGCTCGAGCTGCTCCAGGGCCTGGCGGAGCGTGGCGCGCGCGACGCCGAACCGGGCGGCGAGGTCACGCTCGTTGGGCAGGATCTCGCCCACCGAGAACTCGGAGTCCAGCGCCTCAGTGAGCACGGTCTTGAGGTGCCAGTATTTCGGTTCCGGCACCGTTTCCAGCTGCGTGGTCCCCACCCTGTCCTCCGCAATCGCCGTGGTCCGGCGGCTTTTTAGCGCCCTTGTTTATTAAAGGTTGTTTCACTTCTCTGCGACCATAGGGCGGCCCCCACCCTTGGTCAAGACCAATGCCCGATGACGACGAAGCCCCCGTCGCGGACGGGGGCTTGGCGCTGCGGTTCACTACGCGGTGAGCGACTGCAGTTTGTCGGGGTTGCGTACGACGTAGACCGACTGGATCCGGCCGTCGACGACGTCCAGTTGGAAGACCGAGTCGGGCTTGTCGCCCGACAGGAGCAGCAACGCGGGACCGCCGTTGAGCTCCAGGAAGCGGAAGGACATGTCCGGGACACCCTTGCGTGCGGCGCCGACGAGGAAACGGCCCACCTTGTCCGCCGTCTCGATGACGCGCAGCGGCGCCCTGGACTTGCCGCCGCTGTCGCCGACGAGGCGGACGTCGGGCGCCAGCATCGACATGAGCCCCTGGAGGTCGCCCTCCGCGGCGGCGGCGAGGAAGCGCTCGGTGAGATCCCGGCGCTGGGCGGGGTCGACGTCGTAGCGGGGCCGTCGTTCCTCGACGTGCTTGCGGGCCCGCCCGGAGAGCTGGCGCACGGCCGCTTCACCGCGGTCGAGCATGGTCGCGATCTCCGCGTACGGGTAGCCGAAGGCCTCCCTCAGCACGAACACCGCCCGCTCCAGCGGCGACAGGGACTCCATGACGACAAGGACGGCGAGGGAGACCGAGTCGGCGAGGACGGCGCGCTCCGCGGTGTCCGGGACCAGGTCCCCGAAGTCCGTGACGTACGGCTCCGGCAGCCACGGGCCGACGTACGCCTCGTTGCGCGCCTTGACCTGGCGCAGCCGGTCGATGGCCAGGCGGGTCGTGACACGCACCAGATAGCCGCGCGGTTCGCGCACCTCGCTGCGGTCCGCGCCGGACCAGCGCAGCCAGGCCTCCTGGACGACGTCCTCCGCGTCGGCCACCCGGCCCAGCATGCGGTAGGCGACGCCCACCAGGACGGGGCGGTGCTCTTCGAATACGTCGGTCACGGTGTCGGTGCTCACGACACCATCCCAGCCGACGTCCCGCGTGCTGTCCAGGCGAGTCCGGCACGTGCCACACGAAGGGGCTACCCGCCGGTAGCAATTGCTGACAAGCTGTCTACACGCCGTCCGGCTGCGAGTCCCAGACGAGGAGCACACGTACATGGCCGCCACTGTCTCGTTCAAGGTCCCTTCCCCGCACGGCCCGCGGACCGTGACCGTCGACCACACGCGCGTGGGCAGCGGCGAACCGCTGCTCCTGCTGCACGGCATCGGCCACCACCGGCAGGCCTGGGACCCGGTCGTGGACATCCTGGCGACCGAGCGCGAGGTCATCGCCGTGGACCTGCCCGGCTTCGGGGCGTCCCCGGGGCTGCCGGACGGACTGACCTACGACCTCGCCACCACGACCGCCGTGTTCGGCGCCTTCTGCGAGGCGTTGGAGCTCGACCGGCCGCATGTCGCGGGCAACTCGCTCGGCGGCCTGCTCGCCCTGGAACTCGGCCGGGAGAAGCTCGTACGGTCCGTCACCGCCCTCTCCCCCGCGGGGTTCTGGTCGGAGGCGGAGCGGCGTTACGCCTTCGCCGTGCTGCTCACGATGCGCGGCATAGCCCTGCGGATGCCGCGGCCGATGGTCGAGCGGCTGTCCCGCTCGGCGGCCGGCCGCACCGCGCTCACCAGCACCATCTACGCCCGCCCGGCCCGGCGTTCACCGGAGGCCGTCGTCGCCGAGACGCTCGCGCTGGTGAACGCGACCGGGTTCACCGAGACCCTCCGCGCGGGCGGCTCCGTGCAGTTCGTCGACGACATCCCCGGTGTTCCGGTCACCGTGGCCTGGGGCAGCAAGGACCGTCTGCTCCTGCGCCGGCAGGGGGTCCGCGCCAAGCAGATCATCCCCAAGGCCCGCCTCGTGCGGCTGCCCGGCTGCGGCCACTGCCCGATGAACGACGACCCGGCGCTCGTCGCGCGGGTGATCCTCGACGGCAGCCGCTGACCTCTTCGACGCACGGGACCCGAGGGCGACTCCGGCACCGACGACGGCGCTCCCGACGGCCTGGGCCACGCCGTAGGAGCCCGTTCCGACGAGCGGGGCGGTGCAGGCGGCGGCGACCGGGATGAGACCGGAGAACAGCGTGGCGCGCTCCGCGCCGATCCGCTGCATGCCCATGTACCAGCACACGAACCCGACGACCGTGACGACCGCCGCCTGCCACAGCAGCGCGGCGGCCTCGGTCCGGTCGGGCGGGCGCAGCCACGCCGTGCCGTCCACGACCAGTCCGATCGCCAGGGACTCGAGCGCGGCGATCCCGCACACCGTCGCCGACAGCAGCCGTGGCCCCAAAGGCCGCAGCACGGGCACGGCGAGAACCGCGAAACCGACCTCTCCGGCCAGCGCGCACACGGAGAACGCCAGGCCCACGCCGTCCGTCCGCCCCCAGCCCTGGACCGTGAATGCACCCAGGGCCACGAGCAACGCCCCGTACAGGACGGCACGTTGGGGACGGCGGCCGTCCAGGAGGGGGACGACAACGGCCACCACGACCGGCGCGCAGCCGACGAGGACACCGGGGACGGCGGGCTCGGCCGTCCGTTCCGCCGCGATGACGGCCATGTTGAAGCCGACCATGCCGACGGCCGCGAGCAGCGCGAGACGGGCCCAGCGGCCGGGCGCGAGCATCCGCAGCCGGGCCGCCGCGCCGCGCCCCACCAGCGGCACGAGCAGCAGGCAGGCGAGGCCGTAACGCAGGAACTGGCCGCCCGCGTACGGGTAGTCGCCCAGCACGCTGTTGGCGGTGAAGGACGCGCCGACGAGGACGCAGGCGAGCGCGGCGAGGAGCGTTCCGCGGGTGGTGGTGGCGTTCATGGGAACGACGCTAGGGAGCGGGGTGGCCCGCATTAAGGTCCATTCCCATGACGTCATCGGAGACCAATCGGAAGCGCGCCAGGACGTCGGGCGAGGGGGCAGGCTCGGCGCCGGAGGATCGGAGCGGCTCCGCGCCCGGCGGTCGGAGGGCGTCCGCGTCGGAGGACGGGACCGGCACCGCGTCGGGCAATCGGGGGACGTCCGCGCCGGCGTCGCGGGCAGGCTCCGCGTCCGGCGATCGGAGGGCGGCGCTCGCCTCGGATGATCGGGCCGGCTCCGCTGCCTGGGAGTTGTTGCTCCCCCTCGGCTCCGCGCCCGCACGCACGCGTGGACGTTCGCTGCAGGCGGCCCTGCGGGAGGCGGTCCGGTCGGGGAAGCTCCCGCCGGGGACCCGGTTGCCGTCGAGCCGGGACCTGGCCGGTGACCTCGGTGTGTCGCGCGGGCTCGTGACGGAGGCGTACGAGCAGCTGACGGCCGAGGGGTATCTGCGCAGCGGGCGGGGGGCGGGGACCTGGGTGGGCGGTGCCGTGCGTTCCGCCGAGCCACGCGCGCGTGATCTCGCGCCGCGTCCCCCCGGCGCCCGCGCGGACTTCGTGCCCGGCACGCCCGACCTGTCCCTGTTCCCGCGCGCCGCCTGGGCCGCGGCACAGCGCGGGGTGCTGGCGGAGCTGCCGCACCACGAGCTCGGCTATCCCGATCCGCGCGGACTGCCCCGGCTGCGCACCGCCCTGGCCGAACTCCTCGCCCGCCGCCGTGGCGTGGTGGCCGACCCGGAGCGGATCGTGGTGGTGTCCGGGGTGGCCCAGGCGTCGACCCTGCTCGGCTTCGCCCTCCACGCGCGCGGGCTGCGCGAGGTGGGCGTGGAGGACCCCGGCAGTCCGCAGCACGACGGCCTGTACGCCGCGGCGGGCGTCACCACGGTGCCCGTGCCGCTGGACGAGGACGGGCTGGCCCTCGAACCCCTGCGGGATTCGGGCGTGCGGGCCGTCGTGACCACACCCGCCCACCAGTACCCCACCGGGATCGCGTACTCCGCGCGCCGCCGTGCCGAACTGCTCGACTGGGCGCGGTCCGTGGACGGGTTCGTCCTGGAGGACGACTACGACGGCGACTTCCGCTACGACCGTGCCCCGGTCGGCGCGCTCCAGGGTCTCGATCCCGACCGCGTGGCGTACGCGGGCTCCGTCAGCAAGTCCCTCGCCCCGGGGCTGCGGCTGGGCTGGCTGCTCGTACCGGAGTCGCTCGCCGACGAGGTGATCGAACGCAAACGGACCATGGACCTCGGCCATCCCGCCCTCGACCAGGCGCTGTTCGCCCGCTTCGTGGAGCGCGGCGACTACGACCGTCAGCTGCGCCGCTGCCAGCGCGCCTACCGCGAGCGGCGCGACGCACTCGTAGCCGCTCTGGAGGAGTACTTCCCCGGCGCGAGGGTGTCCGGGATCGCCGCGGGGCTGCACGTCATCGCCACGCTGCCGGAGCGCTACGGGCCCGAGGAGCGCTTCCTCGCGCGCGTTGCCGCGGCCGGGGTGGCGGTCCGTCCGTTGTCGGACTGCACGCACGCGCGCGCCGAGGGCTCGGCGGAGACCCGGCTCGTGGTCGGATACGCGCATCTGTCCCCCGCGCGGATCCGTTCGGGCGTACGGCTGATGGCCGAGACGGGCTCCGGGTGAGGGACGCCGTACCTCACCGCGGCCGCGAATCGCACACCGGTTCCCTTACGCCCGCGGTCAGTTGTTCACTTGTGGTTTGCGTGTGCGCTGCGGCGCACGAGTAGTTGTGGCATCGCACACTGGCCGGATCCCGTCCTTGGAGGCGCATCCATGTCACATCGTCCGCTCCCCGACCGCCGCACCGTCCTGCGCGGCTCCCTGGTCGCGTCGGCGGCCCTGGCCCTGCCCGCCGCCGGTTCGGCACCGGCGTTCGCCCGGTCCGGGCGCCCCGAGGCGGGGTGGGGTGTGCAGACGGGCGACGTGACCTCGGACTCGGGGCTCGTGTGGGTGCGGTCCGACCGTCCGGCGCGCATGATCGTCGAGACGTCCGCGACCGAGTCGTTCCGCAACCCGCGCCGATGGCACGGCCCACTGCTCGGCGCCGACACCGACTTCACCGGCACGACCCGGCTGCACGGCCTCCCGCCCGGCGAACAGATCCACTACCGCGTACGGCTGGCCGACCCCGACGACCCGCGCCGTACCGGCGAGCCGGTCGCCGGCACGTTCCGCACGGCCTCGGCCAGAAGGCGCGACGGCGTGCGTTTCGTCTGGTCGGGCGACCTGGCCGGGCAGGGCTGGGGCATCAACCCGGACCTCGGCGGATACCGGATCTACGACGCGATGGCCGCCCTGGACCCCGACTTCTTCGTCTGCAGCGGCGACAACATCTACGCCGACGGCCCGCTCGCGGCGTCCGTCACCCTGCCCGACGGCAGCACCTGGCGCAATGTCACCACCGAGGAGAAGTCCAAGGTCGCCGAGACGCTGGCCGAGTTCCGCGGCAACTTCCGCTACAACCTGCTCGACGACAACCTCCGGCGGTTCAACGCCCAGGTCCCCTCGATCGTCCAGTGGGACGACCACGAGGTGACCAACAACTGGTTCCCCGGCGAGATCCTCGCCGACTCCCGCTACACCGAGAAGAACATCGACGTGCTGGCCGCGCGCGCCCGCCAGGCGTTCTCCGAGTACTTCCCGATCTCGACCCTGCGCCGCCCCGACGGCCGGGTCTACCGGGTGGTCCACCACGGCCCGCTCCTCGACGTGTTCGTGCTGGACATGCGCACCTACCGCAACGCCAACTCGCCGGACGACCAGAGCACCGACCCGCAGGGCATCCTCGGCGCCGAGCAGCTGGCCTGGCTCAAGCGGGAACTGGCCCGCTCCCGGGCCGTGTGGAAGGTGATCGCCTCGGACATGCCGCTCGGACTGGTCGTGCCGGACGGCACGGACGGCAAACCCCACATCGAAGCCGTCGCCCAGGGCGACCCGGGTGCCCCGCTCGGGCGTGAGCTGCAGATCGCGGAGCTGCTGCGGTTCATCAAGCACCGGCGGATCACCGGCACGGTGTGGCTGACCGCCGACGTCCACTACACCTCGGCCCAGCACTACCAGCCGTCCCGGGCCGCCTTCACCGACTTCGAACCGTTCTGGGAGTTCGTGTCGGGCCCGCTCAACGCCGGCGCCTTCCAGGCCAACACGCTGGACGGCACCTTCGGCCCGGAGCGGGTGTTCGTCAAGGCACCGCCGACCGCGAACGTCTCCCCCGCCGGCGGCTACCAGTTCTTCGGCGAGGTCGACATCGACGGCGGCAGCGGGGAGCTGACGGTCCGGCTGCGGGAGTCGGACGGCACCGTGCTGTTCACACAGGTGCTCCAGCCTGGCCGTGTGGGCCAGTGACTCCCGTACGCTCATAGGCGGGCCGCGTCCCGGCGTCATCCCCCGGTGCGCGGCCTGCGCTTTCGCCCTGCCGCTGGTCCTGCGAACTCCCGCTCACTCAGGGCGTTTTCGCAGGTCAGGGCCGATTGTCAGTGGTCGCCCCTACGGTTTTTCCATGACGCGATCTCTGCAGGCCGTGGCCTATCGCCGACCCTCCGTACTGGAGTCCGCAGCGGGCTCACAGCGCCTGGGGCTGGAGACCTCACGAGGTGCGACGCCCTCGGGCGCCGAGGACCATCCGCGGTTCTTCGCGGGCTTCCTGACGTCCCCTCAGGTGGCTTCCGCCGGACTGCTCGCGGTGGCCGACGTCGCGGCCGCACGCTACTTCCAGCCGCAGCTGCGCGCCTCGCTGGACCCGGTGGTGACGGGCAACGGCGACCGGCTGCGTTTCGAGTCCTTCTCCGGCTGCGGCGGGGTCTACGCCCGCCTCGACGTGCTGGCGCCCGGCCTGGACGGCGGCGAGGTGGGACACGGCACCACGAACGTCGACGTCAACAACCCGCTGCGCGAGGCGCTCTCGCGGATCGGCGCGGACGACCCGCTCCATCTGCGGGTCGGCCCCGAGGAACTGGCCGTGACCACGCTCGACGGCCCGGTCGTGGAGAAGAAGGTGCCGCTCCCCGACCGCTGGCTGCGCGGCTTCGCGGAGGCCCAGGTGATCGCGGCCGGCTTCGACCTGCGGGCCGAGGTGCCCGCCGCCGAGGCCGTGCGGTTCCTGCGGGCGCTGCCTCGCGGCGGAGGACGGGGCGCCCCGCGTTGGGTGGTGCCGGCGGGCGGCACGCTGCGGCCGACCACCCGCGCGGTGCCGGGTGCGGTGTGCCTGCCGGGGCCGGAGCGGCTGGGCGCGCTCCAGCGGGTGCTGCGGCACGCGACGGCCCTGCGGGTGTACGGCCCGGCGGTCGCCCCGCGCTCCGGCAGCGCGGCCACGGCCGGCGCCTGGGAGGCCGTCCTGCCGGGCATGCGGCTCACCCTGACGCTGTCGCCCGACGCCTCACGCGGGTTCTCCGGCGAAGGCGGTGTCCTCGACGCGCTCGCGACCGACGAGGCCGCGGAGGACGCCGAGCTGATCTCGGTGCTCCTGGCATGGGAACCCCGCGTCGACGTCGCCGACCTCGCCGCCGCGGCGGGCCTCACCGCGGAGCGGGTCCGGGCGGCACTGGTCCGCCTGGGCACCTCGGGCCGCGTCGGGTACGACACGGCGGAGGCGGCCTACTTCCACCGGGAGCTGCCCTACGACGCCGGGCGCGTCGAGCGCCACAACCCGCGGCTGCGGTCGGCCCGGGCCCTGGTGGCGGCGGGCGCGGTCGCCCTGGACGGCACGGGCGGCACGGTCACGGCCGAGGACGGACATGTGCACCGGGTGCGGGACGAGGCGGGGGTGCTCAGCTGCAGTTGCCTGTGGTGGGCGAAGTACCGGGGTGGGCGCGGTCCGTGCAAGCACGCGCTGGCGGTGCGCATGACGCGGCGGGGTGCCGCGGTGGAGCAGAAGACGGTTCGGGTCGACGGGGGTGTGCGATGAGCGAGCTCATCGATGCGGTGCGGGGCGGGCGGACGGCCGAGGTGCTGGGTCTGCTGGACGGTATGACGGACACGGAACGGCAGGCGGTCTTCCCCGCGTTGAAGGAGCTGCGCAAGGAGCTGCGGGCGGATCGCTGGGGCGCGGCCGCGCGGCGCGCGCACCCCGCCCTGCACGTGGCGGGCGCGGCCTGCCAGACCGGTGCGGCGGCGGTGGCGAGCTGGCTCGGGGCCTCCGACATGAGCTGGTGGCAGGCGCAGCCGACGGTGCTGCTCGATGTGCTGGGCGACCGTGATCCCGCATGGCTGGCGGACGTGGCGCACCGGCTGGCACAGCGTCCGGCCGGTGCCGACGTGTCGTACGAGCTGATGTCCGGCCTGGTGCGTCTCTCGGGCTGTCCGGTGCCGACGACGGACGCGTACGTCCGGGGTTGGCTGCTCCACATCGGCACCACCTGGCCTCGTGAGGGCACCGTGCAGGACCGGCTGCGCCGGGAGCCGCATCTCGCGGAGCTGGTGGCCGCCGTGTTCGAGACGGACGACATGGGCTCCCTGCTGGGGTGGTTGTCTGGCGACGGGCCGAACAGCTGGACCGGGGCCCTGGCCGGACTCACGGCCGAGGGGGCGCTCGGCCGTCGGACGATGGTCGACGCGTGTGTCGCCCGGCTCCTGCGGGGCGGTCGGCCCGCCGATCACCGGCTGTTCCTCCGCCTCCTCAAGACACTGGACCTCACGCGCGACGAAGAGCGCGAACGGACGGCGGACTGGCTGGCCCTCGCCTCGGACGCCGCGTCGACGGTGGCCTCGCACGCACAGTCGGTGCTGGGCTCCCTGGCCCTGGACGGCGACCTGCCCGTGCGCCGGCTTGCCGAGATGTCGGCCGCCGTGCTGTTCCGTACGGAGAAGAAGCTGGTACGGGCCCAGCTCGCCTTGTTGGGCAAGGTGCTCGCACGGGACGCCGGCACGGTCGACGAGCTGCTGCCGGCCGCCGCCCACGCGTTCGGCCACGAGGACTCGGATGTGCAGGAGCGGGCACTGAAGCTGGTCGAGCGGCATGCCGGGAAGGCCGGCGCCGGGGTGCGGGACGAACTGGGCGTCGCGGCGGACCAGTTGATCCCGGCGTTGCGCGCCCGGGCGGTCGGTGTGCTGGGTGCGGCACCGGCGGCATCGCAGACCGTGGTGCACGAGGAGGTGCTGCCACCGGCCCCGGAGCCGGTGCGTCTGGCGCCCGTGCCCGGGTCGGCCGCCGAACTCGCCGAGGAGGTGGGGGCGTTGCTGGCGTCCGGCGGGGATGTGGCGACGTTCGAGCGCACCCTGGACGGGCTCGTGCGCCGTGCCCACCAGGACCGGGACTCCCTGATCGAGGCGCTCGGTCCGGTGGTGGCGCGCCTGTGGTGGGTCGTCGGCGAGCCCGAGCAGGAGCGGCAGTACGCCTTCGGTGGCCGTCTGTCCTCCCTCGAGGTGGTGCTGGCGACGCTGCTGGGCAGGGTGCGTACCGACTCGCTCCACAGCGCGGTCCAGCACGGAACGTCGGCGCACGCCTGCGTACACAGCCCGCTGGCACAGGCCTTCGACGCCCGCGTCGCGGAGGTCGCGTACCGGCTCGCCACCGATCCGCTGCCGTTCCTGCTGTCCACACCCACCTGGACCACGGGGCTGCTGGAGCCCGACGAGCTGGTGGCCCGCCTCGACGAGTACCGGCGCCTCGGTGCGCGGGTGTCGGCAGCGGACTTCGACCAGGCGCTGCTCCGCGTGCGCCGCACGGACAAGGCGGCGTCCGCGGCGGCGGCCGAGAAGGCGGCGGCGCTCGGCACACCGGAGGGGAAGCGCCTGGCCCGATGGCTCGCCTCAGGGCCACCGGCGCTGCCCACGTACCGGCGGCGGACCGCGGGAGCGCGCCTGGTGGTGGAGCTCGGTGAACTCCCTGAGTTGCAGGAGGACTTCGGCCGCGAGTTCCGTCATCTGGGCCGGCCGGTGAGTGTGTACGGGGACCGCTGGCACTGCTACCACTGGGACGGCACCGCTCGTCAGCACTGGCTCGCTCTCCTCCCCGAGCGCCGCGAACTCATCGCGGCCCGCGTCCTGCGCGACGTCTCGACCGTCGCCGTGGACGACGCCCGGGGAGCCGCCGCCGTACTTCCGCTGCTCGCCGAGTCCGGCGGCGAGGCGGGCGACGCCGTGCATCTGTGCCTGGCCTACGGGCTCGGGGCCCGGCACGAGGAGGATCGACTCGCGGCCGTGGACGCCCTGCTGGTGCTCGCGGCGCGGGGACAGCTCGATGTGGCGTTGCTGGGCGCGGACCTCGGACAGCTGGTGCGACGCGGGGCCGTGAAGCCGCTGCGGCTGGCTGAGTCGGTGCGTGCGGCGGCGGCGACCGGGGCGAACGCCACCATCTGGGGGCTGCTGCGGCACACCCTGCCCGTGCTGCTCGCCGACCTCGCCACCGGCGGTCCGGACGGACAGGCCGCGAAGGTCCGGGGCCTGGGTGAACTGCTCGCCGTGGCCGCGGAGTGCGCCGAGCGGTCCGGGGCGCGGGGCGAGCTGCCGCATCTGACACGGGTCGCGGACCGGCGCGGCTCGTCCCGACTGGTGACGCAGGCCCGGCGGTTGCACGGTGCGCTGGCTCCGGAGGTGGCCGCTTGACGGTCGCCGCCCTGCACCGTCCACCTCAATGCAAACGTAAGAACAACCACAAATGGTGCAGATCCAGTCTTTACCGCCCGGTCACAAAGCGTTCGTGATCACGCAACACCGTTCCTTCACAGTGGCTGTATGAAACGAGAAATGTCTGATGTGACGCGTGCGAGGCATGGCCGTCCGGTCCACCACTGGCGGCGGGACGTCATCGAACTCGCCGCACTCTTCACGGCGGTCGCGGTGGCGGACGCCGTCGCGAATCTGGTCGGGCACGGCCCCGACGGTCCGGCGCTGCTGTTGATCTCGGCGGTCGCTCTGGTCGCCACGGCGGCGTTCCACACATGGTGGGCACGACACCACGGTCACGCACCGCCGATCGGCGGCACCGATATCGACGCCCGGCCGCTCTCCCCGGAGCAGGCCGGGCCGTCCGAGCAGTCGCCGGCCGAGGCCGGGGCCAGCACGCTGTGGCGGATGCGGACGACGGTGAAGGACGAGCCGGGGTCGCTGGCCGCGCTGTGCACGGCACTCGCCGGCCACCGGGTCGACATCCTCAGCCTGCAGACGCATCCGCTGGCCGAGGGCACGGTGGACGAGTTCCTGCTGCGGGCGCCCGGTGCGCTGGAGGCGTCCGCCATCACGCGGGCGGTCTCGCTGGCCGGCGGTGCCGGTACCTGGATCGAGCGGGCCGACGCCCATGACCTGGTCGACGCACCGACCCGGGTCCTCGGCCTCGCGACCCGCACCGCGCTGGACGCGGCGGAACTGCCGCTGACGCTGCGGCAGTTGCTGGGCCGGTGCACGATCCGGCAGTCGCCCGCGGGTCCGGGGCCCGAGACCCTGTCCACCGAGGGCGCGCTCGAGGAGACCGTGATGCGGCTGCGGGCGCCGGAAGGCGGAGTGATCACCGTGGAGCGGCCCTATCTGCCCTTCACCCCGACCGAGTTCGCGCGGGCGCGGGCCCTGGTGGAGCTGGACGCGGTGCTCGGCCCCCGGGTGCCGCGCAGCGAGGACGTACTGACGCTGCCCGAGGGCAACGACATCACCGTGCGCCGGGCCGACGTCGGCGACCTGGACGCGGCGAAGGCGATGCACGAGCGCTGCTCGCAGCGGACGTTGTCGCTGCGCTATCACGGGCCGGTGGGCGACGCGGACCGGTACCTGAACCACCTGCTCAGTCCGCGCTTCGGGCGGACCGTCGCCGTTCAGACGACGTCGGGCCGGCTGGTCGGGCTGGGCCATCTGCTCTGGGACGGGGACGAGACGGAGGTCGCGCTGCTCGTCGAGGACGAGTGGCAGCGCCGCGGTATCGGTGCGGAGTTGCTCCGCAGGTTGGTGGGGATGGCCCTGGAGGCCGGGTGCGAAAGTGTGTACGCCGTGACGCAGGCGTCCAACACGGGGATGGTCGCGGCGATGCGGGGGCTGGGTCTCCCCCTCGACTATCAGATCGAGGAGGGGACCCTGGTGATCACTGCACGGCTGGACGGGGTCGCCGCGCCGGCGGAGGGTATGGCCGGCGTGACGAACGCGGAAGCGCTGTAACGGATCAGGGGGCGCTGGCGACTGCGGGTACGTGGTGGCTGGTCGCGCAGTTCCCCGCGCCCCTGGGCGACGTGCTGCCGAGCGCGTTGTCCAGATCCGCCCACAAGTCCTCTACGTCCTCCAGGCCCACCGACATGCGCAGCAGGCCGTCACTCACCCCGGCGTTCCGTCGGTCGCCCTCGTTCACGATGCGGTGGCTGATGGACGCCGGGTGCTGGATCAGTGTGTCCACGCTGCCCAGGCTCACCGCCGGGGTGATCAGGCGAACGCCCGCGATCACCTCGTGCGGGTCGCCGTGGACCTCGAAGGCGATCATCGCGCCGCCGATGCGCGGGTAGTGGACACGGGCGATCCGGGGGTCGGCGGCGAGGCGGCGGGCCAGTTCGGCGGCGTTGGCGGAGGCGGCGCGGACGCGGACCGGCAGGGTGGAGAGGCCGCGCAGCAGCAGATATCCGGCCAGGGGGTGCAGTACGCCGCCCGTGGCGAAGCGGACCTGCCGCAGCCGTCCGGCGAACTCCTCGTCGCAGGCCACCACCCCCGCCATCACGTCACCGTGCCCGCCGAGGTACTTGGTGGCGCTGTGCAGCACCAGCCGTGCGCCCTGCTCCACAGGGCGCTGGAGCACGGGCGTGGCGAAGGTGTTGTCCGCGAGCAGCGGGACCGAGCCGCAGGCATGGGCCACCGCCCGCAGGTCCACCTCGGCCAGGGTGGGGTTCGCCGGGGACTCCACCATGACCAGGCCGGTGTCGGGTCGCAGCGCGTCCGCGATGCCCGCCGGGTCGGTCCAGGTCACCTCGGAGCCGAGGAGTCCGGCGGTGAGCAGGTGGTCGCTGCATCCGTACAGGGGGCGGACGGCGACGACATGGCGCAGGCCGAGGGAGGCCCGTACGAGAAGGACCGCGCTCAGCGCGGCCATGCCGCTGGCGAAGGCCACGGCGGACTCGGTGCCCTCCAGACGGGCCAGGGCCGTCTCGAAGCGGGCGACGGTCGGGTTGCCCAGACGGCCGTAGACGGGCGGGCCCTCCGGGTCGGCGCCGGTGGTGGCGAAGGCGTCGATACGGGCGGCCTCGCCTCGGCTGTCGTACGAGGGGTAGGTGGTCGACAGGTCGATGGGCGGGGCGTGCAGTCCCTGCCGGGCGAGGTCGTCGCGGCCGGCGTGAACGGCTTCGGTGGCCAGGGCTCTCATGGGCGCAGGCGTCGTCTCCATGCGGGCAAGAGTGAACACCGACCGGGGTAGGGGATGCGAACGCCGTGTTACGTTCGGCCAATGGCCGAATCTGTCGTACTGGATCCGGTGGACCTTCATCTTCTGCGGCTGCTGCAGAACGACGCCCGGACCACCTATCGCGACCTCGCCGCCCAGGTGGGGGTCGCGGCGTCGACCTGTCTGGACCGGGTGACCCGGCTGCGGCGCGCCGGCGTGATCCTCGGCCATCAGCTGCGGCTGGACCCGACGAAGCTGGGGCGCGGCCTGGAAGCACTGCTGTCCGTGCAGGTCAGGCCGCATCGGCGGGAGTTGGTGGGGCCGTTCGTGGAGCGCATCCGGGCGCTTCCGGAGTCGCGGACCGTCTTCCATCTGACCGGCCCGGACGACTATCTGGTCCATGTCGCGGTCGCGGACATGACGGACCTGCAGCGGCTGGTCCTGGACGAGTTCACCGCCCATCGTGAAGTGGCCCGGGTGGAGACGCGTCTGATCTTCCAGCAATGGGACTGCGGACCGCTCCTGCCGCCTACGCCCTCGGCTCAATCCGCGTGACGTGCGCGGCCCCCTCGTATGAGGATGGACCGCATGTCAGAGACCAAGAGCCCGCTGCCCCGTGAGGTCGCCGACACCTACGTCGACGACCTCATCGCCCTCGATCCGATCACCGGTACGTACCTCGGCGTGAAGGAGAGTTCGAGCAGGCTGCCCGACACGTCACCGGCGGGCCAGGAGGCGCTCGCGCGATTGCAGCGGGCCACGCTCGCCACGCTCGACGAGGCCGAGCGGCAGCCCGGTGCGGACAGTGACATCGAGCGCCGCTGCGCCCGGCTGCTGCGCGAGCGGCTCACCGCGGAGCTCGCCGTGCACCAGGCGGACGAAGGGCTGCGCTCGGTCGGCAACATGGCGACGGCGGCGCACTCGGTGCGCGAGGTGTTCACCGTGACGCCGGCCGGGACCGAGGAGGAGTGGGCGGCGATCGCCGAGCGGCTGCGGGCCGTGCCGGCCGCGTACGCCGGGTACCGCGAGTCCCTCGCGCTCGGTCTGGAGCGAAAGCTGTACGCGTCCCCCCGCCCCACGGCCACCTTCGTCGAGCAGCTCACCGAGTGGGCGGACACAGGTGAGGGGCGCGGCTGGTTCGAGGACTTCGCGGCGGACGGTCCCGAGGCCCTGCGCGCCGATCTCGACGAGGCCGCCCGCGCCGCGACCGCCTCCGTCGCCGAGCTGCGGGACTGGATGCGGGACGTGTACGTGCCGGCGATCGAGGGCGCGCCGAACACGGTGGGCCGTGAGCGCTACGCCCACTGGTCGCGTTACTTCAACGGCACGGACCTCGACCTGGACGAGGCGTACGCGTACGGCTGGTCCGAGTACCACCGCCTCCTCGCCGAGATGAGGAAGGAGGCCGAGAAGATCCTCCCCGGCGCCGAGACGCCGTGGGTGGCGCTCGCGCACCTCGACGAGCACGGCAAGCACATCGAGGGCGTCGACGAGGTCCGGGACTGGCTCCAGGGTCTGATGAGCCAGGCGATGGACTCACTGGACGGCACCCACTTCGAACTCGCCGAGCGGGTACGGAAGGTGGAGTCCTGCATCGCGCCGCCCGGCGGCGCGGCGGCCCCGTACTACACGCCCCCGTCGGAGGACTTCTCCCGCCCGGGCCGCACCTGGCTGCCGACGATGGGCCAGACCCGCTTCCCGGCGTACGACCTGGTGTCGACCTGGTACCACGAGGGCGTCCCGGGCCATCACCTCCAGCTCGCGCAGTGGGTGCACGTCGCCGACAGCCTCTCCCGCTACCAGGCCACGGTCGGCATCGTCAGTGCCAACGCCGAGGGCTGGGCGCTGTACGCGGAGCGGCTGATGGACGAGCTCGGGTTCCTCACGGACGCCGAGCAGCGGCTCGGCTATCTCGACGCGCAGATGATGCGGGCCGCGCGGGTCATCGTGGACATCGGCATGCATCTGGAGCTGGAGATCCCGGCCGACTCGCCGTTCCACCCGGGCGAGCGGTGGACGCCGGATCTGGCGCAGGAGTTCTTCGGGGCGCACAGCAGCCGTCCGGCGGACTTCGTGGAGAGCGAGCTGACCCGCTATCTGACGATCCCGGGGCAGGCGATCGGCTACAAGCTGGGCGAGCGGGCCTGGCTGCTGGGCCGGGAGAACGCGCGGAGCCGCCACGGCGACGCCTTCGACCTCAAGGCGTGGCACATGGCGGCGCTCTCGCAGGGCTCCCTCGGCCTCGACGACCTGGTGGACGAGCTCTCCGCGCTCTGAGTCAGCGCCGGAATCCGCCCTCCGAGTCGATCACCTGCCCGGTGACCCAGCCCGCCTCGTCCGTCGCCAGCCAGGCGATGAGGCGGGCGGGGTCGTCCGGCATGCCCCAGCGGCCGGCGGGGAAGCGGGCCGCGACGGCCTCGTACGCCTCGCCGGTGAGGTAATCGGTGTCCACGGGGCCGGGGTTGACGGTGTTCACCGTGATCGCCTGCTCGGCGAGCGTGGTCGAGAGCGAGCGGGTGACGGAGGCCAGGGCGCCCTTCTGGAGGGCGTAGGCGATCTCGCCCGGCATCCCGCCGGCGATGTCCTGGCCGGAGGTCATCATCACGATCCGGCCCCCCGGGGTGTCCGAGCGGCGGCGGGCGTAGGCCTGCACGAGCAGCAGCACCGAGCGGGTGTCGACCGCCCAGTGCGCGTCGAGCATGGTCGCGTCGATCTCGTCGAGGGTGCCGTCACTGCCGCTGAGGGCGTGGTTGGCGATCAGGATGTCGAGGCGGCCGCCGAGCGCGGAGACCGCGGTGTCGATCAGTTCGGCGGGGGCGGCCGGGTCGGACAGGTCGCCCGGCCCCGCCGCGATCCGGGCCTGTGGATCGCCTTGTGCCGCGCGCACGGAGGCGAGCACGTCCTCGGGACGGTCGGCGCCCCACGGCTGGGCGGCGTCGTGCGGCACATGGTGGTGCAGATAGACGCTCGCCCCGTACGCGGCGAGCCGACGGGCCACCGCGTGCCCGATGCCGCCGCGTCTGCTGGCGCCGGTGACCAGGGCGGTGCGACCACGCAGGGGCAGCGGGTCACGGCGGAGCGATTCGGGTGCGGGGTGCGGAAGTCGGGGCATGGGCGACCATGATGGTCAGGGCGCTTCTGTGGCGCACGTGATTATTCGTGCGCCAGCGGCCTCAGTTGTACGAGTCCCAGCCACGTCTCCGGACCGGGCCGCACATGCGCCGCACGCACCGCGTAACGGCCGGGGTCCAGGGCGATCCACACATGATCGGTGCGCAGCGAGTCGTTCCCGGGCCACGCGGCGTCGAACAGCAGCACCGGTCCCGGCACGTTCCAGGCGACCTCGGGCCCCCACACGGCGGTGTCGAGCGCCGTCGGCACCTCGGCCAGCAGCCGCTCCTCGGACTCCCCCGCGGACCACCGTACGAAGATGCCGTGGTCCGGCAGATACGTGGTGGAGGCGGGCTCGTCGCCGAGCACGAGCGCGGCGCTGTCCCCGACGGGCAGCAGGCCGACGTATCCGTCCACCTCGCAGGCCCGGTCGTAGTCCGAGGCCAGTTCGTCGCCGTCGGCGCCCGCCCAGAACGGAAGCACCGTCTCGGGCACCGCTATCAGCGGCCCGCCGCCCGACTCGACCCATTCCGCCGCGCCCGGCTCCGCGTATCGCACCATGGCGCGGAATCTACCGCGTGCATGACAGCGCGCGTCGGCGGATACCAAAAAGCGGAACATCGGATTCAGCTATCGCGCCGGCTCGCGGAGCCTCCGGTTCAGCAGCACGGACCCACGGCGTAACGCCAGGCGCACCAGCATGACCCTGCGGCGCAGCACCAGGCTCAGCACCCGCAGTTCTCCGCGCCCACCGGCGCCGTCAGCGGGTCAGCGTCCCGGCGCTCCGCGCCCTCCCAGGTCTCGAACGCGAAGCCCTCGCGCGCCCAGTACTCGAAGCCGCCGAGCATCTCCTTGACCTGGTAGCCGAGTTCGGCGAGGGCGAGGGCCGAGCGGGTGGCGCCGTTACAGCCCGGGCCCCAGCAGTACGTCACGACCGGCACGTTCTTGTCGAGGAGCTGCTCGGCCTGCTCGGGGATGAGCGCGGTCGGCAGGTGGACGGCGCCCGGGATGTGTCCCTGGTCCCAGGCCTCGGTGGAACGGGAGTCGAGGACGACGAAGCCGGGGTCGCCGTCGAGGGCGAGGGCGGCGGCGACGTCGGACACGTCGGCATGGAAGACGAGGCTCGCACGGAAGTAGGCGGCGGCCTCGGCCGGAGCCGCGGGGGCGACCCGCAGGACGGGGTTGACGACGGCGGTGCTGGTGCTCATGCTCTGGCCTTTCCCTGGCGGTTCTCGTGGTGTGGCTCCACGACCAGAAATCTACGGCCGGTGATCATGATTCAGAACTGTCGATCCCCGGCCTTCGGCTTGATCGGCCGGTGATTCCCCTGCTATCTCTCGGGCATGACCGCGTTTTCCCCGGACGCCACCGACTGGCGCATTCTCGATGTCCTCCAGCGGGAGGGCCGGGCCAGCTTCGCCGAGCTCGCCCGTGCCGTCTCCATGTCCCCGAGCGCGGTGACCGAGCGGGTGCGTCGGCTGGAGGAGGCGGGGGTGATCCAGGGGTACTCCGCGGTGGTCGACCCGGAGCGGCTGGGGCTGCCCATCCTGGCGTTCGTGCGGCTGCGGTACCCGAACGGGAACTACAAGCCCTTCCACGACCTCGTCGAGGTGACGCCGGAGATCCTGGAGGCGCACCACGTCACCGGTGACGACTGTTTCGTCATCAAGGTCGCCGCCCGTTCGATGCGGCACCTGGAGGAGGTCTCGGGCAAGATCGGCTCGCTGGGCTCGGTGACCACGAGCATCGTCTACTCCTCGCCGCTCCCCCGCCGCCCGCTGGGCCGCTGACTCACCCGGCGCCGCGCTGCCGCAGCGCCGACCCCGCACGCCCCTTCACCACCTCCAGCTGCGCGTGGATGCGGCGCCGCAGATCCGCGACATGGCTCACGATGCCGACGCTGCGGTCGCGTTCGCGCAAGGAGTCGAGGACGTCCAGGACCTCGTCGAGGGTCTGGTCGTCGAGGCTGCCGAACCCTTCGTCGATGAAGAGGGTGTCCAGGCGGACCCCGCCCGCCTCGTCGGTGACGACGTCCGCGAGCCCGAGGGCGAGGGCGAGCGAGGCGAAGAACGTCTCACCGCCGGACAGCGTGGCGGTGTCCCGCTCACGGCCGGTCCAGGCGTCGACGACATGCAGCCCGAGCCCGCTGCGGCCGCGTCCCGCCCGGTCGTCGGAGTGGACGAGGGTGTAGCGGCCGGAGGACATCCGCAGCAGCCGCACGGTCGCGGCTGCGGCGACCTGCTCCAGACGGGCCGCCAGGACGTACGACTCCAGGCGCATCTTGCGCTCGTTGTCCGCCGAGGTGCCCGCGGCGAGGGAGGCGAGGCGGGCGACGCGGTCGTACTCCTCGCGCAGCGGGGCGAGCCGGCGGACGGAGCCGGCCGCGCGTGCGGAGAGCCGGTCCAGGTCGGCGCAGCGCCGGGCCGCGGCGTCGCGCGCGGAGGCGGCGTCGCGCACCCGCCGGTCCGCGAGGGCGGCTCCCCGCTCCGCCGACGCGAGGTCGGCGGGCGGCTGCTGGGCGGCCGTCGCGGTCTCGGGCTCCGCGAGGACGGCCCGCACGGCGGCCTCCTCGGACTGCCAGGCGTCGAGCCGCCGTTGCAGGTCGCGGTGGGCATCGTCGTCGAGAAGGGCGTCCGCCGCCGCTTGCGGTGTGTCGAAGCCGGCCCGGAAGGCGGCGTCGGCGAGCCGGGCGTCGGCGTCCTTGAGTCGCTGGGCGGTGTCCTCGGCGGCGCGGGCGGCGTCGGCGGCGTCGGTGAGCAGGGCAGTCTGCCGCTCCAGCTGCGCGGCCCGCGCGGCCACGCTGTCGGCGGAGCCGCGCGCCTGGATCAACTCCTCCTCCAGCAGGACCCGTTCCCGGTCCAACCGCTCCCGGTGCCCCACCCGCGAGGCCGCCCGGACCTCGGCCTGCTGCCGTGCGGTGGTCCGCTGCTCGTGCTCGGCCTCGGCACGGCGGAGCTCCTCGCGCGCGGGGTGCAGGTCCGAGGCGTCCCGGTGGGCCTGGGCGTACAGCCGCTCCAGCTCCTCGAACTTCGAGGTGAGTTGCCCGGTGGGGGTGTCCCCCGCCTCCGCCGTGGCGGCGGCCAGCGCCTCTCGTACGGTGCCCAGGCGCCGTTCCTGCTCGATGTGCCGTTCGTCCGCCTGCTGGTAGGCGGCCAGCGCGCGCTCCTCGGCCTCCCGGTCGACGTGCCCGGCGTCCTTGCGGGCCGGGGCCGGGTGGTCGGCCGAACCGCAGACGGCACAGGGTTCACCGTCCGTGAGCTGCGCGGCGAGCTCGGCGGCGATGCCGTTCAGGCGCTGTTCCTTGACGTCGAGCCAGTGCGCCTTGGCCGCGAGCGCCTCCTCCTGGGCGAGGCGGACGCGATCGGCGATCGTGTCCGTGTCGCCGGCCAGCTGGTCCCGCATCCGTGCGGCGTTGAGCCGCTTCTGCGCGGGCTCGCGCTGCACGCCGAGCTGCTCGGCCCGCGTCGCGGCCTCCTGCGCGGAGTCGATGCGGGACTGAAGCCCGGCGCGGATCGTCTCCCACCCGGCGAGCCACGCCTCCGCCTCCTGGAGAACGTCCTCGTCCGCACGCTCCTGACGGTCCAGCCCCGCCCGCTCGGCGACGAGTTCCGCCAGCCGCTGCTCGCCGCGGCGCGCCGACTCCAGCCCGCCCAGTTCCTCCGCGGCCCGGCGGGCGGCGGCCGCGAGCCCGGCCGCACCGGCGCCCGCGAAGGTGTCCGGCAGCAGGGCACGCGCGCGTGACTGTGCGACGTCCGCTCTGCCGTGCTCGGCGTCGGCGGCCTCCCGCAGCTCCAGCGCGGGCGCCACGGCCTCCGCCTTGCGGGCCCGCTCCATACGGGCCTGCGCCTGCCGGTAGCCGTCGGAGCGCTCCTCCATCAGGACGGCCCGGTCCCGCGCCTGGGTGAACCGCTGTTGCAGTCGCGCCAGTTCGCGTACGTCGGCCAGCGTGTGGTCGGCGGCGGCCTGGGCGGATTCGGCGGCCGTGAGGCGGCTGTGGGCGATGGTCAGCTGTTCACGGGCGGTGCTGCGGGCGATCGCGGCGGCGCCCATGACGGCGTCGGCGAGGCCCGGTTCGCCCGGTGCGGCGTCGGGGAGCCGCATGGCGTCGCCGGCCGCCTGCTGCATGCGGTGGGCGTCGGCGAGGAGTTCGGCGTCGCCGTCGCGTACCTGGGTCTCGGTGGCGCGGCGGCGTTCGGCGAGGCGCTTCTCGACCTCGGCGAAGCGGTGGGTGTCGAAGAGCCGGCCCAGCAGCCGGCCGCGCGCCTCGGCGTCGGCGCGCAGGAAGCGGGCGAAGTCGCCCTGGGGCAACAGCACGACCTGGCAGAACTGCTCGCGGCTCATGCCCAGGAGCTGAGTGATCTCCTCGCCGATCTCCTGGTGGGAGCGGCTGAGGTCCTTCCAGGTGCCGGCCCGGGCGTCGTACTCGCGCAGCCAGCTCTGGGCCTTGTCGAGGGTGCTGCCCGAACCGCGCTTCTTGGGGCGCTCCCACGGCGGCTGGCGGGTGATCTCCAACCTGCGTTCCGCGACGGTCAGTTCGAGACGGACCTCGGTGCGGGTGCCGGCAGCGGCGTGGTCGCTGCGCAGGGTCATGCCCTGGCCGGACTGACGGGCGCCCGGGACGGAGCCGTAGAGCGCGTAGCAGACGGCGTCGAGGACGGAGGTCTTGCCCGCGCCGGTCGGTCCGTGCAGAAGGAAGAGACCGGCGGTCGACAGTGCGTCGAAGTCCACGGTCTGGGAGCCGCCGAAAGGCCCGAACGCGGTGATGTCCAGACGGTGCAGCCTCACCGGGCACCCTCCCCTGTCTGCGTCGAGCGCGGCGTCACCGCGCCACCTCCCGTACCGTCTCGTCCGCCCGGACCGCGTCGAACGCGTCCCGCAGCACACCCTGTTCGTGTTCGTCGGGACCCGCGCCGCGCACATGGGCCACGAAGTCCTCGGCGATCTCCTGGTCGCTGCGGTCCGCGAGCCGCTGGGCGTAGGACACGTCGGGGTCGTCCGGGGCCCGCTCGGGATCGAAGGCGAGGCTGAGGGTGTGCGGGAAACGCTCGTTGAGCCGGGCCATGGGGTCGGCGGGGCGGACCGCGTCGGTGAGGGTCGCCTCGACCCACGCCTCCTCGTGGCGCGTGAGGTCAGGGTCGGCGAGCAGGTCCTCCAGCGTTCCGCGGATGCGGGCCAGCGCGCGGGGCACCGGGCAGTCGACGCGCTCGGCGCTCACCGCGCCCTCGGCGTCCAGGTCGATCAGCCACATGCTCTTGCGGTGGTCGGCCTCCGAGAAGGAGTACGGCAGCGGGGAGCCGGAGTAGCGCACGCGCTCGGTGATGGTCTGGCAGCCGTGCAGATGTCCCAGCGCCGCGTAGTCGACGCCGTCGAAGACGCCGGCCGGTACGGCGGCCACTCCGCCGACGGTGATGTCCCGCTCGCTGTCGCTGGCCTCGCCGCCGGTGACGAAGGCGTGGGCGAGGACGACGGACCGCGTCTTCCCCTGTCCACGCCCGCGTGCCGCGAGGTCGGCGCGGACGCGGTCCATGGCGGCGGCGAGCACGGCCTCGTGACCGGCCTTGTCCACGCCGAACTCGTCCTTCACCAGGGCCGGTTCCAGATACGGCAGCCCGTAGAAGGCCACGTCCCCGTGGGTGTCCGCGAGCACCACCGGTGTCCCGCATGCCGCGGGCTCGGTCCGCAGGTGGATGCCCGCGCGGTCGATGAGGCCTGCGCCCACGCCCAGTCGACGGGCGGAGTCGTGGTTCCCGGAGATCATCACCGTGGGCACACCGAGGTCGGCCAGCCGGTGCAGGGCGTCGTCGAACAGCTCGACCGCGGCGAGCGGCGGCACCGCCCGGTCGTACACGTCTCCCGACACGACCACGGCGTCCACGCCGTGCTCACGCACGGTGGTGACGAGATGGCCGATGAACTCGGCCTGCGCCCCGAGCATGTTGACGCGGTGGAACGCCCGGCCGAGATGCCAGTCGGAAGTGTGCAGCAGTCGCATGATCCCCGAGACTAACGGCCGGGTCTGACATCACGGGCGGTTACCGGCCTTTCAGGCATCGCCATAGGCCTCTCCACCCAGTTCGAACCCGGCCGTCCCGGCGGTGACATCGGCGAGCCAGGCCTCGAAGGCCGGGACGTCCGCGTCCGGCAGACCGATCTCGATCGTGACCGCCTCGGCATAGCGCACGTCGCGTACCTCGCGGCCGGTCGAGCGGAGGTCGTTCTGGACCTTGCCCGCGCGCTGGTGGTCGACGGTGACCGTGGCGAGGCGGAAGCGGCGGCGGGTGATCGTGCCGAGGACGTCCAGGGCCTCGCCGACCGCACCGCCGTACGCGCGGATGAGTCCGCCCGCACCGAGCTTGACGCCGCCGTAGTAGCGGGTGACGACGGCGACGGCGTACCGCATGTCGCGGCGCAGCAGCATCTGGAGCATGGGGACGCCCGCGGTGCCGCCGGGTTCGCCGTCGTCGCTCGCCTTCTGGATCGCGGCGTCGGCGCCGATGACGTAGGCGAAGCAGTTGTGGGTGGCGTCGGCATGCTCCTTGCGGACGGACGCGATGAAGTCCTGCGCCTCCCGCTCCGTGGCCGCGGGGGCGAGGGCGCACAGGAAGCGCGAGCGGTTGACCTCGGTCTCGTGCACTCCCCCGTGGGCGACTGTGCGGTACTCGTCCGGCATCCGACCACTCTATGCGGACCGTCCCGGTCGGCCCGCCCCGGAGGTGCGGGCGGCGATGTGGTGTGGATCGCGTCGGCGAGGTGCTGAGGCGGGCCGGGCCCGGAGCGACGGCCGCGGGTGCGCGTCGGCTAGTCGGAGTTCTCCCAGGCCAGGAAGCCGGGGCCGTCGGGGGTGAGTACCGGGACCCATGCCTCGTCGGCCTCGGCGAGGCGGGACTCGTCCAGGACGAGGGGGCTGGGCCAGGTGTCGTCGCGGTCGGCGGAGGCGTAGAGGTGGACGGCGACCGCCTTCCTGAGCCGGGCCAGGAGCTCCTCCGGCCAGTCCAGGCCGCGCGAACCCCATCCCTTCAGCTCCCGCACGAAGATCTGCTTCAGCTCGTGGTCGAGGTCCCGTCCGAACACGGGGATCAGATAGCCCTCCTGCTCGTAGGGCAGACAGCCGTGACCTCCGCCCTGGGTCTGGTAGACCACGCCGGTCGGCGCCGCGACGACCACGAACATCCAGCCCTGATCGGTTCCGGTGCCGTCGGGGTCGAGGAAGACGTACCGCTTGGCCGCGCTCACTCCTTCTTGCCCCTGGCCACCGTCACCGCGGTCAGCAGTGCCGTGCCGGGGAGCAGGGCCTCCCACCCGGTGCCGCGCCAGGTCAGCACGGCGATGGCCGCGGTCGGGAACTTCACGTGGACCCGCTCCAGGGTGTCGTCCAGGCCGTCGCCCGCCAGACCGAGGACGAGTTCCTCCAGACCGGGGTTGTGGCCGACCAGCAGCAGCGTCTCGACCTCGGCGGGCACCTCGTGCACGACGTCCAGCAGTTCGGCCGCGTCGGCACCGTAGAGGCGCTCGTCGTGCCGGACCGGCGGCGGGGTGCCCCACTGGGCGGAGGCGAGGTCCCAGGTCTGACGGGCGCGGACGGCGGTGGAACACAGCGCGAGGTCGGGCAGGAAGTCGGCCTCGACGAGCGCGCGGCCCGCGGCGGGTGCGTCCCGGCGGCCGCGCGGGGCCAGTGGACGCCGGTGGTCGGGGACGCCCTCGGGCCAGGCGGACTTCGCGTGCCGCAGCACGACCAGGCGGCGCAGCGGGCCCGCTCCGGCGCGCGCGATCACGCGAAGGTCCCCAGGTCGCGGGTCAGTTCCAGACCGAGGAGCCGGTCGGCGTAGGCGTACGTCTCGAAGCGGGCGCCGTCCGGGAGGTCGGAGGCCTCGACCCGGCGCAGGACGCGCAGCACCGCGGGGACGTCCAGATCGTCCTCCCAGGCGGTACGCAGCTCTCCGCGGACGTCCTCGGGGACCGGCTTCGACGGTGTGCGCGCCCATGCGGCGACGGCTCGGCGCCAGCGTACGAGTGTGTCGTGGGCCTCCGACACGGCGGCCGCGTCGAGCCGCACGGGCAGGCCACGCCGGTGGGACAGCAACGCCAGCCGGAGCACACCGGGGTCGGTCTCCTCCGGGGAACCCGCGACCGGCGCGACGGCGACCCGCACTCCGTCGGGTGTCGCCCCGCCCTCGCCGACCACATGGATGACCTGCGGCCCGCCCGTGCCCGGGCCGCTGTCCCGGCCGTCCTCGAAGGGCCGGATGCCGAGGGCCGCGGCGCCCGCCCGTAGCTCCGCCCGGTCCCCTTCGGCGCTGAGCACGGACCAGACCGGTGTGCCGCCGATCTCCAGGGCGCGGGCGAGGACGTCGGCGACGAGCAGCACGCGCAGGGCGGTGCCGTCGTAGCCCGGCACATGTGCCTCGACGCGGGTCGGGCCACGGCGGGCAGGGACGGGGTCGCCGGTTCGGGCGTCGATGATGTGCAGCACGGAGTGAGCGTAGGCGGGGTCGGGGCCGTGCGCAGGCAGGTGGCGCGGATTCCGGTCAGGGTGGCGGAGTCCGACGGCAGATACGACGCGCGGGACATACCCGGACATCGGCCGCCCCCTGCGTGCGGACTGCCCGCACGGTACGTCGCGACCGGTCGCCCGAACAGGCGTCCGGAACGGCGTCCGGAGGAACCGTGGGAATCCCGGTGCCCGGCCCGCTGTTGTCGCGCACATCAGCCCTGGCAGGACTTTCAAGGAGGCCGAGCGTGTACGGCGACCCAGCAACGATCCGCAAGATCCTCACCGAGAGCGGCGACACCTGGGCGATCGTGGGCCTGTCGTCGAACCAGCGGCGCGCGGCCTACGGCGTCGCGGACGTGCTCCAGCGCTACGGCAAGCGGATCGTGCCCGTGCACCCCAAGGCGGAGGCGGTCCACGGCGAGCAGGGCTACCCCTCGCTGGAGGCGATCCCCTTCCACGTCGACGTCGTGGACGTGTTCGTCAACAGCGACCTCGCCGGTGCCGTCGCCGACGAGGCCGTCGCGAAGGGCGCCAAGGCCGTCTGGTACCAGCTCGGAGTGATCGACGAGACCGCGTACGAGCGCACCCGGGCCGCCGGTCTGGAGATGGTCATGGACCGCTGCCCGGCCATCGAGATCCCCCGGCACGGCTGACCGGCCGGAGTTCCCGACTACCCCTGCCCCTCGCACGCGTTGATGTAGTACAGCTCGATCTCCACCCGGTCCGCCGAACCCCCGGACCAGAACGGTCGCGTGCCGACGTTCCCCCCGCAGAAGGCCTGTGGGCGCTCGGACTTCAGGATGCGGTTCACGTCCTCGGCGAGGTCCGTCGCCGCTCCCAGCTGAGCCTGCGGGGCCACTCCGAAGGTGATGACCATGCCGATGCGGCGGTCGTCGCCGCTCTTGCGGATCTCCTGATCCAGGGCCGCGACGACCTTCTTGCGGTCGGCCGCGTTCAGGGTGCCCCTGCCGGCGGCGCGTCCGGTCGCTCCCGAGGACAGGGACACGGCGAAGGTGTGCCGCTTGGGGTCGAGTCCGAGCGGGCCCTTGGCGGTCCGGGACGGGGAGGGCGAGGCGCCGGTGGGTGAGGCGGACGGCTCGGGGCTCTTGCCGGTGCCGGACGCCTCGTCCGTGCCGTCGGAGGCGACCATACCGAGCACGACGAGGAACAGCACCAGGAACAGGTCCGCGAAGAGCCAGCCCGCGAGGTGGCGCGGGGCGACGCCGGTGCCCGTCGGGCGCCGCTTCATCCCTGGTCCTGTCCGTACCAGTCGTCGCCGGGGCGGCGCGGCGGCGGTGTCCCGGCCCCGCCGTCCGGCCGGGGGGTCTCGGGCGGGGGCTGCGGGCTGCCGCCGCCATGGCCGTTCCCCCGTCCGCCGTTGTGGGAGCCGTTGGACAGGCCGTCGGAGTTCGACATCGGCAGCGGGCCGTAGGCGCCCGGCCGGTCGTTCTGGAGCAGGGCGAGCACCCGTTCCAGGGCGTCCATGTAGGAGTACATCCGCTCGCTGTTGTCATTCAGGAGCTGCATGGCGACGCCGACCTTGCGGGTGGTCTCGGAGACCTCGTCGGCGACCGTGGCGTGCACCCGGTTGGCCTCCTGGGAGCTGCCGGCCGCCCTGCGCAGTTCGGCGAGCAGCCGGGTGAGGGCCTCCCGGGTCGCCGTCTCGTCGGCGCGCAGGTCCTCGCGCATCCGGGCGAAGTCGCGCAGCAGCTGGTGCGGCACGGTCAGGGAGCGGCCCATCGCGCCCAACTCGCCGGCCGACTCGGTCCACTTGTCGATCGCGGTGACGAACCTGCTCTCCGGGCCGGGCTCGAAGATCTTCTCCATCCGGTCGGCGCTGTCCGACATCGTGCGGGAGAGTTCCGCGGTGCTGCGGGTGATGTCCCGTGCGATGCCGACGAGTTGGCCCGCGGGCACGGCCTGCGCCTCCAGCACCGCGTACTTGGCGAGCTCCATGGTGAGGACGGCCAGCTGTCCGGCGACCTGACCGCGCAGCCGCTCGCGGGAGGCGTCGCGCTCGGCCGCCCATTCGAGGCGTTGCAGCCACAGGGTCGCGAGGACCACCCCGCCGATGAGGACGACGACGAGGAGCACCGCGGTACCGCCGAGGCCCGAGGACCACAGCGTCAGGAAGTTGGTGCCCTTCGGGGCGTCCTCGAAGTCCCGGAACGCGAACCACAGGGACAGCCACGTCAGGACGATGGGCAGGAAGACCGCCACGTCCCGGAGCGTGGACACGATGGCGATGAGCCCGTTCTTGCTCGCCGGTTCGTCCGGCACCAGTGTGCCGGGCGGATAGGCGTGCAGCAGATCGACGCCGGACAGGGCTCGTCCGCCGGCCCGGGCGTCATCGGCGATCCAGGCCAGCACCGAGCGCCCGGCGCTGCCCTCGGGGCACTCGCGGGCCAGGTCCGCCAGCCGGTCGGCGGCCGCACGCAGGGTGTCCGAGGGGTCGGGGGCGGGCGGCGCGGGTTCCGGGGCGGGGGGATCGGGCGAGGGCTCCGGGACGGGTGGCGCGGGCTGGTGCCGGGTGGGTTTCCTGCTGGCCAAAACCTCTCCTCAGTACCAGGTGTCTCGGCGTGACGCATCGCGGTCGTGCCCGTCGTCCGGCCGGGCGGGCAGATGTTCCCGGAAGTACTGCTGGACGACGGCGGCGAAGACGGTGTCCTGTGCCTTGCCCCGGCGGCAGCTGTCCGCCAGGGCCTGGAGCAGATACGGCGACGGCGTGCGGCCCGCCGCGTCCAGGACGTCCAGCACCTCGCGCTGGCCCACCGACTCCCCCACCGTGCACAGCAGCAGGAGCCGGTACAGATGCACCGCCCGCCAGGGGCTCTGGGGTGCCATCCGGTCCACGGCCTCGGCGAGGAACCCCGTGCGGCGCAGTACGTCGAAGGGGTCGCGGCGTTCCCGGCCGGCGTCGCGGCGCCGGACGCAGTTCTCCAGCAGGGTGCGGGCCTGGTCCGGCGCGACCCGGCTGATCCGTTCGACCTCGCTGAGCAGGTCGGCCATCGCGAAGCGCTCCACCATCACCCTCATCAGGTCGTCCAGCGCCGTCCGGGAGACGCCGATCTGCTGGGCGGTGCGCAGCAGGGGCAGCACGTCGAAGCTGACGCGGCGGTGCGCGGCGCGCTCCATCCGTTCGTGCAGCACGCGGAGCACCACCTCGTCCTCGGGCGGCCGCACGGCCAGCTCGCGCACCAGGTCGGGGGCGCCGCCGTGGGCTCCCGCGTCGAGGCAGCGGTGCAGTGCCCAGGTGTGGATCTCGGGCCTCAGGTGCCGGTAGGGCCCTCCTTCGAGGGTGTCCGTCCGCCACAGGGCCACCAGATGGGCCAGCCGGCCCTCGGTCAACCGGTCCAGTTCCAGCTGCACCCGCGGCAGCGAGGTCGGGCTGCGCAGATACGCGTCCTCCTTCTGCGTCAGGTCGCCGCGCGGGGCGGCCTCCAGCAGACTCGTGACGTCGCTCATCAGTCCGGGGGCCACCTGGTGTCCCGCCGCCCAGTCGCGGATCTGCGCGGAGGTGCCCATCGGCTGCGCGGGCGCCAGCCGGGTCAGCGCGTCCGCGCCGCGGCGCCGATGGAAGGCGACCAGCCGCGCGGCCTGGTCCCGCAGGGGTCCGCCAGGTCCCGGGGCGGCCTCGGCGTCGATGCGGCGCCGCGCCGACTGGAGGGAGCCGGCACCGTCACGTCGTACGAAGACGAACTGGGGCAGGTCCTTGGCCCCGTCGTTCTCCTCGCGGGTGGCGAAGCTCCAGCTGCCCGCGACGACCCGGCCCAGCAGCCCGGCCAGCACATGGACGACGACCTCGCCGTCGACGGGTGAGCCGAGCACGGTCAGGGGCGCTCCGGGTTCCTCCATCAGCGCCTCGGCGAGCCGGAGGAGGAACTCGTCGGGGAGGTCGGCGGCGGCCGTGTCGAGAGCGTCGAGGAGCCGCTTCTCCTCCAGGAGCAGTCGGCGGACCAGGTCCAGGGGGACCCGCTGCGGTGGCTCCGAGGCGGTCTCCCGCGGTGCTGTCCCGTCGAGGAGGGCGTCCTGGCGGACCTGCGGGGGCAGCCAGTCGTCCCAGTCGCTGCGGCACGCGGCGAGCGCGAGGTGGAGGTCGATGCCGGTGGCCGGGCCGGTCAGGACGTGGGTGAGGGTGGAGCCGGCGCGGCCGTGCGGGTCACGCACCGGGACCTTGCGCAGGACGGCCGCCTCGGGGCCGTAGCGCAGGTAGACGAAGCCGGGGGCGGTGTCCCCGGGGTGCTCCTGGGTGGCCCACACCATGTTCTCTATACGGCTGTTCCAGCGCAGCAGCGCCTCGCGGTCGAGGGAGGTGGTGACCGGGCCGACGTCGCCACGTCCGGTCAGGGAGCGCTCGGACCAGCGGTAGACGGTGATGTCGGCGCGCGGACCGCCGCGTGGGGGCGGGCTCATGTGCCGTGGCCCCCTCCGCGCAGCAGGGCGTCCGCGGCCGGTCCGGTCATGACGCCCTTCATCGCGAACAGCGCCAACAGCGGTCGCAGAACCCGGTGTTGGCGGAACATCGTCTCGTCGAAGCGGCGCGCGGCCGCCCGGTCGCCCTGGTCTCGGGGTCCGGTGCCGGTGGCGGAGGCGAGGTGCAGGGTGGAGCCGAGGCATTCGCCGGCGAGTTGCAGCCAGTCGCCGCCCCCGCGGGCGGCGAGGAAGGCGTACACGTCCTCGCTCTCCTGCTGGACGGTGCTCAAGTCGCCTTCGGAGTCCGGCTTTTCGTGCAGCCAGTCGTCGATCTCCCGGTATCCGCGAAAGCGCAGCAGATCGCTCTTGGTCACGGCCAGCGCGCACGGGACCGGCAGGAAGGGGACGGCGGGGTCGGCCTGCTGGCGCAGCCGCTGGCGGACGTGCTCGAACGCCGGGTCGCGGCCGGTCACCCCGCCGTGCGAGGTCAGTCCGGGGATGCGGGTGGGGTCGACGACGCACAGCAGGGCGCTGAGCCGGTTGAGGAAGTCCGCCTCCCGGCCGGGGCGTTCCAGCCGGCCGCCGGCCACGTCGAAGAAGATCACGCTGTGCGATCTGCCGGAGTGTTCGTCGGTGACGACGAGGCCGGTGGCGTAGCGCAGTTCGGGCCGGTCGGCGGTGGCGCGGAGCTCCTCTCGGCGGTCGATGAAGGGCGCGACGACCTCGTTGAGGTAGTGGTGGTAGCGCTGGGGGTCCAGCGCCTCGACGCGCAGCCCGTACCGTCGCATGACGGTGGTCTTGCGGGCCTGGTCGATGATGGCGGCGAGCAGGTGGGACTTGCCGGTGGAGGAGGCGCCGACCAGCCCGATGCGTACCGGCTCGGTGCCGAACATCGGGTAGCGGTCGGGGAGTTCGTGCTGCGGTACGTCGTCGTTGCCGGGGCAGACCACATAGGTGCGGGCGAGCTGGGCGTTGCGCTCGGCGTCCGAGTGGACGGGCAGATCCCGCTCGGGCACCATCTCGCCGGACGCGTCGAGGACCACCCGCTCGGCCGTGTCCCAGTTCAGCGCTCGCAGGCACATCGGGCATTCGACGGCGCCGAGGGCGAGGAGCGGGCGGTCCGGCAGGATCCGCAGACGCTGCCCCACCCGGCGCCACCACACCGGGGGTACCACCCCGGCGGTGGCATGCCGTTTGGCCCGCAGGGTCCCGGCGCCACTTGCCTGCCGGGCGCGCAGGGCGCGGAACTCCTCGCGGGCCTGGGCCTCGCGCGCCCGCTCCCGCTCAGCGAGCGGCCGCTCCAGCAGTCCTTGCGGGGCGGCGTCTTCGGCCAGTCTGCGGGCCAGTTCGCGGGCGGGCGGGGTGACCGTGGAGCCGAGCGGGAACGCCGAGCGGAGCAGGTCCTGGAGCCACTCCTCGTGGCCCTGCGCGACCAGGTTGTGGACGCGCGGGTTGGAGATGCCGCGCGGCAGGGTCTCGCCGGTGGCCATCCAGAACGCCACCAGCGCGGCGCTGAGCACGTCCTGGTCGGCGGCGGCGAGCAGCCCGGGCCGGAAGCCGGGCGCGTCCCAGTCGGTGACCGGCCGGTCGGGCAGGGGTTCGGTGGCGTACACCGCGCCCTCCAGTCCGGCCAGTTGGATGCCCTCGGCCTCGTCCCACCACAGGTGTTCGGGGCTGATCCGGCCGTGCACGAGGCGGGCCTTGTGCAGCACGGCGACGGCCTCGAAGAGGTCCTGGACGACCCGGCGCAGTCTCGGTCCGTGCAGCCGGTCCGGGGAGGCGAAGCCGGCCAGGCGTTCACCGCGGCAGTCGAGGATCAGCTTGTGCGGGCGCTCGGAGGGGTCGTAGGCGAGGACATGGGCGAGCTGCCGGGGCACCTGCGAGCCGTGGAAGTCGACCACGCTGCCGAAGAGTTCGGCGTGGCGGCGCATCAGCCGCTCGGCGTCGGGCCCGATCGCCTCCTGCACCATGACCGGATGCCGGCCGGGCATCCGGCGGTAGCGCCGCACCCGGAAGGGAGGCAGGTCGAACCGGGCGTGTTCCCCCGTCTCCGCCTCGAGGTCGAAGACCGCCTCTTCTCCGTCTCCGGAGCCGGGCCGTCGCCCCCGGAACTCCACCACCCCCGCGTCTCCTCCCCGTCGAACCGCGTGGAAGACCAACTATCACAGAACGCTGCCCGGCCGGGCCCCGCTTCAGGCAGACCATCTGGATGAGTGCACTCGCCCTCCACATCCTCCTGACGGCTGATCAACTTCGCTTGGTGGAAGCCGAGTCGGAGATCGCGCCCGGCCGGTACAGTCGAGGCACGACGGGAGGGGGCGCCCATGGCGGCACTGACGGCTGTGCGGTTGCACCGCGACGGAGTGCTGCGTGTCGTCGCCACCCTCTACGAGGACGCCACCGACGCCAAACAGCTCCTGTACCGCCTGGGCGCGGACCCGTCGCGGCTGCCGCAGTTCGGGGGAGCCCAGGCGCCGCTCAGCACCTGGTTCGCGGTCTGCCGGCTGATCGAGAACGGGGCGTTCGGGTTCACCCTGGAGGACCTGCTCGCGGAAGCCGCCCAGGACTATCCGGGCAACCCGGTCCTGCGCTCGGTGACGGCCGGTCCCGGTGCCCCGCCGGACGAGCCGGCCCTCCTCGCCCCGCCGGACGAACTCACGGTCCTCTGCCTGCTCGCGGGGCCGAAGGAGGCCTCGCGGCTCCAACTGCGCCTGGAATACCGCACCATCGAGGAGGCCGCCCGCCGGGGCAGCCGACGTGCCCTCGACATCCGGCTGTCGGCGGCGACCCGGCGCCAGGACGTGATCCCGGCGCTCACCGAACACAGGCCGGACGTCCTGCACTTCGGCGGACACGGCGCGCCGAGCGGCCATCTGCTCCTCGAGGAGGACGACGGCTCGGTCGCCCCGGTCGGCGCCGAGGCCCTGGCCGCGGTCCTGGACGCCGTGGGCGGGGTGACCGTGGTCGTGCTCAACGCCTGTCATCTGGGCCGCTACGCGAAGGTGCTCGCCCCGCACGCGCAGGAGGTCATCGGCTCCCCGGAGCGGCTCGCGGACCAGGACGCGCTGGCCTTCTGCCGGGACTACTACGCGGCCCTGGCCCTCGGCGCGTCCTGGGAGGGCGCCTTCGACCGGGGCCGGGCGGGCGTCGGCCTGGGCCCGCGCGGACTGCCGGACCTGCGGCGCGAGGTGCGAGCCCGGGAGGGCGACACGGTATGACGGACCCGCGGCCCCGCACCGTGAGCGTGCACGTCCCCCAGGGCGTGAACGTGGCCGAGCGGCGCCGCCGCAGCCAGGAACGGGAGCGTGCCCAGACGCGGGAGGAGACCGTCGGCGGACCGAGCCCGGCGGCGTACGACTTCCTGCTGGGCCAGGCGGGCGGGAGCCGCGAGTCGGACACCCTGCCGGGCTGGGACGACGACGCGCCCGGCGAGGAGGTCTCCGTCGTCACCTCGCAGCTGCTGCGCAAACTCGGCTCGGCGGGCACCACCTGCCCCGTCTGCCACCACTCCTTCCGGCTGGGCGAGCAGATCTCCATCGAGCGGGCGGAGACCGGCCCCGGGGTCGTGCTCAAGCACCGCAGCCGACTGCTCGACTGCCTCAACCCCGAGACCGGCGCGCGGACTTCCGCGACGGCCGCGCTGTTCCACTCGGGGCTCGACGAGGCCAACCCGCCGCCACCGGAGCTGTCCACCGTACGGCTGCAGGGCGACCACCCCCTGCTGCGTCTCCACCCCGGTCCGGGCGACGGGGCGCCCACCCGCCACCGGTGCTGGGTGTGCGGCCACACCTTCCGCCCGGACGAGGTGGTCATCCACTGCACCTGTTCGCCGCACGCGCCGACCTGCGCCAGCGCCGTCCACCGCGATCCCGACCACGGCCTGGTCTGCTACGACGACTGGAAGGCGCAGCATCCGGGGGTGCCCTGTCTGATGCTCAACTCCCTGCGGGACACCCGGTGACCGGGGACCGGTTCGCGCGGCACGCCCTGATCCCCGGCTGGGACCAGAAGCGGCTCGCCGGGGCGACGGTCGTGCTGGCGGGCGCCGGGGCGCTGGGCAACACGGTGGCTCAGACGCTCGCCCTGTCCGGTCTGGGCCGACTCGTGGTGTGCGACCCGGACACCGTCGCCGTCAGCAACCTCAGCCGCTGTCCGCTGTTCCGCGGGGCGGACGTGGGCCGGCCCAAGGCGCGCGTCCTCGCGCGGGCGCTGACGGACCTGGCGCCCGACACGGTGGTGGACGCACGCGAGGCGCCGCATGTCTCGGGTGCCGGGCTGGCCGAACTGCGCGCGGCCGACCTGGTGGTGGGCGCGCTGGACAGCCGGGCGGCCCGGATCGCGCTGGCCGGGCGGTGCACGCTCGCCGGGACGGGCATGCTCGACGGCGGCACGCACGCGTGGGGCGGCGAGGTCTCCTGGTTCCCGCCCGGCGGACGCTGCTGGGCGTGCGGTCTCGGGCCGGCCGAGCGGGCGGTGCAGGACGACCCCTGGTCGTGCGCGGCACCGGGTCCGGCCGGTGCGGTGGGCGCCTCGGCGCCGGTGTCCGCGCTGGTCGGCACCTGGCTGGCCGACTTCGCCGTACGACTGCTGCTCGGGCTGTCCGTGCCGGACGCGCCGCTGCGGATCGACGCCGCCGGTCTCGCCGTACCACTGTCCGGGACCGCGCCGCGCGACCGGCCCGACCCCGGCTGCCCGCTGCACGAACGGCTTCCCGACGAGGTCCCGGTGCTGCCGCTGGACCACGGGGCCACGGTGGCCGAGCTGCTGGACCACGTGGACATGCGCGAAGAGCCTCTCACCTGGGCAGGATTCAGCAGGCCGGTGCGGCGGCGGGCGGCGGTGCCCGCCGCCACCTCCCGGCTGCGGTCCGCGCCCGCCTCGGCGCGGCTGAGCGCACTGGGGGTGGCGCCGCGGGAGGTGCTGCCCGTGGCCCGGAGGGACGGATCGGGGCTGCGGTACGTCGAGTTGGCCGCGACAGCGGCCGAACCGGTGGGTGCACCGGGCGAGTCGGCCCAGGAACACCGCGCGACAACGGAGGGTGCCCGGTGAGGGACGAGCTGTACAACGAGCTGGAGCGGGTGATCAACCCCCGGGAGGGCGAGATCATCCTGCGGACCATCGGCTTCCCGGAGAGCCGGCTGCCGTCGGTGGACGCGACGTCACGGGTCTACTGGTCCGAGGCGCGCCGTCTGATCGACGCGGGCGTGCTCGTGGACGGCGAGGCCCAGCTGGCCAGCGCGGTGCACAACGAGTACCCGGGCAACGCCCTGTTCCGGGCCTCGGTCGAGGCGCTGGAGCCGGTCACCGAGCCGCCGACACCGCCCCGCGCCGAGCCGCACGCCACGCACCCGGGCTCGGCGGGCGCCTCGGGTGCGGAGCGGTATCCCACGCTGGTCTTCGTGTGCAGCACACACCACGCGGCGTTCATCCATGAGGTGCGCGAAGTCGACCCCCAGGCCGAGATGTTCTTCGTCAGCCAGGGCGAGGAGGCCCAGGTCGGACAGATCGCGATGTCGCTGACGTACGAACTGGCGCCCGGTCAGATCGATGCGCTGCGCGGGCGGTTGGTCGACGCGGGTGCCCCGGCGGACCTGGAACTTCTCCAGGAGGTGTACGACCACCGCCCCTATCTGCTGGAGGCGCTCCGGGTCAACGGTCCCGACCAGCAGCCCTACGACCTGGCGGGCGTGCCCTCGATCACGCCGGTGCGGGACATCGCCGCCGCCGTACTCGCCCACTACGAGGGCCGGATGGGGCGCCGCCCGCGTACCGTCGTCGACCACCAGCAGCCGGACGGCAGCTTCCGCCGCCTCGACCCGGCGCAGTCCCTGCACGAAGCGGGGGTGCGCGAGGGCGAGACCCTCAACGTCTACCCCGAAGCCACCGCCGGCAACGCCCAGTTGCGGATGCAGGCGATCATCCGGGTCCGCGAGGAGATGCAGCGCTACGCGGACCAGCACGCGGACTTCGAGATCGTCGACACGGACGACCCGGAGTTCCCCACCGACTACGAGATCCGCTTCCAGGGATCCGGTCTGCGCCTGCCCGACCAGCAGAGCCCGAACACCTTCCCGCGCCCGGAACTGCAGGACCGGCACAACGCGCTGATCCTGCTGGGCCCGGACTTCCCGCTGGTCGCCCCGGCCGTCTTCTGGCTGAGTCCGATCTTCCACCCGAACATCAAGGGGCCCGATCCGCAGTACCCCCAGGCCGAAGGGGCCGTGTGTCTGGGCGTGCTGGCGCACTCCTGGCGTCCGGCCCTGGACTTCGGCCAGCTGTGCCAGATGCTCGTGGACATGGCTGGGTATCGTAACTACGAGATCACGGACAGTTTCAACCCGATCGCGGCATATTGGGCCCAGACCGAGGAAGGTGCGGCCATGATCGAGGCCATCGGGGGCAAGCCGCCGGTGGCGGCCCCGCCTCCCGAGGACGGTGCCCTGCGCGTCGGCGCCCTGCGGATAAGGCCCACGGACGGGGTGGCCGATGGCACTTGACATCGAGCTGTTCCGGGGCGAGTCACGACAACTGGTGCGCACCGAGCCCCTGATCTCGCTGCTGAAGCCGGCCTTCGCGGCGGAGACCGCCCCCTTCAAGGGCAGTGCGCGCTTCGTCCTGATGCTGCGCAACGACCCCGGCCCCGACACCTACGAGGGAGACCCGCACCTCACCAATCTCCGTGCCGACTTCGGGTACATCCATGTCAAGATCCACATGGAGGGACGCGTGGTCCATCAGAAGCCCTACTCCGTGAACAGTCTCGTCGGCCCGATCCTCGCCCGGCTGGCCCGTGAGCTCGCCCCCGAGGAGCGCCGGTGGGCGTTCCGTATCGCGGGTCTGCCCTCCCCCGAGGACGACGATTCGGCCCAGCGGCTGCCCCCGGTGGTGGACGGCACGGACGACATCGACACCTCCCGCTCCACCCGGCTGGCGTTCGGCATCCGTCCGGCGGCCGAACCGCAGATCCCGCTGCTCGACCTGACCGAGCACGGGGTCGAACTGACCGACACCGAGGCGCCGGTGACCGTGCTGCTCGGTGCCGGGGTGCGGCGGCGGCTGATGGAGATGGAGCTGTCGACCGAGATCGAGGAGGGCGGCTTCCTGGTGGGGCGGGCCTTCCGGCGGGCGGACGTCCCGGAGTTGCACGCGGTGATCGTCGACGAGGTGCTCCCGGCCGAGCACTCGGGGGCCTCCCTGATGCACTTCACGTTCACCGGGGACTCGTTCGGCGCGATGAACCGGACCCTCGGCGACCGTCAGCTGGTCGGCTGGTACCACACGCACCTGTTCCAGACCGAACGCACCATCGGCCTCTCCCGCACCGACATCGACCTGCACCGGGACACCTTCCGGCGCCCCTGGCAGGTGGCCGCCCTCATCAACCTCACCTCGCGCCGGCGGGTGCTGACCTGCTACGCCTCCTCCGACGACTGGATGGCCCCCTGTCCGATCCGGAACCTCGATGACGACGCTGACAAGCACCGTAGTACGCATCCTTCACTGGGCCATCACTGAACCGGCGCCCGGCGGCACACCCGCACCGCCCCCGACCACCTCGGCCCGGCCGCACGAGCCCGCGGACGATCCCGTCGCCCTGCTGGAGCGGCTGGCCCGGGTCACGGCGGCCCGGCTGCGGCTGTCCGACCCGCCCCTCGGCGACCGCGGGCCGACCGGCCTGGAGCCGCTGATGGTCGCCGCCGCGCTGGCCCTCAGGGACGACCCGGCGACCGCCCGCCAGGCGGTGTTCGGGGTGAACGGCACGGGCACCGTACGCGATCTGATGTGCCGTCACGGCCTGGTGGGCCGTGCGCTGTCGGCGACACCGGTCGACGCCGAGCTGCGGGCGGACCTGCTGCGCGCCTCCCCCGTCACCGCGCTCTTCGACCACCCTCCGCCCGACGTGCGGGAGCAGTGCGGTCAGCTCCTCGACCGGTTCCTCGACCACCCCGAGGGGCGGCGCACGGCGGTCGCGGCCCTCGCGGCACCGCCGCCCTCACCCGAGACCGCCCGCCACCGCGCGGGGCTGCTGCGCCGGTTCCGCTTCACCCCGGGGGAGAGAACAGTCGTGTACGAGGTGTACGAGACGGCGCTGCTGCACCACGGCGAGGACTACCGCCGACTCACCGACGACATAGGGAAGTTGGTGCGCGACAGCCCGGCCCGGCTGCTGGATGACGACACGCGCGGACAGTGGGCGCGGGCCACGCTCGACTGGTGGGAACCCCTGGCCGTCCTGGCGCGGCGCCACCCCGGGGAACTGCGCCGCCGCAGGATGCTCGAGGGATATCGCGCGGGCGTGGGACTGCACCGTGTCTACGGCCGGGTGCGGGAGTTCGAGGGACTGCGCGAGGTGCTGGACCGATGACCCGACCCCTGCGCCTGGCCACCGCGGACCACGACGGCCGGATGGACCTGCTCGGCGCCCCGGGCGACCGCCCGCTGCGGGAGGTGCTGGCCTCGTGCGAGGTGTGGCTCCTCGATCCGCTGGACGCCGAACTGCTGGAGCGGCCCTGGTCGGAGTTCGGTCCCGACGTCTGGCTGCGGACCGAACTCGCCTCGGGGACAACGCTGTTCGCTCCGCCGGGCGTACGGTCACTCGTCAAGGACGAGCCGCCACCGGCGGACACGGGGGTCGAGTCCCCCACCGGCCCCGGACCGGCCACCGGTGTCGAGTCCCCCGCCGGACCCGAACCGGCCGCCCACCCGGAGAAGATCACCGACGCCGAGGCCGTCCGGCTCGCCTACTACCCGCACATCGAGGCCGTCGCCTCCCTGCTGCGCAGCGGACTGCCCGTCCTCGTCATCAGCGAGAAGCTCGTCGTGACCCATCTGTGGCAGGAAATGGTCACCCTCGCCGAGTGCCGCGGCATCCGCCTCGACGACGACTCCCCCGAGGACAGCGGCGGCCGCCCCTCCGACGATCCGGTCGCGGACATGTCCGGGGCCTCGATGAACACCCGCCAGCGGCGGCTGGCCCGACTCCGCGCCCAGCTGGAGGAGTTGAAGGAGGGCGACGTCATCGTCCTCACCCATCTCGACCTACTGGCCGGCAGCGCCGATCTCGGCCGGCACGCCGAGGCCCGCGAGCTGGTCGAGCTGCTGTACGCCTTCCCGGACCAGCTGGTCCTGGCCTTCGCCGACCCGACCCTGCCGCTGCCGGACGTGCTGGCCGAGCGGTTCAGCGCCCGGGTCACCCTCAGCGGACTGCCGCCGAAGGTCCGGACACCGGAGCACGAGGAGAGCCTGCTGGGCGTCGCCCTGGTGACGCGGGAGGAGGCCGAGACCTTCGAGGGGTTCCAGCCGCGCGAGTTCTACAAGCACGTGGCCGGCATGAACCCCGTGCGGCTGCGGCAGGCCATGCGGTACGCCCACGAGCAACACCGCGAGCAGCCGAACCGGGCCACCCTCCAGGACCTGCGGGAGACCCTGCTGACCTTCAAGGCGCAGCAGTCCTCCCACTTCGAGGTGCCCAACGTGACGCTGGACGACATCGGCGGCTACGAGGAGGTCAAGGACGAGATCCGGCGGACCCTCGCCATCATCAGCGGGGCCCAGAGCCTGCCGGACGACATGGAGGAGGTGCGCTCCGAACTCGTCCCGCGCGGCATCATCTTCTACGGCCCGCCCGGCACCGGTAAGACCCTGTTCGCGAAGGCCATCGCCAACGGCATGAACGCCACCATCCAGGTGGTGTCGGGGCCCGAGGTCACCGACATGTACGTCGGCGAGAGCGAGCGCAAGGTGCGGGAGATCTTCGCGTCGGCGCGGCGCAGCGCACCCTCCGTCATCGTCTTCGACGAGATCGACGCGATCACCATGGAGCGCAGCAGCCGCCCGGACGGCGGCACCCGGGCCGGCAACAGCGTGGTCGCACAGATCCTCACCGAGATGGACGGCTTCCGGCCCGAGGTGCCGATGCTGGTGATCGGCACCACCAACCGCATCGACATCATCGACAAGGCGCTGCTGCGGCCGAGCCGGTTCCGCTCGATCGCCATCGCGCTGCCCGACGTCACGGCGCGCCGGGCGATCCTGCGCCACCACGCCGGCCGCTATCACATCTCCCTGGACGACGAGGTCCTGGAACTGATCGCCGAGGCCACCGCGGGCCGCAACGGCGACGAACTGCGCTCGCTCATGCGGGACGCGTTCGTCGGCCGCCACATGCACGGCATCGAACCGGACGCGCGCCGGCTGGGCTGGCTGGTGGGCCGGCTTCAGCAGGGGCGCCTGGAAATGATCTCGGAGCGCCGATGACCTTCGCGACTTCCCCGGAGCGCCGATGACCACCGCCACCACCACGTGGAGCGACGAGGACCTCTCGGCCGTGCGGCGGCTCAAGGCGCTCGGCCGCAGTGTGGAGCAGCACTTCGTGGGGCGGCGGCTCGCTCTGGACCTGCTGGAGGTCGCGGTGATCGCGCATGAGCACGTGCTGTTGCTCGGCCCGCCCGGCACCGGCAAGACGGACCTGGTCAGCCGGTTCGCCGCGGGCCTCGGCGGCCGTCCCTTCGTGCGGCTGCTGACCCGGTTCACGGAGCCGGCCGAGCTGTTCGGGCCGGTGGACGTGCCCGCCTTCCAGAGCGGCGCCCAGTACCGGTTCCGCACCGAGGGGATGCTGCCCACGGCACAGGTCGCCTTCCTCGACGAGATCTTCCAGAGCGGCAGCCCGATCCTCAACACCCTGCTGACGGTGATGAACGAGCGGGTCTTCCACAACGGCCACGACATCGAGTCCGTCCCGCTCATCACCCTCGTCGGCGCCGCCAACAGCCTGCCGCAGGACCCGTCGCTGCTGGCCTTCGCCGACCGGTTCCTGCTGCGGCTGACGATCCCGCCGGTGGCCGGGAACCGGCTGGACGAGCTGCTGGCGAAGGGGTCCGCGCGGGGCGCCCCGGCCGAGGGCGACGGACACAGCTGGATCGACCCCACCGCGCTGGGCCGTCTGGGCCGTCAGCTGGCGCACGCCGATCTGAGCGCGGTCACCCCCGAGTACGCCGAGCTGGTCCGTGAACTCCTGGGCCAGGGCGTGACGTTGTCGGACCGCCGCATCATCCGCGGACAGCGCCTGGTGGCGGCCGCCGCCCTGCGGGCCGAGCGGGTGCGGGCCGAACCCGCCGACCTGTGGCCGCTGGAGCACTTCTGGTCCGACCCGGCCCACGCGACGGTGGTGCGGGACGCGGTGCGGCGCCGCACCGGCGGGCCGGGCGAGGACGTCGACGAGCCGGCCCGCACCATGCAGCGCCTGGTCTCCGAGGCCCGCATCCTCAGGCGTCAGGTCGACGCCGGTTCACCGCCCGCCGCGATCGAACGTGTGTTGCGGCAACTCAACGCCCTGAGACTGGAGTTGAGGCGTGCGGTTCCCGGCAACCGAGAGGGCGAAGGGGAGGTCGCGCGTATCATTGACGAGACTCTGAAATTGCTGGACCAGGGCTGACGCACACCGAAGGGCGCGCTCCGGGCGCGCCCCCGCTGCGGAATGAGGGGGACACCAGCTACATGTGCAATCCGCGCAGGGTCCGTGTCGAGGCCACCCGGGACGTCGTCGAGGCGTGGGAACTCGCCCTGGAACGCCGCGCCCGCGCGAGCGACTCCGTGGTCAGCGAGCTGGAGGTGCGCCATCCCTTCGGCGGCACCCTGGGACAGGCCACCCGCCTGGTCTTCGAGCACACGCTCGCCACGGCCGACGACTGGCACGTGGAACAGGGCGGCCATGTGCTGACCCTGCCGGACGGCCAGGTCCGCTACGACCCCGGCACCGGCGAACTCGTCGTCACCGCCCGCCTCGAGGACTCGGTGACCGCCGAGGGGCGCGCCTCGGAGACCCTGCGGGGCGCGGTGCGGGAGCAGGCGACCGGCAGCGCCGAAGGGCGGTACTACGCCGACGGGTTCGCCGGTCGGACCCGTGAGGTGGCCGAGCGCGAGGCGCAGGTGGCGGCCGAGGCCGACGCGGTACAGCGGGCGCGCGAGCTGGCCGGCCGGCTGCGGATGCAGGCGGACCGGGAGTCGGCGACGGCCGCCGCCGCCGCGGAGGCACGGCTCCAGGAGGCCGCCGACGCCGACGCGCGGACCCGGCTGGCCGAGGAGCGGGAGCGGGTGCGCGCCGACCTGGACACCCGCAACCGGGAACGCATCACCGCACTCGGCCGGGACGGACTGCGCGCGGTCAACGGCGTCCTGGCCATCGCCTATCAGAGGGCCCTGCTCGACTTCGCCCGGCAGCACGGCGCGACCGGTGTCCGCCAACAGGAGTCCGAGGACGGCATCGACATCGAGTTCGAGCTCGATCTCGGGATGGAGAACTGACCGATGCGGGTGCGTGTGCGGTTCCGGTTCAACACGGAGACCGGAGAGGTGGAGCTGTTCCAGGTGGACGACATCGGCTCCGGCTCCGGCCCCGAGCACGATGCCGAGCACGACCGGATCAGCGCCGAAGTGGGGCAGGTCCTGGCCCGCAGACCCGATGTCGAGGAGATCTCGCCCTTGGAGGAACCCCCGCGGTGGCGGCACGACCCGCCGCCTGCGGCCGGCCCTCGAGCCGAGGACGAGGAGACCGAGGCCTCGGGTGAACAGGAGAGATCATGAGCCGGCGCACCCGGCTGCTGCTCAAGGCCGCTCGCTGCTACTCCGAGGCCCAGGCCCACACCGAGGCCGCCCGCTGCTACGACCTTCTGGGCTGGCAGTGGTCGGCGGCCGACGCCTACCAGCGGGCGGGCGACCTGGAGCACGCGGCCCGCACCTACCGCCAGGCCGGGCACCCGGAGCAGGCGGCCCGCTGCTACCGCCTCCTCGGCCGGCCCGAACTCGCCGCCCGCTGCTGGCAGGAGCGGGGCCGCCGCCTGGAGGCCGCGTGGGAGCTGCTCCTCGCCGGTGAGATCACGGCGGCCCGGCAACTGCTGGCCGGGGCGGACGCCATCGGCAAGGGCCCCCAACAGCTGCGCCTCGAACTCGCCCGCGCTCTCACCGACCGTCTCGACGGCGGCCCCGCGGGCCCGCTGCTCGACCTCTTCCCCCGCATCGAGGCCCGCCTGCCCTCCCTGGCCGCCCGCACGGAGCGCCGGCTGATGCTGGACTGGGCCGTGGAGGCCGCGGACCGCGTCGAACGGTTCGACTGGGGCGCACGCCTCTTCCGTGCGGCCTACGACGCCCCGGGCGGCGCCGACGTCCTGAACCGCTGGCGGGACTGGGCCACGGACCGCCTCGGTTCCGCGGCCTGGCTCCCCTCGGAACCCGGCTCCGGGACGGACGCCGGCCGGCCGGAAGGCCGAGCCGCACACCACGTCGCTGCCACCACCGGACTGCCGTCGCAACCCGCCGCCGAAGCCGGCACGGGGCGAGCGGAAGACCGGGCCGCGAACCGTGTCGACGCCACCGCCGGGCAGCCGTCCGAACCGCCCGCGTCGACGGGCACCGGCCTGGCGCGAGGCCGGACCACGAACCATCTCGCCCCCACGCCCCGACCGCCGCTGGGACCCCCCTCAGAGACGGACACCGGTCCGGCGGAGGGCCCCTGAGCGATGGACCGCCCCGAGAGCCCGCTGCGCCGTCTGCTCAACCGCATCAACTCGGAGAGCGGCACCGCCGGCACCCCGCCGACCCCGTTCGTGGCCCGGCCGGCGACCCGTGCTGCTCCCCCGCCGACGGCGCCCGCCCATCCCCCGGCGTATCCGCCGCGTCAGCCGGGCGGTGGCTCGGACCACGGCATCCGCTTCAGCGTGCGCCCGGCACGCCCTCCGGACGAGGACGCCCCGGCGCCCGTCCCGCCGGTGCCGTACTCGCCGCCCCCGGCCGTCGACTGGCGGGTCGCCGGGCGTTTCCCCGCCGCGCACCGGGCCCTCGGCGCGGTCGAGGCGCTGCGGAACGCGGGGGCGGCGGAGTGGAGCTGCCACGCGGAGCCCGGCGGCGGGACGGTCTGGCTGCTCAGCGTCATCGGCTCGGCCGTCGGCGCCGAACTGCTGGCCCTGCACGGGGCGCAGGCCCTGCCGGTCCTCCCGCACGGTGCGCTCGCGGGCGGCCCGGGACAGCTGGCCGACGTCCTGTCCTGGCCCCGGCTCGACGTGGTGGACCTGGTCTCCCGGCTGCCGCTCGCCCCGCCCGACTCCACGGCCCGCCGCACGCTCCATGTGCTCACCGCCCCGCAGTTGCTTCCGTCGGTCGTCCGCCAGGCGCTCGCGTTCGGCGTGGAGGTGTCGACGCTCGCCGTACGCGTGCGTTCCCTGGAGGGGGCGGACAGTGCGGAACGGGAGACGACGCTGGTGTCCCTGGAGGGTTCCGACGCGGTGTCGCACGCCCTGACCGTGGCCTTGTCGGCGCTCCCCCGGACCGCGGTCTGTCGCCCGGTCGTGTCCTGCGAGCGGCTGCTGTTGGACGTACGACTGCACCCTCCCGTGTCCGACGCGCTGTTGTACTCCCCGGTGCCCGAAGGGGAGTTGTGGCTGGTCGGCGACCGGGAGGAGTGGCCTCCGCTGCGGCTGGAGCCGCTCGGCCCGCCCGCGCCGGTGCCGACGCGGCTGGCGGGGGTGCCCCCCGAACCGCCTTCATCCACTGGGGAGTTGCCGGAGGGTGCGCGGGAACCCTCGGTGGAGGTCCGGGTCGTGGCGGACGCGGACGCCGGGACCGCGGTCGACGCGGTGCTGCTGCACGACGACGAACTCCCGCTGCTGCGCCGCTACTTGCCGGGCCGCCCGCTGGGCGAGGCCGGGTTCCTGCTGCCGGGTCCCGGCTGCCACCTGCTCCTCGAACCGGCGGGCCTGGCCCGGGATCTGCCCTTCGGCATACCGTTGCGCCGGCTCGGCCCCGGCAGCCTGTTCCTGGAGTGCGCCCACACCCTGGCGCCCCCGCTGCCGCCGTCGGCCCGCGCCCGGCTCTTCGCCCTGGACGGCACGTCCGCGGTGGTCTGCTGGCACGGCGGCCGACACCGTTTCCCCCTGACCCCGATGGTCCCCGTCTGGACCCTGTGGACCCCACCGGACCCGGTCGAGGTGTCCAGCGGCCTCTCCAAGGCCGGCCGCGAACTCCTGGACGCCCTGGAGACCTTGGCGGGCACGACCACCTCGCCCCACCCCACCCCGACCACCCTCCACGATCCCGGCGAGGCCCTGGAACGCGCCACCCGCCTGCGCGCCCTCGGCGACCACGAGGGCGCCGCCGAGGCATACCGCTCCGCGGGGGATCTGCTGGAGGCGGCGAGACGGTACGAGGCAGCGGCCCTGGACGCGACGGAGGAACCGTGAGGCCGGCCGCGCCGACGAGTTCCCCGCGCGCCGATGGTGACGGGGCAGGAGCCGGGGGTCACGGGCGCGAGGGCGCGAGCCCGGTCGCGCCTACGGGCCACGTCTGCACCGCCGGGAGGGGCGGATACGGCCACCGCGACGCGACACAACGCGAGAGCGCGGTCGTGCCATGCCGGAAGGAGGCCGCGTCGGCGTACTCCGGACGGGTGTCCCGGGACGTCGCCACGCCGGGCACCCTCACCGTCGTACCGGAAGGACTCCGTCCGGCCGGGGCGTCCGCGGCGGCCGCGCCGCGCCGCGCCAGGACCGCACGGCGTCGGCCGTCCCCTCCCCGCGCCCCGGGGCGGACATGACCGCGGCCCCCGACGCCCCCGCGCCGCCCACTCTCCGCCGTCTCCTCACCCTCACCGGTGACGGGCCGTGTGCCGGGCTCTCCCGTGACGGGACCGTGTTCCTCCAGCTGACGGATCGTGCCCTGACGTGTCGTGACGACACTGGGCGGGTGCTGTGGTCGGCGCCCGGCGAGGGGGTGCCGGAGGCGGTGGCGTGGGGTCCTGACGGTGGTGAGGTGTTCGTGCTGCGGGGCGGGCGGGTGGAGGTGTACGAGGGGGACAGCGGGGCCCTCGCCGACGACGGGTTCGCGGTGCCGGCGGGCGCGCACACGCTCGCGGTGTCGCCCGACGGGCTGTGGGTGGCCTGCGCCGGCGGCGGTGTGCTGCTCCACCACCGGGGCACCCTCGCCTCGTCCGCGCTGCCGACCGTGGACCCCGTGGTCGCGCTGGCCTGGGATCCGCAGGGCCGTCAGCTGTGTCTGGCCACCGCCACCGCGCTGCAGTTATGGAGCGTCTCCCCGGTCCGGATGGACTTCGCGCCCCGCACCGGCCGCACGGCGGTCACCGCCCTCGCCTGGTCCCCCGACCGGGACGCCCTCGCCTTCGCGGACGCGACCGGCGTCCATCTGGTCGACCGCGCCACGGGCCGTGCGCTCGCGGACGCCGCGGTGTCCGGTGCCGTGCTCGGGCTGGGCTTCAGCCGTACCGGACGGTTCCTGGTGACCGCCACGGACCAGGGGGCGCTGCTCGTCCTGGACCGTGCGCTGGAAACCGTCGCCCACCTCCCCGCGCGGGCGGGCTCGGCCCGCGACCTGAGCGTGTCGCCCACCGGCCGGGTGCTGGCGGGACCAGAGCTGTGGGAGCTGCCGGACGCGGCCCCGTATCCCGCGGAGCGCCGGGTCGGAGTACTGCTGCGCAGTTGGGCCGCGGCGATGTGCCGTTCCGTCGGCCGCGCACTGCCGTCGCTGCGCGACCGCGCGCCCAGGATCGCCGGGCCGACGCTGCTCCACGACGGCGGGGACCTGCTGTGGGCCCCCGCGGTCGCCTGGTCGGCGCGCGACGGCCGCTGCGTGCTGGAGACGGAGCCGGGCAACCTCGCCGCCCGGATCCCGGGTCGGCCCGGCACGGTATGGACGGCCACGGCGGCCACCGGGGCGGGCGGCGCCCACGACCTCGAACTCTCCCCCGGGCCGGACGAGTTGCTCGCCTGTGCCTCCCGCGACGGGCAGACGGGACTGACGGTCCTCGACCCGGACAGCGGTGAGACGCGTGCCGTGCTCCCGGGCGGTCAGGCGCCCGCATGGTGCCCGGCGCCCCGCGACGGCACGGCCACGCTCGCGGTGCCCGAGCCCGGACCCGCGCCCACCCACCTCTACGTGCACACCCTCGACGCCCGGGGCGCCCCCGCGCGGCAGCCCAGGAGTGTGCACCTGCCCCAGGGCACGGGCCGTCCCGCCTGGTCCCCCGACGGGACGCTGCTCGCCGCCGGCACCGCGGGCGCGGTGGTGCTGTGGCACATGCCGCGGCTGGAGCGCGCCCGCCGACTGGCCCTGCCCTCCGGCGCGTTCGCCACGCGGGTCGCCTGGTCGCCGGACGGCAGCCGGCTGGCCGCGACACCGCCCGCGGGCCAGGGGCCGTCGGTGGTGTGGTCGACTCTCACCTGGCGGGTGCAGCGGGAGTTCGGCACGCCCGGCGGACGAGGTTGGGCGCCGGCCCTGGCCTGGTCGCCGGACGGGTCGCTGCTCGCCGCGCCGGGTCCTGGTGAGGCGACCTCGGTGGTCGAGGTGTGGGACGTGGCCCGGGGCACGGTCGCGATGGCCCTGGAATCCGACGGCCCGCCGCCGGGACCCGTGTGGTCCGTGCGCTGGTCCCCCGACGGACGGCGCCTGGCGACGACGTACAGCGGCGGCCGTATTGTCCTGTGGGACGTGCTGACCTCCGAGGAGACCACGGAGCCCGGCCCGACGCTGCCCGAACCGCCTGCGTATCTGGCCGAGTTGGGCGCCATGGCCGCCGCGGTCGACGCCGCCGTCCCGTTGGACGCCCTCGCCGACATCTCGGCGCTGCTGCGGTCGGCGGCGCCCGCGGGACGGCGGCTGCTGCATGAGGGCCGGGCCGCCCGCGCCCTGCGCGAGCTCGGCTGGCCGCGCGCCGCGCACCCGGCGCTGAGCGCGGTGGTGGCGTCCCGCCTGCCGCCTGACCCGCGCTGCGTCCCACCGCCGGGCATCCCGTTGCAGGAGCTGCGGACGACGCTGGAGTGGGGGCTGCGCGGCAGCGGTGAGCAGCCGGAGCGGCGCTCGGTGACGGCGGACGTACTGGCGGCCGCCCTCGACCGGGTGCACCGCGAACTCCTGCCGCTGCTGGCCCTGTTGGGCCCGGACGCGGTGTGCCAGGACCCGGCGCTGCCGCTGCGGCTCGCGGAAGGGCCGTGGGCCTCGGCCGCGGAGGCCGCCGCCCGGCTCCCCGGCCTGCCGTCGCGGCTGCCCGTGCCGTTGGGTGACGACGTGCCCGGCCCGACCACCGCCGGGGCCCCGGCCCAGTGGGCCCGGCACGGCCCGCCGGACCGTCTGGTGCCGGGTCAGATGGCACTCCCGGCACCCCTGTTGAACGCCCTGTGGGCCCAGGACGCGCTGCTGTACCGGACGCGGCGCGGTCGGCTGCCGTGGACCGAGCGGGACGCCGTGCTCGTCCTCGACACGGGGGCCGCGGCGCAGGGTCAGGTCGGCAGCTGTCTGCGGCTGTGCGCCCACCTGTTGGCGGCGGCGCTGCTGGAGGCCGAGCGGGCGGTGGCGCTGGTACGTCTCGACGGGCTCGGCCCGCCCGAGCGGCTGACGTCGGCGGCGGAGCTGCGCCGGCTGTGGACGCCGGTCATGCCCGAACCCGCCGCCCCGGTGCGCGCGGCGGCCCTGGCCCGCGAGGCGGCACGCAGCCTCGCCGCGGTGGACTCGGGCGAGCCCCGCACCCTGCTGCTGACCCATGCCCACGAGCCCCCGCTGCCCGTGCCCGGTTCGCTGACCCTGCGGGTCCACTATCCGCACCACCCGGTGCCGCCCGAGGGCCCCGACGCGTGGGTGCTGGCGCCGGAACCGGGCGGGGAGGAGCTGCGGCGGGTGCTCACGCAGATCCTGGGCCGGCTATAGAGCCTGTCCGACGGTCGGCCCGGTCACCCGCAGAGCATCTGCTCCACCGCGTCCGGCCCCATCTTCTCCAGCAGGGCCTCCAGCAGGTCCGGCCGGAAGGCGTCGCCGAGCACCTGCACGCCCTGCTCGTCCCAGGTGATCCGCAGCCGTACGAGCCGTCCGTCGGGATGCTCGTCGTACTCGGACGCGTCGATCAGGTCCGGCAGGTCCTCCACGAAGCGGTACTCGGTACTCATCCTCGGTTCCCCTCGTTCGCTCCGACGTCACTCCACACACCGGCGATCCGTTCGCCGCATCCGGGACAGCCCCCGTCGCGCAGCCGGCTCTCGGCCTGCCCCCACACCCCGCGCGACACCACCTCGGCACCGCACCCCGGGCATCGGGTGGCGCGCCCTTCGGCACCCAGCGCCCGCTCGACGTACACGTACCGCAGTCCCGCGTCCCGTCCGATCCGCGTCGCGCTCCCCAACCGCTCCGGTGAGGTGGGCCGTTGGCGGTGCATCCGGTAGGTCGGGGTGAAGCGCAGCAGATGCCAGGGGGTGTCGGGGCCGAGCCCGGCGACGAACTCGGCGATCCTCGCGAGCTGTTCGTCCTCGGCGCTGGTCCCGGGGATCAGCGGTGTGCTGACCTCCACCCACACCCCCGCGGCCTTCAGCGACCGGATCGTCTCCAGGACCGGGGCGAGCGGCGCGCCCGTGAGCCGGCGGTGCTCCTCCTCACCGGCCGCCTTGAGGTCGATATTGACGGCGGCGAGGACCGGCGCGACGCGCTCCACGGCTTCGGGGGTGAGGAAGCCGTTGCTCTTCCAGACCACCGGAACGCCCGACGTCCGCGCGTGCGCGCCGAGTTCGAGGGTCAGCTCGGCCGCGAGGGAGGGCTCGGAGTACGACAGGGCGATGCCGCCGCCCCGCTCCGCCGCGGTCCGCACCAGTGCCTCGGGGTCGGTGTCGCGCGGGGCGACGCGGCTGTCGGGGTCCCTGCCGTACTGTGAGACACGGTGGTTGACGCAGTAGTCGCAGCGGAACGAGCAGCCCGGCGGTGCCAGCGTCAGCAGCGGCAGGCCGGGCCGGAAGTGGTAGAAGGGCTTGCGCTCGACCGACGACCAGTGCTCGACAGTGGTGCCCCGGGTCGCGGTCAGGACCCGGTCGCCCTCGCGCCGGCGCACCTTGCAGGCGCCGGCGTCACCGTCGCGCAGCCGGCAGCGGAAGGGGCAGAGGGTGCACTGAAGGCCACCGTCGACGGGACGGTAGAAGTCGGCGGGCACCCAAGCGACCTCCCCGTCCAACCCATCACCCCGCTCGCGAGCACCGCACGGTCACCCGGATTTCCACGGTACTCGGTTCCCGGCCGCGACAGGGCGCGGACATAATGCTCGGATGACTTCCCCCACCCCCCACTCCAACTCCGTTGCCGCGCAGCGCAGTCCGGTCGTCGTCATCGGTGCCGGGCCCGCGGGGCTCACCGTCGGGAACATTCTGCGGGCCGCCTCCGTCGACTGTGTGGTCCTGGAGATCGAGACCCGTGAGTTCATCGAGCAGCGGCCGCGGGCCGGGGTGCTGGAGGAGTGGGCGGTACGCGGTCTCGAGGAGCGGGGCCTCGCGGTGAACCTGCTGGAGCGGGCGCAGCGGCACGCCGAGTGCGAGTTCCGGTTCGGCGGGGAGCGGTACCGGTTCGAGTACGCCGAGCTGACGGGCCATCATCACTGGATCTATCCGCAGCAGTTGCTGGTGACCGACCTGGTGCGCGAGTACGCCGACGTGCGCGGCGGCGACATACGGTTCGGCGTGCGGGACGTGGAGCTGCACGACCTGGACACGGACCGCCCGGCGGTGTCGTACACGGACCCGGAGTCGGGCGAACGGGTGCTGATCCACTGCGACTTCGTCGCAGGCTGCGACGGCGCACGCGGCGCGACCCGCGCCGTACTGACGCCGGACCGCGCGCACGTCTCCCGCTACGACTACGGCATCGGCTGGCTGGCGCTGCTCGCCGAGGCCCCGCCGTCCAACGACTGCGTGGTGTTCGGCATGCACCCCAACGGCTTCGCCGGCCACATGGCCCGCAGCCCCGAGGTGACCCGCTACTACCTGGAGTGCCCGCCGGGCGACGACCCGGAGAACTGGTCGCACGACCGCGTCTGGTCGGAGCTGCGGGAGCGCCTGGGGGCGGTTGGCGCACCGCCCCTCACGGAGGGCCGGCTGATCGAGAAGCGCGTCCTCGACATGCACAGCTATGTCGTCGAGCCGATGGTGTTCGGCCGTCTCTTCCTCGCCGGGGACGCCGCCCATCTCACGGCGCCGATCGCGGCGAAGGGCATGAACCTCGCCCTGCACGACGCGTTCGTGCTCGGCGACGCGCTGGTCGCGCAGCTCGGCAAGGGCGACGGCACAGGTCTGGCCGGCTACTCGGCCGCGTGCCTGGGCCGGGTCTGGGACTACCAGGAGTTCTCCCAGTGGCTCTCCGGCATCTACCACGGCACCTCCTCCGGCGACCCCTACCGCGCGGGCACCACCCTGGCCCGTCTGCGCCGCCTCTTCGGCTCGCCGTCCGCGGCGTCGGCCTTCGCGGAGCAGTACCTGGGCAAGGGGTCCGGGTACTGAGCCCGCTCAGTCGTGCACCGGCCGGTCGTCGAGCCGGTGGTCCGCCACGCTGAGCGCCTCGTCCACCAGCCGCCGCAGATGGCCGTCCCGCAGCGAGTAGATCACCCGTCGTCCTTCCTTCCGTGTGTTCACCAGCCCCGCCAGCCGCAACCGGGCCAGGTGCTGGCTGACCGCGGGACGCGCCGCTCCGCAGGCCTCCGTGAGGGTCGTGACGTCGGCCTCTCCGGCCGTCAGGGCGTGCAGCAGGGCGAGGCGGGTGCGGTCGCCGAGGAGGGCGAGGAGTTCGGCGGCGAGGGCGAACTGTTCGTCGCCGGGGGTACGCGGGTGCGCATGATGCGCAGGTGACAGGTGCATGCGTGCGCTCATACGCACATAATGGCGCCGTGGACGGGGAACGTCCACTGCACGCACCGGAAGGGGAAGCACGTGAGCGGCGACCGTCATCACCACGAACACGGACACCACCATCACACCCCTTCCAGCCTCCGCCACCGCCTCACCCACCTCCTCAAGCCCCACTCCCACGAGAGCGCCGACAAGCTGGACTCCGCCCTGGAGTCCTCGGCACGCGGCATGCGCGCCCTGTGGGTCTCGCTCGCGGTGCTCGGTGTGACGGCGGCGGCGCAGGCGGTCGTGGTGGTGATGTCCGGGTCGGTCGCGCTGCTCGGGGACACCGTGCACAACACCGCGGACGCGCTGACCGCCGTACCGCTGGGGATCGCGTTCGTGCTCGGCCGGCGTGCGGCGACACGGCGTTTCACCTACGGGTACGGGCGGGCGGAGGATCTCGCGGGCCTCGCGATCGTGCTGACGATCGCCGCGTCGGCGGCGTTCGCCGGGTGGACGGCGTTCGAGCGGCTCCTGGACCCGCGTCCGGTCCAGCACGTCCCGGCGGTCGCCGTCGCCGCGCTCGTCGGCTTCGCGGGCAACGAGTGGGTGGCCCGGTACCGGATCCGGGTCGGCCGGGACATCGGCTCGGCCGCGCTCGTCGCGGACGGACTGCACGCCCGTACGGACGGATTCACGTCGCTGGCCGTGCTGCTGGGGGCGGGCGGCTCGGCCCTGGGCTGGCAACTCGCGGACCCCGTCGTGGGGTTGGCGATCACCGCCGCCATCGCTCTCGTGCTGCGGGACGCGGCGCGCGAGGTGTTCCGGCGGGTGATGGACGCCGTCGACCCGGCGCTCGTCGACCGGGCCGAGCACGCCCTGCGGGAGGTCGAAGGCGTGCGCGAGGTCGGTGAGCTGCGGCTGCGCTGGATCGGGCACCGGCTGCGCGCCGAGGTCGCGGTGGTCGTCGACGGCGACATGACAGTACGTCAGTCCCATGCGGTGGCCGTCGAGGCCGAGCACGCCCTGCTGCACGCGGTCCCCCGGCTCACCGCGGCCCTGGTGCACGCGGACCCCGCACCGCTGCCGGGCGAGGACGACCCGCATCACACCCTCGCCCATCACACCGCGGCCTGAGCTCAGGGGCTCAGGCGATCCCGAGCCCCTCCAGCACCACCGCGCCCGGCAGCTCCGCGAACGCCTTCCCCGGCACCAGCAGCTTGCCGCGCCGCCGTCCGCTGCCCACCAGGACGTAGGGCAGGTCGACGACGGCCGAGTCCACCAGCACGGGCCAGTCGGCGGGGAGTCCCACGGGGGTGATGCCGCCGTACTCCATGCCGCTCTCCCCCGTCGCCGTGTCCATCGAGGCGAACGAGGCCTTGCGGGCGCCGAGTTGGCGGCGCACCGCGCCGTTGACGTCGACGCGGGTGGTGGACAGGACGACACAGGCGGCCAGTTGGGACTCTCCGCCGCGCTTGCCCGCGACGACGACGCAGTTCGCGGACTGTTCGAGCAGCTCCTGCCCGTAGTGCTGCACGAAGACGGCCGTGTCGGCCCACTGCGGGTCGGTCTCGACGTAGACGATCTGCTCGGCGGGGACGCTGCCGCTCCAGCGGCGTACGGCGTCCGCGACGGGGGCGATCAGTTCGTCGAGGCAGTCGGGGGCGGGCCGGGCGTTGTCGAAGTGTCCGATGGGTGCGTCCATGGCCGCACGCTAACAGCCGTTCAGGACGCGGCCGGCACGGAGATGGCCAGCAGCAGTTCCATCGGGACGTCACCCTGATTGCCGTAGGTGTGCGAGGCATTGGCCTCGAAGGTGACGCTGGACCCGGCCGGGACGCGGTATTCGACGCCGTCGACGGTGAGGGTCAGTTCGCCGAGCGTGACATGCGCGATCTCGACCGTGCCGACCGGGTGCGGATCGGAGGAGCTGCTCTCGCCCGGCATCAGCTTCCACCCCCACATCTCCAGTGGGCCGGGGGCCTCCGTGCCCGCGAGGAGCTTGCTGTAGCTGCCCGCGTCGGTGTGCCACAGCCGGACGACCTGCTCGGGCGGGACGATGCGCACCTTCGGGCCCTGCTCGTAGTCGAGCAGGGTGGTGACGCTGACCCCGAGGGCGTCGCCGATCTTCACGACCGTGCCGATGCTCGGATTGGTCCGGGCCTGTTCGATCTGGATGAGCATGCCGCGGCTGACTCCGGCGCGCGCCGCCAGCGCGTCCAGGGTGAAGCCGCGTTCGGTCCGCCAGCGCTTGACGTTGCGCGCCAGGGACTGGGTCAGCAGATCGAGGTCCGACACATCACGTCCAATATTCTGTATGACACAGTGCACCCGACTGAACTACGGTGAGGTGCACCCGCTCGTTCACCGAACTGTACTGCGAGGCACCCCGTGACAGCACTCTTCGCCCTGGCCACCAGCCTCCTGTGGGGGCTGGCCGACTTCGGCGGCGGACTGCTGACCCGGCGCACCCCCGCGCTCACGGTGGTGGTCGTCTCGCAGGCGATCGCGACGGTGGTGCTCGGTGTGATCGTGGTCGCCACCGGCGGCTGGAGCGAGGCCGGGCCGCGACTGTGGTTCGCGGTCGCCGCCGGACTCGTCGGCCCCGTCGCCCTGATCTGCTTCTACAAGGCGCTCGCCCTGGGCCCGATGGGCGTGGTCTCCCCGCTCGGCACCCTCGGTGTGGCCGTCCCGGTCGGCGTGGGCCTCTTCCTCGGCGAGCGCCCCGGTCCGGTGCAGTTCGCGGGGATCGGGGTCGCCGTCCTCGGTGTCGTCCTCGCGGGCGGCCCGCAGCTGAGGGGCGCCCCCGTGCAGCGGCAGACCATCCTGCTCACCCTGGTCGCGGCGTTCGGCTTCGGCACCGTGTTCGCCCTGATCGCGGAGGCGTCCACCACGGTCACCGGCCTGTTCCTGGCCCTCTTCGTGCAGCGCGTGGTCAACGTCGCCGTGGGCGGCGGCGCCCTGTACGTCGCGGTCCGCAAGGGCGCCGCCGCGCTCCCGGCGGGCGGTTTCCCCTGGGCCTCGCTCCCCGCACTGGCCTTCGTGGGCCTCGCGGACGTCGCGGCGAACGGCACCTACGCGATCGCCGCCCGACTGGGCCCGGTCACCGTGGCGGCGGTGCTCGCCTCCCTGTACCCCGTGGTGACCGCGCTCGCCGCACGCGGCTTCCTCAGCGAACGGCTGCGGACGGTCCAGGCGGCCGGCGCCGGCCTGGCCCTGGTGGGCACGCTGCTGCTGGCGACCGGCTGAGCCGTCCCGGATCAGTCCAGCTCGGCGAGTTTCGCCGCGGTCTCCTCGTCCAGTCCGGCCAGCGCGTTGAGCTGCTCCGGTGTGACCCCCTCGGGTATCGGCCGGGGCGCCGGGGTCCGCAGCGGCGGCTGCCAGCCGGCCTCGGGAGTCCATCGCCGTACGATCCTGGCGGGCGCACCCGCCACCACGGCGTGGTCGGGCACCGCACCGCGCACCACCGCCCCCGCCGCCACGACGACGTTCCGCCCGATCCGCGCCCCCGGCAGGATCACGGCACCGGTGCCGATCCAGCAGCCGGAGCCGATCTCCACCGGCTCCATCCGCGGCCACTGCTTGCCGATGGGCTCGTGGGGATCGTCGTACGAGTGGTTCGTGGACGTGACGTACACATAGGGCCCGAAGTAGCAGTCGCTGCCGATGGTGACCGTCGTGTCGGCGATGACATGACTGCCACGGCCGAGGACGACACCGTCCCCGATCCGCAGAATCGGCTCCGGACCGAGGTCCAGGTCGGGCATCAGACCGGCGGTCAGGGTGACCTGCTCACCGACGATGCAGTGCGAACCCAGCGTGATCCACGGCTCCCCGAAGACCGTGCCGAGCGGAAACGCGAGCCGCGAGTGCTCGCCCAGCGCGCCGAAGCGGAACCGTCCCGGGTGCTCGGCGGTCACGGAACCCGTGCGCTGCACCCAAGCCCAGCCCGCGTGGACGGCACGCTGCGTGAGGCTGCGACACCAGGATGAGAACGTGTTCTTCTTCGGCACGAGGTCACCGTACTCACGGTGAGGTGGGGCGCCGGTCGACCGGGCCTGTGATCTTCGCCCCACGCGCGTGGCGTACGGTGCCGGTGTCAGCGACGACGAGGAGCAGGCGATGACGCACAAGGCGTTGATCACGGGCATCGGCGGCCGGGAACCGAAGATCGACGGCGAGGCCTTCGTGGCCCCCACCGCCTCGGTGATCGGCGATGTGACGCTGGAGGCGGGGGCGAGCCTCTGGTACGGCGCCGTGGCCCGCGGCGACGTCGAGCGGATCTCCGTCGGCGCGCGGAGCAACATCCAGGACAACTGCACCCTGCACGCCGACCCGGGATTCCCCGTCACGATCGGCGAGCGGGTGTCGGTGGGGCACAACGCGGTGGTGCACGGTGCGACGGTCGAGGACGACTGTCTGATCGGGATGGGCGCGACCGTGCTGAACGGCGCGGTGATCGGCGCGGGGTCCCTGGTGGCGGCACAGGCACTGGTCCCGCAGGGGATGCAGGTGCCGCCGGGTTCACTGGTGGCGGGCGTACCGGCGAAGGTGCGGCGTGAGCTGACGGAAGAGGAGCAGCAGGGAGTGACGCTCAACGGCACCCTGTACGCGGACCTGGCGAAGGCTCACGGAGAAATCCACGGCTAGCCAGACCCACCCAGGGGCGCGGGGAACTGCGCGACCAGCCACAGTCGACCCGCGCCCGAAACTACTCCGCGGCCCCCACGGTCTCAGCCTCCCGCACCGCGCCCTGCGCCTTCGCGGCCTTGCGCTTGAGCACCAGCATCGACGTGAGCCCGATCAGCACGGCGAGCACCAGCCCCAGCCACGAGAACCGCTTCAGCCACGACTCCGCGACGATGCCCACGTAGTAGATGACGGCCGTCGTACCGCCCGCCCAGAGGATCCCGCCGAGAACGTTGGCGATCAGGAACTTCCAGTACGGCATCCGCAGCACACCCGCCAGGGGCCCCGCGAAGATCCGCAGCAGGGCGACGAACCGGCCGAAGAAGACGGCCCACATGCCCCACTTCTCGAAGGACCGCTCCGCCGTGGCGATGTGCCCCTCGCTGAAGTGCCGGGGGAACTTCCCGCCCAGCCAGGCCAGCAGCGGCCGGCCGCCCTTGCGGCCGATCGCGTAGCCGATCGAGTCGCCGATGATCGCTCCCGCGCTGGCGCAGGCGCCGAGGATGAACGGGTCGATCTCACCGTGCTGGGAGGCGAGCAGCGCGGACGAGACGAGGATGATCTCGCCCGGCAGCGGAATGCCCAGGCTCTCCAGGCCGATGACCAGGCCCACCAGCAGATAGATGCTGACCGCGGGTACGGTCTCGAGCCATTCCTGGACGTGCACGGCCGGTTCCTCCCGTTGCCCTGTGTTTCCGGCGCACGCTCCTCACGAGCGTGCGCCGGGGCAGCCTACCCGTTGAGTGAGACGGTGGCGGAGTCCCACAGGTTGCACCGGTGCTCACGGTGCACGGTCGCGCTCAAGGCGTTACCGCCGGCGGACGCCGTCCGCAGCGAGAGCACGGTCCCCGTCCCGCCGGGCATCGGGGGCTGTCCGTCCGCCCGCGGCACTCCACCGCGGAGGAAGGATCCCCAGTACTGGACCATCTGCCGCGCCAGCGCCTTCTGCTCGCCGTTCAGCGGGGACCGGAGACCGAAGTGCTTGAAGAGGTACTGCAACTCGTTGACATGGGTCGCCCCGAAGTCGAAGTCGGTTCCCAGGTTGCGCAGTGAGGCGAACGGCGGGGAGGTGCGGTCGGCGAACTCGTACCCGTAGACCGGTCCGCGCCCGGCGAGCACGCCGTCGAGCCGTAGCGCGCTGCACGCGAAGAGCCCGTCGCCGAGGGCCGTGGCGTAGCCGATCGTGGGCGTCGGGTAGTCCGTGACCGGGTAGTGCCGGAGTGCCTCCTCGCCGAATGTCTCCCGCATGACCGTCGGATACCGCTCGACCGTGAGGGGGTTCCCGCCGAGATCGAAGCGGGCGAAGGCGAAGAGCCGGCCCTCGTCCTGGTTCGCCCCGTTCATCACCGGCACCCCGGCGGCGGCGCCCTGGGCGAAGGCATCCGAGGGCTGGGTGGGCAGGAAGCGTCCGCCGGCCACCGGACCCCAGTCGAACTCCCCTTGTGCGGCGAGGACTTCGGCGGCGGACTTGCCGCGCAGACAGGCGACCGTCTCACACCCGAGCTGCCGCGCGAACGCGGCTCCCTGGCTCACGGCCGTCTCCCGCGTCCGGGCGGCGCAGTCGTCGTACGCCCCGCTCTCGATGATGCCCGCCCGGAACAGCCCCTTGGCCGTGGGCGAGGCGAGCTGGGTACAGACCGAGCGGCCGCCCGCGGACTCACCGGCGATGGTGACCCGGCCCGGGTCACCCCCGAAGCGGCCGATGTTGGCGCGTACCCAGCGCAGCGCCGACTGCTGGTCGAGCATGCCGAAGTTGCCGGAGACCCCGTCGCGGGCCTCGTCGTCGAGACCTGCGGTGGCGAGGAAACCCATCGCTCCCAGGCGGTAGTTGACGGTGACCACGACCGTGCCGGTCTGCCGGGCGAAAGTGTCGGGGACGATGTCCTGTCCGGCCCCGGCGGTGAGCCCGCCACCGTGGAACCAGACCATCACCGCGCGGCGTCCGGCGCCCTCGGGGACGTACACATTGAGGTCGAGGCAGTCCTCGGTGTGCGAGGGCTGCTCGTACCCCGGGTCCCAACTCGTCGCCTGGACGCACTTGTTGCCGAAGTCCTGTGCGGTACGCACCCCGTGCCACGGCCGGACCGCTCTCGGCTCCTTCCAGCGGAGCGCGCCGACGGGCGGCTCGGCGTACGGGATGCCGAGGAACTGCCGTCCCTCGGCGGTCACTTCACCCCGTACCAGACCTGCTTCCGTGCGGACGACGGGATCCGGCGAGCCGGCCGCCCGAGCGGATGCGGGCGCCATGAGCGCGGCCGCGAGTGCCGTCAGGGCGACGGCGATCGCCCCGCCCCGTGGTCGCGGGGCTGATCGCCTGGAGACGGTGTCGGTCATGAGCCGTCACTCCTTCGGTGTGCGGGCACGACTTTGTGAACACATCCGGTGAGAAACGCCAGGGGCGCGGCGGGAAAACTATGACCGTTGGTGACTCGTGTCAATGAAGTGAACGAGAGACGGCCGGATGTCGACAGGAACCGAAGAAGGGCCGCCTCGAGACGAGGCGGCCCCCGGGTCAGTGAAGGAGGGATCCGACCGCGGTGACGACGGTTCCTGCGACCGGCACGTCCTGGAGGATGCCCGGGTCCTCGGGTTCGCCCCGGTGGTCGACCTGGGCCGCGCGCGGCTCGTGCTCCCCCGCCTCGCCCGGAGCATGGTCGTCGGGCTCCTCGGGGCGCACCGGCGCGGCGGTGGGTGACTTCGAGGCGGTGTCCGGAAGTCGGCGATCCTCACCCTCCTCCTTCTCCCCCTTCTCCTTGGTCCCGCCCTTCTCCGTCTCCTCCGTCCCGTGTTCCTTCTCTTCCGTCCCGCCCTTCTTCCGCGCCTCCGCGGTGGGCCTGTCCGCCGTTTCGAACAGCCACCCCTGGTCCGCGGAGCCGTCGCGCTCGACCACGACGACGTCGAGGTCCTTGTCGGGTGCGACGACCAGCCCCTTGCCCCAGCGGAGCAGGAGTTCACCGCGGACGGTGAGGTCGTACTGGACCTCGCCGGCGTGCACCAGGCATCCGGCGAGGGCGACCGAACCCTCGTCGGTGTCGGCGCCGAGGCAGAGCGCGGGATCGGCAACGCTGCGCAGCAGCCCGTCGTCCTGGTACGACCACTGCTGGGACAGCGCCGAGGAGCAGGCCGCGAGCACCGTCGCGGAGCCGGCCTCGGCCTTGTTCCCGCGGATGTCCAGGCAGAGATCGGCGGCGCGGCTGCGGAGTCTGCCCTGGCCGATCTCCACGGGTTCGCTCGCGGAGGCGGCCGACGGGGAGCCGTCGGACGAGGGCACCGAGTCGGGGCTGGGCACGATGTCGTTGCCGCTGGGCGCGCCCCAGGTGACACCGGGATCGGGGACACCGTTGTCATCGGACCAGCCCTTGGTGACGAGGACGGTCGCGAGCAGGGCGAAGGAGGTCAGGCCCACCACCATCACCGCCTTGGTGTGCCGTCTCGGTGCGGCGAGACGTGTGGGCCGGTGCCGGCCGCCGCGCGGACGGGCGGCGGCCGGCGACTGGTTCGAACCGCCGCGGCCGGGCCGGGAGTCGAGATAGCGCCGGGCGCCCCAGCCGAGCACGGTCTCGGCGAGCAGCGCTTCGAGGCCGCCCTCGAAATGACTGAGCTGTTCGGCGGCGTGCCGGCAGTGGCGGCACTCCATCAGATGCTGCTGCACATCGGGGAGCAGGGCGCCGCCACGGCGAATCGGGACGTCGAGGAGGCGGTTGTAGAAGCCGCAGTCCTTGGAGGGCGCGAGTTCCCGGTGGGCTCGTACACAGCCTTCCCGGAATTGGTCGCGCGCCCGTTCCAGCCCGTCCGCCGCCTGGGGGATGTCGACCCCCAGCAGACCGGCCGGTACGGATATGTGCTCGGCCTCGACCTCGACATGCCACAACAGGCATTGCGAGGCACCAGGAAGGGCCTGGAATGCGCGCTCGGCGAGCTGTCGCCTTTCGGGGGTGGTGCCCCGCGCGGCGCGTAGTCCGCGGCCCCCGGTCGTTTTGCCCAGCTCCGCCAGCGCCGCGGAAATACGGTCCTGTGCGGCCCACTCCTTCACCGTGTCCCGTACGGCGGCCAGGAGTTGGGGCCGCACGGCGCCCCCGCCCGCCCGTCCGAGCACCCGGTGGAACGCCGCTGCGGCCACCAGCTCCGCGGAACCGGACGAGGAGGCCAGACAGATGACGGCGTAGTCATGGGTGGCCCGCCAGTGCCGGGCCATGAGCAGTGCGACGGCGCGGTCACCGCCCTCGGCACCGCCCAATTGGGCGACGAGATTTCGGTCGGTCTCCCCCGGAGTCGCTCCGGGGCGCGGCGGATAGGGGGGCCTTGGGGGGTATGGGGATTGCACTGAACCATTTCCTTCCAAGCCGCAGGACGGCATGGCTATTGCGCGTCCACCGGAAAGCAGGTGCGTGATTGGTGCATACCTATGCCGCGTCAGGTACGGGTGCGGTCATTCGGGGCGGTCACTTTCGCACACGTGAATCACGAGAAACAAGAAGTTCGAGTGACCAAAGTTCAAAACGCAGCGAATTCAGATAAGTTACCGGCGGTATCCGCACCCGCATTCGAAGTCCCGAACCGGCCGACCCCAAGTTGTGTGCACCCAAAGACAGTTGGCACACGAAATCTCCAACTTTCGTCGCCCCTGGCTCAACACACAGCACGCTCCCAGCCTGCTCCCTGAGAGCTCTCATTCCCGTCGGCCAGCATGGCCGCATGATCGTCCCCCACACCGCCGCCGACCCTGCGGCCCCCACCCCCGGCCGCCCCGTACGCAAGGCGGTCGTCCCGGCCGCCGGGCTCGGCACGCGCTTCCTGCCCGCGACCAAGGCGACCCCGAAGGAGATGCTGCCGGTCGTCGACAAGCCGGCCATCCAGTACGTCGTGGAGGAGGCGGCCGCGGCCGGTCTCGACGACGTGCTGATGATCACCGGCCGCCACAAGCGGGCCATCGAGGACCACTTCGACCACGCCTTCGAGCTGGAGCAGGCCCTCGCGGCGAAGGGCGACACGGTCCGCCTGGACGCCGTGCGCGACCCCGCCCGCCTCGCCAACATCCACCACATCCGGCAGGGCGAACCCCTCGGTCTCGGCCACGCGGTGCTGTGCGCCCGTCGGCACGTCGGCGCCGAGCCGTTCGCCGTCCTGCTCGGCGACGACCTCATCGACCCGCGCGAGACACTGCTCAGCCGGATGCTCGACGTCCGCGACGAGCACGGCGGAAGCGTCGTCGCACTGATGGAGGTGCCCCGCGATCAGATCTCCCTCTACGGCTGCGCGGCCGTGGAAAGGACGGGCGACGACGACGTCGTCCGCGTGACCGGGCTCGTGGAGAAGCCGTCGCCCGAGAACGCGCCCAGCACCTACGCGGTCATCGGCCGCTACGTCCTCGACCCCGCGGTCTTCGACACCCTGGAGCGCACCCCGCCCGGCCGCGGCGGCGAGATCCAACTGACCGACGCCCTCCAGGAACTCGCCGTGGGCGGCACGGTGCACGGGGTCGTCTTCGAGGGACTGCGCTACGACACCGGCGACAAGGCGGACTATCTGCGCACGGTGGTCCGGCTGGCCTGCGACCGGCCCGACCTGGGGCCCGAATTCCTCGCCTGGCTCAAGGAGTTCGTCACGGCGGCCGAGAACGGCGGAACCGGACACCGGCGGTTCGCGGCCTGATCGCACACCGGAGCCCCGAACGACGGCCGGGGCCCTGCCGGGGACGCGCGGCTCAGCCGTTGGGACGCAGGGTCCAGACCACGGTCATCTCACCGGTCACCGCCCCGTCGGCACGGCGGATCTCGATCGTCACCGGGAACTCGGGGCGCTCCCCCGCGTCCAGCTCGGCGACCACGTCGGCGACAGGGCGGCCCAGGGTCGCGGTGGCGGTGACGGGCCCCATAGCGAGCTTCTTGTACGCGATCTCGGCCTTGACGGCGAGCGGCACTGCTCGCGAGAGCTGGTCCCCGAACGCGGCGAGGACGATGCTGCCGCTGGCGGTCTCGCCGAGCGTGAACATCGCGCCGGCGTGCGGGCCGCCCACGTGGTTGTGGTACTCGCCCTGGTCCGGCAGGGACACCACGGCCTTCTCCGGCGTGGTCTCCAGGAACTCGAGGTGCAGGGTCCGGGCCATGGGCACGGTGGCGGACAGCATCTCGCCGATCGACATCTGGTCTGCGCTCATGACGGGCATGTTACCCACGAGTAGCCTCGTATGACCAGGTCGGTGTGATGATCGTCGTATCCTTACCGCCCATGTGGCCAGGAGAGCGACCGCCGGGGGGCGGAACGAATCCGCAGCAGGACGCGAACCCCTATCGGCAGCCGGGATATCAGCAGCCCAACCCGTACACCGCGCAACCGCCGCCGCCCGCCCCGGACGGCGGGAACCGGCGTACGAGAACCGTCGCCCTCGCCGCGACCGCGGCCGTCGTGGTCGGCGTCCTGGTGACCGGCGCCGTCCTCCTCGGGGGCGACGGCGACGACGAGGCGGCACCGGACCCGACGCGTTCCTCGGCATCGCCGTCCGCGTCCGGCGACCCGCGCACGGCCGACGGCCTCAAGCCGACCGTGGACGGCTGGAAGGCCGTGGCGAACACGGACCTCGGCGTCGCCTTCGACGTTCCGGCGGACTGGGCACTGGAGTCGAGGGACTGGGTGTCCTACGTCGCGGAGGACGACGATCCCGACGAGACACCGCTGGTCGCCATGAAGGGGCCCGCCGTCCTCAAGGCGCAGTGGTGCACCTCGGACGACGACAAGGACGGCAGGACCGACGACACCCCGCTGGCGAGCGCCGGATCACGGGGCAACAACGGCGCGCGGAGCACCGAGGAGATCGCCCGCGCCGACTCCGCGGCCTGGGTCTACGGCATGTACACCCAGCCGGACCGGAAGAAGGTGACCACCGCGTCCGCCACCTCCTTCACCACCGCGTCGGGCCTGACCGGCAGCGTCGCCACGTCGGAGTCCTCCGGGGTGGAGCGGCAGGACAAGTGCGACACGGACGGCAAGGCGACGACCTTTGCCTTCAAGAACGCCGAGGGTGACTTCGCGTCGTGGTCGTTCTTCGGCGCCGCGGGCGTCGACGAGGAGGTTCCGCAGGCCATGGTCGAGAAGATCCTGAGCACGGTACGCGTGTTCACGCCCGAGGAGTCCTGACTTGCTACGTCCCTGACAAGGGGCGGTGACCGAATCGATGCATGGACGCCACTAAGGTGGCTGCCCATGTGGCCAGGACAGCAGCCGCCCGGGGGCGAGCAGAACCCGCAGGACCAGAACAACCCGTACCAGCAGCCGGGGTACCAGCAACCCAATCCGTACCAACAGCCCGGCTATCAGCAGGCCAACCCCTACGGGCAGCAGACCCAGTGGGACACGCCCCAGCCGCCGCAGCCCGGAGGTCCCGGCGGCGGTGGCAGCCGTACGAAGGTCACGGCGATCGTGGCCGCCCTGGCCGTCGTCGTGGCCGCCGGTGTGACCGGATTCCTCGTCCTCGGCGGTGACAAGGACGACGAGGCGGACGGCGGCTCGGACAAGCAGACCGGCCAGAGCGCGCCTCCGTCGAAGTCCGCCTCGACCGATCCGTCCGCGTCGGGCTCCGGCTCGGACGACAACCCGCGCGGCGGCGAGGAGGAGAAGGCGACGATCGACGGCTGGAAGGTCGTCATCAACCCCAAGTGGGGCACCGCCTTCGACGTCCCGGCGGACTGGCAGGTCGAGTCACCGGGCATGATCATCGGCTTCGAGGAGGACGACGCCAAGGCCGGCGACAAGCCCATCATCACCATGTCGGCGCCGGCGTACCTCAAGGAACAGTGGTGCACCTCCGACGACGACAAGAACGGTGACAAGGAGGAGACCGCCCTCGCCACCGCGGGCACCAAGGGCGCGAACGGCGCCAAGAGCACCGACGAGGTGGCCGTCAACCAGGTCGCGTGGTGGGTGTACGGCGGCTACACGCAGCCGGACAAGAAGAGCATCACGTTCGACGAGAAGGCGAAGGCGTTCACCACGACGTCGGGCGTCAAGGGCAGCATCGCCTGGGCCCGTTCGAAGAACACGCCCCAGAAGGGCAAGTGCGCGAGCGACGGCAAGGCGGTCACGTTCGGGTTCAAGAACTCCGCCGGTGACTTCGTGGCGTTCAGCCTGTACGGGGCCACGGGTGTCGACGATGAGCTCCCGGACGCGACGATCACGAAGATCCTGAGCACGGTCCGGCTGCACGGCGAGCCGACGGGCTGAGCCCCCGGGGAGGCCGCCGCTTCGCGGATGTGCGGAGCACCGGCCTCCTCGCCCCCCTAGGGTGGTCGGCCATGTGGCCAGAACAGCAGCCGCCCGGGGGCGAGCAGAACCCGTACCAGCAGCCCGGGTACCAGCAGCCCAATCCGTACCAGCAACCCGGCTATCAGCAGCCCACCCCGTACGGGCAGCAGCCCCAGTGGGACATACCCCGGCCACCGCAGCCCGCAGGTCCCGGTGGCGGTGGCGGCGGTGGCGGTGGCGGTGGCGGTGGCAATCGAACGAAGATCACGGCGATCGTGGCCGCCCTGGCCGTCGTCGTGGCCGCCGGTGTGACCGGTTTCCTCGTCCTCGGCGGTGACAAGGACGACACGGCGGACGAGGGCGGCGACCCGACCCCGACCGCCACGACCCCGGCGCCCACCTCGGCGAGCCCGACCACCGGGGACGATCCGCGGGGCGGTGACGGGGCGAAGGCGACCGTCGACGGCTGGAAGGTCGTGGTCAACCCGAAGTGGGGCACCGCCTTCGACGTCCCGGCTGACTGGCAGGTCGAGTCGCCCGGCGTGTTCATCGGCTACGAGGACGAGAAGAAGGGCGACGGCTCGGCCCTCATCGGCATGTCCGCACCGGCCTACGTCCAGGAGAAGTGGTGCACCTCCGACTCCGACAAGGACGGCACCGCCGGCGACAAGGCGCTCGGCACGGCCGGAACCAAGGGACAGAACGGCGCCAAGAACACCGGCGACGTCGCCCGCAACGACTCGGCCTGGTGGGTGTTCGGCGGATACACCGACCAGAAGGACGCCTCCAAGAAGCTCCTGACCATCGGCAAGGCGAAGGCGTACACCACGGCCTCGGGCATCGAGGGCAGCGTCGCCACGACCTACTCGACGGGCGTACCGAAGACGGACAAGTGCGACACGAACGGCAAGGCGACGACGTTCGCGTTCAAGAACTCCGCGGGTGACTTCGTCTCCTGGACGTTCCACGGGGTCAAGGGCACCGCTGACGAGGTGCCGGACGCGACGGTCCAGAAGATCCTCAGCACGGTCCGGCTGTACGGCGAGCCCACGGGCTGACCGGCATGGCGTCGGCCCGTAATGGGTTTGGCAAGCCGGGTACGGACCGGGGATAGTCGGCCGGTGACCTCCGCCGATGCCCCGATACGCCGCCGCAGACCCGACTGGGCCGGCCGCAACTACAGTCTGCTGACCGCCTCGGCGGTCGTCACCGGCCTCGGCAGCCACGGCGCGCTGATCGCCGCCGCGTTCGCCGTCCTGGAGACCGGTGGCGACGGCGGTGACGTGGGACTCGTGGCCGCCGCGCGGACGCTCCCGCTGGTGGTGTTCCTGCTGATCGGCGGCGCGATCGCGGACCGGCTCCCCCGGCACCGGGTGATGGTCGCGGCGAACGCCCTCAACTGTGTGTCGCAGGGCGTCTTCGCGGTGCTCGTCCTCGCCGGGGATCCACAGCTGTGGCAGATGATGCTGCTCACCGCGCTGGGCGGCACCGGCCAGGCGTTCTTCAGCCCGGCCGCCGAGGGCATGCTGATGTCCTCGGTCTCCGGCGAGCAGGCGAGCCGGGCCTTCGCGGTGTTCCGGATGGCGATGCAGGGTGCGACCGTCGGCGGGGCCGCGCTGGGCGGCGCGATGGTCGCCGCGATCGGCCCGGGCTGGGTGCTGGCGGCGGACGCGGCGGCGTTCGCGGCGGCCGGAGCCCTGCGCGCCTTCCTCGACGTGAGCCATATCGCGCCACGCACACCGGGCGACGGCCTGCTCGCCGACCTCCGGGAGGGCTGGCGGGAGTTCAGCGGCCGGCCGTGGCTGTGGGGCATCGTCGTACAGTTCTCGATCGCGAACGCGGTCGTGGCCGCCGCCGACGCGGTCTACGGCCCGCTGGTCGCCCGCGACCATCTGGGCGGGGCCGGCCCCTGGGGCCTGGCCCTGGGCTTCTTCGGCGCGGGCACGGTCGCCGGCGCCCTGCTGATGACCCGCTGGAAGCCACGCCGTCTGCTGCTCTGGGGCACCCTCGGTGTCTTCCCCCTGGCCCTCCCCTCGGCCGCCCTCGCGGTGCCCACGTCGGCCGGGGTCCTGTGCGCGGTGATGTTCCTGACCGGCGTGACGGTGGAGGTCTTCGGGGTGAGCTGGATGACCGCCCTCCATCAGGAAATTCCGGAGGACAAGCTCTCCCGGGTCTCGGCCTACGACTGGTTCGGCTCCGTCGCGATGGTGCCGCTGGCGACCGCGCTGGCCGGTCCGGCGGAGTCGGCGTTCGGCCGCTCCCACGCGCTGTGGGGCTGCGCGGCGCTGGTCGTGGTGGTGACCGCGGCGGTGCTGTGCGTACCGGACGTACGGAACCTCAGGCGGCGGAGCAAGCCGGTGGCGCGGTCCGCCGCGGTCGACTCAGCCGATGCCGAACGCGCCGTCGGGGGGCTCGGGTGACGGCACGGCGTCCTCGTCCCGCACGGGCCGCGCGCCGCCGGTGAAGTCCCGCAGGGCGGCCCCGTGCTCGACACGGGCGGGGAAGGCGTCGGAGGCGGTGAGCCGGGCGAGCGCGGCCGTGTCGAAGGGCTCCCGGGCGGCGACCACCACGGCGTTCCCGAACCGCCGGCCCCGCAGCACCCCCGGCTCGGCGATCAGCGCGAGCTGCGGGAACACCGTGCCCAGGGTCGCCAGTTGGGACCGCAGGAAGGCGAAGGGCGCCGCGTCGGCGAGGTTGGCCAGATAGACGCCCCCGTCGCGCAGCACCCGGTCGGCCTCCCGGACGTACCCGAGGGACGTGAGGTGCGCGGGCACCCGCGAGCCTCCGAAGACATCGGCGACCAGCACGTCCGCGGAGTCGGCCGGAGCGGCCTCCAGCCACGCCCGCGCATCGGCGCCGTGCAGGGCGATCGGAGCCCCGTCGGGCAGCGGCAGATGCTCCACGACCAACCGCAACAGCTCCTGGTCGGCCTCCACGACGTCCTGCCGGGACCCGGGCCGGGTGGCGGCGAGGTAGCGCGGCAGCGTCAGCGCCCCGCCCCCGAGATGCAGCACGTCCAAGGGCCGCCCCGCCTCCGCGACGGTGTCCAGCACATGCCCGAGCCGACGGGCGTACTCGAACTCCAGATGCGTCGGCTCGTCCAGATCGACGTACGACTGGGGCGCCCCGTCGACGGTGAGCAGCCAGGCCCGGGCACGGTCGACGTCGGGCATGAGCTTGGCGAACCCGTGATCGACGGCACGGGCGACGGGGATGGGCTCGGTCACTCGGTCATTGTGCCGGTGACCCTGCTGTCCCGCGTCGGCGGGGACGCGCCCCGAAGGGGTGCGGGGAACTGCGCGACCGTTCACGACGGCCCCGCAGTCCCCCACCCACCTCAGCCACGCTCACTCGACGGCTGTCACGGTCCCCGCGCCGACGGTCCGGCCGCCCTCACGGATGGCGAATCCGAGCCCGGGCTCCAGCGGCACCTCACGGCCCAGCTCAACGGTCATCCCGACCGTCTCCCCCGGCCGCGCGACAGCCACCTCACCCAGGTCGACGTCCCCGACCACATCCGCGGTACGGATGTAGAACTGCGGGCGGTACCCCGTCGACACCGGCGTCGTACGGCCTCCCTCACGCGAGGACAGCACATACACCTGCGCCGAGAACCGCCGTCGCGGCTCCACGCTGCCCGGCGCGGCCACCACATGCCCACGCCGTACGGCGTCCCGGGGAACGCCCCGCAGCAGCAGCGCCACGTTGTCCCCGGCCTGCGCCTCGTCCATGGGCTTGCCGAAGGTCTCGAGCCCGGTGACGACGGTCTCGACCTCCGCCCCGAGCACGTCGACCCGGTCGCCCACCCGGACCGTGCCCCGCTCCACCGCACCGGTGACGACCGTCCCGCGGCCGGTGATGGTGAGCACGTTCTCCACCGGCAACAGGAACGGCGCGTCCAAGTACCGCTCCGGCATGGGCACATACGTGTCCACCGCGTCGAGCAGCGCGTCGATGGACGCGGTCCACCGAGGGTCGCCCTCGAGCGCCTTGAGCCCGGAGACCCGTACGACAGGCACCGCGTCGCCGCCGTACCCGTGCGTGGTGAGCAGGTCGCGGACCTCCAGCTCGACGAGTTCCACGAGCTCGTCGTCCGCCGCGTCCGCCTTGTTCAGGGCGACGACCACGTGGTCCACGCCCACCTGCCGGGCGAGCAACACGTGCTCGGCGGTCTGCGGCATGATCCCGTCGAGCGCGGACACGACGAGGATCGCCCCGTCGAGCTGCGCGGCGCCGGTGACCATGTTCTTGACGTAGTCGGCGTGGCCCGGCATGTCCACGTGCGCGTAGTGCCGGGTGTCGGTCTCGTACTCGACGTGCGCGATGTTGATGGTGATGCCGCGCGCGGCTTCCTCCGGGGCCCGGTCGATGCGGTCGAACGGGACGAAAGTGCCGGCGCCGCGGTCGGCGAGGACCTTGGTGATGGCGGCGGTCAGGGTGGTCTTGCCGTGGTCGACGTGACCCATGGTGCCGATGTTGAGATGCGGTTTGGTGCGCACGTATGCCGTCTTGGGCATGGCGATTCCTCGAAGCCTCTTCGTTGGTGACGGGGACCCCGGGGAACTGGCCGACCCTCCCCCTGCGGGGTCCGCCGGACAATCCGGAGAGGGTCAGCTTCGGGCGCCGTCGACAGCGGCCAGGAAGATTTCAACGGCAGCCTTCGGTGCATCCGCGACTGCGGATGCTGCGAAGAGGAAGGCGTGCCGGAACATGAGGCCGATCATTGCCGACGCCCCGCCCGGAGTCGAATGGTTTTTCGAGCTACGGGATGTCAGGCGCCGATGTTCTTGAGCGCTTCCCGTACCGACAGCGGCGCGAAGCGGCCCTTCTCCCGGGCCAGGAAGGCCCGTACGGCCTCCGGGTCGGTCTTGGCGTACTCGCGCAGCGCCCAGCCGATCGCCTTGCGGATGAAGAAGTCGGGGTGCCCGGACTGGCGCAGGCAGTAGGTGAACAGGCGGTCGGCGTCGGTGTGTTCTTTGTAACGCAGTTGGTGGAGCAGGGCGGTGCGGGCGATCCACAGGTCGTCGTCCACGATCCAGGCGTCCATGTCGGCCGTGAGCTTCGGGTCGGCGGTCACCATCGCGCCGACGACATGTGCGGCGAGCAGGTCGACGGTGTCCCACCAGGGGACCGTGGAGACGAGATGCCGGGCCACCGGCAGGAAGCCGGACGGGAGCACGCGCGCGTGGCGGCGCAGATAGTCGACGGCGAAGTACTGGTACTCGCGCTCGGGCAGCTCCCAGCAGCGCAGGGCGATCGCGGTGCAGTCGGCCTCGTCGGGGCGGGGCGTGCCCTCCAGGACGGTGCGGGACAGGGAGCGGCGCACGGGTGTGGTGAGGCCGAGGAAGGGGGCGACGTCCTTCATGTACGCGCGCATCGGCTCGGCCCGCTCGGGGTCGGCCGCGGCGCCGTAGACGGCGGTGAGCCGCTCCAGCACGGTGTCCGCGAGAGTGCTGTGCGGAAGTGAGGGAGATCCCACACCTGTGACGCTCATGAGACGAACCATACGGCGATCACACACATGGGTCGGTTAGTGTCACCGGATGCTCGATGCCACCACCCGCTCTGGGGGCACAGCCACGGCCCCTCCCCCGGCGGCCGCCACGGAGCTCGCCCTTGCCGCACCCGTCACCGTCGGTCTCGCCGCGCGCTGCTCGAGAGTGCTGCTCTCGCCCTGGTCGCGGCTCTCCCTGCTCGTCGCGCTCCTCGTGGCGGCCGGGTCGACCGTGCTGCTCCTGGAGCCACAGCGGCTGCTGGCCGACGGCTGGCCACCGGAGCTCGGCGGGGCCGCGGCCGCCCTGGTGTACGCGGTGGCGTACGGGCTGTGCGCGGTGGCGTTCGTGCCGCGCCCGCTGCTGAACCTGGCCGCAGGCGCGCTCTTCGGCTCGCAGCTGGGTATCGGCGCCGCACTGGCGGGCACGGTGCTCGGCGCCGGCATCGCCTTCACGCTGGGCCGGGTGCTGGGCCAGGGCGCCCTCCGCCCGCTGCTGCGCGGTCGCCTGCTGCAGGGCGCCGACGGCCAGCTCAGCCGCCACGGTTTCCGCTCGATGCTGGCGATCCGGCTGTTCCCCGGCGTCCCGTTCGCCGCCGCCAACTACTGCGCCGCGGTCTCGCGCATGGGCTACGTGCCGTTCCTGCTGGCGACGGCGCTCGGCTCGATCCCGAACACCGCCGCGTACGTCGTGGCAGGGGCCCGTGCGTCGACACCGACGTCCCCGGCGTTCCTGATCGCGATGGCGGCGATCGCGGTCCCGGCACTGGTGGGAGCGGTGGTGGCCTGGCGCAAGCGCCATCATCTGCGGGGCCGCTGAGAACGCGGGGCGCCGCTCACACCCCTTCGAGCACCATGGCGTTGGCGAGTCCACCCGCCTCGCACATGGTCTGCAACGCATACCGGGCCCCGCGCTCCCGCATGGCATGCACCAGCGTCGTCGTCAGTCGCGTCCCGCTCGCCCCCAGCGGATGCCCGATCGCGATGGCACCGCCGTGCACATTGACCTTGTCGAGGTCCGCCCCGGTCTCCTGCTGCCACGCCAGCACCACGCTGGAGAACGCCTCGTTGACCTCGAACAGGTCGATGTCGTCCAGGGTCAGTGAAGCCCTCCGCAACACCTTCTCCGTGGCCGGAATGACACCGGTGAGCATGAGCATCGGGTCGGATCCGGTGACGGCGAAACTGTGCAGCCGGGCCAGCGGCCGCAGGCCGAGCCGGGCCGCGGTCTCGCTCGACGTGATCAGGACGGCCGACGCGCCGTCGTTGATCGGGCTCGCGTTGCCCGCGGTGACGTTCCACTCGATCTGCGGGAAGCGCTCGGCGAAGGCCGGATCGTAGTAGGCGGGCTTGAGCCCGGCGAGGATCTCGGCCGTGCTGGACGGCCGTACGCACTCGTCGCGCGCCACACCCTCCAGCGGCGCGACCTCCGCGTCGAACAGCCCCTTCTCCCAGGCCTCGGCGGCCTTGAGGTGGGACGACACCGCGAACGCGTCCATCTGCTCGCGCGCGATCGACCACTTCGCCGAGATGAGTTCGGCGCTGATGCCCTGCGGGACGAGTCCCTCCGGGTAGCGCTCGGCGACGCCGGGGCCGAAGGGGTCCTTGCCGGGCGGCACGTTGGACCACATCGGCACCCGGCTCATCGACTCGACGCCACAGGCGACGACGAGGTCGTACGCGCCGGAGATGACGCCCTGGGCCGCGAAGTGCACGGCCTGCTGGGAGGAGCCGCACTGGCGGTCCACGGTGGTCGCGGGGACCGTCTCCGGGAAGCCCGCCGACAGGAGGGCGTAGCGGGTGGTGTTCATGGCCTGCTCGCCGACCTGGTCGACGGTGCCGCCGATGACGTCGTCGATGAGGGCCGGGTCGACGCCGGAGCGCTCGACGAGGGTGCGCAGGGTGTGGGCGAGGAGTTCGACGGGGTGGACGTGGGCGAGGGCACCGTTCGGCTTGCCCTTGCCTATCGGAGTGCGTACGGCTTCGACGATCACTGCGTCACGCATGGACGGCCTCCAGTACGAGAGAACCGGGCGCCGAGAACCAGGCGCTACCGGTCAGTAGGAAATCCAAACTCACCATAGCCCTGTGGGTTGGAAATTCAAACCCTCGCCGGAAACTCCCCTAGAATCGGCACCATGGCCGCCACCAAGGACCCGCGCCCCTGCTCCATCGCCGACACCCTGGCGCTCGTCGGCGAGAAGTACTCCCTGCTCGTCCTGCGCGAGGTCTGCCTCGGCAACGGTCGCTTCGACCAGCTGGTGCGCAACATCGGCGCCCCGCGCGACGTCCTCGCCACGCGTCTGCGCCGGCTCGTCGACGCCGGGATCCTCACCAAGAGGGCCTACAGCGAGCGGCCGCAGCGCTTCGAGTACCGGCCCACCCCGGCGGGACTCGAACTGGAGCCGGTCCTGGTCACCCTCATGGCCTGGGGCGACCGCCACCTCCGCGAGGACGGCGACCGTCCCATGGTGGTCGAGCATGTCTGCGGCAACGAACTGGCACCGGTCGTCACCTGCGCGGCATGCGGCGAGCAGGTCCGTCACGAGGACCTCACGGCCCATCCGCAGACACCCGGCTGGACGGTCGCGGGGCCTTCGGTGGCGTAAGGGTGTGTGCGGGCCGGTCAGCTGTGCGCGCGGCAGAACGCGCGAACCTCCCGGTTGAAGTCCTGCGGGCGCTCCAGGTTGCTGACATGCCCGGCGCCGGGCAGCACCACCAACTCGGCGCCCGGGATCGCCGCACGGAACGCGTGGGCGACGCTCAACGGTGAACGCGCGTCCAGTTCGCCCCAGAGCAGCAGCGTCGGCACCGTGATCCCGGGCAGCAGGTCGTTCTGATCGGTCCCGGCCATCATCGAGAGCTGCGCCCCGAGCGTCTCCGGGCGGGCGTCCCGCGCCATGGCGTCGAGCAGCGGCACGAACTCGGCGGGCGGGTCACCGGCGAACAGACCCGGCAGCGTCGGATCGAACTGCTCGCGGGGCACGGCGAGCATCCGCTCCACCCCCTCGACGCGGGCCGCCACCTCTTCCGGGGGCAGGGAGCCCTTCCAGCCGGCGTAGGTGTCGGCCAGGAGCAGCGTCCTGACGAGTGACGGATGGCGGCGGTACAGCTCCAGCGCGACCGTCCCGCCCCAGGAGAGGCCGGCGACGTGGACCGGGCCGAGCCGCAGCTCCTCGATCAGCGCGGCGAGACAGTCGGCGTAGTCCGCGAGGCCGAACCCGGGAGGGATGCCCGAGGACCGTCCGGACCCCGGTTCGTCCCAGGCCACGACCGTGAACTCGTCGGCCAGTCCGGAGAGTTGCGGCTGCCACGCGCGCGCGTAGACGGCCGCGCCGTGCACGAGGACCAGTGGTGGCCCCTGTCCGACGCGCTCGTAGGCGATTTCGAGGCCGCCCACCTGCACCGTGGCCATGACTCCAGGCTAGGCGCCCGCGCCCTCCGTGTCGCGACGGAACAGCCGGGTCAGTCGCCTTTGTAGACGTCCAGCCGCCCGCACATCCCGAACCTGCCGTGCTCCGAGGGCTGTTCGGACCGTACGACGGCGTCGGCGAGGTGGGAGAGGTCGCCCTGTTCGAGGCGGTCGAGCTGCTCCCCCGTCGCCGCGGCGGCGGCCGCCGCACCGTCGCGCCAGCGCTCCCGCCACTCGGCCAGTCGCGGCCGTACGAGGGCGGCGGCCGCGCGATGGAAGTCGGCCAGGCCCTCGGGGGCCTCCCGCAGTACCCGGTAGCCCTCCAGAGCGAGGTCGCGGCGGGCCCGTGCGGCGCGTTCCCGTTCCGCCTCGGGCGCGTCCGCGGGGACGGCCGTCGCGGCGGCGTACGTCCGCGGGTCGGCCAGGTACTCCGGCGGCAGCGTGAGCACCGCGTCCCCCGCCTCCGGCAGCCCGCTGTTCTGCATCAGGACGGTGATGCGCAGATCGTCCTCGTTGACCAGCCGGTGGACGGTGCCCGGCGTGAACCGGGCGACCGTGCCGGGCACGAGGGGCGTGTCCTCGTACCCGGACGTCGTGAGGGTCTGCACCGAACCCCGGCCGCCGGTGACGACGTACGCCTCCGAACAGGTCAGATGCATATGGGGGGTTCCGCCGGAGACGCCGTCGGCGGCGGGCCAGTCGTACACGCACAGATGCGAGACGGCGATCCCGCCGGGCAGTCCCTCGAAGGCGGTCACCACGGGTGTGCCTCCAGGTACTTGGCGATCTCCTCCCGCTCCCAGGCGCCATCGGCGACGACGACGCGGTAGCGGCGGGTGAGGGTGTCGCCGGGGGCGAGTTCGAGTTCGTCGTAGAAGGCCCAGGAGGGGGCCACGCCGGCCCACGGCTCGTTGCGGACGAACCAGTGGGCCGGGTGGGCGCCTTCGGCGCCGAGGTGGTCGTTCTCCGGGGCGTGCTCGAAGACGAGGGTGGCGTGGCCGTCGGTGCCGTCGTGCTCGCCGGACAGGGCCAGCCAGGGGGCCTGCGCACCGAGCAGACCGGGGCCCTCGGCGTCCGGCGCGATGATGCGGCCGTCGCGAAATGCGCGCGGGCCGCGCCAGAACAGGCCGGTGTACCCGGCGAGTTCGCGTCCGGCGGTGGTAGGGCTGCCGAAGACCAGCGGCTCGTCACGCCGGTTGGTGACGGCGCTCGTCCAGGTCAGCGCCCACGATCCGGACCGCTGGTCCACGTCGTGGATCTCGATCCGGCGCTGCTCCTCGGCCCACAGCTCGCCGCTGTACGGGTGCCAGGTCAGCCGTTCGGCGATGACGACCCGGTCGTCGTCGGCGCTGACCTCGTCGAAGCCGACGTGTGCCATCGACCCGACGCGCTCGGGGAGTTCGAGGTAGCCCTCGCCGTGCACGTACGAGTTGCCGCCCCACAGGTTGGCGCCCGACAGGTGCGAGGCGGTCAGGGACAGGCCCTTGTGCCAGCGGTGGTCGTTGGGGCGGTAGTCGGTGACGACGTCGCCGGCCAGGGTCCGCAGCGGGTGGATGTACGGCTTGGGGGCCTCCCAGGCCGCCTCCGGCCGGTAGACGTAGGAGAGCAGCTCCACGCCGGTGGCCGGGTCGGTCACGGTGACGCGGTCGCCGTGCGCGTGGACGATGCGCAGCCCGGTCATACGGGCACCTCCTCGCTGACGACGGGGGCCCAGCCGGGCGCGTTCCCGTGCATGGCCGTGTAGAACGGGTCGCCCGGGCCGATCTCGCCCGCCCGCACCGTGACGTCCGTGAACGCCGACTTGTACAGCGCGGCGATCAGTTCCAGGCTGCCACGTCCGTCGGCACCGCTGCTGCGCGGCCGCTCCCCGGCGCGCATGCTGGCGACCAGCTCGCGCAGCTGCTCCGTGTGCGAACTGGGCACGTCCGCGCCGAAGTCCCGCCAGGCGGCGGCCTGCTCGTCCGGCACGCCGGGCGCCGGGGTGACGGCCCAGTTCTCGTTGCTGTGACCGTACAGATGGGTGAGCTCGACGGTCGCGCGCTCGCAGTCGATGCGGATGCGACTGACCTCGTCGGGGCTCAGGACGCTGTTGACGACCGTGGCCAGCGCGCCGTTCTCGAAGCGGACCAAGGCGGTCGAGACGTCCTCGGTCTCCACGTCGTGGACCAGCCGCCCGGCCATGGCGCGCACCTCGCTCCACGGGCCGAGCAGGTCGAGGAGGAGATCCATCTGATGGATGCCGTGGCCCATCGCCGGGCCGCCGCCCTCGGTCTCCCAGCGGCCGCGCCAGGGCACGGCGTAGTACGCGGTGTCGCGGTACCAGGTGGTCTGGCAGTGCGCGACGAGCGGGCGGCCCAGGTCCTGCCCGTCGAGCAGCCGGCGCACATGCCGGGTGCCGGAGCCGAAGCGGTGCTGGAAGACGATCGAGGCGTACGGGCCGGCTTCCTTGCCCTCCTCCGCCTCCACGGCGTCGAAGTCGGCGAGGGTCGGCACCGGCGGCTTCTCGCACCACACCCAGGCCCCGGCGCGCAGCGCGGCGACCGTCTGGTCGCGGTGCAGGGTCGGCGGCGTGCAGATGGTGACGAGGTCGGGGCGCTGCTCGCGCAGCATGCGGTCCAGGTCGGTGTAGCCGTGCGGGACACCGCCCACCGCGCAGAACGCCTCGACGGCCTTGGCATCGATGTCAACCGCCGCGACCACCTCGACCTCGCCCTGCTCGGCGAGTGCGCCGAGCGCGGTCAGGTGGGAGCCCCGGGCGATGGCGCCGGTACCGATGACGGCTGCCCGGATGCGGCGCCCGTCGTAGGGAGTGGTGGGTGACATGGACGCGATCAGCACTCCTCGAACGAACGGCGGACAGCGCCGACACCTGCCATCGGAGCAGCAAGCGCTTTCTCTCCGCAGCAACCTAAGCGGCGGCACCCTGGCCGGTCAACAGCCCGTACCCCCTGCTCACCGGCGCCCGGCCCGCACCCCGTGCCAGGCCTGTCATCCGAGGCCGCTAGGCTGCCCTCCACACCTGTGATCACCGCGCCCGGACGGCTCGGTGTGCCCGTTACTCCTCCCCCGATCAGCGCTTGGACTCCCTACCTTCATGTCTTGGTTTGAATCCTTCATCCTCGGACTCGTCCAGGGGCTGACCGAGTTCCTCCCCGTCTCCTCCAGCGCGCACCTGCGGCTGACCGCGGCCTTCGCGAAGTGGGACGACCCCGGCGCGGCCTTCACCGCCATCACGCAGATCGGCACCGAGGCGGCCGTACTGATCTACTTCCGCAAGGACATCGGGCGGATCATCTCGGCGTGGACCCGATCCCTGTTCAACAAGGAGATGCGGAGCAACCACGACGCCCAGATGGGCTGGCTGGTCATCGTCGGCTCGATCCCCATCGGGGTGCTCGGCGTGACGCTCAAGGACCAGATCGAGGGGCCCTTCCGCGATCTGCGGATCACGGCGACCATGCTGATCGTGGTGGGCATCATCATCGGCATCGCCGACCGGATGGCGGCCCGCGACGAGAGCGGCGGCAAGCACCGCGCGGCCAAGCAGCGCAAGGGCCTGGAGGACCTGGGCGTACGGGACGGCCTGATCTTCGGCCTCTGCCAGGCCTGCGCCCTCATCCCGGGTGTCTCCCGCTCCGGTGCCACCATCAGCGGTGGCCTCTTCATGGGCTACAAGCGCGAGTCCGCGGCCCGCTACTCCTTCCTCCTCGCCATCCCCGCGGTCCTCGCGTCCGGTCTGTTCGAGACCAAGGACGCGATGGAGGGCGGTCACGTGGACTGGCCCCAGACGATCTTCGCGACGATCATCGCGTTCATCGTCGGATACGTGGTCATCGCGTGGTTCATGAAGTTCATCTCGACCAAGAGCTTCATGCCGTTCGTCTGGTACCGCATCGCGCTCGGCATCGTGATCATCCTGCTGGTGACGTTCGGCGGGCTGAGCCCGCACGCGGCGGAGTCGGCCGGCTGACGCCCACGACAGCGGAGTCAACACGTTCACACAGCGAACACCGTGACCCATCACATACGTTGTGTGTAGCCGTTCGGTAGCGGAGTGTCAGTTCCTGCCCTTAGGCTTGTCCGCATGCCCCCCTATTCCGTGGCCTCTGGTTCCGCGCGGTCTGCTGCCGAAGTGAACGAGCAGATCCGTGCGCTGTGGATGCGGGCAGGCGGATCGCTGTCGGCCCAGGAGCGCAAGGAATACGAGTTGCTGGTGGTCGAGTGGGCGGCCGCGATCCGGGGGACCGTCATCAAGGCGGCCTGAACCAAGGCCCGTGGCTCAGTCGTTGGCCGGGCCGTAGCGCAGGACACCGTCGCGGGGCACCAGATACCCCACGCCCCGCTTCTCGGGCAGCTCACCGGCCAGTGACGCCGCGTCGACGGAGCCGGAGACCTCCCATCCGACGACGGCACAGCTGAACGGCGCGCTGCGGAACGCCTCCGTGGCGATGGCGGCCAGCCAGTCGTCGATCAGGGCGGAGCGGTAGAAGGACCGACCGTCCCAGTAGGGGACTCCGACAGCGTCCAGCGCGCTGTCCGGCACATAGAAGTCCAGCCAGTCACTGCTGTCGTCACCGCCACGCACCGCCATGACCCCGCACGCGACAAGGTCCCCCGAAGGCAGCCGCACCCGGCCGTGAAGATGCCCGAACTCCTCCAGCGAGGCGACCGTGCAGGGCACGACCTCCTGCTCCTCCGGCTCCCGGTCCCCGTGCCCGTAGCACCCCTGCACGCCCGCCGCGGCCCAGACCGCGCTCAGGACGGCCTGAAGCCCGATGTCGTCCGTCGAACCGACCTCGATGCCCAACTCGTAGAAGCCGCCGGACCGGAACTGGTGGCGGAAGGAAGCGGCGTGGGTCATCGGACGATGATCCCTCACCCGCCGCCGAAGCGCCTCCTAAGATCCACCCATGGAGCATCTCGACAGCGTCCCCCCGCGCCAGGGTCTCGTCATCTTCCTGAACGGCACTTCCAGTTCGGGCAAGTCGAGCATCGCGACCGAACTGCTGTCGATCCTCGACGAACCCTGGTTCCACATGCCCGTGGACGCCTTCCACGCGATGCGGTCGAGCGTCCCCGTGCCGCCGGACCAGGTGGGCGCCCTGCTGCACCGCACCTGGCAGGGCTTCCACCGCGCGGTCGCGGGGATGGCGGCCGCGGGGAACAACGTCGTCGTCGACCATGTGCTGAGCGCCCCGTGGCGGCTCCACGACTGCCTCTCGTTGTTCGCACCCCGGGACGTGGTGTTCGTCGGCGTGCACTGCCCGCCCCTGGAGCTCGCGCGCCGGGAGAGTGAGCGGGGCGACCGGCCGCCCGGGCTCGCGGCCGGCCAACTGGCACAGGTGCACTCCCACGGGATCTACGACGTCGAGTGCGACACCGACAGCGCCACCGCGAGGGAATGCGCCCTGCGCATCAAGGAGTTCCTGCCGGACCGCCCGACACCGACGGCGTTCGAGCGGCTGCGCGCTCTGCTCTGATCTGCCGGATCACCGGTCCAGCAGGGCGCAGGCCTCGCGGAAGTCGTCGTAGGCCTCGCCGTACTGCTTGGCCGCGACCAGGAACATGGAACGGTCCGTCAAGGCCCGGCCCAGCTCCTCCCGTTCGGCGAGACGGCGGGCGAGGGCCACCCTCTCGTCGAATACGGGGCGAAGCGGCTTCAGGATGCGGTGGCTGCGGCGCTCCCGGTACACGGCGGTGCGGACGGTCAGTCTGCGGTGCAGGCCGACCAGTTCGGGCAGAGAGGAGGACGGATCCTGGCGCAGCGCCTCGACCTGGTCGGCGAGCGGCCCCAGTCCGTCGAAGTACGCCTTCCTGACATCGGGCGACCACTGGAGAAGTGCCGCACCGAACGCGGGCCCCGGCGCGTCCGCGGACGGTGTGGGCTCCGCCGGCCGGCCCGACAGGGCCAAGAGGGTGCTCCACCACGACAGGATGTTGCTCCAGCTCTTGGGTTCCCCTGTGAGGTCCAGCTCGGCCAGGTGCGCGAGGGCCTCCTGCCGCGTCGCGCCGGCCTCGCCGTGGCGCCCCGCGGCGTCCAGCATCCCGGCCAGGTGGACCAGTTGCCAGATCTGCATCGCCAACGCCTTGTCCTGCGCGGCGACTTCCGCCCTGGTGACCTCCACCAGTTCCGCGAAGGCGTCCAGCGCCCCCTCGTGCCGTCCGGCGGCGTCCAGTGCGGCCGTCCACTCGACCTGCGACCAGAAGGAGTTGTCTCCGGGAGTCAACGGACGCTCCGCGTCCACCACCCTGCCGCAGATCTCCGCCGCCTCCCCGTGTCGCCCTTCCTCGGCCAGCACGACCGCCAGCGGCCAGTGCCCGTAGGCGGGGTGCTGCACCTGACCGTGCTCGAAGCCCCACCGTCCGGCCTCGGCCATCTCCTCGCAGACGGCCAGCCCCTCCGCCCGGCGCCCGACCTCGTACAGGCCGAACCTGTAGGCGTCCAGGGCCCGGACCAGCAACTCGGTCCGGTTCGGGTCGCTCTCGTCGACACGCCTTGCCGTGGCCGCCGCCTCCGCGCGCCAGGCCAGTTTCGCCTCCGGCAGGTCCCGGATCTCCGGCTCGTACGAGGCCGACAGCAGCGCCTGGGCCAGTTTCGGCATATAGGTCAACGGACTCACCACCGCCAGCACCCGGTACGCCTCGACCTGCCGGGCCACGCTCGGCCGTCCCGACTCGAGCAGCATCGTCCGCGCCCTGAGCACCGCATCCTGATCGACCTTCTCCGCGTGATCCATGACGGCGATTCTGGAGGCCGGACAGGGGCCCAACAAGGCTGCTGAGCAGTGCCGTTCGTCCTACGAAAACGGCCTCCGACCTGTCATGATGGAGACGTCTTCACCCCTTGGGGGGCAGAGGGCCGACGCACCGCGGGCCCTCGGCCGCGGTCGCACCGAAGCCCGAAATCCCTCGTACGGCACCGGAGTTCCCTTCGCTACCGTCGTGCCATGCGAGCCATCGTCATAGGCGCGGGCATCGGCGGGCTGGCCGCGACGCTGAGTCTGCGCCGCGCCAGGCACGAGGTCACGCTGGTCGAGCAGTTGCCGCGGTTCACCGAGGCCGGCGCCGGAATCCAGCTCGCGCCCAACGCGACGCGGGTGCTGCGCCGCCTGGGCCGGCTCGACGCGGTCGCCGCGCAGGCCGCCCCGCCCGGCCCACTGAGCTTCCGCACCTGGTCCGACGGGACGGAGATCTGCCACTACGCGCTCGGCCGCGAGGTCGACGACGCGTTCGGGGCGCCCTATCTGCAACTGCACCGGGCCGATCTGCAGCAGGCCCTGGCCGCCGCCGTGCCGCCCGAGTCGGTGCGGCTCGGCACCCGGGTCGTGGGGATCGGCCAGGACGACAGGTCCGCCCAGGTGACGACGGCCGGCGGCGAACGGCTGACGGCGGACCTCGTCGTGGCCGCGGACGGCATCCGCTCCGCGGCCCGCCAGTGGCTCTTCGGCGCGGACGAGGCGGTGTTCTCCCGGACCGCCGCGTACCGGGCGCTCCTCCCGGCCGGGCAGGTCGCCGATCTGGACCTGCCGGACACCGGGATCTGGCTCGGCCCCGGCCGGCACTTCGTCCACTACCGGGTGCGCCGTGGCGAACTCCTCAACGTCGTGGCCGTGTTCGGCGCAAAGGCGGCACAGGAGTCGTGGACCGCCCTCGCGGAGCCCGGAGAGCCGCTGCACGCCTTCGAGGGGTGGGATCCCCGGATCGTCCGGGTCCTCGAACGCGCGGGGCGGATGTACCGCTGGGGCATCCACACCCGCTCCACGCTCCCCCGCTGGAACTCCGGACGGGTCGCCCTGCTGGGCGACAGCGCCCACGCGATGGTGCCGTTCCAGGCCCAGGGTGCGGCCCAGGCGATCCTCGACGCGGCCGTGCTCGGCGACTGCCTCACGGACACGGACCCCGCCGACGCACCCGCCGCGCTCGACCGGTACGTACGCCGCCGGCTGGCCACCGCCACGCGGATGCAGGCCCGCTCCGCGCACGCGGGCGACGAGTTCCACCTCCCGGACGGGCCGGAGGCCGGGACACGGAACGCCCGGATGGCGGCGCACGCGGCCGAACACGAGTTCCTGCCGGTGGCGGCCGCGTGGGCGGCCGACGACCTCGACGAGCAGGCGACGCCATGAGCCGCCACCCGGCCCGCCACCCGAATGTCACCGCACGCCTCTTGGCCCCGCCCGCCCCGTGCCCAACACTGAGCCGATGACGCAGCGTGTGGAGCTCGCCACCGTGATGGACCGGCTGGCCGTCGACGAACTGATCACCGAGTACGCGGTGGCCGTGGACGACGGCGACTGGGAGGGGTACCGAAAGCTGTTCGCCTCGGACGGACGCGCGGACTACCGCTCGGCCGGCGGTGTCGAGGGAGACGCCGGACAGGTCGCCACCTGGCTCGCGGAGAGCCTGCGGGTGTTCTCGATGCGGCAGCATCTGATCGTCAACCGGCGTATCGCCTTCGGCCAGTGGGAGCACGACACGGGCGACACGGCCCGCGTCCAGGCCGACTACGTCAATCCGATGCGCATCGACCGGGACGGCGACGGAGCCGGTGCGGCCCCGGACTTCATCTGCGGCGGCCGCTACGCCTTCGGGCTGCTGCGCACGCACGACGGCTGGCGGCTCCGCGAGGTCGTCGTACAGGAGAAGTGGCGGCGCCTCCCGGCCCCCGCCCCCCGTCCATGATCAACTGAGCCGACGCCCTCTGTCCTGGGACGTCCGCATCACGCACACTGGAGGGCGCACGGGGTAGGAGTCGCTGCATGAAGACGCTCGACCACTGGCTCACCTCACCCTGGCGGCGTTCCACCGTCGTCGCGCTCGCCGGCGCCCTGCCCGTGCTCGCCTTCCCCGCCCCGTCCCTGTGGTGGTTCGCCTACGTCGCCGTGGTCCCCTGGATCGTCCTGGTCCGCTCCGCCCCGACCGGGAAGAGGGCGGCGTACGACGGCTGGTTCGGCGGGCTCGGCTTCATGCTGGCCATGCACCACTGGCTGCTGCCGAGCCTGCATGTGTTCACGTTCGTCATCGCGGCCCTCCTCGGCGCACTGTGGGCGCCCTGGGGATGGCTGGTCCGCCGCTTCCTCGCCGGGACGCCCTCGCGCGGCCGGATCTGCGGCGCCCTTCTCGTGCTGCCCTCGGGCTGGCTGCTGGTGGAGCTCGTCCGTTCCTGGCAGGGCCTCGGCGGGCCGTGGGGGATGCTCGGCGCCAGTCAGTGGGAGGTAACGCCGGCGCTGCGGCTGGCATCGGTGGGCGGGGTGTGGCTGATCAGCTTCCTGGTGGTGGCCGTGAACGTCGCCGTCGCCGTGCTGATCACCGTCCGGCAGTCCCGGGTTCCCGCACTGGCCGGTCTCGTGGCCACCGCCGCCGCCACCTCGGCGGCCTGGATGTGGTCGCCGCGCCCGGACGCCGACGGCGGCGTACGGATCGCCGTCGTGCAGCCGGGTGTCATCGAGGGCGTCGACAAGCGCTTCGCCCGCGAGGAACAGCTCACCCGTCAACTGGCCCGGCAGGACGTCGACCTGGTCGTGTGGGGCGAGAGCAGTGTCGGCTTCGACCTCGTCGACCGGCCCGACCTCGCCCGCAGGCTCGCCGCGCTCTCGAGCGAGACCGGCGCCGACATCCTCGTCAACGTGGACGCCCGGCGCTCCGACAAGCCCGGCATCTACAAGAGTTCGGTGCTCGTCGGCCCCGGCGGCCTCACCGGCGACCGCTACGACAAGATGCGGCTCGTGCCCTTCGGCGAGTACATCCCCTTCCGCTCACTGCTCGGCTGGGCGACCTCGGTGGGCAAGGCGGCGGGCGAGAACCGCAGGCAGGGCACCGAGCAGGTCGTGATGGACGTCGGCCACGGGCTGCGGATCGGTCCGATGGTCTGCTTCGAGTCCGCGTTCCCCGACATGAGCCGGCATCTCGCCGAGGACGGTGCCGAGGTGCTGATCGCCCAGTCGTCGACGTCGTCCTTCCAGCACAGCTGGGCTCCCGAGCAGCACGCCTCGCTCGCCGCCCTGCGCGCCGCCGAGACGGGCCGCCCGATGGTGCACGCGACCCTGACCGGCGTCTCGGCCGTCTACGGCCCGGAGGGACAGCGGGTCGGCTCATGGCTCGGCACGAGCGCGAGCGCGACGACGGTCTACGAGGTACCGCTGGCCACGGGGGTCACGCCGTACGTCCGCTTCGGCGACTGGGTGCCCCGCGCGGCGCTGCTCATCGTCGCCGTCTGGTGCGTGGGGCAGGGAGTCCGGGTCCTGCGGCTCAGGCGGCCCGCTCCTGGACCGCGCGTACCACCCGCTCGCACAGCTCATGGGTCGCCAGCGCGTCCCGGGCGCTGACCACCTTCCCCGCGCGCACGGCGTCGAGGAAGGCCATCACGACCTGTTCGATGCCGCGCTGGCGGGCGACCGGAACCCAGTCCCCGCGCCGTCGCACGGTCGGCTGCCCCTTGTGGTCGATGACCTCGGCGAGGTTGACCACCTGACGCTTGGTGTCCTGTCCGGACACCTCCAGGATCTCCTCGGCCGAGCCGCTGAGCCGGTTCATCACACCGAGCGCGGTGAAGCCGTCGCCGGACAGCTGGAGCACGAGGTGATGCAGCAGCCCGTCCTGGACCCGGGCGCGGACGGTGACGTCGTCGACCGGGCCCGGAGCCAGGAAGCGCAGGGTGTCGACGACATGGATGAAGTCGTCGAGGATCATCGACCGCGGCTCCTCCGGCAGCCCGATCCGGTTCTTCTGCATGAGGATCAGCTCACGGGGATGGTCGGCGCACTGTGCGTACCCGGGCGCGAAGCGCCGGTTGAAGCCGACCGCGAGGGACACCTCCCGCTCCTCCGCGAGGGCCACCAGCCGCTCCGAGTCGGCGAGTTCGTACGCCAGCGGCTTGTCGACGTACGTCGGTACGCCCGCCTCCAGCAGCCGCGTCACGATCTCGGGGTGCACGACGGTGGGCGCGTGCACGAAGGCCGCGTCGAGCCCGGCGGCGAGTAGTGAGTCCAGGTCCCGATGGCGCTGGGCCTCGGGCAGACGGAGGCCGTCGGCGACCCGGGCCAGCGTGGCCGGGGTGCGGGTCTGCAGATGGAGTTCGGCGCCGGGCAGAGTGCCGAGCACCGGCAGATAGGCCTTCCGGGCGATGTCACCGAGTCCGATGCAGCCGACCTTCACTACTGGGTTCTCCCTACCGTTCGCCCGCGCCTGACACGACCGAAGCATACGGCGGCTGCGGCGGCCGCCAGTCGGCGATGCCGTCGAATCCGCGCAGGAAGAGGGCCGGGCCGGCGAGGGAGAGTGCGGCGATCGCGGAGTCGCGTACGGCCATGAGGGCGCGGTTCGGCGTCATGTTGAGGCGTCCGATCCTGACGGCCTGGCGGGCTATCGCGGTCGTACGGGGAAGGCGTGCCGCCGAGTACGCGGCCAGGTCGTCGGCATGGTGTGCCAGCACGATCGCGTCCTCGATCGCCTGGTTGCCGCCCTGTCCGAGGGTCGGGGGCATGGCGTGCGCGGCGTCGCCGAGGAGGGCGACCCGGCCGCGGTGGAAGGCGGGCAGGGGTTCGGCGATGTGGTGGACGTCGTGGCGCAGCACGTCCTCGGGGCGGGCGGCGGCGAGCACCGCGGGGACGGGGTCGTGCCAGTCGCCGTAGCGGCGGACGAGTTCGGCCCTCTCGTCCGGGGCCCGCTCCCCCGCGGGCGCCAGGGCGGCGGCGTACGCGTAGACCCGGCCGTCCTTGAGCGGGTGGGTCCCCCAGATGCGGCCGCGGCCCCAGGTCTCGTGGGAGGCGAACTCCGTACCGGGCACGGGGATCACCACGCGCCAGGTGGTGAATCCGGAATAGACGGCGCCGGGGTGGTCTGGGAACAGAGTGGCGCGCTCGGCGGAGCGGACGCCGTCGGCGGCGACGACGAGGTCGGCCTCCAGCTCGCCGTCGGGCGTCCGCACGCGGGCCGGGCGGCGGGCGTCGCCGGGGTCGGCGAGGGTGCTCTCGGCCGCCGTGCGGATGGCGTCCGGGGGGAGCAGTGCGGCGAGGCTGTTGATGAGGGTGGCCCGGTGCAGCAGCACGAGCGGGCCGCCGAAGCGCTCGGCCGCGGCGGCGGCGCTGGAGCGGGAGAGCCAGCGCCCGCCGGGGGTGCGCAGGCCGCCGTCACCCGTCCAGGCGGCGAGGTCGCGGATCTCGTCTCCGATGCCGATGACGTCGAGGGCGCGCAGGGAGTTGGGCGACAGGGAGATGGCGGCGCCGACCGGTTCCAGGGAGCGGGCCCGCTCCAGGACGGTGACCTGCCGGCCGCTCAGGTGCAGGGCGGCGGCCGCGGCCAGGCCGCCTATGCCGCCGCCGATGACGATCACGCGCCGGATCTGTGTCATGACCACTCCTCACTACAGGTGTAGTTCCGCACCAACCGTACTACAGCTGTAGTGCGCCGGGTAGATTGAGCTCCATGCCCGTACGCACCGACCCGGCCCCGGCCTCCCGCATCGACCTCGTCGCCGACACCGCGCTCGCCCTGCTCGCCGAGCGCGGAATGCGCGGGCTGACCCACCGGGCCGTCGACGAGGCGGCCGCGCTGCCCCAGGGCTCCACGTCGAATCTCGCCCGCACCCGGCAGGCGCTGCTGGAGCTGGCGGTGCGCCGGCTGGCCGACCGCGAGGCGAAGGTGCTGGCGCTCGACGAGATGCCGGACCCGCGGGCCGGTCTCCCCGCACTGGTGGAGGCGCTGGCTCTGGCGACGCACCGCGCCCTCACCCGCCACCGCGAACTGACCCTCGCCCGCTACGAACTGGCCCTGGAGGCCACCCGACGCCCCGAGCTGCGGGCCTACTTCGACGCCACCGGCGCCCGCTTCCGGGACCAGCTCGCCGTCCTCGTCACGGCCATGGGCTCCACGGAGCCGGACCGGCATGTGCTGTCCCTGGTGGCCTGGGCGGACGGGCTGATGTTCTCCTGCGTGGCCGGGTCGTTCAGTACGCGGGTGCCGGGGCCGGAGGAGGTGCGGGCGGGGCTGCGGGAACTGCTCGACGGGATGCTCGGCACCTGAAATACGTGGCCGGGCCTGGTGGATTGGGACACGATGCGGGCATGACGACACAGCGAAGTGAACCCGCGACCGACGCCGACGAGCGGACCATGCTGGAGGGCTGGCTCGACTACCACCGGCAGACCCTGGCCTGGAAGTGCGAGGGCCTGACCGACGCCCAGCTGAGGACCGCCGCCGTGGAGCCCTCCGAACTGTCCCTGATGGGGCTGGTGCGGCATCTGGCGGAGTGCGAGCGGGGCTGGTTCCGCAAGGTGTTGGCCGACGACGATCAGGGGCCGCTCTACTACAGCGACGAGGACCCGGACGGCGAGTTCCATCTCACCGAGGCGGACACCTGGGAGCAGGCCCACGCCACCTGGCAGGCCGAGATCGAGGTCGCCCGGCGCAACGCGGCCGGCTTCGGGCTGGACGACATGTCCGCGGGCAAGCACCGGCGCACCGGCGAGCGCTTCAGCCTGCGGTGGATCTACACCCACATGATCGAGGAGTACGCCCGCCACAACGGCCACGCCGACCTGATCCGCGAGCGCCTCGACGGCGCGACCGGCGACTGACGTCACCCTCGCGGAGAGCACGCCCTCCGTACGGGGCCGGAGATCACCCGTGCGGGGCAACCTCCGCTCCTCCGCTGTCCCAAACCCGGCGCGACCCAGCAGAGTTGCGCGGGTGCATCGAACGACGACGACCGCAACGCTCCTGGTCACCGTGGCTGTCTCGGCCCTCTCCGGCTGTGTGACCGTCCAGCACCCATCCGTCGCCCCTGGTCCGCCGGTGGCACCGTCCCAGCCGGCGGCGCCCCGGCCCGACGGCCGGGCGGAACCGCAGGTCGTGCAGGCACCGGCCCAGGAGGCCCTGCAACTGATCGAGTCGTCCCGCAGGTCGAGACGGAGCGCGCCCCTGCCGAAGGACGCACCCCCCTCTCCCGCCACCGCGCCGGCACCCGAACGACAGGCGCCGCGCTCACATCCGCACGCCCGGCCGGCCCATCCCCAGCCCGCACATCCCGAGGCCCCCCGGCCGCGGGTCGAGATCCCCGACGTCGCCGCCCAGGTCCCGAAGAACCCGGACATCTGCAAGCTCGGCAAGCAGTACGGCGGGTGGCGCAAGGACAGCCCGGAGGCGGTGCTCTGCGACCGGACGTACGGGCGTTAGCCGGGGCGGCACGGCAGGCGTCAGCCGGCCTGACCGGCGGACGGTCGCCGGACGTGCGCGGGGGCGTAGCCAAGCATGAACGCCGGACGGTCGCCGGACGAGCACGGCGGGCACCTGCCGAGCCACGCGACGGTGCCGGCCGAGGCACTGTGGGTGCCGGCCGAGGCGCCGCAAGGTGCCGACCAAGCGCCCCAGGTTTCCGGCCGAGGCGCCGCGGGTGCCGGGCCAAGCGCCGCGAGGTACCGGGCGAGGCGTCCCAGGATTCCGGCCGAGGCGCCACGAGATACCGACCCAACCGCCGCAGGGATCCGGCCGAGGCGCCACGAGGTGCCGGGCCAAACCCCGCAAGTTGGCGGCCGAGGCGGCGCGGGTGCCGCGCCAAGCGCCGCAGGATTCCGACCGAGGCGCCACGAGATACCGAGCCAACCGCCGCAGGGATCCGGCCGAGGCGCCACGAGGTGCCGGGCCAAACCCCGCAAGTTGGCGGCCGAGGCGGCGCGGGTGCCGCGCCAAACGCCGCGAGGTACCGGGCGAGGCGCCACTGGGTGCCGGCCCAAGCGCCGCGAGGTACCAGGCCAAGCGCCGGTGCCGGCCGATCGGATTGGCACCCCACCGGCCCGCGCCGCCCGGCCCCCCCGCCTCAGGGCCGCTGTCGCGGCGGCCCCCACCCTCCCGTGCCGGAGGAGCCGCCTTCCCCGAGCCGGAGTTCCAGTCTGCTGATCGCCGCCCGTACCCCGTCCCCGTAGCTGTCATCGGCGAGTGATTCCGCCGCCCCTCGCGCCCGGCGCAGATGCGTGCGGGCGGCGTCGGAGCGGTCGAGCTTCACATAGTCGGCCGCGAGGTTCAGATGCAGCGAGGGGTACAGCGCCCTGACCGCGAGTGCGCTCTCGTGCTCGGCGAGACGGTCGTCCGTGAGTTCCTCGGCGGCCGTCAACGCTCTCAGGTCCCACGCGAGTTCGTCCGAGGGGTCGTCGTGGGTGTCGGCCATGTAGTGGGCGAGGGTGCAGCGGTGCAGCGGATCGCCGTCCTCGCCGATCTCCGCCCACAGGTCCAGGAAGCGGTGCCGGGCCTCCTCGCGGTCGCCCGCGTGATGCAGCATGACGACCTGCCCGATCCGCGTCATCACGGCATCGGGCGCCGTCTGCTCCTGTCGCTCCGCCACCGCGTCCTCCGGGCCCTCGTCGGTCAATACCACCCGACGCTAACGGCCCCCGCCGACAATCCCGGTCAGGCGGCACCGGGCCGGTCCGACGCGGAACCGGCCCGGCGGCAGTCAGCCCAGGTTCGGGATCGTCCAGTCGATCGCCTCGTGGCCCTGGAGCGCCACCGCCTCGTTGATCTGCGTGAACGGACGGGAGCCGAAGAACTTCTTCGCCGACAGCGGCGAGGGGTGCGCGCCCTTGACCACGATGTGCCGGCTCTCGTCGATCAGCGGGAGCTTCTTCTGGGCGTAGTTGCCCCACAGCACGAAGACCGCCGGGTCGGGCCGGTCGGCCACCGCGCGGATGACCGCGTCGGTGAACTTCTCCCAGCCCTTGGCCTTGTGCGAGTTCGCCTCGCCGGCCCGGACGGTGAGCACCGCGTTGAGCAGCAGGACACCCTGCTCGGCCCACGGCAGCAGATAGCCGTTGTCCGGGATCGGGGTGCCCAGCTCCTCCTTCATCTCCTTGTAGATGTTCCGGAGGGAGGGCGGGGTCTTCACCCCGGGGCGCACCGAGAAGCACAGGCCGTGGCCCTGGCCCTCGCCGTGGTACGGGTCCTGACCGAGGATCAGGACCTTCACCTTGTCGTACGGCGTCGCGTCCAGCGCGGCGAAGACCTCCTCGCGCGGCGGATAGACGGGACCCTTCGCCCGCTCCTCCTCGACGAACTCGGTCAGCTCCTTGAAATAGGGCTGCTGGAGCTCGTCGCCCAGGACCCCGCGCCAGGACTCGGGCAGCATGGCGATGTCGGTCACGTCAACGTCCTTATGTCGTGCGGTCACTTCAGGTCTCAGAACCTACAGGCGACCACTGACAACGGACTCCGCTCCCCGGGAAACCCCCGCCTACCAGCTGGTCTTCCGGTACAGCTCCCACATCGTCATCATGGTCGCCGGGTCGATGACGTTCTCCAGACCGCCGACCTCCTCGTCCGCGGCCACGTACTGCTTGCCCTGCCACAGCGGCAGCAGCCGCGCGTCGTCCACGAGGATCTGCTGAGCGTCCTCGATCTGCTGGGTCACGGCCCCGCGGTCGCTCTCCTCGCGTGACTCCGGCAGCAGCTTCTCGGTGATCTCGGGGGCGTCGTACGGGGTACCGAGCGCGTTCTGCTCACCCACGAAGGGTGCGATGAAGTTGTCGGCGTCGTTGAAGTCGGGGAACCAACCGCGCCCGAACACCGGGTACTCGCCCTTCTGGTAGCCCTCGACGTAGGTCTTCCACGGGCGGCTCTTGAGGGTGATCGTGAACAGGCCGGAGGCCTCCAGCTGCTTCTTCAGCTCCTCGAAGGCGGGCTTGGTCGTCGAGCCGTAGCGGTCGCTGGTGTACCAGAGGGTCAGCGGGACCTGCTCGGTGATCCCCGCCTGCGTGAGAAGCCGCTTGGCCTTGGCCACGCTGGGGCTTCCGAAGTCATCGAAGAAGCCCGTGGTGTGGCCGGTGAGTCCGGCCGGGACCATCGAGTACAGCGGCTGGACGGTGTCCTTGTAGACCTTGTGCACGAGCGCCGCGCGGTCGACGATCTGGGCGACGGCCTTGCGTACCGCGGGCTTCGCGGCCCACGGGTCGCTGGGGTTGAACACCAGGTAACTGATCTCGGAGGTGGCGTTCTCGACGAGCTGGAGCCCCTCCTTGCGCTGGTTCTCCTCGATGTCCACGGTGTCGGAGGCGGCGAGCCCTCGGTAGACGACCGAGATCTCCTTGCTCCTGAGGGCGTCGACCATGTCGTCCGACTGCTGGAAGTAGCGGATGGTGACGGCGCTGTTCTTGGGATCCGCTATGCCCTTGTAGTTCTCGTTGCCGACGAGTTCGGCCTTCTTGCCCTCGTCGTAGGCGTCGAGCGTGTAGGGCCCCGACCCGCTGACCTTGCCGTCCTTGCGGATCTCGGTCGCGGAGTACTCCTCGGGGTCCACGATCGACATGGCGGGCGTGGTGAGCACCAGGGGGAAAGTGGCGTCCGGCTGGCTGAGGTGGAAGACGACCTCAAGATCACTCTTCACCTGCACCCGGGAGAGAGTGCCCAACAGGCCCGCGGGACCGCCGTTGACGTTGATCTTCTTGATCCGGTCGATCGAGTACTTGACGGCCTTGGCGTCCAGTGTGTGCCCGTTGGAGAACTTCAGGCCCTCACGCAGCGTGCAGCTGTACTCGGTGCTCGACGTGTCCGTGAACTCGCAGCCCTCGGCGGCGTCGGGCTCGGGGTCGGTGCCACCCGGGGAATAGTTCAGGAGCGTCTGGTAGACGTTGCGGAACAGCTCCCAGGAGTTGTCCCAGGAGGCCGCGGGGTCCAGCGTGGCCGGGGCACTGGTGGTTCCGACGACGATCGGGGCCCCACCATCGTTGGAATCCGAGGAGAACACACCACATCCGGCCACCAGCGACGATATGGATGCGATGGCTGCCATCCGCCAAAGGCCTCTGTTCCGGTTGAACACGCGCACGCTCCTCGAGCTGCCATACCAAGGGTTGGCAGACCATACCGCAGCTTTACGCGGCCTGAACCGGCCCCTCCTGCATGTTCGTGGCCGGTGCCGCTGTGGCGGCGTTGTCAGGGGTCTGTGCGAGTCCTGTACATGGACACGGGCGCCACTGGTGTCCAGTGGCGCCCGTGATGTGTGCGGGGTCGGTCAGCCGACGCCGGCGTTGAGGAAGATGCCGCCGTCGACGACGAGGGTCTGGCCGGTGATCCAGTCGGACTGTGCGGAGGTCAGGAACGCCGCGGCACCGCCGATGTCGGAGGGCACACCGAGCCGGCCCAGCGGGTAGGACGCGGCGGCCTCGGCCTCCCGGCCCTCGTACAGGGCCTGCGCGAACTTGGTCTTCACGACCGCCGGGGCGATCGCGTTGACCCGCACCTTGGGCGCGAACTCGTGGGCGAGCTGCGCGGTCAGGTTGATCATGGCGGCCTTGCTGACGCCGTACGCGGCGATGAAGGGCGAGGGCGCGACGCCCGCGACGGAGGCGATGTTGACGATCGCGCCGCCGTTGTCCTTCTGCCAGGCGTGCCAGGTCTTCTGCGCGAAGCCGAGCGCCGAGATCACGTTGGTCTCGAACACCTTGCGGGCCACGTTCAGGTCGAGGTCGGCGATCGGCCCGAACACCGGGTTGGTACCGGCGTTGTTGATCAGGTAGTCGACGCGGCCGAAGGCCTCCATGGCACGCGCGACGGCGACGGCCTGGTGCTCCTCGTCGTGGGCCTTGCCGGCGACGCCGACGACCCGGTCGGCGCCGAGCTGCTCGACGGCCTCCTTCAGGGCGTCCTCGTTGCGGCCGGTGATGATCACGCGGTCGCCGCGGGCGACGAGCGCCTCGGCGACGCCGTAGCCGATGCCGCGGCTGGCGCCCGTGACGAGGGCGACCTTGCCGGAGAGCTCAGGAAGTTCAGTCATGTCCGTGATCCCTAGTCGAGCGGTCCGCCGGCCACGTACAGCACCTGGCCGGAGACGAAGCCGGCGGCCTCGTCGGTGAAGAAGGCGATCGCGTTGGCGATGTCCTCGGGGTAGCCGACACGGGCGACGGGGATCTGGGTGGCGGCCGCGGCCTTGAACTCCTCGAAGCCCATGCCGACGCGGGCCGCGGTGGCGGCGGTCATGTCGGTGGCGATGAAGCCGGGGGCGACGGCGTTGGCGGTGATGCCGAACTTGCCGAGCTCGATGGCGAGGGTCTTGGTGAAGCCCTGGAGACCGGCCTTGGCGGCGGAGTAGTTGGCCTGGCCGCGGTTGCCGAGCGCCGAGGAGGAGGACAGGTTGACCACGCGGCCGAAGCCGGCGTCGACCATGTGCTTCTGGACGGCCTTCGTCATCAGGAAGGAGCCGCGCAGATGGACGCCGAGGACGGTGTCCCAGTCCGAGACGCTCATCTTGAACAGCAGGTTGTCGCGGAGCACGCCTGCGTTGTTGACGAGGATCGTCGGGGCGCCGAGCTCGGCGACGACCCGGGCGACGGCCGCTTCGACCTGGGCCTCGTCGGAGACGTCCGCGCCGACCGCGATCGCCTTGCCGCCCGCCGCGGTGATCTTCTCCACGGTGTCCTTGCAGGCGGCCTCGTCGAGGTCGATCACGGCGACCGCACGGCCCTCGGCGGCCAGTCGTACGGCGGTGGCGGCGCCGATACCGCGCGCTCCGCCGGTGACCACGGCGACCCGCTGCTCAGTGGTGGACATTGCTGGTTCTCCTCGCCCTCGAGAAGGACGCCCATCTGGTGAGCGACCGCTTAGTACCTTCAGCAGACGTGACGCTAGAAGCCCTGGCACGCGGTGTCAACGTCACATGAGCCGAGTGTGATCCATTACCTCACCAGGAGGTTCAGCAAGCGCTCCGGCTCGGCCGTCGGATCGATGGTGAGTCCGGTGTGCACGGGGCCGGGCTGGACAACGGTCGAGCGGGGCGCGATGAGCCAGCGGAAGCGCCGCCCGGCGTCGTCGGACGCGGCCTGACCCGCCTCCTCGCCGCCGGCGCACACGCTCTCGACGGCACGCAGTGCGGCCCGCACACCGGCCACGTCCGCGTCCGCGTCGAGCATCAGCAGCTTGGCCTCGTCGAGGTGGGTGCGGACGCCTACGTACGCCTTGGCCCGGCAGTACACGAGCACCCCGGCGTTGATGCACTCGCCGCGTTCGATGCGGGGGACGACCCTCAGCAGCGCGTACTCGTAGACGTCCCGGTCGTTGCGCTCGCTCCCCCGGATGATGTGGCGCTCGGTCACTTGGTTTCCTCGATGCCGTTGATGCGGTCGTGGATGACGGCGGCACGGGCGTGCAGCGGGCGGGCGTAGGCGCGGCGGAGGTCGTCGGGGGTGTCGAAGCCGGGTTCGCCGGCCAGCCAGACGTCCGGGATCTCGGCGGTCACCTCGGCGAGGAGGTCCTCGGTGACGAGGGGTGCCAGGTGCGCGGCGGCGGCCTCGACGTCCGGCCAGAAGCGCGCGAGGGCGTGGTCGGAGGCGTCGTACGGGCGGGCCGCGGAAGCCTCGGCGCCGGGCCAGTTGTGGTGCCAGATCATGGTCGCGCCGTGGTCGATGAGCCACAGATCGCCGTGCCACATCAGCAGGTTGGGGTTGCGCCAGGAGCGGTCGACGTTGTTGACCAGCGCGTCGAACCAGACGATCCGGCCGGCCTCCTGCGGGTCCACCGTGAAGGCGAGCGGGTCGAAGCCGAGGGCGCCGGACAGGAAGTCCATGCCCAGGTTGGCACCGCCGCTGCCGCGGAGCAGGTCCTGCACCTGCTGCTCGGGCTCGCCGAGGCCGAGCACCGGGTCCAGGGCGAGCGTCACCAACCGGGGGACCCGGAAGCCGAGGCGGCGGGCGAGTTCACCGACGACGACCTCGGCGACGAGCGTCTTGCGGCCCTGCCCGGCGCCGGTGAACTTGAGGACGTAGGTCCCGAGGTCGTCGGCCTCGACGAGCCCCGGCAGCGAGCCGCCCTCACGCAGGGGCGTGATGAAGCGGGTCGCGATGGCTTCCTTGAGCATCGCCCCAGGTTACCGAGGGGTGTCTGAACATCGGGCACGCCGGGTCCGTACCCCTGGGCAGTTCACGAGATATCCGTGGAAGGGGACGTGACCATGTCCAGCGAATCGCTTCATCCCACGTCGGCACCGAGTCGGCGCACCGTCGTGGCGGCGGTGGGGGCGGCGGGGCTCACCCTCACGCTGAACGCGTGCGGGTCGGACGACGACGGGTCCGGCGCCGCCTCCGGCACCGCGCTCGCGAAGACGTCGGACATACCCGAGGGCGGCGGCAAGATCTTCAAGGACGCGGGCGTGGTGGTCACCCAGCCCGCGGCGGGTGAGTTCAAGGCCTTCTCGTCGAAGTGCACCCATCAGGGATGCGCGGTGACGGGGGTCTCCGACGGGGTCATCACCTGTCCGTGTCACAAGAGCGAGTTCTCGGTGAGCGACGGCAGCGTGCAGAAGGGGCCCGCCACCCAGCCGCTGCCCGAGCAGAAGATCACGGTGAGCGGCGACTCGATCGCGCTCGCGTGAGACAGCCCACCACGTCGGCCGTGGTCGCCAGGGTCGCCACCAGGGCGAGGGTGTTGCGGATCATCGCGGAGGTGTAGTCGGAGGGCACCCCGGCGATCGCGTCCGTCGGGACGACCACGGTGTAGCCGCGGTTGACCGCGTCGAACACGGCGTTGGGGATGGCCACGTTGGCGGAGACACCGGTGACGACGAGGGTGCGGCAGCCCAGGTTGCGCAGCAGGGGGTCGACGTCGGTGCCCTGGATCGGCGACAGCCCGTGCAGCCGTCGTACGACGAAGTCCTCCTCGGTGACCTCGATCGGGGCCGCTATCCGGACCGCCGTGGTGCCGGACAGCTGCTGGACGGGGAGCCGTTCGGCGGCGCGGAACAGCCGGGCGTTGCGGTTGGCGCCGCGGCCGTCGGGGCGGCGTTCGGCGAGGGCGTGGATCACCTGGATCCCGCTCTCGTGGGCGGCGGCCACCAGCCGGGCGACGTTGGCGAGGACGCCCGACGAGCGTGCCTCCTTGGCGAGTTCGGGCAGTGCGCTGTCCGGGCCCACCACACCCTGCTGGCACTCGACGGTGAGCAGCACCGTGGAGTGCGGTGCGAGGAGCTCGCTGAGCTGTTCGTTCGACGGCACTCTCGCCCCCTGGTCGCCGACGGTGGAGCCGGGAGCGTAACCACCATTGCGTGAGGACGGAAGACGCCGCATCCTTTTCTGACGTGATGTCAGAGGATCTCTCCTCTGGCACGACGTGGGAGAAGGAAGAGGGGGCCGCATGACCGTCACTCAGCGCCGGGGCCGGAAGATCATGATGACGCCGGGCGAGCTGGACGAGTTCCTCACCAGTCAGCGCACCTGCCGGGTCGCCACCGTGTCGACGGGTGGCGCCCCGCATGTCAGCACGCTCTGGTTCGCCTGGGACGGCACCTCGCTGTGGCTGTACTCGGTGGTGAAGAGCAAGCGCTGGACCGACCTGCGCCGCGATCCCCGGGTCGCGATCGTGATCGACACCGGTGAGGAGTACGACGAGCTGCGTGGCGTCGAGCTGTCCGGTGCCGTGGACTTCGTGGGCGAGGCCCCGCGGGTCGGGGATCTGTACGCCGAACTCGACGTCCCGGAGACGCTGTTCGCGCGCAAGAACTTCGGGCTCGACGAGATGCCGCACGACGGACGCCACGCGTGGATGCGGCTGACCCCGGACAAGATCGTGTCCTGGGACTTCCGCAAGCTCGCCGCGCTGTAGGGCAGTTCAGCCGACGTTCGCCGCGGCCTCGCGCAGTGCCTCGACCGCCGCCCTGATCGACGGGCGGCGGTCGGCGTCCGCGCGCCAGACGACGTAGACATGCCGGCGGACCCGCTGCTTGAGCGGGACGGTGACGACGCCGTCCGGCATCGGGTGCCGGCCCAGCAGCGGGGCGATGCAGATGCCCAACCCGGCGGCGACGAGCCCGAGTTGGGTGTGGGTCTCGGCGGCGCGGTGGCCGACGATGGGCTCGATGCCCTTGGAGCGCAGGGTGAACATCAGCCATTCGTGACAGAACTCGCCCTGCCCCCAGGTGATCCACTCGTCGTCAGCGAACTCGGCGAGGTCCACCTCGTCACGGTCGGCGAGCCGGTGTCCGACCGGCATCGCGACATCCGCCGGGTCGTCCAGGACGGACGCCTTGACCAGGCCGTCCGGGAGCGGCATCGGCTTGTTGTACCAGTCCAGGACCACGGCGAGGTCGAGGTCGCCGCGGACCACCCCCGCGATGCCGAGCTCCGGTTCCAGCTCGCACGAGCGGACCCGCAGCGCGGGGTGCTCCGCCTTGAGGGCGGCGAGTGCGGCGGGGAACAGTCCGCGCGCGGCGGTCGGGAACGCCGAGAGCCGCAACTCGCCGACGACCTGTCCGCGTTGGGCCTCCAGGTCGGACTGGGCGAGCTCGACCTGGGACAGAATGCGGGCCGCGTGCTCGGCGAGCAGCCGGCCGGCGTCCGTGAGCCGCACCCCCCGGCCGTTCTTGGCGAGGAGCTGCTGGCCGACCTCACGCTCCAGTTTGGACATCTGCTGGGAGACGGCCGAGGTCGTGATGTGCAGCCCCTCGGCGGCGCCGCTCACCGAGCCGTGCCGGGCGAGGGCGTCGAGGGTGCGCAGGCGCTCCAGATTCAACATGTAAGCAATGCTACGAGATACCGGGGTGAAAATCTCGATTGTGCTACGCGGTGTTCGGCGCCAGGGTTGCCCCATGACCACCGCCGTCCCCACCCGGACCCGCGCCCTCGACTGGCGGCTGCGCTTCGCCGCCCTCTCGCTGATCTGGGGCTTCAGCTTCCTGCTCATCAAGGTGGGCACGGAGGGGTACGCGCCCTTCCAGGTCACGCTGGGCCGGCTGCTGTTCGGGACGGCGGTACTGGCGGCGACGATGGCGGTGAAGCGGGAGCGGCTGCCGCGCGGGGCGCGCACCTGGGGCCATCTGACGGTGGCCGCGTTCCTGCTGAACGCCCTGCCCTTCTCCCTCTTCGCCTACGCGGAGCTGACGGTCCCGTCCACGCTCGCGGGCATCTGCAACGCGACCTCGCCGCTGTGGGGCATGGCCCTGTCGCTGGTCGCCCTGTCGGAGGACCGCCCGACCCGCACCCGGGTCGCCGGTCTCGGCCTCGGCTTCCTCGGCGTCCTGACGGTGCTGGGCGCCTGGCAGGGCTTCGACGGCCTGGACGCCCGGGGCACCGCGATGGCCCTGCTGGCCTCGCTGAGCTACCCGATCGGCTGGATCTACGTCCGCCGCACGCTGGCCGGGGCCGGTCATTCCCACCTCTCCATGACCGGAGCCCAGTTGCTGCTGGGGACACTGCAACTGGCGGTCGTGACGCCGCTGTTCACCGACCTGCCCAGCCGCTTCGCCGTGACGCCCCTGCTGGCGATCGCCGCCCTGGGCTCCCTGGGTACGGGTCTGGCCCTCCTCATCCAGTACGGCCTGGTCGCGGAGGTCGGTCCCACGACCGCGCAGATGGTCACGTACTTCATCCCGGTCATCGCCACCGCCGCGGGCGTCGCGATCCTCGGCGAGTCGCTGAGCTGGTCGACGCCGGTGGGAGCGGTGATCGTCCTGGCGGGCGCGGCTCTGACGCAGGTGCGCCACACCGCCCCGTCAGGGTTGCGGGGCCGTATCGACGCGCGGCTCGGCCGCGGGGCGCGACCGGCTCCCACCGAGCCGCACCCCCCTCACGACCTCGCGGCCCGCTAGGCATACCCCCGCACCGGCCCGGCCCCGACCGCGGCGGCGATGGCCTCCGCCAGCGACACCGCCTCCCCCCGTGTCAGCGTCGACACCGTGACCCGGATCCCGGGACCCGCACCCGTCCGGAAGCGGGCCCCGGGAGCCACCGCCCACCCGGCGTGCAGCAGTCGCGCCACCGCCCCGGTCTCGTCGGGCACCGGAATCCACACGTTCATGCCGCTGCGGCCGTGCGCGGCGATCCCGCGGTCCGCCAGAGCCCCGATCAGCATGTCCCGCCGCCCGGCGTACGCCGCCGACACGGCTCCGGTGTCCACCGCGCCCTCGGCCCACAGCCCCGCCAGGGCCCGCTGACCGATCCGGCTCACCCAGCCGGGGCCCACCAGCTGCCGCCCCCGCACCCGGTCGACCGTCACGGCGTCGCCGGTGAACACGGCGAGCCGCAGATCCGGCCCGTACGCCTTGGCCGCCGACCGCACGAAGGCCCAGCTGTGCGTGACACCGGCCAGGGGATGCAGTGGCAGATCCACGATGCCGTGCCCATGGTCGTCCTCGATGAGCAGCACCTGCGGGAACTCCTTCAGCACCGCCCGCAGCGCCCTCGCCCGCCCCGCGCTCACCGCCGCCCCGGTCGGATTCTGCGCCCGGTCGGTCACGATCAGCGCCCGCGCCCCCGCTCCCAGCGCCCGCCGCACATCGTCCGGGAGCGGCCCCTCGTCGTCGACGCGGACGGGAGCCGTGCGCAGTCCGACCGCCGGGACCAGGTCGAGCAGGCTGCCCCAGCCGGGATCCTCCACGGCGACGGTGTCGCCGGGCTTGAGATGGACCGCGAGGACGCGCTCGACCACGTCGAGCGAACCGGAGGCGACGTGGACAGGCCCGTCCGGCACCCCGTCGGCGTCCAGCGCGGCCCGCGCCAGACGCGCCAGCTCCGGCTCGACGGCGGCGTCGCCGTACAGGACCGGCTCCCGGTCGTTCCGCTCGGCCGCCGCCGCGAACACCTTCGCCAGCGGTGGCAGCAGCCCGGGGTCCGGGTTGCCGTTCGCCACGTCGCGCACCCCCTCGGGCACATCCATCCGGACGGCCTCGCGCCCGGTCGTGGCCGGCCGGGGCCGCACCCTGCTGCCCCGGCGCCCCGCGGTCTCGATGACCCCGCGCTCCCGCAGGATCCGGTAGGCGGCCGCGACGGTATTGGGATTCACCTCCAGCTCGCCCGCCAACTCCCGCATGGGCGGCAACAGTTGACCCGGTTCCAGCTCGCCGGAACCCACCGCACGCTCGACGCTCGCCGCGATCTCAGCTGCGCGACGCCCTTGGATCTTGTATCCTCCTAGCACAAAGTAGATTATGCACTAGTGCAATATGGACCGCAAATGGAGAGAGCCATGCAGGGGACCCAGCAGCCGACGCCCCAGCCGACCGCCTACCCGGCGACCGACCGCACGGTCCCCACCCGCTCCGCGGACCGGGCGTCGTACGACAAGGAGGTCGTGCACGCGATACTCGACGAGGCCTGCGTCTGCCATCTCGGCTTCGTCCGGGACGGCGCGCCGGTCGTGCTGCCCACGCTCTTCGGCCGGATCGGCGAACGGCTCTATGTGCACGGCTCCACGGGCTCGCGTCCGCTGCGCATGACCGGCCAGGCCGACCCGGGGCTGCCGGTGTGTCTGACGGTGACCCATGTCGACGCGCTGATCCTGGCCCGCTCGGGCTTCCACCACTCGATGAACTACCGGTCCGTGGTGGTGCACGGCACCGCGTACGACGTGACGGACCCCGAGGAGAAGCTCCTCGCCCTGGACGCGCTCGTCGACCAGGTCGTGGCCGGCCGGTCCAAGGACTCGCGGCCCGCCAACAAGAAGGAGCTGGCCGCCACCGCCGTGATCCGCCTCGACCTGGACGAGGTCTCCGCGAAGATCCGCACGGGTGGCGTGAACGACGAGCCCGAGGACCTCGACCTCCCGCACTGGGCCGGAGTGGTCCCGCTGCGCAAGGGCTACGAGACCCCGGTCGCCGACCCGCTCCTGGCCCCCGGGACCGAACTGCCCGACTACCTCCGGGCGCTGTGATGCTGATCCACCCCTGGGACGCGCCCCACGACGACGCCGAATGGCAACAGTGGCTGGCCGTGCACGACTTCGGCACGCTGGTCGTCAACGGCCTGGACGGCGAGCCGCCGTACGCCCAGCCGCTGCACTTCACGTACGACGCCCCCAGCGGAACGGTCCTGACGCATCTGGCCCGGCCGAACCCGATATGGGCCGCTCTGCCGGCGAACCCGGAGGTCGTGCTGAGCGTGGTCGACGACTACGCGTACATCCCCGGCCCCTGGCAGGCGCCCCCGGACAGCCCGCCCGAACACGGCACACCGACCAGCTTCTACGCGGCGGTCCAACTGCGCTGCCGGGCCCATGTCGTGGACGACCCGGCGGAGAAGGCGGCGCTGCTCAACCGCCAGGTCGGCCACTTCCAGCCGGAAGGCGGCTCCGCCGAGGTGGCGGTCGGTGAGGAGCCGTACGGCCGGCTGCTCTCCGGTCTGCGGGGTGTGCGGCTCGAAGTCACCGGCGTACGCGCGAAGTTCAAGTACGCGAACCATCGGACGCCGGAGGTGCGGGACCGGATCGTGGAGAGGCTGACGGAACGCTCGGGGCCGGGTGACGCGGCGGCGCGCGAGCATCTGCTGCGCCGCCGCGGAGCCTGAGCGAAGGGGCCCTCACCACATGGCGAGGGCCCCTCGGCGTCAGACCACCGGCCGTTGCGCTCCGCGCGCCTCCGTCACCGCGAGCCCTGTGACGGCCCCGAGCATGAGCAGAGTGCCGGCGAGGGTCGGCGTCGTCAGCCGCTCGCCGAGCAGGACGACGGCGAGCACCGCCGCGCCGACCGGTTCGAGCAGCATGATCACGGACACGGTGGCCGACCGTACGGCGGCCGCGCCCGCGAAGTAGAGGCCGTAGGCGAGGGCCGTGGGGACGGCCGCGAGATAGGCGAGCAGCCAGAGCAGCAGGCCGGGTCGCTCGGTGTGCGGCACCAGGCCCTCGGCCAGGGCGAACGGCAGCAGCAGCACGCTGGTGACGGCGAACACCCCGACGGACGTACGGGCGGCGTCCGCTCCGCCGTCACGACCCCAGCGGCGCGTGAGCAGCGTCATCGACGACCCTCCGGCCGCCGACACCAGCCCGAGCAGTACGCCCGACGGACGGACAGTCGAACTCTCACCGCCGAGCATCAGCACCCCGAGCCCGGCGAGCGCGCCGGTGACGGCGACGGCGCCGCCGCGCCCGAGCCGCTCCCCCAGGGTCAGTCGTGCGCCGAGCGCGACGAGGACGGGACCCGCGCCGAGCGTGACGACCGTCGCCACGGCGAGTCCGGTGGATTCCACCGCCGCGAAATAGCCGGTCTGGAACACGGCGAGCCCGAGGCCCGTGGCACCCGCCCGCAGTGCCTTGCGACGGAACGGTTCCCGTACGGCCGTCAGGGGCCGCGGGCGCACCAGGCGTACGGCGGTGAGGAGTACGAGTCCGCAAGCGCAGCGCCAGAAGGACAGGGCGACCGGTCCCAGGTCGCTGGCCCCGTAGGCCAGCGCGGCGACCGCGCCCGCGGTGCCCCAGGCGGCACCGGCGATGATCAGGTAGAGAAGGCCTCGCCCGACGGGCAGGCCGGAAGCAGCATTCGACACGTGTCGTCTCCGCAGACATGGAGAAGTGAGGAACCCGGCTCAGCGGGATCCGTGGACTTCGTCCGCGGGCAGCACCGTTGCGCCCGGCGCACGGCCGGGCGTGATCTCCGGAGGGCCCGCCTCAGGCGGCGGGCGGCGCGAGGATGACGCGGTGGGAATGCATGATCGGCAGCCTAGGAGGCGCTCGACCGGGCCGACAACTCCCTTTCGGGGCCGCCGCTCGCCACCGGCTCCGGGGTGGGATGGGTGGGCGCCGAGGACTGCGCGATGAAGGCACCGGCCAGGACGACCGCACCGCCGATGATCTGCGGGGCGGACAGGTGCTCGCCGAGCAGGACCCAGGCCAGGACGGTCGCGATGACCGCTTCGAGGCAGGCGACGACGCCGGCGACCTGCGGGGAGAGACGGCGCACGGAGACCACGCCGGTGACGTAGGCGACGACCGTGGCGATCAGGACGATCCAGGACAGCAGCAGCGCGGCGGCGACCGGGGTGCCGTTCATGTCCCCGGTGCCGCCGAGGACGGACCAGTCCATCGTCCAGGGGCGGGCGACGACGGTGAGCACGGCGGCGCCGACGAGGAGGCCGTAAGCGATGACGCCGAGCGGATCGGGGGCGTCGGCACCGGAGTCGCTGCCCTGGTCGGACAGGACGAAGTAGCCGACCTGGCAGCAGGCGGCGCCCAGTGCCAGGAGCAGGCCCACGGCATCGAAGCTCAGCCCCGACCAGACCTCCACGACACAGGCGAGCCCGCCGACCGCGAGGACCACCCCGAGCGCGGCGGCCCGGGTGACCGGCCGCCGCTGCACGAAGCGGACCCAGCCGAGGACGAGGGCGGGGGCGAGGTACTCGACGAGCAGCGCGACGCCGACGGGTATGCGGGAGATCGAGGCGAAGTAGAACGCCTGGACGCCGGCCACGCCCAGCAGTCCGAACCCGGCGAGCAGCGCGGGGCGATTGCGCACCAGCGCGCGGTGACGGACGGCGAGCGGCAGCATCACGAGCGCCGCGCCGGTCACGCGCAGCCACACCACATGGAGCGGGTCGAGCCCCGCCTCGATCAGCGGCTTGGCCGCGACACCGGATCCTCCGAAGGCGACCGCCGACGCGAGCGCGAGCCCGAGCCCGACGCCCTTTCCGCGGTTGCCGCCCCTGCTGTCAGTCGTATGCACCGACCCATGATGACAGGGGACGACAGGAGCGTCATCCCCGATGACACCTGTCTCAGCGACTGGACCGGGCACGGCCGGGGCAAGGGGTGGCGCACAGGTGGGACGAGGAGGTGCCCGCGGGCGGACAAAGGGGTGTCGCGCCGGGCTCAGGAAGGGCTCTGCGCCCGGCTCTCGATCCGGCCCAGCACCGCCCCCGCGTCGATGCCCGCGCGGGTGAGGACCTCGACGGCGCGGGCCTGCGGGTCGACGACGAGGGCCGCCAGCAGATCGGTCCCGTTCGCGCGGTCGGCGCCACGGCGGACTGCGCGCTCACCGGCGTACTCCATCGCACCGGCGGCCAGCGGCGAGAGGCCCTCCGCCTCGGGGACCACGGGGACCGGGCCGGAGTCCTCGACGCTGCCCTGCCAGCGCAGTCCGTAGCCGATGCTGCGCTGCACGAGATAGCCGAGCAGCCGCGCGAGCTGCGGGCCCTCCTCGAAGACGGTGCGCACCTCGGGGTCGTGCTCCAGGAGCGAGTGCAGCAGATGGGCCGTGTCGATCTGCCGGTCCCCGTCCCGGACCGATCGGCGGCGCGCTCCGGAGACCACCGCCGCCAGCTCTTCGCCGAGCCTGGCATCGATGTCCGCGCGGTTGCTGCCCGGCTCGTTCACGGACTGCCGGGGGATACGGGGTGGCACATCCCCCACCTCATCAGCCACGCCGACCCGGGTCATCCCCGGAGGGAACCATTCTCGCGTCCCACACAGAGTGGACCCCGGTGGCCGGAATCTCCTCCTTACGGATGAGATCAGGCCGTTCACCGGGCGGCGGCGCGCGCCTCCTTGCCCCGCGCCCCGAACGCAACCACCCCGCTGTCCCGTTCGTCCAACACGGACATGGAGACCAGGTTCTGGCTGGTGGCTCTGCCTGCCGTCGACGGCAGGCAGTACGTGTACCGGGTGTACGCCCCGGAGGACGCGCTGCTCGCCGACCTGTTCTGGGAGGCGTGGCACTGCCACGACGAGAGCGCCTTCCCGCGGGCGTGGGACCTGTTCGACGCGGCGGTGATACGGCTCGTGGCCTGAGCGCCACGTCCGGTCCGGGGTCTCCACACTTTCTGACGGTTCATCAGCATTGAATGTTTCAGGCCCTGCGGCTACGTTCCGCGACACCGTAGCCCGATCCGAAGGGGTGGTCGCATGGCCGAAGTCAGCGCCGAGGCACGCATCGAGGCACCGGCCGAGAAGGTGTGGGCGCAGCTCACGGACTGGCCCGCGTACGGGGAGTGGAACGCCACCCACACCAGCTTCCCGCAGGGCGGCCCCACGGCCCTCGAAGTGGGCGCCACGTTCCAGGAGAACATGAAGCTGATGGGCTTCCCGGCCGAGGTCGAGTGGACCATCGAGGAACTGGAGCCGGCCCGGGTGCTGGCCATCCGCGGCAAGGGCCCGATGGCGGTGACCGTCGCCAACCGCTACACCCTCACCCCGGACGGCGACGCGACGACGGTCCGCATCGACGGCGAGTTCACCGGCGCCGCGGTGGCGCTGATGGCGGGCAAGCTCAAGGACTCGGCGACCGCCGCGCTCAATGAGTCGCTGCGCAAGCTGGCCGGGCTGGTGACCTGACGGCGGCCCGGCGACACACGAAGGCGCCCCGCGGATCGCTCCGCGGGGCGCCTCTTCACGGCTCCGTGACCGTCAGTCCTCGTCGGCGAGGATCAGGTACAGCTTCTTGCGGGCATCGGTGATGACCGCGAGGGCCTTGTCGCGCTGCTCCTTGCTGCCGGTCTTCCAGACCTGGCCGAAAGCCTCCATCAGCCCGAAGCCGGCCTGACGGATCTCGTTCAGCGCCTCGAAGTCGACGCCGCGGGAGGCTTCCTCCCAGGGCGCGTCCGGACCTTCCTCGGCCGCGGTGCGGCCCGCCTCGGTGAGCGCGAACAGCTTCTTGCCGCCCTCGCTCTCGCTGGCGATCAGGCCCTCGTCCTCCAGCAGCTGGAGGGTGGGGTACACCGAACCCGGGCTGGGCTTCCACGCCCCGCCGCTGCGTTCGGCGATCTCCTGGATCATCTCGTACCCGTGCATGGGCCGGTCCCTGAGCAGGGCCAGGATCGACGCACGTACATCGCCGCGCCGCGCCCTCCCCCTCGGTCCGCCACGCCCTCGAGGCCCCCAGGGGCCCGGGCCGCCGAAGCCGGGTCCGCCGAAACCACCGGGGCCGCCGCCCGGCCCGAAGGGGCCGAAGGCACCACGCCGTCCGTCGAAGCCGCCTCGGCCGCCGCGGGGGCCGGGTCCACCGTGTCCACGTTCGAATCCATGGGAACGCATCGCAATCACTCCATCCATCGTTGATCTGTCGCGATGCGTCAACGATATATCGGAATAGTTCGCGTGGCAAGCCTCTGCCGAAAGGCCTGGTCAATCGTTCGGTTGAATCGCGGTTACCACTCCAGCGCGCCCATCGCTCCGCCCGGCGGACGCGCACACCCGCCGGCAACGGACAAGCTGCGTACGTCACCCCCAGCAGAGAGGTCCCCGCAGCATGTCCAGCTTCCCCAGCAGACGACGTGTCCTCGCCACCGGTGCCGGTGCGGCCATCGGTATCGGCGCGCTCGGCGCCCACTCGGCCCAGGCCGCCCCCGCCTCGCGTACCACCGGATCCGAGGAGACCAGGACCCTCGACGAGCTCTACCGGGCGGCCCTCGCGGAGGGCGGGAAGCTCGTCCTCTACGCCGGCGGGGACACCCCGACCCAGCAGGACTTCACCAAGGCCGCGTTCCTCAAGCGGTTCCCGGACATCGACCTGACCCTGGTCGTGGACTACAGCAAGTACCACGACGTCCGCGTCGACAACCAGCTCGCGACCGACACCCTCGTCCCCGACGTCGTACAGCTGCAGACCCTCCAGGACTTCACGCGCTGGAAGGAGCAGGGCAGGCTCCTGCGGTACAAGCCGGCCGGGTTCTCCAAGGTGTACGACAAGTTCAAGGACCCGCACGGCGCCTGGGTCGCCATCGGGGCGATCGGCTTCAGCTTCATGTACGACACCGCGGCGGCCGGCTCGGGCGCCCCGCGCACCCCGCTGGACCTGGTCGACCCGAAGTGGAAGGGCAGGATCGCCTCCTCCTACCCGCACGACGACGACGCGGTCCTCTACCTCTACTCGCTCTACGTCCAGAAGTACGGCTGGGAGTGGGTGGCCCGGCTCGCCGCCCAGGACGTGCGCTTCGCGCGGGGCAGCAACTCCCCCGGCGACGCGGTCCGCGCCGGCACCCACGCGATCGGTATCGGCGGCTCGGGCGCCCCGCTCGCCTCCGGGCCCGTGAAGTGGGTCGTGCCGACCGGCGCCCCGTTCATGGCCTGGGGCCAGCGCGCGGCGATCCTCAAGCAGGCCGCGAACCCGACCGCGGCCAAGCTGTACCTCAACTGGCAGCTGTCGCTCGCCACCCAGCAGGGGTCCTTCAACGGCTGGTCCGTGCGCACCGACGTCACTCCCCCGGCAGGCCTCAAGCCGGTCTGGGAGTACCCCGACGCGCACCTCGACGGCTTCCCCCGCTTCATGGCCGACCGTGCCGCGATCGAGCGCTGGAAGCAGACCTTCGCCCTGTACTTCGGCGAGGTGAAGGGTGACCCCACGCCCGGCCGGCTGGGACTGCACCCCGGCGCGTAGGGCCGGACAGCGCGCTCCAGCTCTTCACATCGGTCATACAGCCCCCGGATAGACTCGGACGCCCTGTCCAAGTGGATCAGTGAGTCCAAGGGGATCTGCCGTGACCGACCGCGTTCCCGTCCGCGGCACCCGACACGCCCTGGAACACGCCCCGCACTTCGTGTTCTTCCTGGTCGTCGGCGCCGCCGCCGTGCGACTCGTCGATCTCAACAGCCCGCTGTGCTGGCACATGGTCAGCCTCAGCGGGCTGCTGGCCGTGGTGTACGGGGCGGGTCTGGGCCTGTGGAGCCGGCTCGGCCCCGCCCTCAGGCTCGCCTGGATCACGACGCTGCTCGGTCTCTGGGGCTTCCTCCTGTTCCTCGTCGAGGCGCCGGTGACGTGGGCGTACGCCTGGTGCGGCATACCGCTGGCGTGCGCGGCCCTGCGGGCGCTGGGGAAACGGGCGGCGCTGGTCGCGGTGGCCGCGATCTCCGGCGTGCTGGGCTGGCGACTGGTCGGCTCGACCGGCCGGTTCGACATGGAGATGGCGCTGGTCCCGTTGGCGGCGGTCTGGGGCACCGTGGCCCTCTACTGGACGCAGCAGCGGGACGCCGCCGAACGCCAGCGCCTCCTCGACGAGTTGCGGAGCACCCGCGACATCCTCGCCGAACAGCAGCGCCAGGCAGGCGTGCTGGCCGAACGCACCCGGATCGCCCGCGACCTGCACGACACACTGGCCCAGGAACTGGCGGGCAGCCTGATGCTGCTCCAGGCGGCCGAGCGGGACTGGGACCGGCGGCCGGACGCGGCCCGTACCCGGGTGCGCGCGGTGGCCGACGGCCTGGACGGCAATCTCGCCGAGACCCGCCGGATCATCGACGACCTCACCCCGTCCGCCGTCGCCGAGGAGGGACTCGAGGGCTCGCTGCGGCTGCTGTGCGCCCAGGCGGAACAGGAGGGGTCGGCCGCCCAGGTGCGGTTCCGGTCCGCGGGCGAGCCCCGGCCCGTCCTGGACGAGCAGGCGGCCGCCGCCCTGTTCCGGGTCGCGCAGGGCACGCTGGCCAATGTCCGCGAGCACGCCCGCGCGGTGAACGTCCTGGTCACGCTTCACCACGAGGCGGACCGGATCGAACTCGACGTACAGGACGACGGAGTGGGCTTCGACCCTGCGGGCGCCGGGGCCCTCGCCCGTCCGACCCGCGGTTTCGGCCTGCCCGCCGCCCGCGCCCGGCTCCGCGAGTGCGGCGGCGACCTGCGGGTCACCAGCGCGCCCGGCCGGGGCACCCGGGTCCGGGCCGTGCTGCCGGCGGCGGCTCCCCGTCTGACCCCGGCGACCGCCGGATGACCGTTCGGCTGGTGATCGCGGACGACCATGCCGTCGTACGCGCAGGGCTGCGGGCCCTGTTGGACGGGGAACCGGATCTCGAGGTGATCGCGGAGGCGGGCAGCGGCGAGGAGGCCGTCCGTCTCGCCGCGGAGCTGAGGCCGGACGTCGTGCTGATGGACCTCCGGTTCGCCGACTGCGCCGTCGACGGCATCGAGGCGGTCCGCCGGTTGTCCGTCGAGGCCCCGGCCGTGCCCGCGCTGATGCTGACGAGTTTCTCCGGGCGGACCGACGTCGTGCGGGCGCTGGAGGCGGGCGCCCGGGGATACGTCCTCAAGGCCGGGCCGCCCGAGGAGCTCTTCCGCGCGGTCCGTGGCGCCGCCGCCGGCGCCCTGGCCCTCGCCCCCGAGGTCGTCGGCGAACTCGTCGGCCAGGTGGTCAGCCCCGACGTGGATCTGACCGGGCGCGAGGTCGAGGTGGTACGGCTGGCGGCGGAGGGTCTGAGCAACCGGGCCATCGCCCAGGCCCTGTTCCTCAGCGAGGCGACCGTCAAGACCCACCTGGTGCGCGTCTACCGCAAGCTGAGGGTGGAGAACCGCGCGGCCGCCGTGACGGAGGCCGCGCGCCGGGGACTCATCCCACTCGACTGACAGCCCGACCGGACCGTCCGGCCTTCGTCAGTGCCCTCGGAAGGCCTCCTCCAGCCACCAGGCCCCGTGCTGCCCCGCCACCTTGGCGTCGACCAGCAGCGGCACCGACCGCGGCCCCGCCACCCAGTCCTCGACGGCCTTGAGATCGGCGCGCGTTCGCACGGTCACCGCCTCGAAGCCGTAACCGCGGGCGATGGCGGCGATGTCGGTCGGCGGGAAGGTGACCGTGTCGAGCGGGAAGCCGTCCGGACCGAAGTGGTGCACCTCCGCCCCGTATCCCTCGTCGTTGTAGACGACCACCACCATCGGCAGCCCCAGCCTGCGTACGGTGTCCAGTTCGGCCGCGCCCATCAGCGCGCCGCCGTCACCGAGCACGGCCACCGGCAGCCGGTCGGGCCGGGCCAGGGCCGCGCCGATCGTGGTCGCCAGACCCAGGCCGATCGACTGGAAGGCCTGCGTGAAGCAGAAGCCGTCCTGGTCGGGCACCGACAGATAGGCGCTCGGATATCCCATGAAGTTCCCGGAGTCCACGCCGACGACCCGCTCCGCCGGGAGGATGTCGTCGAGCGCGATGCTCAGCGTGCGCGGGTCGATGCGGTCCCGGGTGCTCTCGTCCTCGTACGGCACGTCCCGTCGGCGCACCCCCACGCCGATGGCCTGCGCGCGGTACCCCTGCCGCCGTGCGCCGCCCGCGTCGAGTGCGCGCCGGGCGGTGCGGGTCACGTCGCCGACGACACCGAGGTGGACCTCCCGGTGGGCGCCGAGGGCGGACGCGTCGTCGTCGACCTGCACGACGGTGGCGTCCGGGCCGATGAGACGGCCGTGCCGCATGGTCCACATGTTCAGGGCGCAGCCCCAGCCGACGATCAGGTCGGCGCCCTGGATCAGTTCGGCCGCCAGGTCGGACGCGAAGCCGCCGGAGATGCCGAGCGACCAGGGGTTGCCGTGGAACAGACCGTGGGCCACGGCCGACGTGGCGAGCAGTGCGCCGTGGTGGTCGGCGAGCGCGGTGAGGGCGTCGCGGGCGCCGGGTGAACGGGCGCCCCGGCCAGCCACGAAGACGGGGCGGCGGGCGCGTCGGAGGGCCGTCACCAGGGCCGCCACATCGGCCTCCGACGGCTCGACGGCGGACCGCGCGGGTGGTGGGGCGGCGGCGATCGCGGCGGTGTCGGGCAGATCCAGGGCCTGCACGTCCAGGGGGAGGTTGAGCAGTACCGTGCGGCGCTCGTGCAGGGCGCGTCGTACGGCGTCGCAGGCCTGCTCGACCGCGGAGTGCGGGGACGTCACGCGCTCGGTGACCGCGCCGACGGCCCGGGCCAACGCCTCCTGGTCCACGTGGAAGTTGGAGGTGGGCCGGGTCGCCTCGGCCGCGAGCACGAGGAGGGGCGTGCGGCTCTTGGCAGCCTCCGCGACACCAGTCAGGGCGTTGGTCAGGCCGGGCCCCTGGTGCACGCTCAGCGCGGCGACCTTCCCGCTCATCCGTGTATGAGCGTCGGCCATGGTGGCCGCTCCGCCCTCGTGGCGGGCGGCGACGTAGCGGGCCCCGGCGGCCACCATGGCGTTGGTGAGGTGGAAGTTGCCCGAGCCGACCACGCCGAACACATGGTCCACGCCGGCCGCGGTCAGGGCCCGGCCGACGGCTTCGGCGACCTTCATGACCGCTCCACCAGGGCGAGGACGCGGGCGGGTGAGCCGGAACCGTTGAGGATCGGCAGCGGGCCGGCGACGACGACGGCACCGGTGGCGGGCAGTTCCGCGAGGTTCTGCAGCTGGGTCAGGCCGTACTTGTCGTTGCCCATCAGGTAGGAGTGGCACGGGAAGGCCGGGTCGAAGGAGTGGGCGCCTCCGGCGTCGGTGCCGACCGTCTCGGTGCCGAGGCCGATCACCGGCGACTCCTCGGCGACCCAGCGGGCGCACTCCGGGGACAGGCCCGGGGTGTGCGGGCCGTTCTCGTCGGCGTTGAGGAACTCCTCCTGCGCGTGCGAGCGCGCGTCCCAGCCGGTGCGCAGCAGCAGCCACCCGCCCTCGGGCAACGGGCCGTGCTCCGCCTCCCAGGCCTTGATGTGGTCCACCTCGACGAGGAAGTCCGGGTCCTCGGCGGCCGCGGCGGAGAAGTCCAGCACGGCGGCGGGCGCGATCAGCCGGCTCGCCGGTACGGAGGCCACGTCCGCGAGGTCCTTGCCGGTCACCCAGTGGTTGGGCGCGTCGAAGTGCGTACCGGTGTGCTCACCCGTGCGGAAGTTGTTCCAGTACCAAGCCGGCCCCCGGTCGTCGTACCGGCTGATCTCCTCCAGCTCGAACACCTGCGTCTGCCCGAACCCTTCGGGCAACCGGATCACCGGCGTCCGCGACGACAGGGGCGAGGTGAGATCGACGACTTCGATCGCACCGCTCCGCAGCCCGGACAGCAGCGCGGCGAGAACGGACGGCTGGGACATGGCGGCCTCCTGAACTGTCGTGTGCGCGGGACGCGTTGACGACAGTCGCACCGCATCGCCGAGCTCGTCCAGGGGCCACGGCTCCCCGGGGGTCCCCCAAATCGGTCCAGTGACCCGGAATTGGCCTTGGCCTGCGCCTTCGTGGTCGGCCTAGCGTCGCCGTCATGCGTATCCGAATAGTCGACGCCTTCACCGACCGGCCCTTCGCCGGCAACCCGGCCGGGGTCCTGCTGCTGGACGCCTTCCCGGACGACAACCGGCTGCAGAACATCGCCGTCGAGGTCAATCACGCCGAGACGGCGTTCGCCCACCGTCTTCCCGGGGGCGGCGAGGCCGACTGGGCGCTGCGGTGGTTCACACCGGCCGCCGAGGTCAACATGTGCGGGCACGCGACGCTGGCCACGGCCCATGTGCTGCACACCAGCGGCGCCCACGAGGGGCCGGTTCGGTTCGCCACGCGGAGCGGTGTGCTCATCGCGACGCCCGGTGCGGATGGGTCGATCACCCTGGACTTCCCGACCGCGCCGCTGACCCCGGTCGAGCCCCCGGAGGGGGTCGACAAGGCCCTCGGCGCCGAGCCGCTCACCACGTTCGACACCGGTCCCAACGTCGGCGACCTCCTCGTCGAGCTCGCCGACGAGAAGACCGTCCACGCCCTCACCCCCGACCACAAGGCCCTCGGCGCCTACTCGGAGCGCGGCATCATCGCCACCGCCCGCGCCGAGAACCCCGCGCTCGGCTACGACTTCGTCTCCCGCTGCTTCTTCCCCAACGTCGGCATCGACGAGGACCCGGTGACCGGCAGCGCCCACACCGCCCTGGCGCCCTTCTGGTCCGAGCGGCTGGGCCGTACCGAACTCACCGGTCTGCAGGCCTCGCCCCGCTCCGGCCGGGTCCGCACCCGGCTGGTCGGCGACCGCACGCTCCTCACCGGCCGGGCGGTCACGACGATCGAGGGCGAGCTGCTCGTGTGAGCCTCGCGGGCCGGCTGTCGGCGGCTCACGCCGTCGGTAGCCAGCCCACCTTCCCGGCCAGCAGCGCGTAGCCGACGAACGCCCCGATGTCGAGCAGCGAATGCGCCACCACCAGGGGTCCCACGCGTCCCCACCGGCGGTAGAGGTAGACGAACACCACGCCCATCACCATGTTGCCGATGAAGCCGCCGATGCCCTGGTAGAGGTGGTACGAGCCGCGCAGTACGGAACTGGCCATCAGCGCGGCCCCGGGCGTCCAGCCCAACTGGCCCAGCCGGCGCAGCAGGTACCCGACGACGATGACCTCTTCGAGGATCGCGTTCTGCATCGCGGACATGATCAGTACCGGGTACTTCCACCACACCTCGGGCAGCGCCTCCGGCACCACCGTGAGGTTGAATCCCAGCCCGCGTGCGGCCAGGTAGAAGGCGATTCCGGTGCTGCCGATGACCGCCGCGACCGCCGCCCCGCGGCCGAGGTCGGGCCACGGCCTGGTGCGGTCGAAGCCGAGGGTGCGCAGGCTTCCGCCCTCGCGCAGCAGGAAGTGCGCGACGAGCAGGACGGGCACGAGGGACGAGGCGATCCCGAAGAGCTGCCAGGCCAGATCGAGCCAGGGGCGGCCCGGCGCGGCCGAGGCGTTGAGGGTGGCCGCCTGGTCCTTGAGGCCGCCCGGTTTGGTGACCGATCCGACAAAGCTGATCAGGGCGGACACTCCGCTCGCACCGAGCGAAAGCCCCAGAACGAGCAGCGTCTCATCCCGGAAGATCCGTCGCGAAAGCCCCTCCTCCGGAAAAGAATCGGCCACGCGGCCCGCCTCTCCCTGCACACCTGACTCCAATTCAGTATTCCCGTCCCATCCCCATCGCCGCCCCGCTAGGGTCTCGAAAGAAGTTGCGAAGATCGTGCGCGACTGGCCGTTGGGGGACGGACACCGTACGGGGCTGACCTCCCCTCTGCATGCCATACGGCCGTGAGACCGGCAGAAGGTAACAACAGGGAGGGGCACCACCGTCATGGGACGTCACAGCTTGCCCGATCAGTATGGGGCGGGCGGCAGCGACCCCCGGCCACGCACCCGACGCCGTACGGTGGCCATCGCGACCGTGCTCGTCCTGACCGTCGCGGGCGGCACCGCGGCCGCCGTCCAGAGCGGACTGCTCTCCTTCGGTTCCTCCTGCCAGGACGACGCGGTGGACCTGAGGCTCGCCGCCTCACCCGACATGGCCCCGGCCCTGCGCGCCGCGGCGGAGCGGGCCCGTGACATCGGCCTCACCTCCGACGGGCGCTGCGTCGACGTCGAGGTGACCGCGCACGACTCCTACAAGCTCACGGACACGCTGCTGGCAGGCAGGCCGACCGACGTCCAGGTGTGGGTACCGGACTCGGAGCTGTGGGTCCAGCGGGTCGCGGCGGACACCAAGGCGACGGAGGTGACCCCGGTCGGCAGCTTCGCCTCCAGCCCGGTCGGCGTGGCCATGGTCCCGGAGGCCGCCAAGTCGCTGGGGTGGCCGGAGAAGTCGTACAGCTGGATCGAGCTGGTCGGCGCCACGATGCGGGACGACTCCCTCAAGCTCGGCGCGGCCGACCCCTCGCGCAGCGCCACCGGACTGCTCGCCCTGACCCAGCTGGGCACCGGCGCCGCCAAGATCAAGGACGGGGACACCCGGGCCGCGGCGATGATGAAGAGCCTGTCGCAGCGCACCTCCGACAGCGACACCCAGGTCCTGGACACCCTGCCGCGCGACGCCTCGGGCACCGAGCAGGGCAATCCGAAGCGCAACCAGGCGCTGATCCTCAGCGAGCAGGCGGCGTTCACCTACAACACCGCGGCCGACGGCGAGGGTCTCGACCTCTTCTACCCCAAGGACGGCTCGCCCCGGCTCGACTATCCGTACTCGCTGGTCGACCAGGCGGCGCTGAGCACCGACGAGAGCCGGGCGGCGCTGAAGTTCATGAACTATCTGCGCAAGCCCGAGCAGCGCCGGCTCATGGAGAAGTACGGGTTCCGCACCTCCGCCGACCAGGTCGCGCGGACGCTGGTGACACGGGCCGGCGGCAGCAAGCCGCAGCCGTACGCGCAGGACGCCCTCAAGCCGGCCTCGGAGGCGGCCCTCCAGGAGGCTCTCGGCACCTGGACGATCACGGTGCAGAGCGCGCGGGTCACCACGGTCGTCGACGCGTCCTCCTCCATGTCCGAGCTGGTCCCGGGCACGAACCGGTCACGCATGGACGTGACCAAGGCATCCCTCCTCCAGGCGCTCGCCACGTTCACGCCGGAGGACGAGATCGGTCTGTGGCAGTTCTCCACCAAGCTGGACGGCGACAAGGACTACCGCGTCCTCGTCCCGACCGGACGCCTCGGCGACAGCAGGGACGGCGGAACCCAGCGGGACAAGCTGTCGGCGGCCTTCAGCGAGCTGGCGCCGGTCCCGAACGGCGCGACGGGCCTGTACGACACCACGCTCGCCGCGTACACGGAGGCCACCGCCTCCTACGCCAAGGGCAAGTTCAACGCCCTGGTCGTGCTGACCGACGGCGTCAACCAGGACCCCGGCAGCATCTCCCGCTCCACGCTCGTCAGGCGTCTGGGGGAACTCACCGACCCCGACCGACCGGTCCCGCTGATCATGATCGCCGTCGGCCCCGACGCCGACCGCGAAGAGGCCCAGCAGATCGCGGAGTCCACCGGCGGCACGGGCCAGGAGGTCTCCGACCCGTCCCAGATCCACGAGGTGATCCTCAAGGCGATCGTGGCGGCGGGGGCGGAGGGGAGCGGGCAGGGCTGAGCGGGCGGCGGGCCCCACCCGCCCGGTCCCCACGCCCTTTCCTCCCCGACTCCGCCGCGACGACGATGAGCCCCGACGGCACGGACCGGCGGTCCACGACGGCCTCGGCCCACGCCCGCGTTCACCCCAGCGGCACCGGCTCCGGCAACCCCACCGGCCACGTGTGCACCGGCTCGCCGAGGTGCATCAGCTCGGCGTAGCGCCGGGTCGTCGCGGCGAGTGCGGCATCACGGTCGAGACCCGACTCCAGGGCCCGGTGGAACGTCGCGGCCTGCCAGGTCGCCCCGTTGGCCCGCCGTCGGCACCGCTCGTCGATCACGCCCAGGTACAGGTCGCGGTCCGCGGGTTCGACCCCCCACGCGTCCAGGCCCGCCGCCGCGAGCGGCAGCAGTTCGTCGCGTATCAGGGTGACGGCGTCGACCTGGGTCAGCCCGCCGCCGTACCGTCCGCGCCGCGGCCAGTCGAAGCGGGCCTCGATGCCGTGCTCGCAGGCCGCGTCGAAGTTGGCGGCGGCGGCCTCGAAGGGCAGCCGGGTCCACACCGGCCGGGATTCCTCGGCGAGGGCGCGGACCACGCCGTAGTAGAAGGCCGCGTTGGCGATGACGTCGGTGACGGTGGGCCCCGCGGGCAGGACCCGGTTCTCCACCCGCAGGTGCGGGACACCGTCGGCGATGCCGTACACCGGCCGGTTCCAGCGGTACACGGTGCCGTTGTGCAGGACGAGTTCGGCGAGCGAGGGGACGCCCCCCTCGTCGAGTACCCGCAGCGGATCCTCGTCGTCGCAGATCGGCAGCAGCGCCGGGAAGTAGCGCAGGTTCTCCTCGAACAGGTCGTGCGCCGAGGAGATCCACCGCTCCCCGAACCAGGTCCGCGGCCGCACACCCTGCGCCTGGAGCTCGGGCGGGCGGGTGTCGGTGGACTGCTGGAACAGCGGCGGCCGCGACTCGCGCCACAGCTCACGCCCGAACAGGAAGGGGGAGTTGGCTCCTACGGCGATCTGCGCGGCGGCGACGGCCTGCGCCGCGTTCCACACGTCGGCGAAGCGGCCCGGGGTGACCTGGAGATGCAACTGCACGGAGGTGCAGGCGGCTTCCGGGGCTATGGACTTCGAGGTGCAGACGAGATGCTCGATCCCGTCGATGTCCAGGACGAAGTCCTCGCCCCGGGCGGCCACGATCTGTTCGTTGAGCAGCGCGTAACGGTCGACGTCCGAGAGGTTGGAGGACACCAGGTCGTCCCGGTCCAGAGTCGGCAGAATGCCGATCATCACGATGCCCGCGTCGAGCTCCCCCGCTTTTCGATGGGCATACGCCAGCGAGGTGCGGATTTCTTCGGCGAGCCGGTCGAATACCCGACCGCCCAAGGGATGTGGGGCTATGTTGACTTCCAGGTTGAACATGGCGAGTTCTGTTTGGAAATCTCGGCTTGCGATACGCTCGAGAACCTGCGCATTCAACATTTTCGGCATACCGTCGGCACCGGCGAGATTCAATTCGATCTCCAGCCCCATGAGGTTCTTCGGGCGATCGAACCGCTTCTCGGCCAGCAGCCGCTCCAGTCCCGTCAGGCACTTGCGGAGCTTGGCGCGGTAGAGCTGCCGATCGGACAGGTCGAATCGGCCTGCCGCGACCTTCTCCCCCATCGAAGCTTCCCTCCTTGGATGGGCGGACCGAAGATCCGGCCGCCGGTGTCGGGTCACGTGGGATGATGCCCAGTCGAGACGATCGATAACGTCCCGCACGGCCTCGGCGCCCGCTACGCTGTCGAAAGTGACCGGCGGCACATTCACCGGGCATGCGGCACCGTGCAGTTTCGGGTTCCCCGCCCGCCTCGTGAAAAACGCCGACGAGAATTGGCCGACCGCGCCCTCGGTATTCAACGAGGTCATCGCCGTACCGTCGCCAAAAATCGGGATGATTCCCACGTATCGCCGACCGAATGGACCCTTGCTGTTCACGTCGGAAACGGGTAGACGAAACACCGTCTGAACACGTGTCGTATAAACTCCGCGAACGAGGCAGAAGGTTGGCGCCGACAGTCTGTTGATCCTGTCGTCGAGGTGACGTACGACAGGTCTCACGCACACCCCACGCACCCATGACCCGGCCCCCGCCTCTCTGACCCCGCGAGCTGACAGCGCCGTCCGCCCACGCCCGCGCGCCACTGTGCCTGTCGAATGAGAGGCGACCCACCATGCCGCTGCATGTCCCCCCGGCTCCCGCGCCCGCACTTCGCTCCGTCCTCACCGCGCTCGGTTCGCCCACCGCCGTCCGCGAGGCCCGCACTCCCTCCCTGCGCACCGCCCAGGGACCCGCGACACCCGAACTCCCACTGCCCGTACACGTACTTGACGAGATCACCGCCGCGGGCGCCTCCGCCACCCGACTGACCGGGTGGCGTTTCCTGATCCGCTGCCAGGAGCGTGCGGTGGCCGCCGCCGAGACCCGGCTGACCCCGGACGGCTGGGCCTTCTCGCACTTCTTCGAGGGCCCCTACATCGCCTCCACCGAGCGTGCGCTGCGTCAGGCCGAGACCATGCAACAGCCTTACCAACCCCGCCTGCTGTCGGTCCCGGGCCTCTACATGCTCACCCTCTGGCTGCACGGCGACCTCACGGCCGACGGCGCCACCGGCCATCCCGCCGCCACGGATCTGCTGGTCCCGCTGGCGCCCGCGCCGCCCGGAATCGCGGCCCACCGGCCGCACCGCGTCGCCGAACTGCTGCCGGTGCTGACCCACCGCGCGACTCCGGCCCCGCTTCTGGGACAGCTCGCCTGACCTCTTCGACTAAAGGGCTCGTACGAGCGAAATACAGCTCGTACGAGCCCTTTTCATGCCCGCACCCCGTCCGGACTAGCCCCATCCGACCATCCCGAACCACCCGAAGAGACAGTGCAGTTGGAATGAACCGTCCGCGCGGGTGATGCGTCATGAACCTGTGAGTAGCGGTGCTGCCAAATCCCTGCGGATTGACGCCCGTAGGGCAACACTGGTTCCGACCGACTTATCACAACGGGGGCAGCGATGAAAACCACGACAAAGCGAAAGATCCCACCAATGTGCCAGCACCAGCCGCCGTGTCCGACAGCCGAATCCGCCGACCGGGAGTCCGCCCGACTCATGGCGCACCACCCGGAGCAGGGATGGAGCCTGCTGTGCAACGGCGTTCTGCAATTCGAGGACACCGGTGAGCTCCTGCCCGACGGCAAGATCATCGCCCCGCACCGCCCCATGGGCACCGAACAGGTGATGACCGCCGCCTGAGGGCGCTGCCGGGCGGTGGGACCGACCGCCCGGTGACTTGAGGGGCCGGCCCGCAGACCTGTGCTGCGAACCGGCCCCGACGCATGTCCGGGGGCGATCACTCCGTGTAGTTCCGCATGCGGAATGCGCTGTTCTCCCTGACGCACTTCCCACGGGCACCCGTTTTCCGGAAGACTCCTGGAAGTTTCGATCCGTCGACGGAGGTGGGGAGTTGACAGCACACGAGGTCGACACCGAGGGGGCGCCCGAGACCGGGGGCCGGGTCACGATCACCGAGATCGCCCGACAGGCCGGCGTCTCCGTGCCGACCGTCTCCCGGGTCGTCAACGGCCGCTCCGACGTGTCGCCCAGGACCCGGGCCCGCGTGGAGGAACTGCTCCGCCAGTACGGCTACCGCAAGCGCCCGAGCACCTCCCCCAGCGGTGCGGCCCTGCTCGACCTGGTCTTCAACGACCTCGACAGCCCCTGGGCGGTGGAGATCATCCGCGGGGTGGAGGAGATGGCGCACGCGGCCGGTGTCGGCACCGTGGTCTCGGCGATCCACGGCCGCTCCGGCGACGCCCGCGAGTGGATGCGCAACCTGCGGGCCCGCGCCTCCGACGGCGTCATCCTGGTCACCTCGGTCCTGGAGCCGATGCTGCACGAGGAGTTGCGCATCCTCGGCGTCCCGCTGGTCGTCGTCGACCCGGCGGGCTCCCCCGCGCTGGACGCCCCCACCATCGGCGCCGCGAACTGGTCGGGCGGCATGGCGGCCACCGAGCATCTGCTGTCGCTGGGCCACCGCAGGATCGGCCTGATCTCGGGCCCGCCCCGCCTGCTGTGCTCCCGAGCCCGCTTCGACGGCTACCGCGCCGCCCTGGAGGGCACGGGGCTCACGGTCGACGACTCCCTCGTCGTCCCCGGCGACTTCCACCCCGAGTCCGGCTTCGAGGGCTGCAACGCGCTGCTGGACCTGCCCGAACCGCCCACGGCGATCTTCGCGGCCAGCGACCAGATGGCGCTCGGCGCGATCGAGGCACTGCGCAGACGCGGGCTCCGGGTCCCGGAGGACATGAGCCTGGTCGGTTTCGACGACCTTCCGGAAGTCCGCTGGTCCGCCCCGCCGCTCACCACGGTCCGTCAACCGCTCGCCGACATGGGCAAGCTGGCCGTCCGCACGGTGCTCAAGCTGGCCCGCGACGAGCAGCCGGACTCGCCGAGGGTGGAGCTCGGTACGGAACTGGTGGTCCGCGCGAGCACCGCACCCCCGGCGCGCTGACCCGGCACCGGCCCGGCGGTGAGCCACACCGCCGGGCCGGGCCGCACCCCGGCGGACTCCCCTCCGTGCCCAGCCGCCGGGCGTCTCATCGCCGTACCGCTACTTCTTGAGCGCCTCCTTGATCGCGAAGTAGGCGGGCTTGGGCCGCAGTTGCTCGTCCCACGGCAGCGCCGCGCCCTGGCCCTCGAAGAACGCCGGGATCCAGGAGTATTTGTCGGTGTAGTCCCAGAGCGTGATGCCGACGCAGCGGCGCACCGCGAGGCAGGCATCGGTCAGATCCCGGTACCACTGGGCCTGTGTGGCCAGCTTGGTCTCGTCCGCGGGCAGGATCATCCGGATGTCGACCTCGGTGAGCGCGGTGTCCAGGCCGAGCCTGGCGAAGCGCCGCAGATTGTCCTCGAGGGTGGTCGGATAGCCGTACTGGAGCGCGAGGTGCGCCTGGAGGCCGAAGCCGTGCAGCGGGACGCCCTGCGCCTTCAGCTCCTTGGCCAGCTTGTAGTAGGCGTCGCTCTTGGGGCCGACCGCCTCCACGTTGTAGTCGTTGAGGTAGAGCTTGGCCTTCGGGTCGGCCTGGTGGGCCCAGCGCAGCGCGTCGGCGATGTAGCCGGGGCCGAGCGTCTTGTAGAAGATCGTCTCGCGGTAGGTGCCGTCCTCGTTGAAGGCCTCGTTGACGACGTCCCAGGCGTAGATCTTGCCGCGGTAGTGCCGTACCTCGGTCTGGATGTGCTTCTTCAGCACGGCCCGCAGTTCGGTCGCCGTCCACTCGCGGCTGGTCAGCCAGTCGGGCAGCTGGCTGTGCCAGACCAGGGTGTGGCCGCGTACCCGCTGGTGGTTGGCGCGAGCAAGGTTCACGATCTCGTCGCCCTGGGAGAAGTCGAAGACACCCTGCTGGGGCTCGGTGGCGTACCACTTCTGGCCGTTGCCGGGGGTGATCATGTCGAACTCGCTGCCGAGGATCGCCTTGTAGGGCTCGTCGACGAGTTCGGGGTTGTCCGTGGCGCTGCCGTAGTAGCGGCCGTGCCGCTGGGCGAGCTCGGCGAGTGTGGTCGGCTTGTCGTGCGCCTGGGCGGGCACACCGGTTCCGACCCCGGCGGCCATCAGGGCGACGGCGAGGGCGCCGACGAGTCTGAGACGGTTCTTGCGCATGGTGCGACTCCTCACGTGCGGGTGTGTGGGTGAGCCGTACGAACTCCCGGCGCGGGTCATCCCTTCGTTGCGCCGGCGGTGAGGCCGCCGACGAGCTGGCGCTCGGCGACCGAGTAGAAGGCGAGGGCGGGAACCATCGCGAGGACGAGATAGGCGAAGACGCGGGCGTACTCCGCGGAGTACTGGCCCTGGAACTGCTGGACGCCGATGGGCAGCGTCCACCAGGTGTTGTCGGTGAACACCAGCAGCGGCAGCATGAAGTTGTTCCAGCTGGTGACGACGGCGAGCACCGAGACGGTGCCGAGTGCGGGCCGGGCCATGGGCAGCAGCACCCGCCAGAAGAAGCCGAAGGAGCTGCACCCGTCGAGGGTGGCCGCCTCCTCCAGTTCGCCGGGGATCTCCCGGAAGAAGGCGCGCAGGATGATGATGGTCATCGGCAGCCCGAACGCGGCCTGCGGCAGGATCACGCCCAGCGGGTTGTCGAGCAGGCCGAGGTAGCGCAGCAGCAGGAACAGGGGCAGCGCGGCCACCGCGAAGGGGAACATCAGCCCCATCGTGAAGAAGGTGAACAGCACCTCCCGGCCCCGGAACGCGAAGCGGGCGAAGGAGAAGGCCGCCAGCGCGGACACCGCGACGACGAGCACGGTCGTGGCGACCGCGATCAGCGTGCTGTTGCCGAGCAGCTTCCAGAAGTCGCTGCCGCCGAGGATGTCGGTGTAGTTGCTCCCCAGCCAGCGCTTCGGCAGTCCGAAGGGGTTGCTGGAGAGCTCGTCGGTGGACTTGAAGCCGGACAGCACGGCGTACACCAGGGGGACGAGCATGACCACGCCGACGGCGACGAGGATGAAGTGCAAGGGCAACGTACGGGCGTTCCTGCGGCTCATTTCCCGGCCCCCCTCATCGTGGTGGTGGCCCCTTCGAGGTCGCGGCGGAGCACGAACCGCTGGTAGGCGAGGGCGAAGACGAGGCAGATCCCGAACATGACCACGCTGATCGCGCTGGCGTAGCCGACCTGGTAGCGCTTGAAGCCGTACTGGAACATGGTCACGGCCATGGTCTCGGAGTGGTGGTCGGGGCCGCCCTGGGTGATCACCCACACCAGGTCGAAGAGCTGGATCGAGCCGATGACGGCCAGGAAGACGCTGATGCGGATGGTGGGCGCGAGCAGCGGCAGGGTGACGCTGCGGAAGCGCTGCCAGGCGCTGGCGCCGTCGATCAGCGCCGCCTCGGTCAACTCCCGCGGGACGGACTGGAGTCCGGCCAGCAGGAGCATCATGTGGAAGCCGAAGTACTTCCAGGTCATGACGATGAACAGGGTCGCCATCACATACGACTGATCGGCGAACCACTCGCCGCCGACGCTGTCCAGGCCGATGCTGCCGAGGAGATGGTCGGCCAGACCGTCGTCCGGGGCGAACACCATGCTGAAGAGCACGCCGGTGATGGCCTCGGACAGCACGTAGGGCGCGAAGAACAGCATCCGGTAGACGGCCCGGCCGCGCAGCCGCTGGTTGAGCAGGACCGCCATGGCGAGCGCGAACGGCAGCTGGAGCGCGAGGGTGAGGACGACCAGGACGAGGCAGCGCCACAGGTCGCCCAGGAAGACCGGGTTGTCGAAGAGGTCGGTGAAGTTGTCGACGCCGACGTAGTCCTCGGGCATCCCGAAGCCGCCCCAGCGGAAGAAGGCGGCGTACAGCGCGAACAGCATCGGCAGCAGCACGAGCCCGGTGAAGAGGACCAGGGCGGGCAGCTGGAAGCCCATCGCCGTGAGCCAGTTGAGGGCGCGCCGCCGGGCCCGCCCCCGGGCCCTGACGGTGTCCGGGGGCGGGGGCTCGGCGCCGGGGCCGCTCCGCTTGTCTGCGAGGAACGTGGAGGTCATCGCCTGCTACTGCTCTTCCTTCGCGGACTTCGTGATCGACTGGGCGACCTGCTCGGGGGACTTGGAGCCGGCTATGAGCGCGGCCACGCTGTCGTTGACCTCCTGGCCGACGGCGGGGGCGTACGCCTGGTCGAGGTAGAGCTGGAAGCCGGTGGCGGCGTTCAACTGTGTCTGTACGGCCTTGATGTTGGGGTCGGAGATGGCGCTCTCGGCGCCGGGGACCACCGGGAGGGTGCCGGTCTTCTTGACCAGTTCCAGGTCGGTGGCCTCGGAGGCGAAGAACTTCAGGAAGTCGACGGCCGCCTGCGGGGCGTCCCGGCGCAGGGCGTGCCCACCGCCGCCGCCGAACACCTCGGTGATGGTGCCCTTGCCGCCCTCGACCGCGGGGAACGGGAAGAAGCCCAGGTCCTTCCCGAGGCCCTTGCCGGAGTCGGCCTGCACGCTCGGGGCCCACTGGCCCATGAGCTCCATGGCCGCCTTGCCGTTGCCGACGGTGGCCGCCTGGCCGGTCGGGGTGGAGTAGGCGGCGTTGAGGTAGCCCTTCTGGAACGGCTCGAGATCGACGAGGGTCTTGAGGTGAGCGCCCGCCTGGATGAACTCGGGGCCGGTGAAGTCCTTGTCGTCATAGGCCTTCTGGAGGGCGCTCGCACCGGCGGTGCGCATCGCGAGGTAGGCCCAGTAGTACATGCCGGGCCACTTCTCCTTGCCCGCGAGGGCGATGGGGGTGATGTTCTTCGACTTCAGCTTGCTGACGGCTTCGAGGAACGCGCCCCAGGTGGTGGGGGGTTCGGCGATGCCGGCCTGCTTGAAGAGCGCCTTGTTGTACCAGAAGCCGATCATGCCGATGTCGAACGGGATGCCGTACACCTTGTCGTCGAGGAGGTAGGCCTCCTTCGACACCTTCAGCAGACTGTCGGCCCACGGCTTCGTCCTGTCGGTGAGGTCCTCGACGAGACCTGCGTCGACCTGCTGCTTGAGGACGCCGCCGCCCCAGGTGTGGAAGATGTCGGGGAGCTTCCCGGAGGCGATCAGTGCCGTCATCTTCGACTTGTAGGCGTCGTTCTCCAGTTGCACGATCTTCAGCTTGACCTTGGGGTTCTGGGCCTCGAACTTCTTGGCGAGGGCCGCCCAGACGCTCTTGGCCGGCTCGGTGGTGGAGATGTTCCACCACTCGATGGTGGTCGTCCCGTCGGACGACCCCTCATCATCCGAGTCACCGCAGCCACTCAGTGCGGTCATGCCCAGACCGGCCGCGGCGGACGCCGCCAGGAAGCCGCGGCGGGACAGTGCCGGGTCGCCCATGGTGTGCTCCTTGGGTACGGGACGGGGCGTCTGCGCCCGTCCGCTGGACCGAAAGTTTCGGAGTTGATCCAGAAAGGTTCGTTGATGCCGCACCCTAGAGACAGCTGCCAAACGGTGGCAACCCCTTGTACGCGGTGAATCTGCGGCCGACTTCCCCGGCGTCGGGGCCGGTTGGCACCGATCGGCCCGGACCGAGAGTTTCCGACGCTTTCCGGAACTACGGCTGCGGCTCGGGCACATACTCGAACCAGTCGAAGGCCGCGCTGCCCTCGATGACGTACATCCCGACCACCCGCCCGGTGAAGCCACCGGCGACCTGCGTGGACAGATAACGGCCGTCGAGTTCGGCGAGCCGTACGCCGTCGATCCCGAGCGCCACCACGTCGGGGCCGCCTGCGCGAACTCCCGGCTCCTCCTGTCCAGTTGGGGGCACCAGTGAGTCCGTACGGACCTCCACGGTGAGCGTGACCGGCCCCGGCTCCACCGTCCGCCGCGCGAGGCACTGGCGCACCGGGCCGATCCGCGCGAACACGGCCGCCTCTCCCCCGGCGACCTCGATGTCGTAGTGATGCGCCTCGTCGAGCCTGACGGAGAGTCCGGCGCGCCCCGACCCGGGGTCCAGCCGGGCCGCGAACCGGCAGTCGTGGTGCTGCTGACGGCGCCCCACGAAGGTGTGCCCGGGCCGGTCGAGGCTGGCGCCCGCCGCCCGCAGGGTCAGCCATCCCGGCCGCTCCTCCAGCGACCACGAGCCGTCCGGCCTGCGGCGCGGGGAGATCCAGTGCGGGGCCAGGTCGGCGGCGTCGAAGTCGTCCCGTGCGGGCGGTGGTTCCACGGCGTGCCAGGCGGCCGGCGCCGGGTGCCGCTCGAGCACCGGCTCCGCCCTCGGCCAGCCGTCGACCCACTCCACCGGGGTCAGGAACGTCTCGCGGCCCAGCACGTGGAAGGACGGGAAGTAGCCGCGCGGGCGGGTACCGAGGAGCACCATCCACCAGGTGCCGTCGGCCGCCTCCACCAGGTCGGCGTGGCCGGTGCACTGGACGGGCAGACCGGTGCTGCGGTGGGTCAGGATCGGATTGGCCGGGGCCGGTTCATAGGGCCCGCGCGGCGACCGCGCCCGGGCGATCGAGACGCTGTGCCCATGGGCCGTACCGCCCTCGGCGACCAGGAGGTACCACCACTCACCGATGCGGTAGAGGTGCGGTGCCTCAGGGTCCTGCATGCCCGACCCGGACCACACCGGAAGCGGTCCCTCCAGCACCTTGCCGGTCCCCGGGTCGATGCGCGCGACGGCACAGCCGGCGACGGCGACCCAGCAGGAACCGTCCTCGTCCCAGGCCAGGTCGGGGTCGATCCCGGCCAGGTCGAGCCATACGGGATCGGACCAGGGCCCCTCGGGACGTTCACTGGTGACGATGAAGTTGCCGCGGGCCCCGACATTGGTGGTGATCAGGTGGAAGCGGCCGTCGTGATGGCGCAGCGTGGGCGCGTAGATACCCGCCGAGGCGGGCAGGTCGTCGGGCAGCTCCAACTGCCCGGGCCGGTCGAGGACATTGCCGATCTGCCGCCAGTGCACCAGGTCACGGCTGTGGAAGAGCGGCACGCCCGGGAAGTACTCGAAGCTGGAACAGACGAGGTAGTAGTCCTCCCCCACCCGGCACACACTCGGGTCCGGATGGAACCCGCCGATCACAGGATTGCCGTACGTCCGCATGTGCGTCAGTCCCTTCGAGCGTCGCACCATGGCGAAACTTTCGGATGATCTGGCGAACGTTACGGAGTCGCACTGTAGGTGGCCAGAGGACCGGCGACAAGACACCGGGGCACAGGCCCACGCCCCCGGCAGGGACGGACGGGCGGCCAGAGCAGACGGGTTACTCCTTCACGTACGGCGGTCGCTCACGGTTCTGTCCGAGCCCGCCCGCGATCGCCGACCGCTGGTGGCCTTCCACCTCGAAGTCCCCGACATCGACGGGGCGTTGGCGACCGACGCCACCACCATCCCGCCAAGAACCGCTCCGCGCACGACTCACGACGTACGACATGACGCTGGGTGTCCGCCACCGCCACCCCGCCCCCCTCACTCCCCACAACGCCGCGATCCGCCCCGAGTCCGCCCCTACGCTCCCGTCTTGTCGTGGAGCGGCCATCCGCGAGGCCAGTCTTAACGGAAGCTTGACGCCCCCAGCCCCCTCATCCGTGGGCCCTGACGTCACTCTCCGCTTACGCTGATGCGGCCGTCCAGGTGATGGCCGGAACCACACGCTTGAGCCGCACAGGAGCCCCGATGGCCACCACCGAACACGCGCCGCCCGGTCGGCTGCGCGCCTGGATGCTGGAAGGCCTGTCCGACATGGGCAAGGGCGACCACGGCCGGCCGGCCCGGCCCACGGAGCCCCAGCCGGAGCCGGAGGGCCGGCCGTGGTGGCGGGTCATGTGCCTCACCGGCGTCGACTACTTCTCGACCCTCGGCTACCAGCCCGGCATCGCCGCCCTCGCGGCCGGCCTGCTCTCCCCGATCGCGACCATCGTCCTGGTGATCGTGACCCTGGCGGGCGCCCTGCCCGTGTACCGCCGCGTGGCCGAGGAGAGCCCTCACGGCCAGGGTTCGATCGCGATGCTGGAGCGCCTGCTCACCTTCTGGAAGGGCAAGCTCTTCGTCCTCACCCTCCTCGGCTTCGCCGCCACCGACTTCCTGATCACCATCACCCTGTCGGCCGCCGACGCCTCGACCCACCTCGTCGAGAACCCGCACCTGAACAGCGCCCTGCACGACAAACAGCTGCTGATCACTCTCATCCTGGTCGCCCTGCTCGGCGCGGTGTTCCTCAAGGGCTTCCTGGAGGCGATCGGCGTCGCGGTCGTCCTGGTGGGCATCTACCTCGCACTGAACGTCGTCGTCGTGCTCGTCGGCCTCTGGCACGTCGTCACCGCCGGACACGTGGTCACCGACTGGTCGACCGCCCTGACCAACGAGCACGGCAATGTCTTCGTGATGATCGGCGTGGCCCTGATCGTCTTCCCCAAGCTCGCCCTCGGCCTCTCCGGGTTCGAGACCGGCGTCGCCGTCATGCCGCACGTCAAGGGTGACCCCGGCGAGACCGAGCAGAACCCGGCCGGCCGGATCCGCGACACGAAGAAGCTGCTCACCACCGCCGCCGTGATCATGAGCTGCTTCCTGATCGCCACCAGCTTCATCACCACCCTCCTGATCCCGGAGAAGGAGTTCGAGTCCGGCGGCCAGGCCAACGGCCGCGCCCTCGCCTTCCTCGCCCACGAGTACCTGGGTGGCGCCTTCGGCACGGTCTACGACGTCTCGACGATCGCCATCCTGTGGTTCGCCGGCGCCTCCGCGATGGCCGGCCTGCTGAACCTGATGCCGCGCTACCTGCCCCGCTACGGCATGGCCCCGCACTGGGCCCGGGCCGTCCGCCCGATGGTCATCGTCTTCACTCTGATCGCCTTCCTGGTCACCTGGATCTTCGACGCCGACGTCGACGCCCAGGGCGGCGCCTACGCCACCGGCGTACTGGTCCTGATCAGCTCCGCCGCGATCGCGGTGACCATCGCCGCCCGCAAGGCCGGCCAGCGCAACTGGACCATCGGCTTCGCCGTCATCTCGGCGGTGTTCCTCTACACGACGGTCGTCAACGTCATCGAGCGCCCGGACGGCGTGAAGATCGGCGCCTGCTTCATCGCCGGCATCATCCTGGTCTCCCTGCTCTCCCGTCTGGCCCGGGCCTTCGAGCTCCGCGTGACGAGCGTGACGCTCGACCCCATGGCGGAACGTTTCATCAGGGACATCGCCAGCCGCAAGATCCGCTTCATCGCCAATGAGCCCGACCAGCGCGACAAAGCCGAGTACCGCGACAAGATCGAGCAGATCCGCGAGGACAACGACATCCCCGGCCAGGAGGACTTCGTCTTCGTGGAGGTCACGGTCCTGGACCCCTCCGAGTTCGAGGCGGGCCTGACGGTACGCGGCGAGGTCCTCCACAACCGCTACCGCGTCCTGACCCTGGAGTCCTCCTCCATCCCCAACGCCCTGGCCGCGCTCCTGCTCCACGTCCGCGACACGACCGGCTGCACCCCCCACATCTACTTCGAATGGACCGAGGGCAACCCCTTCGCCAACTTCCTCCGCTTCTTCCTCTTCGGCCAGGGCGAGGTAGCCCCCGTCACCCGAGAGGTCCTCCGCGAGGCAGAACCGGACAGGGCCCGCCGCCCGAGGGTGCACACGGGCTGACGGTCGAAGAGACCGGATGCCCAGACCACACCCGCGCCCGCGCTGCCATAGAAATCGCGTCATTCTTCAACGGAACGACGTCAGAGCACCGCCAGTGACGGCACACCCACCCCCGTCCCGCCCTACCGTCGACTCATGCGACCGAGCGGACGGAGCAACCCCCCACCCTCGGCCGACGACCGCCACTGGCGTGGCACCGTCCGGCTGGCGGCAGGCCTCGCCCTCACCTTCGACGCCCTGACCCTGTTCGTCGACTGGGACATGGGCACCCTGACCCTCACCCGCGCCCTGCTCTGGCTCACCCTGTCCGCCGCGGTCTTCGCGGTCCTCTTCCCGCAACGCATCACCGCAGGACCGGGCTGGCTGGAAGTACAGGGCCTCGCAGGCCACCACCGGGTCCACACGGACGCCCTGGTATCGGTACAGCTCTACGGCAGGATCTCCGCGCACCTGATCCTCCGCGACACCCACGGCAACCGCCTGGAATGCGACCCCCGTGTCCTGATCACCAATCCCTTCCTCTGGCACGAACTGGACACGGGCGTACGCCACTCGCTCGAACACGGCACTCTGCGCCAGAGCACGGACGCACTGCGCCACCTCGGCCGGGAGATCGACGACGAGACCGCCCTGTCGGTACTCAGGGCGTCCGGGATCTCCTGAGGAACCCCCGCCGCCCCCGGGCCACGACCTTGCCGTACCGCAGCCGCCCGCCGACCTCCACCCGCAGCACGACAGGTGTGCCGGAGTCACCGGCAGGACGCGTCTTCACCTGGGCGTACTCGACGACGAGCGCGTCGGTCTCCACCACGACGCCGGGCCGCGTCACCAGCCGCAGCGTCCCGCCCCGCATGTCGAGGTCGACATGGAGCGTGTCGTACGTGATCACCGCGTCGGTGAAGTCGAGCGTCACGTCACCCCAGGAGGACTCGACCTCGAGCCGCCGGGGTACCGTCCACCCGTCGCCGCGCACGGCCGACCCGCCCTGCTGCTCGATCCGGACGACGTCCTTGACCTCGCCGGCCGCGTCCGCCGGAAGGTCCGCCGTCAGCCCGGCCAGCTCCCCCAGAGTGCGGGCGGACAGGGCGGCCTCCAGTCTCTCGTCCAGCTCCTCAGCGGTCAGCCGGCCGTCCCCCGCCGCGACACGCAGCACGTCCACGACCCGGTCCCGGTCCATATGCGAGGCCCTCAGCTCGACCGGTGCGCCCCCGCCACCCCGCGCCAACTCACCCGACATGCCCTCACTCCGATCCCAGGCGTCGAACTAAAGCTATATCGCGTTATACCCAACGCTCAACCCCGCACCCTCCGTTCCCCGTTGATGCCCCTATCGTGATCCGCATGCAGTCGTACACGATCGGCCAGGCGGCCCGACTCCTGGGCGTGAGCCCCGACACCGCGCGCCGCTGGGCGGACGCGGGCCGGATGGCGACCCACCGCGACGAGGCCGGGCGTCGGCTCATCGACGGCCAGGACCTGGCCGCGTTCTCCGTCGAGCTGGCCAGGGGCGACACCGGCGACGAGGAGCCGTCGTACACCTCGGCCCGCAACGCCTTCCCCGGCATCGTCACCGCGATCAAGCTCGGCGACGTCGCCGCCCAGGTCGAGATCCAGGCCGGCCCGCACCGCCTGGTCTCCCTGCTGACCCGCGAGGCCGTCGAGGAACTGGGCCTGGAGGTCGGCATGGAGGCCACGGCCCGCGTGAAGTCGACAAACGTACACATCGACCGCACCTGAGCCCCCTCCAGGCCCCCGGGCCCCGAGCCCCCGTACCCCCGACAAGGCAGTCTCGTACAAACGCACATGCGCACCCCAACCCGCGATGGGGCCGGATCATGCGATGCGACAGGAGACTTACGCCTTGCATATGCGGCAGTATCATCGCCGCAGGGTCTTCGACAGGCCCCTGCCCGAAGACCGTGAAGGAGCAGACCGTGATGACCCGTTCCGCGCGCCGGACCCGTCGCACCCGCCGCACCCTGCGGCTGACCGGTGCCGGCGCCGCCGCGCTGCTGGCCCTGACCGCCTGCTCCTCCTCCGACTCCGACTCCGCGGGCTCCGACACCTCGGCGTCCGAGTCGGCGAAGCTGTCCGGCACGGTGAACGTCTTCGCCGCGGCCTCCCTGAAGGAGAGCTTCACGACCCTGGGCAAGGAGTTCGAGAAGGCGCATCCCGGCACCGAGGTCACCTTCAACTTCGGCGGCAGCGACACCCTGGCCGCCAGCATCACGAACGGTGCCGGCGCCGATGTGTTCGCCGCGGCCAGCCCCAAGACCATGAAGATCGTCACGGCCGCGGAGGACGCCACGGGCACGCCCGCCACCTTCGTCCGCAACCAGCTGGAGATCGCCACCCTGCCGGGCAACCCGGACAGGATCACCTCCCTCAAGGACCTCACCGAGTCCGGCCTGAAGGTCGTGCTGTGCGACGCGGAGGTGCCCTGCGGTGCCGCCGCCCAGAAGGCCCTCGACGCCGCCGGCCTCAAGCTCACCCCGGTCTCCTACGAGCAGGACGTCAAGAGCGCTCTGACGAAGGTCGAGCTCAAGGAGGCCGACGCCGCGGTGGTCTACAAGACCGATGTGCGGGCCGCGGGTGACAAGGTGGAGGGCGTGGACTTCCCCGAGTCGGCCGACGCCATCAACGACTACCCGATCACCCTGCTCAAGGACGCCCCCAACGCCGCCGCGGCGAAGGCGTTCATCGAGCTGGTCCGGTCCGCCGAGGGCCAGAAGGTCCTGACCGCGGCCGGGTTCCTCAAGCCGTGACCTCCCTCGGCAGGACCGGCGCCGCGGACACCCTCAAGGGCGGTCCGCGACGGGGACGCGGCCGACAGCCGTTCAAGGGCGTGCCGCTGCCCCTCCTCCTTCCGGCCCTGCTGGGCCTGGCGTTCCTGATCCTCCCCCTGGTCGCCCTGCTGGTCCGGGCCCCCTGGAGCACCCTCCCGGAGCAGCTGACCAGCGCCGAGGTGTGGCAGGCGCTACGTCTGTCCCTGGTGTGCGCCACGGCCGCGACCGCCCTCAGTCTCCTGATCGGCGTCCCCCTGGCCTGGCTCCTGGCCCGCACCGAGTTCCCCGGCCGCGGTCTGGTCCGCGCCCTGGTGACCCTGCCCCTGGTCCTGCCTCCGGTGGTGGGCGGCGTGGCCCTCCTGATGGCTCTGGGCCGCAACGGCATCGTGGGTCAGTGGCTGGACTCCTGGTTCGGCGTGACGCTCCCCTTCACCACGGCGGGCGTCATCGTCGCGGAGACCTTCGTGGCGATGCCGTTCCTGGTCATCAGCGTGGAGGGCACTCTGCGCGCGGCGGACCCCCGCTACGAGGAGGCGGCCACCACCCTGGGCGCCTCCCGCTTCACCGCCTTCCGCCGCGTGACCCTCCCCCTGATCGCCCCCGGCATCGCGGCCGGCGCCGTCCTCGCCTGGGCCCGGGCCCTGGGCGAGTTCGGCGCCACGATCACCTTCGCCGGCAACTTCCCCGGCCGCACCCAGACCATGCCCCTCGCGGTCTACCTGGCCCTCCAGAGCGACCCGGCAGCGGCGATCGCCCTGAGCCTGGTGCTCCTGGCGGTGTCGATCGCGGTACTGGCGGGCTTGCGGGACCGCTGGATGACGGCGTCATGACGACCATGCGACCCTCAGCCGCCGACGGCGCCAAGCCCCCACAGGGGCCACCCGCACCCGACGACAATGGCCTCCACGCCCACCTGATCGTCACCCACCCCACCTTCCACCTCGACATCACCCTCACGGCAGCCCCCGGCGAGGTGGTGGCCCTCCTCGGCCCCAACGGCGCAGGCAAGACCACCGCCCTACGCGCCCTCGCCGGCCTCACCCCCCTCACCGCCGGCCACCTGCGCCTCGACGGCACCGACCTGGACCGCACACCCCCCGAATCCCGCCCCGTCGGCGTCGTCTTCCAGGACTACCTCCTCTTCCCCCACCTCACAGCCCTGGACAACATCGCGTTCGGTCCCCGCTGCCAGGGCGCGACAAAGGCAGAGGCCCGCCGACAGGCGACCGAGTGGCTGACCCGCATGGGCCTCGGCGACCACGCCACAGCCAAACCCCGCAGCCTCTCCGGCGGCCAGGCCCAACGCGTCGCCCTGGCCCGTGCCCTGGCCACCCACCCCCGCCTGCTGCTCCTCGACGAACCCCTCGCCGCCCTGGACGCCCGCACCCGCCTGGAGGTCCGCTCCCAACTCCGCCGCCACCTGGCCGACTTCGAGGCGGTCGCCGTCCTGGTCACCCACGATCCCCTGGACGCGATGGTCCTGGCCGACCGCCTGGTCGTGATCGAACACGGACAGGTCGTCCAGGAGGGCACCCCATCCGACATCGCCCGCCACCCCCGTACGGACTACATCGCCCAGCTCGTGGGCCTGAACCTCTACAAGGGCCGGTCGGAAGGCCACACGGTCCACCTGGAGGCCGGCCCCGACATCACCACCACCGAGCACCTCACGGGAGAGGCCTTCGTCGCGTTCCCCCCGTCCGCCGTGACCCTCTACCGCGACCGCCCCACCGGCTCCAGCGCCCGCAACCTCTGGCGCTGCGAAGTGGCCGGCCTGGAGACCCACGGCGACCAGATCCGCGCCGACCTCACCGGCGAACTCCCCCTCGCCGCGGACCTCACCACGGTCGCCGCGGCGGAACTCGACCTGCACCCGGGCGCGGAGATCTGGGCCGCGGTCAAGGCGACGCAAACGCACGCATACCCGGCGTAAAGGCCACACGGTCCTAAAAAAGATGGGCCCCGCCGAAAGCGGGGCCCATCTCCACAACCGGCTCAGTCCTCGTAGGCGTCCATCGGCGGGCAGGAGCACACCAGATTCCGGTCACCGAAGGCCTGGTCGATCCGGCGCACCGGCGGCCAGTACTTGTCCGAGACCGACACCCCGGCCGGGAACACGGCCTCTTCGCGCGTGTACGCGTGCTCCCACTCCCCGCCGAGCGCCCGGGCGGTGTGCGGCGCGTTCCGCAGCGGGTTGTCGTCCGCGGGCCACTCGCCGGCGCCGACCTTCTCGATCTCCCCGCGGATCGCGATCATCGCGTCGCAGAACCGGTCGAGCTCGATCAGGTCCTCGGACTCGGTCGGCTCGATCATCAGCGTGCCCGCCACGGGGAACGACATCGTCGGCGCGTGGAACCCGTAGTCGATGAGCCGCTTGGCGACATCGTCGACGCTCACTCCGGTCGCCTTGGTCAGCGGCCGCAGATCGATGATGCACTCGTGCGCGACCAGCCCTCCAGGGCCGGTGTAGAGCACGGGGTAGTGCGGTTCGAGCCGCTTGGCGATGTAGTTGGCACCGAGGACCGCCACCTGCGTGGCGCGCTTGAGCCCCTCACCGCCCATGAGCCGGACGTACGTCCACGAGATCGGCAGTATCCCCGCGGACCCCCACGGCGCGGCCGAGATCGGCCCGACACCCGTCTCCGGCCCGGCGGCCGGCTGCAGCGGATGGTTGGGCAGATACGGCGCCAGATGCGCACGCACACCGACCGGCCCGACGCCCGGACCGCCACCGCCGTGCGGGATGCAGAAGGTCTTGTGCAGGTTCAGGTGGGAGACGTCCCCGCCGAAGTGGCCCGGCTTGGCGAGCCCCACCAGGGCGTTGAGGTTGGCACCGTCGACGTACACCTGCCCGCCGGCCTCGTGCACCTGCGCACAGATGTCGGCGACGTGCTCCTCGAACACACCGTGCGTCGACGGGTACGTGATCATCAGCACCGACAGTTCGTCGCGGTACTGCTCGATCTTCGCCCGCAGATCCTCGACGTCGATCTCGCCGTCCTCGGCGGTCTTCACGACGACGACCTTCATCCCGGCCATGACCGCGCTCGCGGCGTTGGTCCCGTGGGCGGAGGACGGGATCAGACACACGGTCCGCTGCTCGTCACCGTTGGCCCGGTGGTATCCGCGTACGGCGAGCAGTCCGGCCAGCTCACCCTGCGACCCGGCGTTGGGCTGCAATGACACCTTGTCGTATCCGGTGACCTCGGCGAGGCGCTCCTCCAGCTCACGGATGAGCGTGAGATAGCCCTGCGCCTGCTCGGCGGGCGCGAAGGGGTGCAGCTGCCCGAACTCGGGCCAGGTGACCGGCTCCATCTCGGTGGTCGCGTTGAGCTTCATGGTGCAGGAGCCCAGCGGGATCATGCCGCGGTCGAGCGCGTAGTCCCGGTCGGCGAGCCTGCGCAGGTAGCGCAGCATCGCCGTCTCGGAGCGGTACTGGTGGAAGACCGGGTGCGCGAGGAACTCGTCGCTGCGCAGCAGCGCGGCCGGCACGGCGTCCTCGGTGACGGCGTCGAGCGCCTCGACGTCGCCCTCGACCCCGAACGCCGACCATACGACGCTCAGCTGGGCCCGCGTGGTCGTCTCGTCGCAGGAGGCGGAGACCCGGTCGGCGTCCACGAGGTGCAGGTTGACGCCGTTCTCGCGCGCGGCGGCGACGACCTCGGCGGCCCTGCCCGGCACCCGGGCGGTCACCGTGTCGAAGTAGGCGCCGTGCACGACCTCGACACCACCGGCGGTGAGCCCCGCGGCGAGGATGCCCGCGTAGCGGTGGGTCCGCCGCGCGATGTCCTTCAGCCCCTCGGGCCCGTGGTAGACGGCGTACATCCCAGCCATCACGGCGAGCAGCACCTGCGCGGTACAGATGTTGCTGGTCGCCTTCTCCCGGCGGATGTGCTGCTCACGGGTCTGCAGGGCCAGCCGGTACGCCTTGTGCCCGTCGGCGTCCACGGACACACCCACGAGCCGCCCGGGCAGGCTGCGCGCGAACTTCTCACGCACCGCCATGTAGCCGGCGTGCGGCCCGCCGAAGCCCATCGGCACACCGAAGCGCTGTGTGGTGCCGACCGCGATGTCGGCCCCGAGCTCACCGGGCGACTTCAGCAGCGTCAGCGCGAGCAGATCCGCGGCGACGGTGACCAGTGCTCCGAGCTCGTGCGCCTGCTCGATCAGAGGCTGAATGTCCCGTACGGCACCGGAGGCGCCGGGGTACTGGACGAGCACGCCGTTGATCTCACGACCGGCGACGTCGGCCGGAATGCCGTCGCTGAGGTCGGCGACCACGACCTCCACACCGGTCGGCTCGGCACGGGTCTCGATCACGGCGATGGTCTGCGGAAGGGCGTCCGCGTCGACCAGGAACAGCCCCTTCTTGTTCTTGCCCATGCGCCGGGACAGGGACATCGCCTCGGCGGCCGCCGTGCCCTCGTCGAGCAGCGAAGCACCGGAGGTGGGCAGTCCGGTCAGCTCGGCGACCATGGTCTGGAAGTTCAGCAGAGCCTCGAGCCGTCCCTGAGAGATCTCGGGCTGGTACGGCGTGTAGGCGGTGTACCAGGCCGGGTTCTCCATGACATTGCGCAGGATGACGGGCGGCGTGAAAGTCCCGTAGTACCCGAGCCCGATCATGGAGCCGAGCACCTGGTTCCGATCGGCGAGCGAGCGAAGCTCGGTCAGCACCTCGGCCTCGGTGCGAGCACCGGGCAGGTCGAGGTCATCGGCGTTCTTGATCACATCCGGCACCGCGGCGGCGGTGAGTTCGTCCAGCGAGCCATAGCCGACGTGCGCGAGCATCTTGGCCCGCGCCTCCTGGTCGGGCCCTATGTGGCGCTGCTCGAAGGGGATCCCCTGCTCGAGTTCGGTGAGCGGAGTGCGGTGGGCGGTCATTACGGAGGCCTCCTGGTCTGTCACGACCTGCGAGGGGCACCACGGCACGGGTACCCGGACGGCCTCCCCCTCTGTCATCTCAACCTGAGAGCTTCACCGGGGGCCCGAGGGCTCCCGGCTTTCACCGTCGGTGAGAGCGGAAGCCGTACTCCCGCCCTGCTTTCCAGAGTGGCCTCGTCCATGCGGTACGTGTGCCTGAGAGATTCCGGGGAGGATTTGCTCCTTCGGCGCCTCCGAACGGTGTCCGGAGGACTCTCCCGCACAGGGTCGGCAGCCGCTTGTCAGCCTAGCAGCGAGGCCGACGCGGATCCCTCGAGATCCCCTCGAGTGGCCACCTCCCCCAATGTGCTCTTTCGTAGTGCTTACGGATGAGCTGCGAGCCGCGACCTAGTGGAGGGCCCGTGCAGACCGATATCGATCCCCGGAACCTGATCGGCCGCAAGGCCTTCGACCGCAACGGCACCAAGATCGGCACGATCGACGAGGTCTACCTCGACGACGCCACCGGCGTACCGGAATGGGCGGCCATACGCACCGGCCTCTTCAGCAGGGACGCCTTCGTCCCCCTGGAGCCCAGCGAACTCCGCGAGGGCAGCCTCCGGGTCCCCTTCGAACGAGCCCTGATCAAGGACGCGCCGGACTTCGGCGTAGGCCGTCACCTCTCCCCCGACCAGGAACTCCAGCTCTACCACCACTACGGCCTGGATGTGGCCCCAGCACCCCCCTTCCCGGACCGGGACTTCGGCAGGCTGGCAGGCACGGAGGACGCGGAAGCCTGAGACAGCGGCGCACGACAGGCGGGGGAGACGGCACTCAGCCCCCGCCGGGGCCACCCGCACACACGACCGGCACCAACGGCAACGGCTCAGCCACCACCAACGCGGGATCCTCCACCGAAAACGTCCGCACCCGCCCCGGCTCGGAATCCGGCGTCTCGAACCTCACGGTCACCCTCCCCAGCCCGCTCCCCTGCACCCACCCGTGCCCGAACTCGTCATGCCGCACATCGTGCCCCGAGACCCACCGCCGCTCGACGGGAACCACCGGCGACTCCTCGGCCACCTCGTCCCGCTGTTCCTCCTCCGTAAGCTCGGCGCGCTCCCCCGCGGCCTGGGCGAAAAGATCCTCCTGCGTGTAGTCGGCAAGCCCGCTCACCCCGACCCCCAGCAACCGCACCCCACCCGTCGTGTCCACGGAGTCCAGCAACCGCGCCGCGGCCTCCCGCACCACCGCCACGTCATCGGTCGGCCCCCGCAACGTCTCGGACCGCGTCAACGTGGAGAAGTCGTACCGCCGCACCTTCAGCACGATGGTCCGCCCCGACAGCCCGGCCCCCCGCAACCTCCGCACACACCGATCCGCCAGCCGCTGCACCTCCAGCCCCACCCGCAGCCGGTCATGGATGTCCACGTCGTACGTGTCCTCGACCGACACGGACTTGGTCTCCCGCTCGGCCACCACGGGCCGCTCGTCGTACGCCATCGCCATCGCGTACAGCCCGTGCCCATGGGCCTTGCCCAACAGCCGTACGAGCTCGTCCTCCCCCGCCTCCGCGATCTCGTCGACCGTGTGGATACCGGCCCGCCGCAGATGGTCCCCCGTCGCCGGCCCCACCCCTGGCAGGATCCGCACCGACTTGGGCCCCAACAGCGCCCGCTCGGTCCCCGGCTCGATCAGCACCAGCCCGTCCGGCTTGGCCTGCTCGGAGGCGATCTTCGCGAGCATCTTGGACGCGGCGAGCCCCACCGACCCCGTGAGCCCCGTGACGGCCCGTATGTCGGCGCGCAGCTTCCCCCCGGCCAGCCGCGCCGACTCCTCGTCCCAGGCCGTTCCCCCGGCCTCCAGATCCACGAACGCCTCGTCGAGGCTGAGCGGCTCCACAAGCGGCGACAGCGCCCGCAGCAGCCCCATCACCTGCTCACTGATCGACCGGTAGAACCCGAAGCGCGGCACGAGGTACGCGGCGTTCGGCGCCAGCCGCCGTGCCTGGGCCATGGGCATCGCGGAATGCACACCGAACACCCGGGCCTCGTACGACGCCGTGGCCACCACCCCACGCGGCCCGAGCCCGCCCACCACGACGGCCTTCCCTCGCAGGCTCGGCTTGGACGCCTGCTCCGCCGAGGCGAAGAAGGCATCCATGTCGAGATGCAGGATCGTGGGCGCGGTTCTCACATGTCCGATGCTGCCCTACGCCACTGACAATGCCCCGGCGCAGGCGTGGAGCGGCCCTCAGACCGCCCGGTTGCGCCGCCGCGCCAGCTCGTCCGCCGGGTTGTGCCCTACAAGGGTCTCCCCGGTGTCGATCCGCTCCCCGTGCAGCTGCGACAGCGCGCTCTCGACGTCCCGCCACACGACGCCCACGGCGATGCCGAAGATCCCCTGACCGCCCTGGAGCAGCGCATGGACCTCGTCCGGCGAGGTGCACTCGTAGACCGTGGCGCCGTCGCTCATGAGCGTCATGCGCTCCAGGTCCCGGAAGCCGCGCTCACGCAGGTGCAGCACGGCGGTGCGGATGTTCTGCAGCGACACCCCGGTGTCGAGGAACCGTTTGACGATCTTCAGGACGACGACGTCCCGGAAGCTGTAGAGGCGCTGCGTCCCCGACCCGTGGGCGGGCCGCACGCTCGGCTCCACGAGCCCGGTGCGCGCCCAGTAGTCCAATTGCCGGTAGGTGATGCCTGCGGCCGCACAGGCCGTCGGACCGCGGTAGCCGATCTCCTCGGACGCCATGGACGTCGCCCCTCCGCCGCTGCTCGGCACGACCGCCGGTCGCTGCGGAGCGTGGTCGGCCGCGCTGCTGTGAAGCGGGTACGGGCCGCTCGCCCCCAGACTGCGTCCGGGAGCACCCCCAGCCGTACCGTCGCCGCTGCTTCTCACGCCGACCTCCGTCCTTGACCTGCCTTCTCGACGGTAGGCAGTCGCCCGGGGTGCGTCAACGATCGCCACACTCGGCACGCCGAGTGATAATCACCCTAGGAGTGGTTTCCCGTACCCCACCGCGGGGAAAGGCTAGCCGAATGCGCTCGGGACGGGCCGCAGGACGCTCTCACTCGCCGCTGGCAAATACCGGCATTTCAGTGGTCACCGGACACGGCCGCCCCGTCTCAGGCCGCGAGCCCGGCCATGCCTCACTGGCTGCTGGTGCCGAAGTCCTCGGGGGAGATCTGGTCGAGGAACTCGCGGAACTTCTCCACTTCGTCCTCCTGCTCGTCCGGGATGGCGATGCCCGCGTCGTCGAGCACACCGTCGCTCCCGTAGATCGGCGTCCCGGTGCGCAGCGCCAGCGCTATGGCATCGGAAGGCCGGGCACTCACCTCGACTCCGCTGGCGAAGACCAGCTCCGCGTAGAAGACGCCCTCACGCAGATCCGTGATGCGTACTTCGGTGAGCTCCTGACCGACGGCTTCCAGCACGTCCTTGAACAGGTCGTGGGTCAGCGGTCGTGCGGGGGCCATGCCCTGCTGGGCGAAGGCGATCGCCGTCGCCTCCCCCGGCCCGATCCAGATCGGGAGGTAGCGGTCGCCTCCCACTTCACGCAGGAGCACGATCGGTTGGTTGGAGGGCATTTCGACCCGGACACCTACGACATCGAGCTCGTTCACACAGCAACCCTAGGCCGTGCCCGGGACGTTTGGGTAGTCGGGCAGGAAACGGGGGGACGGATCCGGAGTGCGAGGCCCTCAGGGCAGCCGCACACCGAGGGCGGTCTGCACCAGCGCCGCATGCAGTTTCACCGTGAGCCCCGCCAGTTCCTTCGTACGGGCTTCCGCGTGCGCCCGCGTCTGCGGATTGCGGTGCCGCCTCAACGGGGCCACCACCTGGTCCACCAGGCCGGCCTCCCGGTCGGCGGCGGCCTTCATCACCCGCAGATGCCTCGGCTCGATCCCGAACCGCCCCAGCTCGAGGACGAGCGCCGCCACCGTGACCGTCTCGGCGTCGTACGCCCCGTCCGGCAGCGCGGCGATCAACCCGTACGACTCCCACTCCTCGAGCTCCCGCTCGCCGATGTCGGCTGCGACGAGCAGCTCGGCCCGCCCGATCCGTACGGCGGTGGGCGCCTCGAAGGTGTCGGGCAGCGCCTCACCGTCCCGCTGACGCCCCACGACGGGCAGCGCGACGGCCTCGCCCCGCCCCATCGCGTCCAGGTGCTCCCGGATCACTTTGAGCGGCAGATAGTGGTCCCGCTGCATCCTCAGCACGTGTGCGAGGCGCTCGACATCCTCCGGGCTGAACTTGCGATACCCCGAGGGGGTCCGCCGCGGCTCGATGAGCCCCTCCGACTCCAGGAAGCGGATCTTGGAGATGGTGACTTCGGGGAACTCGTCACGCAGCGCGTTCAGCACCGTGCCGATGCTCATCAGCCCACTGTCCGCGGCGGCGGCACCGTCCCGGGCACCGCCGCTCGGTGTTTGAAGCATGGACCTTCCCTGGGGGTGTACCCCCGGACGGAGCCCGGGGGCGGGTCAGTAGCCCCGCTGGCTCGCGTAGAAGACCAGCCGGTACTTGCCGATCTGCACCTCGTCGCCGTTGTGCAGCGGCACCGAGTCGATCCGCTCACGGTTGACGTACGTGCCGTTGAGGCTGCCCACATCGGCGACGGTGAACGAACCGTCCGGCTGACGACGGAACTCCACATGCCGGCGCGACACCGTCACGTCGTCCAGGAAGATGTCGCTCTGCGGATGACGTCCGGCCGTGGTCAGCTCACCGTCCAGCAGGAAGCGGCTGCCCGAGTTCGGCCCGCGGCGCACCACCAGGAGCGCGGAGCCCAGCGGCAGCGCGTCGACGGCCGCCTGTGCCTCCGGGGAGAGCATGGGCATCTGCGTCTGCCCGGTGACCTCGGCGTCGTAGGCCTCGAGACCGGAGATGGAGATCGTGGAGGTCGTCTCCGACGGACGCTCGGGTGTACCCCGCAGCGGCGCACCACAGTTGGAGCAGAAGCGGCTGTTCTCCGCGTTGCGGTTACCGCACCTCGTACACACCAGGGCCGACATGGAAAACTCTCCACCCGTACTTGAGGTTGACGGTTGCCCGAAACCTATGCCGCCGGACTGCGCAGGGTCAACAGACGGCGCGCCCTGACCTCCGGGAACGTCGCCGCCCAGCTGATCCCGGAACAGCGGGCGCTGGCCCTCCGCGTCTGGCTGTGCGCGATGACGAGCGGTCGCGTTCGCGTTGTCGCTACCCTCTCGCGCGCTCTTGCCGAACAACTTCGCAAACAACTTCACGGGCGATTCCCCTTGACCGAAACAGACCCGCCCGTGGGGCAGGACGAACCCTGATTGCATACACCGGCCGACCCGGACATCCTCACAACGTCCGTATCCACCTGACAGTTTCCACCACGCACCACCCAATCGGTGCGCCGACCCCCCGCAACCTCATGCCCTGGCCGGACGCCGCCCATGCACCCGCGGTTCACTGGGAGGACGACCGAGCGTAGTCAGGCAGCTTCGCCGCTCGCAAGGCGTCCACGACGATCTTGGTCGACCGCTCGACGGTAACGGTGGCCTGCTCCTTCTCAAGAGTCTGCACCACGCCTCCAGGAATGTTGAGCGCTGGTTCGAGATCCTGCGGCTTGCCGATGACCTTGAAACGATAGGGAGCGTTGATCTTGTTCCCGTCGACGCTCACGCTGTTGCCCGAGTCGGTCAGATAGGTGCTCGCGACCACGCGTACGCCGTTCACCTGGATCGCCTCGGCGCCCGCCGCACGCAGCTCCTGGATCGCGTCGAGCAGCATGTCCGCCTCGACCGTCCCCTTCGTGTCGTCGATGGTCATCGTGATGCCGGGCCCCTGCGCGGCCACCGTGCCCGCCAGGATCCCGAGCTGCCTCTCCTTCTCCAGCGTCTGCTTGCGGGCCTCCTCGGCCTGGTCCGAGCTGTTCTCCAGCTCGTCACGCTGCTTCTCGAGGCCCGCCTTCTCGTCTTCAAGACGCTGAGTACGGTCATCCAGTTCATCGAGGATGCGAACAAGATCTTCCTGACGCGCACCGCGCAGCGCGCTGTCACCGTCACTGTTCGACGCCACCTGCACGGCCAGACCGAAGCCGAGGCCGAACAGCAGCAGGGCGACGATGAGTTGGGCCCGCGTCACCCGCGGCGGCCACAGGCCCTGGGCCAGCCGCTGGCGGCCGGTGAGCCCGGATTCCTGCTCCCCGGCCGGTTCGGCGGCCTCGGCGTCCGTCGAGGGCACCTCCGCGGGCAGCTCCTTGCGCAGCCTGTTCTCCGACGGCTCGTCCTGGTTGCTCATCGGCCTCACGCCCGGAACACGTGTCGGCGGATAGCCGCGGCGTTGGAGAAGATGCGGATGCCGAGGACGACCACGACACCCGTGGACAGCTGCGCTCCCACGCCCAACTTGTCGCCCAGGAACACGATGAGCGCCGCGACGACCACGTTGGACAGGAACGACACCACGAAGACCTTGTCGTCGAAGATGCCGTCGAGCATGGCCCGCAGCCCGCCGAAGACGGCATCCAGTGCCGCCACGACGGCGATCGGCAGATAAGGCTCGACGACCGCCGGAACCTCGGGCCGGACCAACAGGCCGGCCACGACTCCCACGACGAGGCCCAGTACGGCGATCACGATGTGCCCTTCTCACTTTTCTCGATGTTCGGCTGTGCTGTACGTACGATCACACTCGGCGCCGCCGGCAGCCGGAGGTCACCCTCCGTGGAGATGCTCGTCCGGACGCCGTAGTTCTCCTGCAGGGCGTGCAGATACAGCCCGTCGGCGCTGTTCTGGAACTTGGTGCTCAGCCGCTGCCCGTCCCCCACCGCGAGCACCGTGTACGGCGGTACCAGCGGCCTGTTGTCGACCAGTATCGCGTCACCCGCGGCCCTGATCGCCGACAGCGCGGTCAGCCGCTGCCCGTTGATGGAGATGGCCTCGGCGCCCGACTCCCACAGTCCGTTGACCACGCGCTGCATGTCCCGGTCCCGCACCCGCCCGGTGTCGGAGAACCCGGAGGTCTCGCGCGGGCCGCCGTCGCCGCCGGTGGTGGCTTCCTTGGCGTCGTTCACGACCAGCTTCACACCGGGGCCGTGCACCGCGGTGGCCCCCGACAGAATGCCCACCAGATCCGCCTGGCCGGTGCCGCCGCTGTCCCTGAGCGCCTGTCGCTGGCGCGCGCTCACGTCGTCGCGCAACTCGTCGACACTGTCCTCGAGCTTGTCCGCCGCGTCCGTCTCACGGTCGATGCGGTCGATGAGCTCCTCGCGCTCCTTGGCCACGACGGGCGCCGCGACCCGCGCCTGCGCCGCCCCGACGGTCACGACCAGCGCGGCGAGTACCAGCCCACCGGCCAGCCCGAGCTTCGCCCGGAGCGTCTTCGGCATTCCGCTGTCGCCCGCCGCCTTCTTCCGGGCGGCCGCCTCCGCGTACCCGTCGTCGAGGCTGTGGTCCATGACGTTGGTGAGCAGCGACATGGACGCGTCCGGGCGAGAGGGGCGCGTAGGGGCGCTCCGAACGGGGGGCTGCTGCGGCATGCCGCACATCGTCGCACGTCGCGCCCGCTACCTCCGAATGGCCCCACCGCCGTGCCGGACAGGCCCCCTTGGGGACACCTGTCCGGCACGCACGCGTGCTGCGTCTTTCAGCGGCCGGCGCTGTCCACGACCGCCGCCCACTCGTCGAGCAGCGCCTGCGCGGACGCGTCGTCCGGTCCTTCCGCCCACAAATGGGTGACGGCCTCGGCGGGGTCGGGCAGCACCATCACCCACCGCCCGTCGGTCTCCACGACCCGCACACCATCAGTCGTGTCGACAAAGCGATCCCCGGCGGCCTCCACGACCCGCCGCATCACAAGCCCCTTGACCGCCCACGGAGTCGCCAGATCCCGCTTGAGCACATGCGCCCGCGGAATCCGCGCATCGATCTGGCTGAGGGTCAGCTGCGTCCGCGCCACCAGCCCGATGAGCCGCACGAACGCCGCCGTACCGTCAAAGACACTGCTGAACTCCGGCACGATGAAGGCACCCTTGCCATCACCGCCGAAAATGGTCGAATCGTCCCGCCCGACCCGGGTCAGGTCGTCGGGCGACGTGGTCGTCCACTCCACCTGCGTGCCGTGATAGGCCGCCACCTGCTCGGCGATCCTCGTGGTGGTCACCGGAAGCGCCACCCGTCCGCTACGACGCTCCGCCGCCACGAGATCGAGCATGACGAGCAGCGCCCGATCGTCCTCGATGATCCGCCCCTTCTCGTCGACCAGCGACAGCCGCTCGCCGACCGGGTCGAAGCGCACACCGAACGCGGCCCGCGACGAAGCCACGATCTCACCGAGCCGCACCAGTCCCGACCGCCGCACATCCGCCGTCTCCGTCGGCCGCGACTCGTCCAGACCGGGATTGACGGTCAGCGAGTCCACGCCGAGCTTCCCGAGCAGACTGGGCAGCACAAGCCCGGCACTGCCGTTCGACGCGTCGACGACGACCTTCAGACCGGACTCGGCGATCCCCGTCGTATCGACATTCCGCAGCAGCGATCCGGTGTACGAATCGAAGACACTGGCCGGGAAGTGCAGATCCCCGATCTCACCGGGGAACGCACGTCGGTACTCCTGCCGCGCGAACACCCGGTCCAGCTTCCGCTGACTGCCCTGCGACAGGTCGGCACCGCGCCCGTCGAAGAACATGATGTCGACGGAGTCCGGCACCCCGGGCGTGGTCCGGATCATGATCCCGCCCGCGCTGCCCCGCGCGGTCTGCTGCCGGGCAACGGGCAGCGGTACGTTCTCCAGGTCCCGTACGTCGATGGCGCTGGCCTGCAGCGCGGAGATGACCGCCCGCTTCAGCGCACGAGCACCACGGGAGTGGTCACGGGCCGTGGTGACGGTGGAGCCCTTCTTCAACGTCGTCGCATAGGCGCCGGCGAGGCGTACGGCGAGTTCGGGCGTGATCTCCACGTTCAGGATGCCGGACACCCCACGGGCGCCGAACAGATGCGCCTGGCCCCTGGACTCCCAGATGACCGAGGTGTTGACGAAGGCGCCGGCCTCGATGGTCTTGAACGGGTAGACCTTTACATTGCCCTGCACGATCGATTCTTCACCGATGAGGCACTCGTCGCCGATGACGGCGCCGTCCTCGATCCGGGCAGCGCGCATGACGTCGGTGTTCTTGCCGACGACACAACCCCGGAGATTGCTCTGCTGCCCGACGTACACGTTGTCGTGCACGACCGCCTTGTGCAGGAACGCCCCGCTCTTCACGACCACGTTGGAGCCCACGACGGTGTGTTCCCGGATTTCGGCGCCCGCCTCGACCTTGGCGTAGTCCCCGATGTAGAGGGGGCCCCGGAGAACGGCATCCGGATGCACCTCGGCACCCTCGGCCACCCACACGCCGGGCGAGAGCTCAAAGCCGTCGATCTCGACGTCGACCTTGCCCTCCAGGACATCGGCCTGCGCCTTCACATAGCTCTCGTGGGTGCCGACGTCCTCCCAGTACCCCTCGGCCACGAAGCCGTAGATCGGCTTGCCTTCCTTCATCAGCTGCGGGAAGACATCGCCGGACCAGTCGACGGGCACATCGGCTTCGACGTAGTCGAAGACTTCGGGCTCCATCACATAGATACCGGTGTTCACCGTGTCGGAGAAAACCTGGCCCCAGGTCGGCTTCTCGAGGAAACGCTCGACCTTTCCTTCCTCGTCGACGATGGTGATGCCGAATTCCAGAGGATTGGGCACGCGCGTCAGACAGACAGTGACCAGCGCGCCCTTCTCCTTGTGGAAATTGATCAGCTCGGTGAGGTCGAAGTCGGTCAGGGCATCGCCGGAGATAACAAGGAAAGCATCGTCCTTCAACGCCTCTTCGGCGTTCTTGACGCTTCCGGCGGTACCGAGTGGCTTCTCCTCATTGGCATAGGAGAGCTCCATCCCGAGCTCTTCGCCGTCACCGAAGTAGTTCTTGACCAGAGAGGCCAGGAACTGGACAGTTACGACGGTCTCGTTGAGACCATGCCTTTTGAGCAGCCGTAGCACGTGCTCCATGATCGGGCGGTTCACCACCGGCAGGAGCGGCTTGGGCATGCTTGAGGTCATAGGGCGAAGGCGTGTGCCTTCACCTCCGGCCATCACGACGGCCTTCATGTCGGAAGCGTCCTCCTCTAAAAGACGACGGTCTAGCCGACTTCACCCGCACTGATTGTCCCGCACTTTCTCGCCGCGGGCCATCGAGCCACTGTCGGCAGCGCCTATCGGTTCAATCGGCCATGGTGTCCGCACGGACGAGGCGGCGGACTTGTACCACGTAGAGGACTCCTGCCCACCAGTACAGGGTTGTACCCCATCCGGCGAACGCCCATCCGAAAATAGCAGCGAGTGACGGGAGCCAGCCACTTCCGTCACTGAGCAGCAGGAGCGGGAAGGCGTACATCAGGTTGAACGTGGCCGCCTTGCCAAGGAAGTTCACCTGCGGAGGCGGATAGCCGTGGCGCCTGAGGATACCCACCATCACCAGCAGGACCAGCTCACGCGCCAGAAGTACAGCGGTCAACCAGATTGGAAGAATCTCACGCCAGGTGAGCCCGACCAAAGTCGAGAGAATGTAGAGCCGGTCTGCCGCGGGATCCAGGAGCCGGCCGAGGCTGCTGATCTGGTTCCAACGCCGCGCGAGCTTGCCGTCCAGGTAGTCGCTGACTCCGCTGAAGGCCAGCACCAGAAGCGCCCAGCCGTCACTCTCGGGACCTCCGAACTCGGGCCTGAGAATCAGCCACAGGAAGACAGGCACGCCGACCAGGCGCGCCATGCTGAGGATGTTGGGGATGGTGAGGACTCGTTCCGTCTGGACGCGAGTCTCCTGGACCTCCACCCGGGGGCCTCCTGTGGGAAACGTGCCAACGATGCCCCCTGACCCTACCTCAACGCAAAAAAGCTCTGGCTCCTGGGCGGTATGCCCAAGAGCCAGAGCTATAAAAGGAGTTCGGCGGTGTCCTACTCTCCCACAGGGTCCCCCCTGCAGTACCATCGGCGCTGTAAGGCTTAGCTTCCGGGTTCGGAATGTAACCGGGCGTTT